>JAFLSV010000009.1 GCA_022510785.1 Desulfovibrionaceae bacterium | reverse complement strand
GCGAGTCAATCCTAACAAATCAAAAGGAGTTTTTCTTACATGCTCAAAACTTTAAATTTTTTTGAACCTCCCGCCTAACGGGAGGTTTTCTCCTTACAAAAATATCGCGTATCCGGATCAGGAATACGCGATGTTTGGTGCAAAGACTGGCTTCACAAATTGACTCTGAAAAAAGGCAGTAGCGCCCACACTCGAGAACAACCACGGTACACATGGTCGGCACTTGGGCTGAACCGCCCCAAAAGGCGCGTCAGGCCTGGGCTTTGGTTGCCAGCTGGAGCAGTTTGGTAAAGGAATCCACAAGATTTTCACGGTCGCCCACATTCTGGCGCAAAAAGGCCTCGGTGGGATCGCGCATGCGGATGGCGGCGTCAATTTCGGGGTTGGAGCCCTGGGCATACGCGCCGATATTGATCATGTCCTCCACCTGCTTGTAGGTGGCCATGAGCCCGGTGACCACGCGGCCCGCCTCGACCACTTCCCCGGCCACGATGTCGTTGCGCAGGCGGCTGATGGAACGCAGCACGTCAATGGCCGGAAAATGCCCCTGGTCGGCCAGGGCCCGGGTGAGCACGATGTGGCCGTCCAGAATGGAGCGCACGGAGTCGGCCACGGGTTCGTTGAAGTCGTCGCCGTCCACCAGCACGGTATAAATGCCGGTGATGGTGCCCCGATCCGAGCGGCCCGCCCGTTCCAGAAGACGCGGCAGCTGGGCGAATACGGACGGCGTATAGCCCTTGGTGGTGGGCGGCTCGCCCGTGGCCAGCCCCACTTCGCGCGAGGCCATGGCAAAGCGGGTCACGGAATCCATCATGAGGAGCACGTCCTTGCCCTGATCGCGGAAATATTCCGCCACGGCCGTGGCCGCGTAGGCGGCGCGCATGCGCACCAGCGAGGACTGATCGGACGTTGCCACAATGACCACGGATCGGGCCATGCCTTCCGGGCCCAGATCCTTTTCCATAAATTCCAGCACTTCGCGCCCGCGCTCGCCGATAAGGCCCATGACGTTGACATCGGCGGCGGTGTAGCGGGCCATCATGCCCATAAGGGTGGACTTGCCCACCCCGGAGCCGGCCATGATGCCCACACGCTGGCCCTTGCCCAGGGTCAGCAGGGAATTGACGGCGCGCACCCCCACATCCAGGGGATCCACAATGCGCGGGCGCTCGAGCGGCGCGGGCGGCGCGGCATACAGGGGAACCATGGCCTCGGGGACGATGGGCTCGCCCTTGTCCAGGGGATTTCCGAAGGCGTCAAAGGCCCGGCCCAGCAAGCCGGGCCCCACCGGAAAAACCGGCGGCAGGCTGGAATTACGGATCAGGCTGCCCGGCCGCACCCCGCGCATTTCGCCATAGGGCATGAACAGCAGATTGCCGTCGCGAAAGCCCACCACTTCGGCCGCAATGGGTTCCCCGCCGTCGTCGGGCAAAATGTGGCACACCGCGCCCAGGGAGGCGCTGATGCCCCCGGCCTCGGCCACCAGGCCCACCACCTTGTTGACCTTGCCGAAGGACTGCATGGGCTCGGCCTTTTTCAGCAAATCCAGACAGGCGCGCGGATCAAATCCCATACGCTCTCCCGGCGCTCAGGCCTTTTCGGGCGCGGCGCCCGCCTTGTGGCTGTCCGGCCCAAAGCCCATGTCGGCCAAGAGCTCATCGGCCACATCAGGGGGCAGGCCTTCCCCGCCGGGCTGGGCACCCGGAGCGGAGGGATCGGGTGGGGGGGCTTTTCCGTCCGCGCCCAGAAATTCCTGGACCATGTCCCGCGCCTCGGCCTCGGACAGGGCGTGCGCGTCGGGCGCGGGTTGCGCGGGGTCAGCCGCTGTGGACGGCGGCGCGGGTTGAGGAGCGGGGTCTGGCCCGGGCGCGGGCGCGCGGGGCGGCTGCGGCGCGGCCGGAGCCTCCGGCGCGGGGGCGGATTTCGCGTTCTGCGCGACGGCCACAGCGGGAGGTACGGCCCCGGAGGCGTCGCCAGAAACTTCAGCAGAAGCTTTGCCGGAGCCCTTGCCGGAAGCCGCGGCGGGGGCAGAAGCCGGAGACGGAGCGCCGGGAGAGGCGGACATATCCGCAGGCGCCTGGGCCGGCGTTTTTTGAGGCGCTTTCCGCGCGGTTTTCTGGGGCGCCTGGACGGGAGTGCCGGCAGGAGCTTTCGGGGAAGCCTGGGGGGAAGCTTCGGGCGCAGCCTTTGGCGGAGCCTGGGGGGGAGCCTGAGGCGGCATGGATGCCGCCATGTTCCCGGGCATCGGGGCCGCTTCACCCTCTTCGGCCTGCCCGGCCTCCGGCCCCTCTTCCTGAAGATCCACGCCATGAGCGCGCATTTCCCGCACCAGGGTTTGCGTGAACGCCTCGTGAGCTTCCTCGTCGGCCTGCCCGGCGGGCAGGGAAAGGTGTTCCAGCACCTCATCCACCACAGAGCGGCGCACCCCGCGGCTGTTATTCACCAGGCCGGATTCGCTTTCCACCACCAGGCTGCCGGGCTCCAGGCCGCTGTCGGTGGACAGTTCCCAGCTTTCCACATGCGGGCCGCCGCGCCTGGCGTCAGCCAGCATGTCCGTCACCAGAGCCGCGTCCACGGGATTGACCCGCACGATCAGGCGGCGTCTGTCCAGAAGCGCCCGCATGCTGCGATCCAGAAGCTCCTCAAGCAGGGCGGCCCGCTCCCTGTCCACCACGAGCGAGGTGCCCTTTTCCACGGCCTCGCGCAGCAGCGCGGCCAAATCGTCGCGCCAGGCCTCGTAAATATGCCCGCATTGCTCATGAATGCCCAGAAGAACGACAGCCGTGGTCTCAGCCAGGCCCCGCCGGGTTTCGGCAAGCTCTTCCTCGGCTTTGGAACGGCCCTCCTGGTAGCCTTCGGAACGGGCCGCGTCGCGCAGGGCGGCGGCCTCGTCCCGCAGACCCTGGGCCTCGCCCACCAGACTGTTCCGGGTTTGCTCGGCTTCGGCCCGCAAGGCCTCGGCCTCGGCGCGCAGCGCTTCCGCCCTGGTCTCCGCCTCGCGCAGAATATCGTCGCCGCGCTTGCGGGCCTGGAGCAGCAGAGCGCGCACGCGCTCCGTGGCCCTGGCCTTGACCCGATCCAGGTATTCCGCCTCGATCTGCCCGTTCCAGACGATATCGCGGTGGGTCACATCGCGCAGGCGTTCCAGCGTGATCTCGCGATCCTCGGTGGGCCCCATGAAAATGGTGCCGAAGCGGGATTCTCCATCAGACGAGGACATCGCCGCCACCGCCGCGTGAAATCACAATTTTGCCGCCCTGTTCCAGACGCCGCACCACCTTGACAATGTTCTGCTGGGCTCCTTCCACCTCGGACAGACGGGCCGGGCCCATGAATTCCAGTTCTTCCTTGATCATGTTGCCCGCGCGCTCCGACATGTTCTTGAAGAAGCGCTCCTTCAAATCGTCGGACGCGCCGCGCAGGGCCAGGGTGAGATCGTCGTTGGAGATTTCCTTGAGCAGCTCGCGCATGCCGCGGTCGTCCAGCAGCTTGCAGTCCTCGAACACAAACATGAGGTTGCGGATGTCTTCGGCCATCTGGGTCGATTCTTCCTCGATTTCGGACAGCACTTCCTCTTCCGTGGCGCGATCCACCTGGTTGAGGATTTCGGCCACGGACTGCACGCCGCCCACCTTCTTGCCTTCCTTGCCGCCCATGGCGATGAGCTGGCTTTGCAACACCCTGTCCACCTCCAGAAGCATGTCTTCGGGCACGGATTCCAGCTTGGCCAGGCGCATGAGCACTTCGGCCCGCACGCCGGCGGGGAGCATGGTCAGCATCTCGGCGGCCTGATCCGGCTTGAGGTGCCCCAGAATAAGGGCCAGGGTCTGCGGGTGTTCGCTGCGCAAAAGCTGGGCCAGAAGGCGGGGGCTCACGCGCTCCAGCTCGCGGAACGGCACGGGGCCCACCTCAAGGTTGAGGACGTCCATGATGTATTTGGCGGTTTCGCCGTCCAGGTTGGCCATAAGCACGCGCTTGGCCGCGTCCTGGCCGCCGGCCACCACGTCCATGCCCGCCACCAGCGAGGAATGGAACTCGCGCAGCACCTCTTCCACAGTTTCCTTGGGCACGGGGTCCAGTTCCACAATGGCCTTGGAAATGCTGGTTATCTCACGGCGATCCATGCGCTTGAAGACGTCCGCCGTAAATTTATCGCCCAGTGCCAACAGCAGAACGGCGATTTTTTCCGTGCCCTTAAGCTCCATACCGGCCACTCCTTGACAAACAGCGCCGCTGTCATCCGCGTCATTTTTTCGACGCACATGCGCCGCGCATCACGCTTCCACCCAATCTTTGCAAAGACCTTGCCAACGCGCGGGCCGCCCCGGCGACACGGCGTCAGCGCAGGTAGCGTACCGCGTTTTCAAACAGCACCGTGCCGGGCATTTCATAATCGCCGCGCGTCCAGCGCGGGGCATTGGTGGCGTGATTGAACGCTTCGGGGTGCGGCATGAGGCCGAGCACATGCCCCGCGGGGTCGGTCAGCCCGGCAATGGCCCGCGGCGAGCCATTGGGGTTGGCCGGATACTCCCCGGCAGCCTCGCCCGTTGCCGGATCCACATAGCGCAAGGCCACCAGATGCTCGGCCTCCAGACGATCCAGGGTGGCGTCGTCCCGGCTGACCAGGCGCCCTTCACCATGGCGCACGGGCATAGTCAGATTGCCGACGCCCCTGGTGAACACACAGGGGCACAGAGGATCGGCGGCCACGCGCACCCAGCGGTCTTCATAGCGGGCCGAGGCGTTGCAGGTCAGCGACACCTGACGCTCAAAGCGGCGGCCGTCCAGGGCGGGCAGGATACCCAGCTTGACCAGCAGCTGAAAGCCGTTGCAAATGCCGATAATGAGCTTGCCTTCGTCGAGAAAGCGGCGCAGATGCTCAATCATGGGCACACCCGCCGCGTCGCGCATGTGCCGCCAGCGCTGGGCCGCCGCCTGGGCCGCGCCCAGATCGTCGCCGTCAAGAAAGCCGCCGGGGAAGACCAGCATCTGATACTTGTCCAGGCGCGCATCGCCCGCAACCACATCGGCAAAATGAACCAGATCCGCGCGGTCGGCCCCGGCCAGGCGGGCGGCATGAGCGCTTTCTTCATGGCTGTTGATGCCGTAGCCGGTGAATACCAGAACATGAACCTTGGCCATGATCGCTCCTTGTTTTCCCGCCGCGGCAGGCCTGCTCGCCGCGTCCGGAGGAAGGAAAGCTTCGGCTTTGCGATGAGCTCAAAAAAAATTCTTGATAATTCAAGAAGATAGAAAGTGTCTTTCCCGTAAAGGATGAATGCGTCCGGATGCAAAGCCCTCTTCCTTTTACGGAGGGGATACAGTATAGGTGGGGAAGACATGATACGTCAATGGGGTGTCTTGTCTCAGCGTTTATGGCAGAAGATCCCATTCTTTCCTTGTGCCTTTCGCCGAATGGCGCCCACTTCGATACCCACGGGGCTTTGCATGAAAACCAAGTATATTTTTGTTACCGGCGGCGTGCTTTCCTCCCTCGGCAAAGGGCTGGCCGCGGCCTCGCTGGGGGCGCTGCTCAAGGCCAGGGGCCTGTCCGTCACCATTCAGAAGCTCGACCCCTACATCAACGTTGACCCCGGCACCATGAACCCGTTTCAGCACGGCGAGGTGTTTGTCACTGACGACGGCGCGGAAACCGACCTGGATCTCGGGCATTACGAGCGCTATCTCGGCGTGCCCATGTCGCAGAAGAACAACACCACCTCGGGCCGCATTTATTTCAACGTGATCAACAAGGAACGCCGGGGCGACTACCTGGGCGGCACGGTGCAGGTCATTCCCCACATTACCGACGAAATCAAACGCACCGTGCGCAGCCTGGCCGAGGCCGACAACCCGCCCGATGTGGCCATTATCGAAATAGGCGGCACGGTGGGCGACATCGAGGGGCTGCCCTTTCTCGAGGCCATGCGCCAGCTGCGCTCCGAGCTGGGCCGCGACAACTGCCTGAACATCCACCTGACCCTGGTGCCCTATCTGCGCTCGGCGGGCGAACACAAGACCAAGCCCACCCAGCACAGCGTCAAGGAGCTTCTGTCCATCGGCATTCAGCCCGATATTATCCTGTGCCGCTGCGAAGCGCCCATACCCGCCGACGTCAAGCGAAAAATCGCCCTGTTCTGCAACGTGGACGAAGACGCGGTATTCTCGTCCGTGGACGTGAAAAACGTCTATGAGGTGCCGCTCAAATTCTATGACGAGGGCTTTGACCAGAAAGTGGCCATCATGCTGCGCCTGCCCGCGCGCAACGCGGATCTGACGGCCTGGCGCCAGCTTATCTACGACTTTGATCACCCCGGGGGCCGGGTGATCATCGCCATTGTGGGCAAATATGTGGATCTGAAAGAGGCCTACAAGAGCCTGCATGAGGCTCTGGTGCACGCCGGGGTGGCCAACCATGTGTCCGTGGAGCTGCGCTACGTCAATTCCGAAGAGATCACGGCGGATAACGCGGCCGGGCACTTCCGCGACTGTCACGGCATTCTTGTGCCGGGCGGCTTCGGCTACCGGGGCGTGGAGGGTAAAATAGAAGCCATCCGCTACGCGCGCGAAAACGCCATTCCCTTCTTCGGCATCTGTCTGGGAATGCAGTGCGCGGTCATTGAGTTCGCGCGCCATGTGGCGGGCCTGACCAAGGCCAATTCCGAGGAGTTTGACCCCAAAAGTCCCGACAGGCTCATCTACCTGATGACCGAATGGTTCGACTTTCGCAAGCAGGCCATGGAAACCCGCGACGAAGGCAGCAACAAGGGCGGCACCATGCGCCTGGGGGCCTACCCCTGCGTGGTGGCGCCCGGTACCCGCGCCCACGGCGCCTACCGCACGGCGAACATTTCCGAACGCCACCGCCACCGCTACGAATTCAACAACGCCTACAAGGAACTTCTGGGCAAGCACGGCATGGTGTTCAGCGGCACCTCGCCCGACGGGAGCCTGGTGGAAATGGTGGAGCTGCCGGATCATCCCTGGTTTCTGGGCTGCCAGTTCCACCCCGAGTTCAAGTCCGGCCCCATGCACGCCCATCCGCTGTTTCGCGAATTTATCCGCGCGGCCGCCGCGCAGGCGGGCGAAGACGGGGCAAAAAGCTGAGCGTCCGCGGGAGCGGCCCGCGGCCGAGGACTGTTTTTGAAGGATCGCTATGGAACGTTCATCCGCCACATTTTCCCTGTATGACAGGCTCTGCGGTGAGCACTTCATTCTGGCCGGCCCCTGCGCCCTGGAAGATTACGCCCTGGCCCTGGACACGGCCCACGCCGTGAAGGAGGCCGCCTCCGCCGCGGGTCTGACAGCGGTGTTCAAAAGCTCGTGGGACAAGGCCAACCGCACCTCGGGCCAGAGCTTCCGGGGGCCGGGCCTGAGCCGGGGCCTGGACTGGCTGGCCCGCATCAAGGAAGCCACGGGCCTGCCCATAGTCACGGACATCCATCTGCCCGATCAGGCCGCCCCAGTGGCCGAGGTGGCCGACATCCTGCAAATACCGGCCTTTCTCTGCCGGCAGACCGATCTTCTGCTGGCCGCGGCGGAAAGCTCCGCCATCATCAACGTCAAAAAGGGCCAGTTTCTGGCCCCGTGGGACATGGGCCCGGTCAAGGACAAACTCGAAAAGGCGGGCAACCCGCGCATTCTGCTCACCGAGCGCGGGGCCAGCTTCGGGTACAACAATCTGGTGGTGGATTACCGCTCGCTGCCCATCATGCAGGAGATGGGAGTGCCCGTGGTGTTCGACGCCACCCACTCCGTGCAGCTGCCCGGGGGGCGGGGTTCCTCGTCCGGCGGGCAGCGCCAGTTTGTGCCCGTACTGGCCCGCGCGGCGGCGGCGGCCGGCGTCAACGGCATTTTTATGGAAACCCACCCCGATCCGGACAAGGCCTTGTGCGACGGCCCCAACAGCTGGCCCCTGGACAAGCTGCCCGGACTTCTGACCGAGCTGAAGGCCCTGTGGAGCGTGCCCCATGTCCGCTGAACTCGACATGCCCGGCGGCATCCCCGGCGCCGTCCCGCCCGGAGCCCTATGCCGCCCCGGCGCCGCGGAAGCGGCCGCCAGGGTGCGCTTTCTGGTGCTGGACGTGGACGGGGTGTGCACCGACGGCAGGCTGTATTTTGACGCAAGCGGCACGGCCTCCAAGGCCTTTTACGCCCGCGACGGCATTGGCATCAAGACCGCGCTGCGCGCGGGACTGGGCATCGGCATCATCACCGGCCGCGACGATCCCTGCGTGCGCGCCCGCATGACCCAGCTGGGCGTGACGGAATACCACCCCGGGCATGAAGCCAAACTGCCCGTTCTGGACGAAATCCGCCGCCGCCTGGGCCTGGGCTTTGATCAGATGGCCTATATGGGTGACGACTGGATCGACCTTGATCCCCTGCGGACCGTGGGCATGCCTCTGGCCGTGGCCGACGCGGCGCCTGACGTGAGGGACGAAGCCCTGTATGTGACCGCGGCCCCGGGAGGCCGGGGCGCCGTGCGCGAAGCCGTGGAATTTTTGCTGAACGCCCGCCAGGACGGGCTGAAGCCCGCCGCACTGTGGACCACGCTGCCGGCCGGAGCCCGTAAAAAGGCATGAATAAGTCCCTCGTCCGCCTGCTGATTGCGCTTCTCCTCGCCGCCGTCGCGGGGGGGGGCTATCTGGCGTGGCAGGGCTGGCGGGCCCGGCAGACCCTGAACAGGCTCAGCGAAGTCGTCAAATCCGCCGATCTGGACGAGCTTCTGCACAACCCGCCCGACGGTCTGGAGGAAGCCATTGATCTGGCTGTGCGCGGCGTGCGTCTGGCGCAGGGCGAAGCCGGACACGAATCGTGGACTCTGGATGCGGACTGGGCCACCCTGCGCCAGGAATCGGGCCTGGTTCAGGTGAATTCCCCGGTGGTTCGCTATGCTGTGGGCGATCCGGACAAGGGCGGCAGTCCGCCGCGCCAGGTGGAGGTTACGGCCGAAAGCGGCCGGATAGAAAACAACAACAGCCTGCTGACCATGGAAGGCAAGGTGCGCGCCGAATATCAGGATGAGGTGCTGACCGGTTCCGTGGCCATCTTCCGCAACGACACCCGCATTCTGCTCTTCCCGGACGGCGCAAGGCTGGATGGCCCGACACTGGCCGGCACCGCGGGCAGCTTGCGCTGGAACCTCGCAACGAATATTCTGGACGGAGAACACGGGGTGGACGTGGTGTGGACGCCGCGCTCCGACAAGCCGCGGCCTTCGGCGGCCACGCCCGGGGATGCCCCGGAAGGCGGCCCGGCCCCTGACGGCGCATCCCCGCCGGAATCCGCCCCGTCCAACGCCCACAGGGAGACAGCCCGGTGAAACATGTCTTTGTGTCCGCTCTGCTGACCGGCCTCGTTCTGTCCGGCCTGACGACGCCCGCGGCCCAGGCCGCCCCCAAGGCGGGCAAGGATCTGCCCATCCATATTATCTCGGACTCCATGACGTATGACACCAACGCCAATACCGTGGTGTTCCAGGGAAATGTGGAAGTGGAGCGCGAGGATTTCCGCCTCTGGTCCGCCGTGCTTACCCTGTATCTCAAAAAGGCGGATACCCCGAAGGGCGGGACGCAGAAAAATCAGGCGGAGCCAAGCCCGGACACGGGCGACCTTGACCACATTGTGGCCGAAAAAAATGTGCGCTTCACCTACAATACCCAGACCGGCACAGCCCAGAAGGCCACCTACACCGTGGACACGGGCCTGCTGGTGCTGGAGGGCGACCCCGTTGTCCGTGACGGAGAAAGCTCCATCAGCGGCGAACGCATCCGCTACTACATGAACGAAAACCGCAGCGAAGTGGACGGCGGCCCCCAGAAGCGGGTGCAGGCGGTCTTCAGCTCCAGCGGCGGCTCCAGTCCACGGAGACGCTGACATGAAGGCCACCCTTGCCGGGGAAAAACTGTGCAAGCGCTTCGGCGCCAGGGAAGTGGTGCATGAGGTCAGCCTGTCCATGAACCAGGGGGAGATTGTGGGCCTGCTCGGCCCCAACGGGGCGGGCAAGACCACCACATTCTACATGCTGACGGGCATCATCAAGCCCAGCTCCGGCAAGGTGCTGCTGGACGGCCGCGACATAGGCGCCTGGCCCCTGTACCGCCGGGCGCGCGTCGGCCTCAGCTACCTGCCGCAGGAAAGCTCGGTCTTCCGCCGCCTGACCGTGCGCCAGAACCTGCAAATCATCCTGGAGCATGCGGGGCTGGATCGCGCGGCCCAGCGGGCCCGCGCCGATCTTCTGATGGAAGAGTTCGGGCTGACCCGCCTGGCGGACTCCTACGCCTCGTATCTGTCCGGGGGGGAGCGCCGCCGCCTGGAAATAGCCCGCTGCCTCATCCGCGACCCGCTGTTTGTGCTGCTGGACGAGCCTTTCGCGGGCATTGACCCCCTGGCCGTGGGCGACATTCAGCAGCTTATCCGCAGCCTTAAGGAACGCGGCATCGGCGTGCTGATTTCCGACCACAACGTGCGCGAAACGCTGAGCATCTGCGACCGCGCGTCCCTCATGTTCCAGGGGCGGCTCATCCTCACCGGCACCCCCGACGAAATTGTGGACGACGAACAGGCCCGCTCCGTCTACCTGGGGGAAAGCTTCCGCCTTGGGTAACGCAAGCCGCACGCTCCCGCGCGCCAAACGGCCCTCCGCCCGCGCCGCTCCGGCTCCGGGTTCTGCCCGCGTTTGCCAAACGATCCTCTATAACGTATGATAAAAACTTCGCATTCTGACGATGGAGAGACCCATGATCTCGCTTCTGTTCGGTAAAATATTCGGCACGCGCAACGAGCGCTATCTGAAATCCCTGCGTCCCGCGCTGAGGCGGTGCAACGAATTCGGCCCGGAAATGGAAGAACTAGCCGACGACCAGCTGGCCCCGCGCCTGGCCCGGTACCGCGAAGAAATCCAGAACGGCCGCTCCCCCGACGAGCTTCTGCCCCCGGTCTTCGCCCTGGTGCGCGAGGCGTCGCGCCGCGTGCTGGGCATGCGCCACTATGACGTGCAGCTTCTGGGGGGCATGGTTCTCCATGAGGGCAAAATTGCCGAAATGAAAACCGGCGAAGGCAAGACCCTGGTGGCCACCCTGCCCGTGGTGCTCAACGCCCTGTCCGGCAAGGGCGTGCATGTGGTCACGGTCAACGACTACCTGGCCCGCCGCGACGCCGAATGGATGGGGCAGCTCTACAGCGCCCTGGGCCTGCGCACGGGCGTCATTGTCCACGGCCTGTCCGACGACGAGCGCAAGGAAGCCTATGACGCCGACATCACCTACGGCACCAACAATGAATTCGGCTTCGACTATCTGCGCGACAACATGAAGTTCTACGCCAGCCAGCTGGTGCAGCGCGGGCACCATTTCGCCATTGTGGACGAAGTGGACTCCATCCTCATCGACGAGGCCCGAACCCCGCTGATCATTTCCGGAGCCAGCGACGAATCCACCGGTCTGTACCGCCAGATGGACGACGTGGTACGCCGCCTGCAACCCCAGGTTCACTTCACCGTGGATGAAAAGGGCCGTACCGCCATGCTCACCGAGGAGGGCGTGGCCCAGTGCGAACGCATCCTCAGCGTGGACAACCTGTTTGACCCGGCCAGCATCACCCTGCAGCATCATATTCTTCAGTCCCTGCGGGCCCACCACGCCTACCGGCGCGATGTGGACTACATCGTGAACGAAGAGGGCAAGGTGGTCATTGTGGACGAGTTCACCGGCCGGCTCATGCCGGGCCGCCGCTTCGGCGACGGGCTGCATCAGGCCCTGGAAGCCAAGGAACATGTCCGAATCGAGGCCGAAAACCAGACGCTCGCCAGCATCACCTTCCAAAATTATTTTCGCATGTACGACAAGCTGTCGGGCATGACCGGCACGGCCCAGACCGAGGCCGTGGAATTTACCCAGATATACGGGCTGGAAACCATAACCGTGCCCACCAACAAACCCATGATCCGAAAAGATTACCCGGATCTCATCTACCGCACGCAGCGCGAAAAATACCACGCCATCATCCAGGCCATCCGCGAGCTGCACGCCAAGGGCCAGCCCGTGCTGGTGGGCACCATTTCCATCGAGACCTCGGAACTTCTGTCCTCCATGCTCAAAAAAGCGGGGGTTCCGCACAATGTGCTCAACGCCAAGCACCACGCGCAGGAAGCCGAAATTGTGGCCCAGGCCGGGCAGGCGGGCCGGGTGACCATCGCCACCAACATGGCCGGCCGCGGCACGGACATTGTGCTCGGCGAAGGCGTGCAGGAGCTGGGCGGCCTGCACATCCTCGGTACCGAGCGCCACGAAAGCCGCCGCATTGACAACCAGCTGCGCGGCCGCTCCGGCCGTCAGGGCGACCCGGGCTCGTCGCGCTTTTACCTGTCGCTGGAAGATAACCTGATGCGTATTTTCGGGTCGGAGCGCATTTCCGGCCTGATGGAAAAACTGGGCATGACCGAGGGCGAGCCCATTGAAAACAAAATGGTGTCCAGGGCCATTGAAAACGCCCAAAAACGGGTGGAAGGCCATAACTTTGAAATCCGCAAAACCCTGCTTGACTATGACAACGTCATGAACCAGCAGCGCGAGGTCATTTACGGCCTGCGCCGCGATCTCATGATGCAGCCCGCCATTGAACCGGTGCTGGACGAATTTCTGGACGAGGTGCTGGACGACATGTACGCCCCGCTGGAAGGGGCCAGGCATGCGCCCGACAGCGCAACCAGCGCCCAGCTCATCGCCCGGCTGCTCGATGTGCTCAATCTGGCCCGCGTCATGCCCGATCTCACGCCCGATGCGGAAGCGCCCTCAAAGGACGCCGCGCGCGAGGCCGTGAAGGACATTTTCGCCACCCTGCGCGAAGAGGCCGGCCCCATCTATGAGGATGTGCTGCGCTATTTTCTGCTGGAAGAGCTGGATCGCAACTGGAAAGACCATTTGCGCAGCATGGATCACCTGCGCGAGGGCATAGGGCTGCGCGGCTACGGTCAGCGCGACCCCAAGCTGGAATACAAGCGGGAAGGCTTTGAAATGTTCCAGGAGCTGGTGTTCCGCATTCGCGAAGGCGCCCTGCGCGCCCTGACCAGAGTGCGCGTGCAGCCGCAGCCCTCTCCGGCCGAAGCGGACTCCGAGGCATCGGCCGGGCCGGAAGCTGGCGCGGCCGCCCCGGCCGATGCTCAGGGCGCCGGCCTGAATGCCGCCCCTCCCGCGCCCGATCCGGCCACACCCTCCGCCTTCCGGCACAGGGAAAACCCCGCGGCCAGCGCGCCCGTGGGGCGGACGCAGGCATCCCCGCACCAGATCACGTCCGAACAGCCCAAGGTGGGCCGCAACGACCCCTGCCCCTGCGGCAGCGGCAAAAAATACAAAAAGTGCTGCGGCGCGGGCAAATAGCGGCTCTCACGGCTTTCGCATTCTGTCCGCAGGTGTTCCTGCCCGGGGCATATTGGGCCATATTGGGCCGGTCTTCCGCAACACACGCGCCCGCCGCGGGCTTTCCGGCGTGCAGAAACATCAGAAACATCCCCCGCTGGCGCGGGGGATGTACCACACACAAAAGCAACGCTGATTTTTCCGTGCCGGGGGCTTTTCTGTTCCGGCCCCGCCGGCAGGGGCCGCCGCTAGCCGCAGCGACTGTAGCCGCAATGCTGGCAGATGTGGCAGCCTTCCTGGAACAGAAGCTCGCCGCCGCACTCGGGGCAGCGGGGATGCTGAAGATCCTGGCCGGAGCCCGCGACCACGGGCTGGGAGCCCTTGAGATAGCGATTTTCCAGCACCCAGGCGATGGCATCGGGGATGGACAGCAAAATTCCCTTCTTCTGAAACACCGGGTGCTCTCCGCCTATGCCCTTGAGCTGGGCCACCACATCGCGCACGGCCACACCGGAGCGGAAACACAGGGAAACCAGGCGGCCGATGGCCTCGGCCTTGGCCGTGATGGAACGGCCGGACTTGCCGATGGTGGCGAACACCTCAAAGGGCTGGCCGTCCACCTCGTTGACCGTCAGGTACAACACGCCAAGGCCGGTCTGCACCTTCTGGGTAAAGCCGGCCACCATGTCGGGCCGCTGCCGCACCACAGACGCCTTGCCCGGCTGGGGCTTCTGCCCCGCCCCGCCGGTGGTCAGCACCTGCACGGACTTGCAGCCGTCGCGGTACACGGTCACGCCCTTGCATCCCAGCTCATAGGCCAGGCGGTAAATGCGCTCGATATCCTGCACCGTGGCGCTGTTTGGCAGATTGACCGTCTTGGACACGGCGTTGTCCGTGTACTTCTGGAAGGCTGCCTGCATGCGCAGGTGAGCCTCCGCCGAAATGTCCATGGCGGTGACGAATACGCGGCGCAGTTCGGCGGGCAGAAAATCCATGTCCTGGATGCTGCCGGACGCGGCCACCGCCTCCATGAGCTCGGGGCTGTGGTCATTGGTGGAGCGCAGCGCCTCCTCGAAATAGGGATTCACTTCCACCAGACGCTCGCCGTCCATGACGTTGCGCGCGAAGCACAGGGCAAAAATAGGCTCCACCCCGGACGAGCAGCCGCCAATGATGGACAGGGTGCCCGTGGGCGCGATGGTGGTAATGGTGGCGTTGCGCTGGGGTTCCATACCCCTGGCGGCGAGCTGCGAGCCGGCAAAGGCGGGGAAGGCGCCACGCTCCCTGGCCAGCTGCACGGAGGCCGCCCGGCCTTCTTCCTGCACAAAGCGCATGACCTCTTCGGCCAGATCCAGCGACTCCTGACTGTTATAGGCCACACCCAGCTGAAAAAGCATGTCAGCCCAACCCATGACGCCCAGCCCGATCTTGCGGTTGCTGCGCACCCGCTCGGTGATCAGATCCAGCGGGAAACGCGAGGCGTCGATGACATTGTCCAGAAAGCGCACGGCCAGATGAATGACGCGGCGCAGGTTCTGCCAGTCCACAGCCTCGCGGGCGGCCTGCTCCACAAGGCGCGCCGGCCGTACAAAGCGGGCCAGATTGATGGAACCCAGGTTGCACGCCTCATAGGGCAAAAGCGGCTGCTCGCCGCAGGGGTTGGTGGACTCGATCTCGCCCTGGGCGGGCGTGGGATTGTCGCGGTTGATGCGATCCAGAAAAACAATGCCCGGATCTCCGCTGGCCCAGGCCTTCTGAACCAGCAAATCAAAGACCTCCCGGGCCTTGAGGCGGCCGCATTCCTCCTTGCTGTGCGGATCGAGCAAGGGGTACTCGGCATCGGCGTCCACGGCTTCCATAAAGGCTTCGGTCAGGCCCACGGACAGGTTGAAGTTGTTGAATTCTCCTTCCTTTTCCTTGGCGCGGATAAAGTCGAGGATGTCGGGATGATCAACCCGCAAAATGCCCATGTTGGCGCCGCGCCGGGTGCCGCCCTGCTTGATCTGCTCGGTGGCGGTATTGAAAATGCGCAGGAAGGACACCGGGCCGGAGGCAACGCCGCCCGTGGAGCCCACGCGCGAATCCTTGGAGCGCAGGCGCGAAAAGGAAAAGCCCGTGCCGCCGCCGGACTTGTGGATCATGGCCGCGTATTTGACGGCGTCAAAAATCTCCTCAATGGAATCGCCCACCGGCAGGACAAAGCAGGCCGAAAGCTGCCCCAGCTCGCTCCCGGCATTCATCAGCGTGGGCGAATTGGGCAAAAAAATGCCCTGGCTGAGCATGTCATAAAAGGCGCGGGCCAGGTCGGCTTCCTTCCAGGTGGAGGCGTCGTACTTGACCTCCTGCTGGGCAATGGCCGAAGACACCCTCCAGAACAGGGCGCGGCCATCCTCCAGGACTTTTCCGTCAGGGCCCTTGAGGTAATAACGCTTGGACAGAACCTTTTCCGCGTTGGAGGACAGAGCGGGACTCGGCAAAGTGTCAGGCATGGTGATCATAACTGCATTCCCACGCCCCGGCAGGGGCAAGCATAGGCGTTCTTTCAAAAAAGGGAAGCGCCGGCGCGCGAACCGGCGGCCAGGGGGCATGCATGCGCCCCATGGCCCGGATTTTCAGTATAGCTGTGCGTGGGGCAAAAATCCATACCCCGAAAAACCGCATAACATGGTTTAACATCTTGGGAATGTGGACGAAATAGTATCACGGGCCGCGGCTTTTTTCTCTATTTTTTCTTTTTTTTAATTATATCAGCATACTATCCCTTTCATCCGGGCCGGCTGCCGATGCGCCGGCGCCTCAAGGCGGCCTGTCCGCCGGTAACGCCATGGAGCTGCGGCAGACAGGGGCAATGCGGGGCGGCAGGATCGCGCGATGCGGGAGCGATGGGCGGAAGAAAGAGCCATGCCGGCGCGCGGCCGGCGCGGCCCGGCCGGATGTCCACGGCCCCTGTACGGGTCAGCCAAAATACGCTATGGACAGACAAGGAAAATCCCCATGTCCAGATATCGCCGTTTTTCCCGCGCCCGCGGGCCCATACGCCGGCAGGCCGCTCCGCTGCCCCTCAGTGAGGCCCTCACGGCCTGGCTGTCGTCCAGGGGACAGGACGCGCGGGCTGCCCGTCTCGATCAGCTGTGGAAAAACTGGGCCATGGTCATGGGGCCGGATCTCGCGCCGCTGGCGCAGCCGCTGGGCCACCGCGACGGCCTTCTGCTGGTGGGCGGGGAGGATCATCTGGTTCTTCAGGAACTCACCTACGCCGCGCCGGAAATTCTGGAGCGGGTCAACGCCTTTATGGACGAGCCCTTCTTTCACCGGGTGGAGCTTCACCTTTTGTTTGGCAAAACGCCCCTGAACCTCGTCACGGATACGGTCGTGCCGCCGCTGCCGCAGCTGACCCGTCCGCCCCGGCTGGGCGGCCTGAGCCTTGACCCCGAATCTCCCATGGGCCGCTGCTACCAGGCCTATCTGCGCTGTTTCGACACGCCGCCCGATGAAGGCCAGTGACAGCCGCTTTCCGCGCCTGCTCCGCGCGCGGGCGGACGAAGACGCGGCAATCCCTCAGGCGTCCCGGGCTTCAGCCTTGAGGGCCTCGGCCTGGGCCCGGGCGGCCAGGGCGTCGATCATGCCCTGCAGCTCTCCGTCCATAAAGCGATCCAGCGAATACAGAGTCAGGTTCACGCGGTGGTCGGTCACCCTGCCCTGCGGGAAATTATAGGTGCGGATACGCTCGGAGCGGTCGCCGGAGCCCACCTGGGACTTGCGATCCGCCGCCACCTGGGAATGCAGGCGTTCCTGCTCGGCGGCCAGAATGCGCGATGCCAGCACCTTCATGGCCCGGGCCTTGTTCTTGTGCTGGGATTTTTCATCCTGGCAGGTCACCACCACCCCGGTGGGAATATGGGTAATGCGCACGGCGGATTCGGTCTTGTTGACGTGCTGCCCCCCCGCGCCCGAAGCCCGGTAGACGTCAATGCGCAAATCCTCGGGCCGGATGTCCACATCCACGTCCCCGGCCTCGGGCATGACGGCCACGGTGGCGGCGGAGGTGTGGATGCGCCCCTGCGATTCGGTGGCGGGCACCCGCTGCACGCGGTGGGTGCCGGATTCATATTTGAGATGACTGTACACCCGGCTGCCGGAAATAAGGGCGATGACTTCCTTGTAGCCGCCGTTGTCGGTGGGGCTTTCGCTGATGATTTCCACCTTCCAGCCCATGAGCTCCGCGTAGCGGCAATACATGCGGAACAGGTCGCCGCCGAACAGGGCGGCTTCCTCCCCGCCGGTGCCCGCCCGGATTTCCAGCACAATATTCTTTTCGTCCCGGGGATCGGGCGGCAGCAGCAAAACCCTGAGGGCCTGCTCCACTTCCGGCATTTCCCTGTCCAGGTGATGCAGCTCCTCCTGCGCCATGGCCCGGATGTCATGATCCGCATCTTCCAGCAGATCCCTGTTGTCGGCATACTGGCGCTGAAGATCGCGATAGCGGCGGAAAAGCGAGACCACGGGCTCCAGGTCGGCATGGGCCTTGGCTATCTTGCGGTAGCGCTCCTGATCGTCGAACACATCCGGCGCGGCCAGCTGTTCTTCCAGGTCAAGGTAGCGCTTTTCCAGATTTTCCAGCTTGGCGAGCATAGTCACTCCAGCACGGTATAGGAGGGGGTTTGCAGGCGGGCGGCGGCCTCCGGGCTCACGGCCTCGCGCAGGGCCACCAGAGCAACTTCCAGATGCTCGCGTTCGGGCTCGCGCGTGGTCAAAAGCTGGAGCACAAGCCCGGGCGCGCGCAAAAGGCGGCCCCACAGCGACGGGCCCAGACGCGCGGCGCAGCGGATAAGCTCATAGGCCACGGCGCTGATGGGCACCATAAGCGCCAGCTTGAAGAGCAGCGTGCCCGCGTGCCGGGCAAAGGCGCCCTGCGGCTGCCACAGCCACAGAAAAAGCGGCACCAGCACAGCGTGGAGCACAATGGCCACGGACAGCACAAAGAGCATAAAGGTGGTGCCGCAGCGCGGATGCAAACGGCTGCACGATGCGGCCGACCGGGCCGACACATCCCCGCCCTGCTCGAACGCGCGGATAACCTTGTGCTCGGCCCCGTGATACTGGAAAACCCGGCGGATATCCGGCACCAGGGAAATGGCGGCAATATAGCCCAGAAAAATGGCGAACTTGAAAAAACCATCCCACAGGTGAAAGGAAAGCCGTTCCAAATCGCCGCCCAGGCCCAGAACCTTCATCCCCAGGGCCAGCAGGTGGGGCGCTGCCACAAAGAGCCCCACGGCCATGGCCAGGGACAGGAGCAGCGTCAGAACCAGCTGCGCGCCGCCGGGCCTGTCGGCCTGCTCCGGGGCGGCAAATTCCGCCGAACGGTTCAGTGCCCGGATGCCGTTGACCAGGGTTTCCACCAGCAGGGGAAAGCCCCGTACAAAGGGCCTGCCCGATACGGCCCCGCTGCCCAGGCTGTACCAGCGCCGCCGCTCGACCAGGATGTCGCCGTCCGGCATGCGCACAGCCAGCGCATAGACCGGGCCGTTGCGCATCATGATCCCTTCCATGACGGCCTGCCCCCCCAGGGTGGCGGCCTCCGCCGGAGGACGCGCGCAGGATTCCGCCGGCGCTCCGGCGCCATGGAGGACGGGCGGGACGGGCGCGGCCAGCGCGGTCAGGGCCGGGTACAGCATGCGGTGCATACCAGCTTCCTTGAGGCTTGCCTTGTTAACCACGAAGAGCTCCCCGGACAGCCCGGGGAGCCCGCTTCCGGCCGCCGGCAAGACCGGGAAACGCTATTTGTCAAACTTGGCGTACTTCTTGCGGAAGCGGTCAATGCGGCCAGCCGTGTCCACAAAGCGCTGCTTGCCCGTGAAAAACGGGTGGCAGTTGGAACAAATTTCCACATGGACGTTTTCGCCCCTGGTGGAAAGCGCTTCCACCTGGAAGCCGCAGGCGCAGGTGATTTTGGCTTTGTAAACCTTGGGATGAATGCCTTCTTTCATGGTATACTCCTCTTGCGGAATCTGAAGCTTTACCCCCTGCGGCCGCTTTTGGCAAGTGCGATATGCCCGTGAATCTTTCCCCTCCTCAAGGAAAGATTTTTCTCTCCGCCTGAACGAACAGCCGAATTTCTCACGGAACCGGCACAAGGATGAACGTCTCAGGCCCGCGGCGATTCGGGCCGCAACGCGCCTTTCAGGCCAGGCGGCTCTTGCGCGGGCCGCCAAGTCCCTGTAGAAATAAGGCCCCCGCCTTTTGTGGCACGTCCCCTTTTTCCGCGCCGCCGCGCCCCGAGCCGCCATGATCGCCAAAGCCCGCGCCGATGAACTTGTCTGCCAGCAAGGCCTGGCCGACAGCCGTGAACAGGCCCGCCGCCTGATCATGGCGGGCAAGGTGGTCATGGTTCCACCGCCGTCCGCGCAGGATCAGGGGGCTTGCCGGGAGGGACAGGATCTTGGGAAAAGACAGGCCAATGGCGCGCCCGAACCCGTGCTCAAGCCCGGCCACGCCTACCGCGTGGGCACGGTTTTCGCCCTGGTGGGGCAGGAACGCTTTGTCAGCCGGGGGGCGTACAAGCTGCTGACGGCCCTGGACTCTTTCGGGCTGGATGTGACGGGTCTTGTCTGCCTGGATGCCGGAGCCTCCACCGGCGGCTTTACCGATTGCCTGCTTCAGCACGGGGCGGCGCGGGTTTATGCCGTGGATGTGGGGCACGCCCAGTTGCACGAAAGGCTGCGCGCGGATGAGCGCGTCATCTCGCGCGAGGGTGTGAACCTGCGCAGCGCCCCTGCCGATCTCATCCCCGAACCCGTGGATATGATAGTGGCCGACCTTTCCTTCATTTCCCTGACCCTGGTTTTGCCCGCCTGCCTGCGCTGGCTGAAGCCCGGCGGGCTGGCCGTGGGGCTGATCAAGCCCCAGTTCGAGGTGGGCCCGCATCAGACACGCAAGGGCGTGGTGCGCGATGAAACCGTGCGCCAGCAGGCTGTGGACATGGTTCTGCGCTCTTGCGGGCGGCACGGCCTGATCTGTCTGGGCGTCGTCCCAGCCGCCATCAGGGGGCCCAAGGGCAACCAGGAATTTCTGGCCTGCTGGCGGCTGGACAGGGGAGGCGACGCGCCCTCCACCGGCGGAGCCGGAGCATGAAGCGCGACCTTGCCGCCCTGAATCCGCGCCGCATCCTGGTGTGCCAGCAGCGCCAGATTGGCGACGCGCTGCTGGTTACGCCCGCCCTGGAACTGCTGAAGCGGCGCTTTCCCCAGGCCGGACTGCATCTGTTCACCGAAGCCAAGTGCGAGCCCCTGCTGCGCGGCAACCCCCATATCGACCGCTTTGTGCTGCTGAACAAGCGGCAGCTGCGCGGGCTGTGGGCACAAATGGCCTGGTACCGCCGTGTGGCGGCCGCGGGCTATGATCTGGTGGTGGATTTTCAGCAGCTGCCGCGCTGCCGCATGCTGACCCGCTTCAGCCGGGCGGGCGTGCGCCTTTCCTTTCCCGCGCCCTGGCACCGCTTTGGCCTGTACACCCATACGGTTCGCCCCGAACCCGGCTACGCGGCGGCCGCCAAAGTGTCGCTGCTGGCCCCCCTGGGCATCGCATGGCGCGGCGAACGCCCGCGCATTTACCTGACGGACGACGAACGCGCCCGGGCCCGCGCCCTGCTGGCGGCCCTGGGCCTGCGCGAAGGCCAGCGCCTCGTCAGCGTGGATCCCACCCACCGGCGGGCCTCCAAGCGCTGGCCCGCGGCCCGCTACGCCGGCCTGCTGGACAGACTGGGCGAAGCCAGGCCCGATCTGCGCTTTCTGCTGCTGCGCGGCCCCGGTGAGGATGACGAGGTGCGCGCCCTGCGCGCCGCGTGCGCCAGACCCCAGCACATACTGCTGCCCGACGGGGCGCCGGATCTGCGCCTGTCGGCGGCCTGCATGGCCGAAGCGGCCCTGCACCTGGGCAACTGCTCCGCGCCCCGGCACATGGCCGTGGCCCTGAATGTGCCCAGCCTGGTCATTCCCGGCGCGTCCGGCCCGGAATGGACCTATCCCGATCCGCGCCATGTGGAGCTGCGGCCCGGGCTGCCATGCGCGCCCTGCTCACGCGCGGCCTGCCCCCAGCCCCGCTGCCTGACCCTGGTCAGCGTGGACGAGGCCGCGGAGGCCGCGCTCCGGCTGCTGGACGCGCCCGCATCCCCGGGCGCCCCGCGCGAAGCCTCAGGGCGCTGAGCTCAGGCGGCCTCCAGGCCGCTACAGGGCGGCGGCTTCGGCAGTGAAGCGATCGGCCAGCCGAACCAGCACGTTGGCGGCCATGCGCGTGGCGTCGGGGGCTCCTTCACCCCGGCGCTGCACCCATTCCGCCAGATAGACGAGAGAATCCTCGCCGGGCGTCCGCCCGCCCGCGCCGCGCCGTATGGCGTCAGCCAGGGCCTGCCGGGCGGAATTGCGGGACTGGACGGCCCTTTCCGTCACACGGGAACGTTCACGCAGTTTCTGCCGCAAACGTTCGGCCTCGGCCGCGCGGCCCCCGTCGCGGGCTTCCTCATAGGCGTACAGAGTTTCGGCAAACAGGCTGTTGGCCCGCACCACTTCCTGCCCGGCCTCGCGCACAGCCTGAACACTCCTGTCCAGATCAGGCACGGAGGCCACCCCGCGCAGGGCCGCCGCCACCTGACGAAAAGCCCCGGCATACACGGTCAGCATGTCCGCCGCCTGGGCATCGGTCAACGGCTTTTTGCCCGGGCGCGCTTCCAGAGCGGCGCGGGCCACCTCGGCCATGAAGCGATCCACATAAAGGCGGTACAGGGCATCCAGCATGCCCGGCGTGTACACATACTGGAGGACGGCCCCGCGTCCCCGCACGGGATCGCCGCCCGCGTGCCGCAGGCCGGAAAGGCCCGCGCCATAGCGCATGTTGGCGGAAATGAGCGACCGCATGGTACGGCCCCTTTGTCCAGCCCGCGCCGGAGGCCGGTAGCCATCCACCAGCCAGCGGGCCATATCGCGGAAAAAGTCCATGGTGACCACGGAATCTTCCTGGCGGCCCGCGTCGTCAGGGGCGGCCAGGCGGGTCAGGGCGCTGCTCACCGTGGGCAGCCCGGCCTGCTGGGCCGGACTCAGGGAGGAGCTGGCCGACGAGCTTTCGGCCAGAGCCCGATCCACCAGGTCAGGCCCGGGCTCCGGCTCCACCAGAAGGCCCGCGGCATTCTGCGGGGCCGGCGGAATGACCACGCCGCCCGCCGGGGCCTGAACAACATTGCCCCGCTGATCCGGCGGCACGCTGGTGAGCGTGCCGCTCACCCGGCCGGACGGGGCATCCTGTCCCACGGTGCTGACGGACAGGTTTTCACCGGGCATGGCCTGTTCCGCCGGGCTAACCCTGTCCACCATTTCGCTCACCTGCCGGCGGGCGGCATCACCCAGATTCCGCGCCCTGTCGCCGACAAGCTGCCAGGCAAGCACGCCAAGCGCAACCAGAAACGCCACTGCCACAAAAAGCCCCCGCCGCGTGGAGGATGCTTTTTTCTTCGGCATTTCCAGGGCATCGGTATTCATGCGAAAGTTCCCGTCACGCCGGGTTTCCCGGATCTCGTTATTCATGCAAAGGCTCCCGCCGCGCCGGATCAGCCGGGCGTGGACTTTAAACATTGTCTAGAAAGTGCTTCCCTTGTAGTCCATTTCCCCGCGTCTGTGAAGTCCCCATGCCGCGCGGAAGCGGAAGGGGCATTGCGGCGACTGAAGATCCTGGCACGACGATCCCCCGCGCCGCGCGAAAGGGGGGCGGTCTTTCCTGGGGAGTTTCCCGCGCCATGGGCAGGGCTTGCCAGTCTTTTCGCCTTTCTTTAAAAAAAGGCGTCCTGCCCGGGCAAGCCTTCTTTCCGGCTCCGGTGAACGGCAGGCTTCGGGAGGACGCCGCTGTCATGAGGAGTTTGCGATGAAATGCCGACGCTGCCAAGCCACCGCCGTGGTGGCGCTGCCAAGCCACAACAGCGCCTTCTGCGCCCCGTGCTTTCTGGACTTTTTCAGCCGCCAGGTGGCCCGGGGCATTGAAACCCAGCGCCTGATGAGCAAGGACGACAGGGTGCTGGTGGCCCTGTCCGGGGGCAAGGATTCTCTGGCGCTGATGCTCGAACTGAGCCGCCAGGGCTATGACGTGACGGGACTGCACATTGATCTCGCCATTCCCGGTTCGTCCCGGGCCGCGCGGACTGTGGTGGAACGCTTTTGCCAAACCCACGGCTTTCGGCTTCTTGTGAAAGACATGGCGGCCGAGGGCCTGCCCATACCCAGGGTGAAAGAAGTCCTGAAGCGCCCCATCTGCTCGGCCTGCGGCAAAATCAAGCGCCATTTCTTTAACCGGATCGCGCGCGAGCAGGGTTTTACCGTGCTGGCCACGGGCCACAACCTGGACGACGAGGTGGCCAGACTGACCAGCAATACCCTGCGCTGGGATCGGGCCTACCTCAGCGATCAGGGGCCGGCCCTGGAGGATGGCGGGGGCTTTGCCCGCAAGGTCAAACCCCTGTGGCGGCTCACCGAATTTGAAACCGCCAACTACGCCTTTCTCATGGGCATTGAAAACCACTACGCGCCCTGCCCTTACAGCGCGGGCGCCAGCTTTTCCACGCTCAAGGGCCTGTGGATGGATCTGGAAGAGGCCATGCCCGGCCGCAAGATGGACTTTTACCAGGGCTTTCTGGAGCGGGGCCGCCCGGCCTTCCGGGCCGTGGAGGAGGTCAAGGGCGAAAGCCTGCGTCCCTGCGCGCGCTGCGGCTGCCCCACGTCGGCCGGCGTGTGCGGCGTGTGCCGCATCCGCGAGGCGCTGGCCGAAAAACAGGCCTGAAGCCCCGCGAAGGAACACAACAGGCCGCCCTGCCGCCCGCCG
Organism: Desulfovibrionaceae bacterium; assembly: GCA_022510785.1. Taxonomy (GTDB): domain Bacteria; phylum Desulfobacterota; class Desulfovibrionia; order Desulfovibrionales; family Desulfovibrionaceae; genus Mailhella. The sequence continues at coordinate 49,613 of JAFLSV010000009.1, read as the reverse complement.
GAACCAAGGCCCCTGCCGGAGGGGAACAACAGCGGCTGGCAACGCGACGGAGGAAACGCGCGTCCGCTCCTCCTCAGCAGAGCCGGAACACCTGGTGACGCGCGGGCCCGGGCTCAGGCGCGCCGGCACGAACCGGCCCGGACGCGCCGTCAGGAAAGCTCATCCACACTGAGCGCCGCGCGCCGCGCTTCCAGCTCGGCGATACGCGCTTCCAGCTCGCCCAGCTTGTCCAGCTCGCGTTCCGACTGGGTCTGAAGTTCGTGAAACTCCCTGAGCAGGGCCGAGGCCCGGGCCCCGTCGGCGTAGACCTCCGGCGAGGCCAGAAGCTGTTCCACCTCGCTCTGCCGCGCCAGCGCCTCTTCCAGCTTTTTTTCCCATTCGGCGTACTGGGTTTGCAGGGGTTTGAGCTGCTTGTACAGGGCGTTGCGCTGTTCGGCCTGCTCGCGCTTGAGGCGCCTGAGATCCTCGCGGGACAGGCCGGCCGCGCTTTCGGGCCGGGCGCCGGGCGCCGGAGCGGGCCGGGCGCCGGAGCGGGCCGCGCGCCGGGCGGCATCGTATTCCTCAAAGCCGCCCTCATACACGGTGATGCCGTGCTCCCCCACGGCCCATATTTCGTCCACAACCTCGGAAAGCAGATGGCGGTCATGGGCCACCAGAAGCAGGGTGCCCTCAAAGGCGTCCAGGGCTTCCACCAGGGCCTCGCGGCTTTCCAGATCCAGATGGTTGGTGGGCTCGTCCAGCACCAGAAAGTTGCAGCGGGCCAGAAAAAGCACGGCCAGGGCCAGGCGGCTGCGCTCGCCCCCGGACAGGGACGAAATAACGCGATCAAAATAGCCCTGGCCCAGCAGAAAGAGGCCCAGCACGCTCATGAGCTCTTCTTCCGTGGTGCGCGGGTCGGACAGGCGGCGCATTTCCCCCAGCACCGTGCCGTTGACATCCAGGGTTTCGGTCTGCTGCTGGCTGTAGTAGCCCAGGCGGGTCAGCGAACCGGCGCTGACACTGCCGCCGCTGCGGCTCAGGCGGCCCGCCAGAATTTTGAGCAGGGTGGATTTGCCCGATCCGTTGGGCCCCACCAGGCCGACGCGCTGGCCCCGGAACAGGGTGAAGGTCAGGGGCGGCCACAGGGTGACGCCATCCTCAAAATGAAAGGCCAGGCCGGCCACGGACAGCACCACCTTTTCCGAGCGGGCGGGCTCGGGCCATTTGAAGCTCAAGTCCCGGCGGCGGGGTTCGGGCTGGTACTGCTCCAGCTCCTTTTCGAGCCTTTTGGCCATCTTCTGGCGCGAGGCGGCCTGCCGGGCCTTGGTGGCCTTGGCCTTGAAACGGCGCACAAAGTCCATTTTGCGATCAATTTCGTCGGCCAGACGCCTGGCCTCGCGCTCGCGCTGCTCGTCAATTTCGTCCTGCATGTCCAGAAACTGCGAAAAGGTGGCCTTGCGGAACACGGGCCTGGAACCGCCCAGGTACAGCACATGGGTACCCACATGATCCATGAAGACCCGGTCATGGGCCACAAAAACCAGCGCGCCTTTGAAATTGAGCAGAAATTCCTCCAGCCATTCCACGGCTTCGAGGTCAAGGTGGTTGGTGGGTTCGTCCAAAAGCAGCACGTCGGCCCCGGCGCCGAGCACCCGGGCCAGCTTGGCGCGCTCGCGCCAGCCGCCGGACAGCTGACCCAGCGGCAGGGCCCACCTGGCCCTGTCAAAGCCCAGGCCGGACAGCACGCTTTGCGCCCGCTGCTCGGGGTTGTAGCCATAGCGCATTTCCAAATCGTGCTGACGGGCCATGAGCCGCGACAGACGGGCCTCGTCCCGCAGGGCCTGAGCCTGCTCCCATTCCGCCCAGAACTCACCCCAGTCCGGCAACGCGGCCTGAACCCAGGACAGGAGCGGCGTGCCCAGATCGCCCTCGTCCAGCATCTGCTCCACAAAGCCCACGCGGCAGCCGCGCGGCACGATGACCCGGCCCGCGTCGGCCGGCGAGACTCCGGCCATGATGCGCAGCAGCGTGGATTTGCCGCTGCCGTTGGAACCGCAGACACACAGGCGCATGCCGTCCAGCACATCCAGGGAAAAGTCGGACAGGATCTCCCGCCCGCCGTAAGCCTTGACTATATTCTGAAGCGTGATGTTCATACCAGCAATCCGGAGGAACGCGCCCGTCCGCCTTTGCCCGCCGTTCCCATGCGCGCGGCGGAAAGGCGCGGCCCGTTCTGATTATTCGCCATCCTCCAGAGAATCCCGGGCCGCCGGATGGGCCGATCCGGCCTGTTCCGGATCGATCCGGCCGTTCAGGCGGGCCAGGCGGGCGGCCTGCTGCTTGCGTTCGCGCGTGCCGAGCACCAGATGTTCGTCCCACGCGGGCGAGCGCTCCTGATGGCGTGAAAACACCAGAAAACCGGTATGGGCGTTCATGCGGTCGGCGGGGCGCAGGCGGTCGGGCACGGGCTTCCACGGGCGAACCAGCACTTCGCAGACTTCGCTTTCCTCAAAGGGGCCGCGCTCCAGGGCCAGCAAAAGGCGTGAAACCTGCTCCACCGTGGGCAGAAGGAAGGCCAGGGGCGCGCCCGGCGCCAGGGCCTCCAGCGCCTGATCCAGATAGGCCCAGGGAGTGCGCACATCCAGGAACAGGGCATCGGCCCGGCGGCCGCCCAGGATGGCGGGATCGTCCAAGCCAAAGCCGTCCGCAATGTCCCGCAGATGCAGGCTGACATTGCCGCCCAGCCCCGCCCAGGCCAGATTGCGCCGGGTCAGTTTATGGAACTCTTCCCGCGCCTCGAAACTGTGAATATGCCCGTCTGATCCCGCAAACCACGACAGGGCCAGCGTAAAGCCGCCCGAGCCCGACCCGGCCTCCAGAATGGTGCGGCCCGGGCCGACCCCCAGCTTGAAGCAGACCAGCCCCATGTCCTTGGGGTACATGATCTGCGTCTGGCGTTTGATGCCCATGACCAGATCATGCAGGGTGGGCCGCTGCACGCGGAACGGCACGCCCAGCGAGCTCAGGGCCTCGCCTCCGAAGGGCGTGGCGGCAAGCCGGCTCATGGGCAGCACGCCGTCCTGGCTGTGCATGTCGTGCCTGCCGTCGTTTTCCACACGCAGCAGGCGGCGCTTGCCGCGCGGCGAAAGCAGCAGAATCAGATCGCCGTTGTGCGGCAGGGCGGAATCGTCCACAGCGCTCTCCTCACATCTGGCCGCCGCGCCCTGGGCGCCGGGCCGGGGCTCTTACAGCAGGTGATCGAAAAAATAGGTGTAGACGCGGCGAAAATGCAGAGCCAGCTTGAGAACCATGGCCCTGGTCTGCGTCTCGTCAAATTCCATCAGGGACAGGATGTGACGGGCCACATCGGAAAAGTCGGCATCGCCGTGCTCGCTCAGCTTGTCCACATATTGCAGCACCAGCTCCGCCGTCATGGCCGCCTGGCGGCGATTTTTGCAGCGCGCGGCCTGCTCTTCCATGAAGGCCTGAAACAATTCGGCGTGCCGTGTGGGAAAGGAGCGCATGAGAGCCAGACGCCACAGGCCCACATACAGGGCCCGGAATTCCGCCATGATCAGCCTGCGCCTGGTGAACTGAAAGCTGCCCACGCCAAGAATGTCCAGGGCCGGGCGATAGTTCATATCGTCCAGCATGGCGGTAAAATTGCGCACCAGCTCAGCGGTGGAAAACTCGGCGTCATCGCCGGAAACACCGTCACAATGCGCGGACGGATCGCCTGAAAGCCTGGCCGCTTCATCCGGCGTGGTGATCATAGCTTCGGACACGGGAACCCCTCAGCGCCAGTCGGCGTCTCCGGGATGAACCCGGTCTTCATGGACAGGAATGTCCTCCGGCGCGGGGGCATCCCCCGGGGCAGGCCCAGCCGGGCCCTCCTCCTGCGTTCCGCGCCGGGAAGCGCGGCGCCGGCGCCGCCTTTTGGGCGCCTCCCGCCCGGCTTCGGCGCTCTGGAGGCAAGCGCCGGATTCTTTGCCGGGTTCTTCCGCCGATGCCGGGGCGGAGGGAGCCTGGGGCGCGGACAGTTCCACGGCGACTTCCGGAGAGTCGGCGGGCAGTCCGCCGCCCGGGTCACTTTCCGGGGCACTGTCCCGCGCGCCCCGGCGGGAACGGCGCTTGCGCCTGCGGCCCTCGCCGGCGCGGCCCGAATCCTGGCTGTCGCGGGCGCTGACGGCGCGGCGCGGCGCGGCGCCGGCCATGGGCAGGGGCGGCGCGCCCAGACTCCGCTGATATTCGGCATCCAGCAGCAGGGCGAGCAGCAGGCCCTGCTCCTCATCCTGGCCGGAGCCCAGCTCGGCCGCCAGATTCAGAAAACGGCGGGCGCGCTCGATTTGCAGGCCGGTGCAGGCCCGGCGGCGGGCTTCCAGCAGCGCGGTGACCCGCTGCCCCACAACCCTGGCCACATCCTCATCGGCAGGCGTGGGCAGGGGCAAGAGCTCAATCTTGTAATAGCGGGCGATGCGCATGAGCTCCAGCTTTTCCATGATGTCCACCAGGGAAATGACCGTGCCCACGGCCCCGGCCCGGCCCGTGCGGCCCGCGCGATGGATGTACGACTCGCGGTCTTCGGGCGGCTCGTACAAAAAGACATGGGACAGGGCGGGAATATCAATGCCCCGGGCGGCCACGTCGGTGGCGACCAGAAGGCGCACCTGCCCGGCCCGCAGCCTGTCCAGAACCTCCTCGCGCCTGTTCTGGCTGAGGTCGGCGGACAGTTCATCCGCATTGTATCCAAAGCCCTGAAGCACGCCGGTCACATAGTGGACATTGGCCTTGGTATTGCAAAAAATAATGGCCGAGGCCGGATTTTCCGTTTCCAGCAGGCGAACCAGCGCGCGATCCTTGTCCATGGGGCGGCATTCGCAAAACAGATGCTGGGTGGCCGCCACATGAACCTGCCCCTGGGACAGGCTGAGCATTTGCGGATCGCGCAGAAATTCACCCGCAAGATTGAGCACATGGGCCGGATAGGTGGCCGAAAACAACGAGGCCAGCAGCGGGCGCCGGGGCAGATAGCGCTGGATTTCCTTCATGTCCGGATAAAAGCCGATGGACAGCATGCGATCGGCCTCGTCGAACACCAGCACGCGCAGCTCGTCCAGCACCAGAGTGCGGCGCAGCAGATGATCCAGCACGCGGCCGGGCGTTCCCACCAGCACCTGAACCCCCTGACGCAGAGCCTCCAGCTGCCTGCCATAGCCCACGCCGCCGTAGACGGCGGCCACGCGCAGATCCGCATCGCTGAACAGGACGGAAGCCTCGCGCTCCACCTGACCGGCAAGTTCGCGGGTGGGGGCGAGAATCAGGGCCTGCGGCTTTTTGAGGGCAGGCTCCAGGCGCCCCAGCAGAGGCAGAAGATAGGCCCCGGTTTTGCCGCTGCCCGTGCGGGACTGAATCATCATGTCGCGACCGGCCAGAAGATAGGGCAACGCATGGGCCTGCACCGGCATGAGGCGCGTCCAGCCCGCGCGGGCGCAGGCCTGGCGCATGGATTCGGGCAAATCATCCAGATCGAGCGGCGGGAGAGAATCTTCCGGGGCGCTGATATCAAGTTCGTCTTCAAGCGATGGCGTATCCACCATGAACGTTTTCCTTAAAAAAGCACAGCAAGGTGGTCAAAAAATTTATATTAGCAGAAGGCCGCGGCAATGCCAAGAGCCACGGAGGAGGATCAGGCCGCGCCGCGGCCGGGCGGCGGCTTATGCCCCGCGGCCCAGCAGGGCGCGGGCGAAATCGCGGGGATTAAAGGGGCGCAGATCTTCCATTTTTTCCCCCAGGCCGATGAAGCTGATGGGCAGCCCGAACTGGGCGGCCACCGCCAGAGCTACCCCGCCCTTGGCCGTGCCGTCGAGCTTGGTCAGGATCACCTCATCCACCCCGCTGCTTTCCTTAAACATTCTGGTTTGTTGCAGCGCGTTCTGACCGGTGGTGGCGTCGATGACCAGAATGGTGCGGTGCGGCGCGCCCGGGTGCTTGCGGGCGATGACCTGGCGGATTTTGCGCAGCTCGTCCATGAGATTTGTCTTGGTGTGCAGACGGCCCGCCGTGTCCACAAAAACCATGTCATAGCCGCCCGCCAGAGCCTTATCCATGGCCTCATAGGCCACAGCCGCCGGATCGGCGCCGCCGCCCTTGGCGTGAAAGTCCGCGCCCGCCCGTTCGGCCCACAGCCGCAACTGTTCCACGGCCGCGGCCCGGAAGGTGTCCGCCGCGGCGACCAGCACCTTTTTGCCCTGCATGCGGGCGCGGCAGGCCAGCTTGGCGATGGTGGTGGTTTTGCCCGCGCCATTGACCCCCACCATGAGCACCACCTCGGGCGGATTGTGCGCCGTGATGCGCGGCGGAACCCGGAACAGGCCCTCAAGCTCGTCTTCCAGAAGGGGCATGAGCCCTTCGGGACTGTTCACCCCGGCCGCGCGGGCGCGTTCCCGCAGGCGCTTCACCAGAGCCAGGGCGGGTTCCGCCCCCATGTCGGCCATGATGAACAGCTCTTCCAGTTCTTCCCAGAAGCCGGCAGACAGCGAGCCATGCCCGGCCACAAGCGCGGCCAGCCCCTGGCCGAAGCGGGCCCTGGTGCGGGACAGGCCGCTTTGAAGCTTGAGGAAAAGGCGGTCGCGCTCGTCTTCCTCATCCTCCAGATCGAGGGCCAGAGCCAGGCGGTACTGGAGTTCGGAGCGGAAGTCATCCAGAACGCGGTAGTCCATGCGCGCGAGCCAGGCGCGGAAATCGTCCGTAAAGGCGCGCGCCTCGTCCGGCGGAGTTTCCAGCGCGGCCAGCAGAAAATGCAGGCGCTGCCAGAGCAGATCATCCGCTTCGGTCACACCGTCCAGCACCACGGCCAGCCAGGCCGAAAGCCTGGGTTCGGCCCGCCGCAGGGCCAGGGTCAGGGCCTCGCCGCTGCCGGCGGCGGAGGGGGACAGAATACCGTCCGGCCCGCCCGGGGCCGGGGGCGCGGCGGACGGCCCGCTGGACGCGGCGCCTCCCGCAAACAACTTTTTGACGGCGGAAAAGAACCCCATACAGACCTCCCCATGAAGATTCCGTGACGGGGATCGCACGGTCAGGCCCCGGCGTCAAGCCGGGAATTGAAGGGACAGATTCCGAAAGCCGCTGCTCATGCCCGCCCGGCTTGGGCATCCATGACGTCCGGGCTTTGGCGCGTGAAGGCCGCGGATATTGTGCCGGCGTGAGACTTGCGCCAGGGGCCGCCACCACGGGAAAGGGAACAAGCGGCCCTTGCCCGCGGCCCGCCCCGCATCGTTCAGGATCTTTTTTTCCCGGCCAGAGGCAGGGCATTCCGGCGGAGCCCGCGGGCTGGACTTTTACGCGCAGAAAGGGGAGGAACCCCCGCGGATTCCTCCCCCCATGGTGTCACGCAAGCGCCACGCGGATTAGAAGCTGTAGCGGAAGGCCACAGTGGCGCGCCAGGCGTTGTCGTACTTGATGCCTTCCCTGCCGGGCAGAGCCGTATCGAAATCTTCGATAATGTAGCCAACCTGGAGGATGGCGGCCAGGTTCTGGTAGATGTTGTACTGATGGGTCATATCCAGTTCCACAAAGGCATCCTTGGTGGTCAGATAGGCCTTCCTGGGGTCAGACTCGTTTTCCGTATTGTTGGTGCCCTTCACATAGGTCACACTGAAGGAATGGTTCAGATTGTCCACAAAGGAAAGGCCATTCCACTGCGCGCTGATGCCCCAGGTACCCGCGGGGCTGCAGTTGTCAAAGAACATGCTCAGCGGGAAGCCGCCGTCAAAGTAGGTATTGGTGGCGTCAAAGGCGCCGGACAGTTCACGGAGGTTGCCTCCCCTCTTGTCCTTGTTGGCGTGATCGCTGCTGTCGCCGGAGGCGTACCAGCCCTTCAGGGCCGGGGTGCCGTAGGCGGTCTTGTATTCCGCGCCCAGGGCGGCGTACCAGGCGGAAACCTTGTCAGCCTTGTCGTCCGGGCCGTTCACGGCATTGTAGATGAAGTCCGCGGTCAGGCGGAAGGGATCGAACATGCTCAGCTCGCCGCTGACGCCGGCCCACCAGGCGGTGGCATTGTCACCGATGTCGTTAGTGGTGCCGCCCGTGAGGCCGAGCTTTCCGTTGTCCCCGGCGGGCGCGTACGAACCGGAATGTTTGCCGATGAAGCCCAGGGTCACCCAGGGCTGCACGCGGAAGCCGTCAAACTTCAGGTCGCCGATGACGCTGGCGATATCGGTGTTGTCACTGGAGTGCCATGTGGTTTTGGCGCTGCCATTGGCGCGACGCCAGCCGGAGTCGGCGCGCAGCCACATGGTGGTCAGGCCGATGTTGTCGGTGATGGGAGCGGACACCACAATACCGGTGGCCGTAGCGCCGCCGCCACCCAGCACGGGGGAGCCGAAGGTGTAGGAGGGCAGAGCCACCAGCTGCTGGCCCATGCGCACCTTCACGGAGGTGTTGGGCACAATCCAGTCCAGATAGGCCAGACGGGTCGTGATGTTGGCCGAACGGGTGCCCAGACGGCCGCCCAGGTTTTCAGAGCTGTTGCCGCCCTGGCCCGTGAGGGCGCCGCTGATTTTATCGTCTTTGAGTTTCAGCGAATCGGCCGGCGCGCCGCCCCAGGTAAAGTTACCAATCTGGACGTCATAGGTGGCGCTCAGATTTTCGGACATGATGAAATTCACGCCCAGGCGCATGCGCTGGATGGCGTCAAAGTGCTTCTGGTAGTCTCCAGAGTCCTTGGTGGCCTTGAACGGGGAGATGATGTTGCCGCCCCAGTTGAAGCTGTGCTGCCACAGGCCATAGGCTTTGGCTTCCACGGCGGAGGCGCCGTTGGCGGCGCTCAGCACCAGGCCGGCGGCCAGGAGAAGGGTAACGAGCTTTTTCATGATACCTCATCCTTCCTTAAGAGGAATGTTAACTCGGGCCCCGTGGGGGCCGGTGTGCCGGAAGATGCCGGGGCGGAACCTCACCCGCCGCGCCTCGCCCATGCGAAGCCATGCCACACGGTTTTTTTCTAACCCCGTTCCGGGGCAGCGTCAAGTTTCTTTGACGAAAATTTTGAAAAAAAATTTGAGGGGGACACACATTCCTTGCACCGAATTCCGGGCCGGGAGCGGTGTGCCGCGGCCCGGGGACGGTGCCGCGTGGCCGGCGCAGCATCGCGGAATTGCCGTGTTTTTTTCGCAGACCGCGCGCCGGAAGGGGGCGGATTGCGGGGCGCCGCTCCCTGTGTGCCAGAAATCAAAAATTTTTTACCGGGGGGGCGGCAACGCGAAAGAGGAGCGCCGCCGCACGCGCTTTGGCGCAGCGGAACATGCTCTCACACGAGCCCGCGGCCGGACACGCGGCAAAAAAGTCCGACAGGCCCGGGCTCACAATGGGCCTCATGGCGGAGAGGCAGAAAAAAGCCCCGCCAGGACTCCGCGCTGATGGGGCTTTGACCCGCCCCCCGGGAGGGGGCGGGAGAGAATCAGACAGCTCAGGCCTTGGCGGCTTCGGCGCCGGGAGCGGCGGCGTCCTCGCGCCGGGTCAGTTCAATGCGCGCCATGGGAGCCGAGTCGCCCGGACGGCGAAGCGCCAGCTTGGTCACGCGGGTATACCCGCCCGGAATACCGGCGAAGCGGGGGCCGATTTCGTCAAACAGCTTCTGCACCAGCTGGTGATTGCCCAGCACCCGATAGGCCTGCCGGCGGGCGTGCACGTCGTTCCGGCGGGACAGGGTGATCAAAGGTTCCACCACGCCGCGCAATTCCTTGGCCTTGGCCTCGGTGGTATGGATGCTGCCGTGGGTCAGCAGGGCCTTGGCCATGTTGCGGAACAGGGCCTTGCGATGGGAAGGATTCCTGCCCAGTTTTCTGCCGGAATTATTATGCCTCATGGTGCTGCTTCCTCTTCCATTCCTGATATTTTTTGTCGAAGGAATCGACCTTCATGCCGAAATCAAGCCCCATGTCCACAAGCACGTTCTTGATTTCATCCAGCGATTTCTTGCCGAAATTCTTGGTCTTGAGCATTTCGTTTTCCGAGCGCTGCACCAGTTCGCCCACCAGCGCGATGTTGGCGCCGCGCAGGCAGTTGGTGGCGCGCACGGACAATTCCAGATCATCAATGCTCTTGAAAAGATTTTCGTTGAATTCGCCGCTGTCGGTGGAGCACAGGCCGCCCTCATCCGAGATGTGTTCATCAAAATTGATGAAGACCGAAATCTGATCCTTAATAATTTTGGCGCTGTACGCCACGGCGTCTTCCGGCGACACCGATCCGTCCGTCCAGACTTCCAGAATGAGCTTGTCATAGTTGGTCATCTGGCCCACGCGGGCCTGTTCCACCGCATAGGCCACCTTGCGCACGGGCGAGAAGCTGGAATCCAGCTTGATAAGCCCGATTTCGTCCGACAGGCCCTCGTGCATGTCGGCGGGCACATAGCCCTTGCCCATGCGCGCTTCCAGCTCAAGCTGGAACTCCACATCCTCGGTCAGGGTGGCGATGTGCAGGTCGGGATTGAGCACTTCCACATGCTGGTTGCCCTGAATCTGGCCCGCGGTCACCCTGCCCTTGCTGCGAACGTCAAGGACAAGGGTCTGGGGCGTGTCGCAATCCATGGACAGGCGAACCTGCTTGAGGTTCAGAATGATGTCCGTCACATCTTCGAGCACGCCCGGAATGGTGGTGAACTCGTGCTGGACGCCGGCAATCTTGACGGCGACAAAGGCCGCGCCCTGAAGCGAGGCCAAAAGCACACGGCGCAACGCGTTGCCGATGGTGGTGCCGTAGCCGCGTTCCAGAGGCTCGCACACGAACTTGCCGTACATCTGATCGGCAGGGTCGTTGTCGCGGACGATCTGTTCGGGCTTGACCAGCACCGACCAGTTGCGGGCGTTGATAAGCCTGTTGGCTTGTTTGCTGAGCATGGGCACTCCTGCTTATTTGGAGTAAAGCTCGACGATAAGGGATTCGTTGATGGGAGTCTGAATATCGTCGCGCTGCGGCAAGGCCTTGATCACGCCCCTGAAGGCGGCGCCGTCCACTTCCATCCAGGCGGGGCAGCCGCGCCGCGCAATCACTTCCTGGGCCTGGGCCAGAACGGGAATTTTGCGGCTTTTTTCCGGCACGGAAATTTCGTCACCCACGCGAACCTGCAGGGACGGAATGTTCACCTTGCGGCCATTGAGGGTAAAAATGCCGTGGCGCACCATCTGCCGGGCCTGACTGCGCGAGTTGGCAAAGCCCATGCGATAGATCACATTGTCCAGGCGGCGCTCAAGGGCGGCGAGCAGGTTGGCGCCGGTCACGCCCTTGGCCATGTCGGCCGACACAAAGTAGCCGTGAAACTGCTTTTCCAGCACGCCGTAAATACGGCGCACCTTCATTTTTTCGCGCAGCTGCAGGGCATAGTCGCTGACCTTCTTGCGGGCGCGGCCATGCTGGCCTGGCGCGTAGGGGCGGCGATCCTGCGCGCACTTGTCGGTGTAGCAGCGATCGCCCTTCAGGAACAATTTGGTGCCTTCACGACGGCAGAGCCGGCATTTGGCGTCGTTATATTTTGCCAAGGCTGGAACCTCCTTGCCTTCGGAACGTTAGACGCGGCGCCGCTTGGGAGGACGGCAGCCGTTGTGGGGAATGGGCGTGACATCACGAATGAAGGCCACCTTGAAACCGGCGGAGCTGATGGCCCGCATGGCCGATTCACGCCCGGCGCCGGGGCCCTTGACATAAATGCCCACGGTGCGCATGCCGTTTTCCTGGGCGCGCCGCGCGGCGGCTTCCGCCGTGACCTGCGCCGCGTAGGGTGTGGACTTGCGCGAACCCTTGAACCCGTTCTGCCCGGCGCTGGCCCAGCTGACCGTATTGCCGCGGGTGTCCGTGAAGGTGACAATGGTATTGTTAAACGAAGCCTGGATATGAGCCACACCCAGAGGCACGTTTTTCTTTTCTTTTTTCTTTGAGGCTCGTTTGGCTCTGGCCATGCTGAACGTTCCTTGCTGCTGAAGTTAGCGGTGCTGAAGAAGACGCGCGGCGTCCGCCGCGCCGTGCCGCCGCCGTCCGTATCAGGCTGCCGTCACCCTCTTCGCGGTAACGGCCGGCGCATCAGGCTGGCGCGCAGGCCCTACTTCTTTTTGCCCACGGCGCCGCGGCGCGGCCCCTTGCGGGTGCGGGCATTGGTGTGCGTGCGCTGGCCGTGAACCGGCAAACCGCGCCGATGCCGCAAGCCGCGATAGCAGCCAATATCCATGAGACGCTTGATATTGGAGCTCACCTCGCGGCGCAGGTCGCCCTCCACCTTGTGATGCGTTTCGATTTCCTTGCGGATTTCGTTCACCTCATCGGCATTGAGATCGTCAATGCTGCGCGCCCAGTTGACGCCGGTGGCGTCAAGAATTTGCAGGGCGGTCGCCCGGCCGATGCCGTAAATGTAGGTGAGCGCTATATCCGCCCTTTTGCCGCGTGGCAATTCAATACCTGCAATTCTGGCCACGTTAACACTCCTGCAAGGTTAGCCCTGGCGCTGCTTGTGCCGGGGGTTTTCGCAGATCACTCTCAGTACGCCCTTGCGCCGGATAACCTTGCACTTGGGGCAGATTTTCTTGACGGACGGCCTGACTTTCATCGCTCACTCCGTGGGTTTCTTTCCTTTCAGCACATTCGGGCCGGCGGATGCTGGCCGGAACCGAGTCTTTTATCGGGTTATGTTCTGCCTGTCAAGAGTCACGTCTTTCAAGGGCAGAGCCTGCCCGCCGTCACCTTTTTCCGGCAAGGCTGAGAATTTCAGCCCCGTCATGGGTGATGAGCACGCTGTGCTCCCAGTGGGCGGCCAGGCTGTGATCCTTCATGTTCGCGGTCCACCCGTCCGGCAGGATAACCACCTCTTCCGTGCCGATGGCCAGCATGGGCTCGATGGCCAGCACCATGCCGGGCTTCAGCGGAACGCCCTCGCCAAGACCCTGCGGGACAAAGTTGGGAATTTCGGGCTTTTCATGCCGCTTCGCTCCCACGCCATGCCCCACAAAACGCCGGATGATCTTCAGGCCTTCCGCCTCGGCATGGCGCTGCACCGCCGCCGAAATGGCGTAGACGTCGTTGCCGGGCCGGGCCGCGGCAATGCCGAGGTGCAGACACTCCTCCGTCACGCGCGAAAGATGCTTCGCCGCGTCCGACACCTCGCCCACCAGGGCGGTGCGCGCCGAATCGCCGTGAAAGCCCTCGTACTCCACACCCATGTCAAAGCTGACGATGTCGCCTTCCTTCAGGATGCAGTCCGCGGAGGGAAAGCCGTGCACCACGGTTTCGTTCACCGAGCAGCACAGGGCATACGGAAAGCCCGCATAGCCCTGAAAGCTGGGCCTGACCCCGAAGTCCCGGCACATGGCCTGGGCCATGTCCTCAAACATCATGGTGGGCACGCCGGGGCGCACCTGGGCGACAAGTTCATCCAGAATGGCGGCCGTCAGGGCGTTGGCCTTGCGCAGGAGGGCAATCTCCCGCTCATTCTTGATGAACACGCCGCGAAACTTCTTCATGATCAGGCCCTGCCCCGAATCCGCGTCTTGCCCATAAGGCCTTCGTACTGACGCGAAATCAGCAGCGATTCCACCTGGCCCATGAAGTCGATGGCCACGCCGACCAGAATCAGCAGGCTTGTGCCGCCGAAATAGAACGGCACGTTGAACTGCGCAATGAGCAGCATGGGCAGCACCGAAATGATGGAAATATAGACGCCGCCCCACAGGGTCAGGCGCTCAAGCACGTCGTTGATGTACTTGCGCGTGTTTTCGCCGGGGCGGATGCCGGGCACGAAGCCGCCCTGCTTTTTCAGGTTTTCCGCAATATCCTTCGGATCAAAAATGATCGAGGTGTAGAAAAAGCAGAAGAAGAAAATGAGGGCGACAAACACGATATTGTACAGAACGCTCGTGGGCTGAAACCACGACACCACGCGCTGAATCCACGCCGCCTCGGAAAAGCCCGCCACCGTCGCCGGAAAGAGCAGAAGGCTCTGGGCGAAAATGGGCGGGATAACCCCGGCGGTATTCAGCCGCAGGGGCAGGTGCGTGGTCTGCCCGCCAAACATTTTGCGGCCCACCTGGCGCTTGGCGTAATGGATGGGGATGCGCCGCTGCGCCCGCTCCACAAACACAATGCCCACCACCACGGCCAGCATCATGACCAGAAGAAGCGCGGCCACCAGAATATTGGTGTCACCGGTGCGGATAAGCTGGAACGAACGCCCCACGGCGCCCGGAATGCCCACCACAATGCCGGAAAAGATGATCAGCGAAATGCCGTTGCCAATACCCTTGGCCGTGATCTGCTCGCCCAGCCACATAATCAGGATGGTGCCCGCCGTCAGGGTGATGATGGTCACCAGGCGAAATTCCCAGCCGGGATGCTGAACAATGGGCGCATTGTTCAGGGGGCTCATCATGCCCTCCAGAAGCGCGGCTATGCCAAAGCCCTGGATAAGCGTAATGAGCACGGTCAGATACCGGGTATACTGGGTGATCTTGCGCCGCCCGGCCTGCCCTTCCTCCTTGGCCAGCCGCTTGATATCCGGGCTCACCACCTGCAGAAGCTGCAGAATGATGGACGCGGAGATGTACGGCATGATTCCGAGGGCGAACACCGAAACGTTGCTGAGCCCCCCCCCAGAAAACATGTTCAGAAGGTCGAACACCGAGCCCTGGAGGCTGTCGAAAAAGCCCTTGAGCGCCGCGGCATCAATGCCGGGAACAGGCACATGAACCCCGACCCTGTAGGCACACAGGAGCATCAGGGTCCACAGCAGCTTGGTGCGCAGTTCGGGCGCCTGGGCCAGTTGGTTCACTCCGCTTCCAGCCACGCCTTATTCCCCGGAGCTTGAAGGTTCCGCTTCCTCAGCCTCGCCGCAGGCGCCGTCGCACAGCACGTCGGCGCACAGTTCCCTGACCTCGCCGCCGGCCTTGCGGATTTTGTCCGCAGCCGCGCTGCTGAAACGATGGGCCTCCACCGTCAGCGCGGCCTTCAGCTCACCGCCGCCGAGAATTTTCACCGGCGCGCCGAAACGGCACAGCCCGCGATCATAGATATCCTCAAGGGTGATTTCCTTCTTGTCGCCAAAGGCCGCCTGAAGGCGATCCAGGTTGACCACCGCGTAGGTCACCTTGAACAGAAAATTCTTGAAGCCGCGTTTGGGAAGACGGCGCTGCAGGGGCATCTGTCCGCCTTCAAAACCGGGGCGCACACCGCCGCCGGCCCGGGCGTTCTGCCCCTTGTGGCCTTTGCCCGCCGTGCCGCCAAGGCCGGAGCCCGCGCCGCGTCCAACGCGCTTGCGGGTCTTGCGTTCTTCCGGAAAGGGGTACAGGTCGTTCAGTCTCATGATTTGCTGACCTCAACCAGGTGGGAAACCCTGGCGATCATGCCGCGCACCGCGGCGTTATCCTGGAAGGTTTTGACCATCTCGCGCCGCCGCAGGCCCAGGGCCGCCAGAACCTTTTTCTGGTAGGGGGTGCAGCCGATGCGGCTGTGAATGAGCTTCACTGTGATTTCAGACATGTCAGCCTGCCTTGGCCCCTACTTGCGGGGGGCTTCCAGTTTCTTGCCGCGCATTTCGGACACGGCCTCGGCGCTGCGCAGGGAGGTGAGCCCCTCCATGGCCGCGCGAAGCACGTTGTGCGGGTTATTGGTGCCTATGGCCTTGGCCAGCACATCGGTGACGCCCGCGGCTTCCATAACCGCGCGCACCGCGCCGCCGGCAATAATCCCCGTTCCGCGCGAGGCGGGCTTCAGGAGCACGCGGCCGGCGCCGAAACGGCCCAGCACTTCATAGGGCAGGGTACCTTCCACCAGGGGAACCTGAACCATGGTCTTGCGGGCGCGCTCCGTGGCCTTGCGCAGAGCTTCGGGCACTTCCTGAGCCTTGCCCAGGCCATAGCCCACGCTGCCCTTGCCGTCGCCCACAACCACCAGAGCGCTGAAGCTGAAACGGCGACCGCCCTTGACCACTTTCGCGACGCGGTTCAGATGCACGATTTTTTCGATGTACCCGGAATCCGTCGTTTGCTGCTGTTGTTCCATATCAGTCCTGCACTGCTTGCTGTCTTGATTTCAGCCTAAAATTCCAGGCCGCCCTCGCGGGCTCCGTCGGCCACGGCCTTAATGCGGCCATGGTACAGATAGCCGTTGCGGTCAAACACCACCTGACGGATGTTCTTTTCCAGAGCCAGGCGGGCGATTTCCCTGCCCACGCGATCCGCCCCGGCCTTGTTGCACCCGGCCTTTTCGCCGTTTTTGGACAGGGCGAGGGTGGATGTGGCCGCCAGAGTGGCCCCGGCCGCGTCATCCACCACCTGGGCATAAATATGCAGGTTGGACCGGTACACCACCAGACGCGGCCGCCCGGCCGTGCCGGAAATCTTTTTCCGGATGCGCACCTTGCGGCGCTTGCGGGTTTCGTTTTTGGAAAGCATCATGACCCTGACCTCTACTTGCCCTTGGCGCCGGACTTGCCGGCCTTGCGGCGGATGACTTCGTTTTCGTACTTGATGCCCTTGCCCTTGTAAGGCTCGGGCTTGCGGATACGCCGGATGCGGGCGGCCATTTCGCCCACCATTTCCTTGTCAATGCCCGAAATGGTCAGCTTCTGGCCGTCCACCCTGGCCTCAAGGCCCTTGGGCACTTCCACCAGCACGGGGTGCGAAAAGCCGACGGAAAGCTCAATGATATTGCCCTTGACGGCAACCTTGTAGCCCACGCCGATGACTTCCATGGTTTTGGAAAAGCCCTTGCTCACGCCTTCCACGCAGTTGGCCAGAAGGGTGCGGCGCAGACCGTGCTGGGCCCGGCTTTCGCGGCTGTCTTCCCGGCGGGTCAGGGTCACCCGCCCGTCCGCCAGTTCATAGTGCAAAAGACCGCACACCGGGGTGCGCAGGGTGCCCTTGGGCCCTTTCACTTCCACCATTTCGTCGCCCAGCTTCACTTCCACCCCCTTGGGCAGAGCGATGGGCAATTTTCCTATTCTCGACATGATTTTTCTACCTTGGCTGAAGGACTGGCGGCAGCTTGACGGCCGCGCTTACCACACTTCGCACAGAAGTTCGCCGCCGGCCTTCTCGGCCTGGGCGCTCACGCCGTCCAGCACGCCGCGGGACGTGGACAGGATGCAGATGCCCAGCCCGTTCTGAACGCGGGGAATGGCGCGGCAGTTCACATATACCCGGCGGCCGGGCTTGCTGACGCGCTTAAGCCCCGAAATGGCCGGACGTCCCTTCGCATACTTCAGCTCAATGGTGATGTCGCGCTCGCCCACGCGCACATCGTCCACATAACCTTCCTGCTTGAGGATGGCAGCCAAAGCTTCCTTCATCTTCGAGCGCGGCACACTCACTTCCTTGTGCAGGGCCAAGTGCGCGTTGCGGATACGCGTGAGCATATCGGCAATGGGATCGGTCAACATGGTTGAAATTCTCCTGAAATGGCGAGCCGGATTACCAGCTCGATTTGCGGACACCGGGCAGCTCGCCCGCCAGGGCCATTTTGCGGAAGCAGATACGGCACAGGCCGAACTTGCGCAGGTAGGCGCGGGGACGGCCGCAGATGGGGCAGCGATTGTAGCCGCGGGACGAAAACTTCGGCTTGCGGCTGGCCTTCACTTCAAGGGAAGTACGGGACACGTCCTTGGCTCCTTACTTGCGGAAAGGCATGCCGAGCTGTTCGAGCAGCAGCTTGCCTTCCTTGTCCGTGGTTGCGGTGGTGACGATGGTAATATTCATGCCCTTGGGATTTTCCACCCGATCCGATTCCATTTCGGGGAAAATCATGTGTTCCCTGATGCCCAGGGTGAAATTCCCCCGGCCGTCAAAGCCGCGATCGGGCACGCCGCGGAAGTCACGAACCCGCGGCAGGGCAAAATTCATAAGCTTGTCGAGAAAGTCCCACATGGCCTCCCGGCGCAGGGTCACCCGCACGCCGATGGGCATGCCCTCGCGCACCTTGAAGGCGGCAATGGACTTCCTCGCGCGGGTCACCACGGCCTTGCGGCCGGCAATGGCCGACAGCTCGGCCACGGCTTCCTCAAGCAGCTTGTTGTTCTGACTGGCAGAACCAAGACCGATATTCAGGGAGACCTTTTCGATTCCGGGAATCTGCATGGGAGACTTGTAGGCAAACTCCTTCCGCAATACCGGAACCACTTTCTCACGGTATATCGTTTCCAGACGGGTCATCGTCGTTCACCTTCTACAGGGGTTTGTTGCAGTGCTTGCAGTAACGGACACGCACCTTCTTCGTTTGTCCGTTGCGCTCTTTTTCCTCGTACCGGTAAGCGACGCGGGTAGGCCTGGCGCAGGCGGGGCACACAACCATGAGGTTGGACACATGGATGGGCATTTCCTTTTCCACGATGCCGCCGGGTTCGCGCTTGTAGGGGTTGGGGCGGACATTGCGCTTGACCATGTTCACCTTTTCCACCAGCACGCGATCCGACTTGCGCAGAATTTTCAGAACCTTTCCGACCTTGTCCTTGTCCTTGCCGGCGATGACCTTCACCTTGTCGTCTTTGTGAATACGAAACTGTTTCATGACCTCATGCTCCTACAGCACTTCAGGCGCCAGGGAAACAATCTTCATAAAGTTGTGAGCGCGCAGTTCGCGGGCCACAGGGCCGAAGATACGGGTTCCCACGGGTTCGCCCTGCTTGGTGAGAAGCACGGCGGCGTTGCTGTCAAATTTGATGTATGAGCCGTCCACCCGGCGCACTTCCTTGGCGGTGCGCACAATAACGGCCTGCATCACGTCGCCCTTCTTCACCTTGGCGTGGGGCATGGCGTCCTTCACGGAAACCATAATGATGTCCCCCACCGTGGCGTAACGCCGGTGGGAGCCGCCCAGCACCTTGATGCAGGCCACTTCCTTGGCGCCGGAATTGTCCGCCACCTGGAGTCTGGATTCAACCTGAATCATGGCTTCCGCCTCCTACACGGCTTTTTCGAGCACGGCCACCAGGTGCCAGCGCTTGTTGTGGCTCATGGGCCGGTATTCCACAATTTTTACCTTGTCGCCGATGCCGCATTCGTTATTCGGATCGTGCGCGGTGCATTTTTTGTGCCGCCGGACATACTTCTTGAGAAGCGGATGCTGGATCAGCGTTTCCACGCGCACGACGATGGTCTTGTCGCTTTTGTCGCTGATCACGGTGCCGACGAGCGTTCTGCCTTTGCGCTTTTCCATGGCGCTGTTCATGATCCGCTCCTACTTGGGCTGCGTGGTTTGGCCGCCCTTTTCCGCCAGAACGGTCAGGATGCGGGCGATATTCTTCCGGGCGACCTTGATGGAGTGCGTTTTTTCAAGCTGGGCCGTGGCGTGCTGGAAGCGCAGGTTGAAAAGTTCCTGCCGGCTGTCCGCCAGCCTGGCCTGCAGCTCGGCGGCACTCAAGTCGCGAAGTTCCTGCATGGTCGTGCTCATTGGAAGGCCCCCTCTCTCACCACAATGACGGTTTTCACCGGCAGCTTGTGGGCGGCCAGGGTCAAAGCCCGCTTGGCCAGGTCAAGGCTGACGCCCTTGATTTCGTACAGCACGCGCCCCGGTTTGACCGGCGCGCACCAGCCCACCGGCGCGCCCTTCCCGGAACCCTGGCGGGTTTCCAGGGGCTTGGCCGTGACCGGATTATCGGGGAACACGCGAATCCACACCTTGCCGCCGCGGCGGATGTGACGCATCATGGCGATACGCGCCGCCTCGATCTGCTGGCTGGACAGCTTGCCGTGCTCCACGGCTTTCAGGCCGATATCCCCGAAGGCAATGGTCGCGCCGCGGGTCGCGGGCCCGCGCAGACGGCCCTTCTGCCACTTGCGGTATTTTACTCTTTTGGGGGCAAGCATTATCGTTCCACCTCTTTATCCAGGATTTCTCCCTTGTACACCCACACCTTGATGCCAATAAGGCCATAGGTGGTGCGGGCTTCGGCAAACCCGAAGTCGATGTCGGCGCGCAGGGTCTGCAGCGGCACGCGGCCGTCGCGGTACCATTCGGTGCGGGCAATTTCCGCCCCGGCCAGGCGGCCGGCGCAGGTCACCTTGATGCCTTCGGCGCCAAACTTGCGGGCCATGGTCACCGTGCGCTTCATGGCGCGGCGGAAGGCCACGCGGCGCTCAAGCTGCTGGGCGATATTTTCGGCCACAAGCTGGGATTCCACTTCAGGACGGCGGATTTCATTCACCTCAAGGGCGAACTCGCGGCCAAACTTCTTCTTGAGATCGCCGCGCAGCTTTTCAATTTCCGTCCCCTTGCGGCCGATGACAATGCCCGGCCGCGCCGTGGAAAGGATAAGCCGAATCTTGCCGCCGAAGCGCTCAATTTCGATTTTTGAGACGCCAGCGCTGTACAGAAGCTTCTTCACGAAGCCGCGGATTTTGTGATCCTCAAACACAAAGGAGGCGTATTCCTTTTTGCTGAACCAGCGTGACTGCCAATTTTTGTTGTAGCCCAGCCGGAAGCCGTAAGGATGTACTTTCTGACCCATAGCTTATTCCTGCCCTTCCGCGAGAATGACGGTGATGTGGCTCGTGCGCTTGCGGATGCGCATGGCGCGTCCCTGCGAACGGGGCATAACGCGCTTCCAGGTGGGGCCTTCGTTGACCACCACGTCCTTGACGTACATGGAGTCCACATCAATGCCCGGGTACTGGGCCGCATTGGCCAGGGCCGAACGCACCACGCCGTACAGAATGCCGGCGGGCTTGTTGGGCGTGAACTTGAGCTGGTTCAGGGCGTCTTCCACCGGCAGACCTTTCACGTTTCGGGCGACGAGCCGGGTCTTGCGGGGAGAAACGCGCTGAAACTTGGCGATAGCTTTCGATTCCATGAACGTTACCCGCTATTTTTTGGCTGCTTTGGTCTTCTTGTCCGCGGCATGGCCGTGGAAGGTGCGCGTGGGCGCAAATTCACCAAGCTTATGGCCGACCATGTTTTCCGTCACAAAGACCGGGATGAACTTCTTGCCGTTATGCACGGCGAAGGTCAGACCCACCATTTCCGGCAGCACCGTGGACCGGCGCGACCAGGTTTTCACCACGCGGCGGTCGCCGCTCTCCACGGCCGCGTCCACCTTCTTCATGAGATGGCCGTCCACGAAAGGACCTTTTTTAAGAGATCTGGGCATGTCCGGCTCCTCTTACTTCTGACCGCGCCGCTTGACGATAAGGCGGCCGGAAGGCTTTTTCCTGTCACGGGTCTTGTAGCCCTTGGTGGGAATACCCCACGGGGTCACGGGATGGCGGCCGCCAGAGCTGCGGCCCTCGCCGCCGCCCAGAGGATGGTCAACGGGGTTCATGGCCACGCCGCGCACCTTGGGCCGGCGGCTCAGCCAGCGATTGCGGCCGGCCTTGCCCAGGCTGATGTTTTCATGCTGCACGTTGCCCACCTGGCCCACCGTGGCCAGGCAGGAGGCCAGCACCTTGCGCACTTCGCCCGAGGGCAGGCGCAGAAGGGCATACTTGCCTTCCTTGGCCACAAGCTGGGCATAGGTGCCGGCGGCGCGGCAGAGCTGGCCGCCCCGGCCGGGGTGCATTTCAATGTTATGCAGGTTGGTGCCCACCGGAATGCGGGCCATCTGCAGGGCGTTGCCGGGCTTGATGTCGGCCTTGTCGCCCGCCTCGATGCTGTCGCCCTGCCTGATGCCCACCGGCGCGAGAATATAGCGCTTTTCGCCGTCCGCGTAATGCAAAAGCGCAATCCGCGCCGTGCGGTTGGGGTCGTATTCAATGTGCGCCACCGTGGCGGGAATGCCCGTCTTATCGCGCTTGAAGTCAATGATGCGGTACACGCGCTTGTGCCCGCCGCCGCGCCGGCGGCTGGTGACACGGCCATTGTTGTTGCGGCCGCTCTTTTTGGCCAGGCCTTCGGTGAGCGACTTTTCCGGCGTGGTCCGGGTGATTTCGGCGAAATCGGAAACCGTCTGGAAACGCCGTCCCGCCGAGGTCGGTTTCAGCTTGCGAACAGCCATTGCCTAGACTCCCTCGAAGAATTCGATTTTATCGCCGGGGGCGAGGGTCACATAGGCCTTGCGACAGCCCGGAATACGCCCCTTCACGCGGCCCTGCCGCACACGGTTGCGCGGCTTGACCGTGACCACGTTGACATCCACGACCTTGACCTTGAAGGCTTCCTCAACCGCCTTGCCGATCTCGATCCTGTTGGCCTTCGGATGCACAAAAAAGGCAAACTGGCTGGCGCTGTCGCGCAGCAGCGTGGCCTTTTCAGTCACCACCGGCCGGAGAAGAATTTTGGTGTAATCCATGTTTATTCCTCTTTCAAGGCTAGGGGCTTACTTCAGCCGCGCTTCCAGGTGGGGCAGCGCGCCTTCGAGCACCACAATCTGCTTGTGATTGAGCACTTCGTACACATTCACGGCGTCGGGCGTGACCAGCGTGATGCCCGGAATATTGCGGGCCGAACGGGCCAGAACGCCGCCCGCCGCGCCGTCTTCGGGCGAGGCCACCACCAGGGCCTTGGACAGTCCGAGGCTGCCGGCCACACTGGCAAAATGCCTGGTTTTGGCTTCGGGCAGGGTAATGCCCTTCACCACCATGAGATCCTTGTCCGCCAGGCGGGACGAAAGCGCCATGCGCAGGGCCAGGGCCCGCACCTTGCGGTTGACCTTGAAGCTGTAATCACGCGGCCGGGGGCCAAAAATAATGGCGCCGCCCCGCATGATGGGCGAACGGTTGGAACCCTCGCGGGCGTTGCCCGTGCCCTTTTGCTTGAAGGGCTTTTTGCCGCCGCCGGACACAAAGGCCCTGGTCTTGGCGGAGTGGGTGCCGGCCCGGAGGGCGGCCCGGTAGGCGCGAACCACGAAGTTCAGAATCTCCGGCCTCACCTCGACCTCGAACACTTCGGGGGCCAGGGTCACTTCCCCGGCTTCCTTTTTGTCCTGATCGTACATTGTCACAACAGCCATTGCTTCATCCTCTCTTGCGTGGCGCTACTGCTTGCGCACCAGAACGAGACCGTTTTTGGGGCCGGGCACGGAGCCGCGAACCAGGATCACGTTGTCTTCGGGGCGCACTTCGACAACCTTCAGGCCAAGCTGGGTTACGCGCTCGGCGCCCCACTGCCCGGCCATGCCCTTGCCCTTGAACACATGTCCGGGGAAGGTGTTGTTCCCGATGGAGCCGCCGGAGCGATGCACCTTTTCGTTGCCGTGGCCGTCGTTGATGCCGCGGAAATTCCAGCGGCGCATGACGCCCTGATAGCCCTTGCCGATGCTGGTACCCGTCACCTTAATGGTGTCGCCGGCGCTGAACATGTCCACCGTGAGGTTCTGCCCCACTTCCACCGCGGCGGGGCCGTCAAGGCGCAGCTCGCGCACGGTGCGGTAATTGCCCACCCCGGCCTTGACGAAATGACCGCGCATGGGCTTTGTCACATGCTTTTCCTTCACTTCGTCGAAAGCCATCTGCAGAGCGTGGTAGCCGTCCTTCTCCGCCGTTTTGACCTGAGTCACGGGGCAGGGCCCGGCCTGAATGACCGTTACGGCAACGGCGGAACCGTCATTGGCGAAAATGCGGGTCATGCCCAGCTTTCGACCTAAAATTCCCATTTTTTCAGACATGACGCTTCCTCTCTCTAGAGCTTGATTTCCACATCCACGCCGGCGGGCAGGGAAAGCTTGCCCAGAGCGTCCACGGTCTGCTGCGTGGGCTCGAGAATATCCATGAGGCGCTTGTGAACCCTCATCTCGAACTGTTCACGGGACTTTTTGTCCACATGAACCGAGCGGTTAACCGTATATTTGTAAATGTTGGTGGGCAGGGGAATGGGCCCGGCCACCCCGGCGCCGGTATTGCGCGCCGTGTCCACGATTTCCGCCACAGCCTTGTCCAGGATGCGGTAATCGTAAGCCTTGAGCTTGATACGGATACGATCACTGCCAACTGTCGTCATTGCGAATCTCCATTTTTCCGGCAACCCGTCCCGGAAATTCCCGGCGGGACAGTCCGGAGAATCCACCACCTTGCGGCGGCCGGTCGGCCCAGGCCAACCTTGTGAAGCGCAAAACGCCTGAATGCATGGCGCGGCGCGCTTCGGCGTTCCTTGCACCTTGACAACAGGCAGGAGGCAAGCCTTCCCTCCATGTGGAGGAAAAACAGGTTCGGCTTCGTATGATGAGCGGAGGATGGGGACGGTGGCCCTGGCGGCGCAAACCCGTTCGCTTCTTCCGACGTATCCGACAAAAGCCGACCCTTGGTCTCGCCAGCCTGGCCCGCGGCGGAAAGCATGCTTTCCGACAAGACAGGTGGTCCCGCAGGGGTCACCACACAACCGGCACACGCGAACAAAAAACACGCGCCGGTTCACCTTGCAGCCCGTGAAGCTGACGGGCTGGAACGGCTGACATCTCATGGCATGTAGTGACGCCTGCAAATGTCAAAATCCAAAGGCCGCGACGCGCCGCCTTCAGATACAGCAGGACGGGGTCAACCCGCCCTTCCCTGCCGTCCAGGGAATGACCCCTTTCCAGGGGCGGAGAGTTATGTAGCCTGAAGATGCGGGGGCGTCAAGCTTTTTTTTTCGCGGCGTCGCGTATTTTTATCCAGGGGGCTTTGCGCTCAGACCGTTCGGCCGTCCGGGCAAGCCCGCGCGGGGATGAATTTCCGAACGCGCGCCCGATCCCCGGCGGGCGCCGGGTCGCGTCACCTGCAACCCGCCCCTGGTGAGAACAATGTGACGACGTTCTTTTGGGAATTAATGGCAACTTTTTCGATTGCCTTATGGTCTGAAAAAACCGCCCGGATCAGACCGTGCCGCCGTTTATTCCGGCATCATGCATTCCATTGCGGCAAACGCCCAGGCTCATGGCAATCCGGCCGCCTGCGGCCCGGCCGAGGCTTCGGGTGAAAGCATCAGGGCAATGTTGGTCAGCATGTGGGGAATCATGTCGTTTTTCACTTCGGTCTGCCGGATGACATTAAAGTGAACGCCCCGCATGAAGCCCATGAGCATGCACACCAGCATCGCCGCGGTATCCTGGGGATGAATGGCCGCACCCACGGTGCCGTCGGCCTGGCCCTGCAAAATCGCCTCGTAGAACAGGTAGCCCACATCTTCGTACATGGTCCGGATGGCACGGAAGGCCGGATCGCTGTCGTCGCCGTAACGGCTGGACGCATCGCGGAAGACCAGGCCGAATTCCATGCGATTCTTGCGCACAAAGACACAGAAGGCCCGCGCGATGGCCAGCGCGGTCTCCATGCCGCTTGTGGGATTTCGGCTCTGCACATAGGCCGCGATATCCGCCCGCAGCTGATTTCTGACCTGTTCGATGAGAGTGCGGAAAATTTCGTCCTTGCTCTTGAAATGCCGGAAAATGGTGCCTTCAGCCACACCCGCTTCCCGCGCCAGGAGGATGGTGGGCGTGTTGCCAAAGCCCCGCTCGGCAAACAGGCGTGTCGCCGCGCGCAGTATGGCGTCTTTTTTCATGAACTCTCCCGTTTTTTCTGCGTTCCGGGATAGCGCCCGCCGGGGGCGGCGTCAAGCGGCCCCGGGCAGCCGGCAGAGTGCGCCCGCCTTTCCGCGCAGCCTGTTCCATAGCGGTAAACCCCGTAAAGCCGCGCGCCTGCGGGCAGGCGCAACGTGTGACAGCGGGTTGTGCCGCAGCGCCGGACGACGGGAGAGCCGGACCCGGCTTCATGAAAGATGCCTGGAATGACACACGAGCCTATTTCACGAAATTTTTTCAAGCATAAAACAATCCAAACACTTGCCAGCAATTCCCATAGAGGGATCAGGTTCATGGACATGTGTCCATTTAACTTTATTACCTGGAATAGCGTTATAGAGCATATTTAAAATTTCATGACCGTATTCATATACTACCAGCGCACCATCATTGTCTATCGGGTTTCCATGAAACATTGGTTTTAAAATATATGATACATTTCCTGCATCATCAATTTTTGCTCTAACCACATTTTTATCAAGATTTTCATATATGGGAAAGCAAAAAATACTTTTCCCGCCAACTTTCAAAATTCTGTATATTTCTTTTATTGCCTCAACTGGATTAAATATATGTTCAAATACATCTTCATGTATGACAATATCAAATGTATTATCATCGAATGTCATATTTTGTATATCTTCATTATAAAAACCATCAACGACGCTTCCTTTTTCTTTATCAGGGTAATAAAATGATCCTTTATAATTCTTAAAAATATTTTTTATATGATTATTTCCGGGAGAAAGCTCTAAAACAGAATCTATATCAAAATTTATATTCTGCTTATATATTATTTTAAAAATTTGCCTGTCACGAGGAAGAGACTTACATTTAGTACATATATAAAAATCTCTAAGCCATATATGCTGTGTTGAAAATGTTGTCATTGATTGACATACCGGACAAAAACCATTATATGACAATAAAAATTTATCTGAAATAAGATCAATATCAAATTCTGTATTATCAAGAAAAATTTTATTTGGTATATGCACGCTGTTTTCTTTTGCGATACTTTCAGGTATTGTATATATTGATTTCAGTTTTTTCATGCGCTTATATGTACTTTTATTTAATACGGAATTTATTAATGCCAGAGCTTCCTTTTCATACCCAAGCGCTAAAAGTGTTTTAGCTTTATTTACCGGCCACAAAAAATCCGGACGATGCACCAGCCATGCAGCTATCTTTTTTTTCAGAGGACTCCACGACATGGCGTCCGGAAAATTAAAATCTTCATTCGGCATCCCAAGCCTCCTTTTTTCTATCCCACAGACAATTGCCAGCTTTTTGTCCGCACTGCCCGTCTTGCGGCAGCGCGAATCCCAAAAAACGCTGATCAGGAGTTTGCCGGACTTATATTTTCAATAAATTCAGGTGATTCACCCCCGTATAACCGATGGTTGCCTTCCCGCAGGAAAGCAAAAAATCATCGACAGACGTAATGTCGATGATTTTTTCATAGCCAAAAGCCCTGAAATTGGCAAGAGCATCCTTAAAATGAAACATTCACCATATCCATGAAGATAACTTTTCAACTCTTTGAAATTCAAAGAAAATTTTTCTTGAAATCATCAAAAAGTGAATGTCTCCTTAAAATGACAGTTTGTCCTGAATATTCCATAAAAAATAGCCTCATAATTTGCCAGCTTATTTTATTTTTTATCCCATCCTGACTGCACAGAATCGACATTACGTCTGTCAAAAAATCACAACAGGGTATGGCTTACAAAAAATAATTCATTAAAAAGCAAATATTCCTGGCATTAAGAACAGCATAAAAAGCATTTCTGATTCAATAACCAACAATTATTTATTTCTTGGTATCTTGTTAAATTTATATAGACAAATCAATTTTCTGAAAAATTATTTACACAAAAAGCAGTGTATCAAAAATATTATACAAAATTTAAATATATTATAATCATTTTTTCCTGAAAATGCCTTGGGAGCCTGTAGATATATACGCCCTGGCACGTTTGCATGCCGGCCATGCGGCATGTTTCATTTTTGGCTTAAGACGCGGTATGTATACAAATTTCGTATTAAAAGAGAATCAAGGCCACAGACTTGCCTTTCGGGGAGTGTTCCGCCTTTGACAAAAGGCGATATGACAGCCCTGATCAGGCAAACGATGCGATTGACAGCACAGCCCCGGGCGGCGTATTCTTCACATTTATTTTTCGCGCACCGCATCCCCCCTGGAGGAAGGCATGGCCACCCTGCTTGCGAAAGGTCTGACGTTCGACGACGTCCTGCTGGTTCCGGATTATTCGGAGGTTACCCCGGATATGGTCGATGTGTCGGCCTGGCTGACGCCCACCATCAAGTTGCCCATTCCCCTGCTTTCCGCCGCCATGGATACCGTGACCGAATCGGCCATGGCCATTTCCATGGCCCGTCAGGGCGGCATCGGCATCATCCATAAAAATATGGATGTGGCCCGCCAGCGTCTGGAAGTGGAAAAGGTCAAAAAATCCGAAAGCGGCATGATCCTCGACCCGGTCACCGTGGCCCCGGAAGACACGGTGCGCCACGCGCTGAGCCTCATGAGCGAGTTTCGGGTATCGGGCCTGCCCGTGGTCAGGAATGCGGCCCTGGTGGGCATTCTCACCAACCGCGACGTGCGCTTTGTGCAGGACCCCGAAGCCACCCTGGTGTGCGAGGTCATGACCCGCGACGACCTGGTCACCGTGCCGCTTGGCACCACCCTTGAGGAAGCCAAGGAGCATCTGCACGCCCACCGCATCGAAAAGCTCCTTGTGGTTGACGAAAACCGTCAGCTCAAGGGCCTTATCACCATGAAGGACATTGACAAGGTGCAGAAGTACCCGGCCGCCTGCAAGGACGACAAGGGCCGCCTGCGCGTGGGCGCGGCCATCGGGGTGGGCAGGGACTGCGAGGAGCGCGCCTCCGAACTTTTGGCCGCCGGCGTCGATGTGCTGGTTCTGGACTCGGCCCACGGGCATTCGGCCAATATTCTGCGGGCCGTGGAAAGAGTGCGCGGGGCCTTCCCCAAGTGCCAGCTTATCGCGGGCAATGTGGCCACCTATGAGGGCGCCAGGGCACTGATCAAGGCCGGCGTGGATACCGTGAAGGTGGGCATCGGCCCGGGTTCCATCTGCACCACCCGCGTGGTGGCCGGTGTGGGCGTGCCCCAGATCAGCGCCGTCATGGAAGCCACCCGCGCCGCGCGCGAGGCCGACCGCTGCCTCATCGCCGACGGAGGCATCAAGTTCTCGGGAGACGTGGTCAAGGCCCTGGCCGCCGGCGCCCACACCGTCATGCTCGGCAGCCTTCTGGCCGGCACGGACGAAAGCCCCGGCGAAACCATCCTGTACCAGGGCCGCACCTATAAAATCTACCGGGGCATGGGCTCCATCGACGCCATGAAGGAGGGCAGCTCGGATCGCTACTTCCAGGAAAAAAGCAAGAAGCTGGTGCCCGAGGGCATTGTGGGCCGGGTTCCCTCGCGCGGGCCTGTGTCCGAAACCATTTACCAGATTGTGGGCGGCCTGCGCGCGGGCATGGGCTACCTGGGCGCGCCCAGCCTGGAAGCTTTGTACACGAAGGCCCGCATGGTGGAAATTTCCTCCGCGGGACTGCGCGAAAGCCATGTGCATGACGTGATTATCACCAAGGAAGCCCCCAACTACCGCATCGAAAACTAAAGCTGACACCAGGGGCGCGCCCCGCCGGAGAGACCATGTCCAAAGTCATCATCATTGATTACGGGTCGCAGGTGACGCAGCTCATCGCCCGCCGGGTGCGCGAGGCCGGTGTGTACTCGGAAATTCACCCCTGCGTGATTTCGGCGGCTCAGGTGGCCGCCCTGAAGCCTGACGCCCTTATTCTTTCGGGCGGGCCGGCCAGCGTGGTGTCCAGGGACGCCCCCGCCCTGGACAGGGGGCTGCTGGAACTGGGCGTGCCGGTTCTGGGCATCTGCTACGGCATGCAGCTCATGGCCCTGAACCTGGGCGGCGGGCTGGCCCAGTCCGAAACCCGCGAATACGGCCCGGCGGACTTGACCTGCGTCGCGCCCAGCCCTCTGTGGGAGGGCGTGGACAGCCCGAACGGCAGCACCCGGGTATGGATGTCCCACGGGGACAAGGTGAAGACGCCGCCCCCGGGCTTTACCGTCATCGGCCGCACCTCCAGCCTGGAGGTGGCCGCCATGATGGACGAGACGCGCCGCCTCTACGCCCTGCAATTTCACCCCGAAGTCTCGCACACCGCGGCGGGCCAGACCATGCTGCGCAATTTCCTGTTCAGGGTGGCGCGCATCACGCCGGACTGGTCCATGTCATCCTTCGCGGAACGGGTGATCAAAGAATCGGCCGCCGCCGTCGGGGACGGGCATGTCATCTGCGCCCTGTCCGGCGGAGTGGATTCCACGGTGGTGGCGGTGCTGCTGCACAAGGCCATCGGCCATCGCCTGCACTGCATCTTTGTGGACAACGGCCTGCTGCGCCAGGGAGAAGGCGACGAGGTGACCGGCTTCCTGCGTGAGCATTTTGACCTCAACCTCATCCATGCGCGGGCCGGAGACCTGTTCCTCTCGCGGCTGGCCGGGGTGGAGGATCCGGAGCGCAAGCGCAAAATCATCGGCCATACCTTCATTGAGGTGTTCGAGCGCGAAGCCTCGGCCATCAAGGAGCAGGGAGCCAGGGTGGAATGGCTGGCCCAGGGCACCCTGTACCCGGATGTCATCGAATCCGTGTCACACAAGGGCCCCAGCGCGGTGATCAAGAGTCACCACAATGTGGGGGGGCTGCCCGAAACCATGAACATGAAGCTCATCGAGCCCCTGCGCGAACTCTTTAAGGATGAGGTGCGCGCGGTGGGGGCCGAGCTGGGTATTCCCGAATCCATCCTGTGGCGGCATCCCTTCCCCGGGCCCGGCCTGGCCATCCGCGTGGTGGGCGAAATCACGCCGGAACGGCTGGACATCCTGCGCAGGGCCGACGTTATCGTCCAGGAGGAATTGCGCGCTTCGGGCTGGTACCGCAAGGTATGGCAGGGCTTTGCCGTGCTGCTGCCCCTGAAGACCGTGGGCGTCATGGGCGATGACCGCACCTATGAGCACGTCATCGCCCTGCGCATTGTGGAAAGCCTGGACGCCATGACCGCCGACTGGGCCCGGCTGCCCGCGGACTTGCTCGCGCGCATGTCCGGTCGTATCATTAATGAAGTCAGGGGCATCAACCGGGTGGTCTACGATATTTCGTCCAAGCCGCCCAGCACCATTGAATGGGAATAAGGGCGGACTATGTTCGGGATAGGAAGCACGGAATTACTGCTCATTCTGGTGGTGGCGCTTCTGGTGCTGGGGCCCAAAAGCCTGTCCAGGGTGGCGCAGAGCCTGGGCCGGGCCATGGGCGAGTTCCGCAAGGCATCCACGGAATTTCAGCGCACTCTGAACACGGAAATCGCCTTTGAGGAAAAGGCCGAGGAAGAGGCAAAAAAGAAGGCCGAAGCCGCCCGCGCCGGACAGGACGCCGCCGGACAGGAAGCCGCCGCGCAGGACACAGCGGGCTCCGGCCCCGCCCCGGGCCATTCCCCGGTCAGCGGCCGGGCCATGACGACGGAGGCGGCCGCGCCCGGGCCTGGGCCTGATGCCACGCCTCCCGCAGCCGCTTCCGGCGCGCGGGTCAACAGCGCCGCCCCCGGGGAAAAGGCATGAGCCCGGAACGCGCGCCCGACCCCGCGGAAACCCGGACGGACGGGACAGCCCAAGGCGCCCGGAGCTCTGCCGGCGGAGCCGCCTGGGACGCCCCGGGAACCATGAAACTCTGGGAAGACGACGGCCCGGACGCTCCCGGCGCTTCCGGCGTTCCGGACGCTCCCGGCGGGCAGCCTGGCGGGCCTTCCCCCGGCGCCCCGGACAGCTCCGGCAATTCCGGCGCCGGGAACCACCCTGACGCTTCCGACGATCCGGACTATCCGGACGATGAGGAAGAGCTGCCCCTGCCCTCAGCGCCCGCGGCGCCGGCCGCTCCGTCTCCGGCAGCCCCACCCGGCTCTGCCCGCCCGGCGGCCCAAGCCGGCGGCGATGACCGGCCCCTGCCCCCGGCTCAGGCCCGGGCACAGGACGAGGGCCAGCCCGCGCCGCCCCCGGGGAACCCCGACGACGGGGAAGAGCCCATGACTCTCATGGGCCACCTCAACGAAATGCGCCGGCGTCTGGCGCGCATGGTCATCATGGTGCTCCTCGGCTTCATCGCCTGCTACGGCGTGGCCGAACCCGTGTACGCCTGGCTGTCCGAACCGCTCACGACCGCCCTGCCCACAGGCAGCAAGCTCATCTATACCTCGCCCCAGGGCGCGTTTTTCGTGTACCTCAAGGTGGCTCTGGTCAGCTCCATTTTTGTCACCAGCCCCTTCAGCTTTTACCAGATATGGGCCTTTATCGCGCCCGGCCTGTACCGGGAAGAAAAACAGGCCATCGCGCCCCTGGCCTTCTTTTCCGCCTTCTTCTTCCTGGCCGGGGCCTCGTTCTGCTATTTTCTGGTCTTTCCCCTGGCCTTCCGGTTCTTCATGGGCTTCACCACCGACGTCATCGTGCCCATGATTTCCGTGGAGGAATACCTGAGTTTCGCGCTGAAGCTCCTCATCGCCTTCGGGCTGGTGTTTGAAATGCCTCTTTTCGCCCACTTTCTGGCAAAGCTGGGCGTGCTCAGCCCCGACATGATGCGCCGCCAGCGCAAGTATGCCATTCTGCTCATCTTTATTGTCGCGGCCGTTCTGACCCCGCCCGACGTGTTCTCGCAATGCCTTATGGCCGCTCCCATGCTGCTGTTGTATGAAGTCAGCGTCTTTGTGGCGGCCCTGGCCCGGAAACGCCGTGACGCGCGGGAAGCGGCCCGCCATGCCGACGCAGGAAAGGACAATGCCCATGAAAAAGGTTGACGCCCACCGGAACGCCCCGCATGAAGCCGCTCCATCCGGCTTCAGGGGACGCGCGGCCCGCGCCGAACGCAGCACAGCCGAGACCGACATCCGTTTAAACCTCTGCCTGGACGGCTCCGGCCAGGTTTCGGTGCATACGGGTTTCGGGCTGCTGGATCACATGCTCACCCTGACCGCCTTCTGGGCGAATTTTGACCTGACCCTGAACTGCCAGGGCGATCTGCACATCGACGCCCATCACACGGCGGAAGATGTGGGCCTGACGCTCGGACGCGCCCTGCGCGAGGCTGTGGGCGACCGTCAGGGACTGGCCCGGGCAGGATGGGCCCGGGTGCCCATGGATGAGGCCCTGGCCGACGTGGCCGTGGATCTTTCGGGCCGGCCCTGGCTGGAGTGGCGGGGCGACGAGCTCTTGCCCCCGCTTCTGGCGGGCGAGGAAAAAGACCTGTGGCGTGAGTATTACAAGGCCCTGGCCTCGTCAGCCCGCTGCAATATTCATATCTGTTTCCAGTACGGCAAAAACGGACACCATTTGCTTGAATCCGCCGCCAAGGGGCTGGGCCTGGCTCTGGCCCAGGCCACACGTCAAAGCTGTGCTTCGGCCCGTGCCTCTGTGCCCAGCACCAAAGGAAGTCTGGACTGATGAAAATTCTCACCCCGCGTTTTCTGTGCGCGCTCCTGCTTGGACTGCTCTGCGCCTGCCAGTCTCAGATTGAAGCGCTCCCGCTGCCCCTGCCCGATCTGAAGGTGGGCATCGCGCCCTTCACCCAGCCCACCCAGGCCACGGAACTTCTGGCGGGCTTCGTGCCGGAAGCTCAGGGCAGGATTCCCACCGGGGCAGGGCAGGAACTGGACGACACCCTGGCCGAAAAACTGAAGCGCACCGGCCGCGACTACACCTTTTTGCCGCCCGGCGCCGTGCAGGGGCCCCTGCTTGAGGACGGGCAGGGCCGCCGCAGCGCTCTGGCCACCTGGATACAGCACGCCAGAGAGGCGGATGTGGATGTTCTGCTGGTGCCGCAGGTGATCCACTGGCAGGAGCGCGTGGGCGGTGAGGCGGGGGTGGTCAGTCCCGCGGCCGTGATCATCGACTATTTTCTGGTGGACGCGCGCGACCACGGCGCCCTGCTCCAGCGCTCGCACTACGCGGTGCAGCAACAGGCGCTGGCCGACAATCTGTTCACCATCAAGGCCTTTTTCCAGCGCGGGGGCAAATGGGTCAGCGCGGCGGAACTGGCCGAAGAAAGCATGGACAAGGCCATCAAGGAACTGGGACTATGATTCTTTTCCCCGCTGTGGATCTGCAGGGCGGCAAGGCTGTGCGCCTGCGCCAGGGCCGGGCCGATGAGGCCACCGTGTTCTCCGAAGACCCCGTGGCCGCCGCGCTGGACTGGCAGGCACAGGGGGCAGAGTGGCTGCATCTGGTGGATCTGGACGGAGCCTTCCGGGGCGAAGGCGTCAACGCCGCCACGGTGCGCGCCATTTGCCGCACCCTGGCTATTCCGGTGCAACTGGGGGGCGGCGTGCGGGACGAAGAGGCCGTGCGCCGCTGGCTGGACGCGGGAGTGCAAAGGCTCATCATCGGCACCCTGGCCCTGGAACAGCCCGATGAATTTGCCAGACTCTGCTCCCTGTTCCCCGGCAGGCTCGGGGTTTCACTGGATGCGGACAAGGGCCGCCTGAAAACGCGGGGCTGGGTGGAAGACGCCGGGCTTGGCGTGGACGAGGTTCTCCCCCGCCTGGCCGGGGCGGGCGCGGCCTTTGTGGTGTATACCGACATCGCGCGCGACGGCATGCAGAGCGGGGTCAACCTCAGCGCCCTGAGCCGTCTGGCCCGCACAAGCCCCATACCCGTTATTGCCGCCGGGGGCGTCAGCACACTGGCCGATATTCAGGCCCTGTATCCGCTCAGCCGATCCGCCGGACTGGAAGGGGTCATTTCGGGCCGGGCCCTGTATGAAGGCACGCTGAAGCTGCCCGAAGCCCTGAAGTGGATTGCCTCGCAGGCGCGGTGACACGGTTCTGGCTTACGCCTTCCAGCGGGGCAGGCTTTCTCTCACCCGCCATACGGGAAGCCCGAAAAACCTCCATTTTGTCTCACAGCGCGTCCGTTCCCTGGCCAATACGGGTATACCGCACAGATAATAGCGCCAGATACGGCAAAGATGCACCTGAGCCATGGCCCACAGCTCGGGATTGTCCCGGCGCGCGAAGGCCAGCACGCCCTGTGTGGCCGCCTCCATCCTCTTTGCCTGCCGATGCGATACATTGCCCGGCCAGGCGCGATACCGGAATAATATGTCCGGTAACGCCGCAAACCTGGTGTGGGGCAGAAGACGGCAAAAAAGCGCGTGATCTTCCGAGGGACTGAACATCTCCTCATAGCGGATGCCATGCTCGACCAGCACAGAGCGCCGGAGCATGCACGAGGGGTGGCACATATCGCCACAGTGCATCATCAGTGCCATTTTGATGGAAATGTCGTC
This sequence comes from Desulfovibrionaceae bacterium, assembly GCA_022510785.1. GTDB lineage: Bacteria > Desulfobacterota > Desulfovibrionia > Desulfovibrionales > Desulfovibrionaceae > Mailhella. The sequence goes on along the minus strand of JAFLSV010000009.1, from coordinate 14,783 downwards.
CAAAGGAATGTTCGATCTTTTCTCTCTCCCGATAAACTGAAATTGTGTATTCAGAACCCCTGTTTCAGGGTGTGCCTCAAGAAAGGAAACCTGCTTTTCCAGGCGCTGCGGGAGGGATATATCGTCGTGATCCATCAACGCCAGATAGTTACCCCGAGCCATGTCTAACAAGCGGTTCCGCGTTCCGGCGATGCCAAGATTATGCTCATTCACGGCATAGATGATACGAGGGTCGGAATACGAGTTTACCACTTCCTCTACCTGTGGATCGGTGGAGGCATCATTCAGAATGAGAAATTCAAAATTTGTAAAGGTCTGCGCAAGCATACTGTCGATAGCTTCACGCAAATAATGAGCGGGTGTATTATAGACAGGCATAAGAATGGAAACAAAAGGCATAATTATACTCCCTTTGCCAAAAACTATGTCGTCAGTTCAACAAAATAAATAACATCAATAAAATTCACCAGATACCATTAAAATTTAAATTTTTTGTTATGCTTAATTTATTTGCCACATTATTTAATTTTCTTATAATATATGATTTCAATATATTTTTTACATGCCGCGAATTTACATTTTTAATATTTTCACCATTTAGTATTAATCCGTAATATTTTGCCAAATGATATATATTATCTAAATGTATATCAGCTTCTGAAGAAGGCATAACCCATGCTGAAAAATAACCAGCCTCCTGCATAATCATTGGATACATACGTTCCAAAGCATGGAGTATAGTTCCATTTACCGCACGGAGAGGCTCTTCAGGGAAATCCTGTACCGTCCAGTCATAACGATAAAATGGCGCCATTGCTTTACCACGAAGCCAAAACATAGTTCCCCATGGAGCATCTGGATGTTCATCAAAGGGAATATGCATATTTAATCGTGCATAAATATTTTTGGCAAGACATTCATTACCTGCCCATTCATTATTAATAGTGTTGTTCCTCCAGTCCGCAAAAACAAGGGCCGGAGGCATAAACATACCTATTTCAGGGCGACTTGCCATAAGAGCAAGAATGGCTCGCACATAACCTGGTGACTTTAAAATATTTTTCCAGCAATGCCTGTTGAAGTGATACCCCTTAATCGGCGGCCAGGACGAAGGCGTTTTTTTATCATGAGCAACACAAATAAAATCATAGGATTCAATAACATCTCTGCACGTCAGCCAATAGGCGCTTTCATTTCTTCCACGATTAAGCTGTTTGCGGACACATACGGTCTTATTGGGGAGAGCATTTTTTTTCTGCTCCCATATATCTTTTAGATTGTCTGAAATTACAACAATAAAAGCATCTGACTCTTGTGGCATTGACTGCATGTAGGAAATATCTTCATCAACAAGATCTTCAAAATAGCTGAAAACTATAATCGCAATTTTATTTTGTAGTATATCTTGAGAAATTGAATCTTCATCTTTCAAAACAAAAGTATGATGAAGAATCTTTCTAATGTCAGAAGCTTGCATGGTTTGTAGAATATCTTCATATATATATTCAACAGGAAATGATGTTTTTTTGATAATTTCCAAAAGCTCTTTAGCCTGTGAAACATTTCCAACATCAAAAAAATATTCATAATCTTCAGTAAAACTTTTGCGCCTGATCAGAGGAAATCTATTTTCCAACAGAATTTTATGCGCTAATGGAATTGTAACATTTTCAATAAGTTCCGCACTTTTGCAATTTTCAACATAGGCCTGGGAAGAAAAACCCTTCTTTTCAAAGTGCTGGGTGAAATGAATTTCCGAATGAGCGTCATCCCAATGTGGAGCAGGCTTAACAGACTGCCAATACTGAAAAAAATCCTGACTGCAAAGAAGTTTTTTTCGAATAACAAGGAAGTATGACTGAAGGTAGGCGGGAGAATGGCCGCCACAAGCCGGATGCCGGTACAGTCCCCAGAAATCGCAATCCCGCTCAGCCATGGCATCGAATACGTCCGTGAATGGGAAGACAGGCCCATAGCAGGAGCTGTCGCAGAGAATAAGTTCATCATAGGCCCGAACCCGCTCCCAGCCTTCACGCTCCAATGCGGCTTTCCATCCCGAAAAATCCGGCCCGGAATTTTCCCGGGCAAAAAAATCAACCTGGACTTCCTGAAGCTTTCTGACCCCATCGTCCGAAAGGGAACCATTGACAATGACAATAACCTTGTCGGCAATATTTTTAAGAGCGTTCAGATAAAATGTGACATAGTTGCGAACAAAGCCATTGTGTTCCCAAAATGTATACAGGGCAAGCCGCTTCATAGCACCTTTTCCTCCAGGCGAGTCCTTTTTTCATGCAGAGTGATATGCTTCATTGTTTTTTTGGTATATCAATTTGAAATTATTCCAATACTGTTTTCAAGTTCTGAAACCGGATACCTGTGTGCGCCCGGGGCACAGAGAAATGCTTCCATAGTACAACACCGGAAGCAGGCGAAGCATGGTCAATAAAAACAGGCAGGCATGCCATTAATGGTTCCGAGCGGATGGATGACATCAATGAATGGCGCACTTCGCCGTTACCTGCCGGCAGAGGACGCGCCGCACGCTAAAAAGCGCGCAAGCCCTGCCTGAACAATCACCAGGATATGGAACGATGAATTTTTCCTCTAGAAATGAAAACATGACTCAAACTCCAAAAAAGACGGAAGCAGCCTGTCTTTTTCCGACGTAAGGGCCCGTTTTGCGGGAATACGCCAGTCGATGGCCAGCGTGGGATCGTCGAAGCGAATACCGCCTTCCGACGCCTGGCAGTACAGGTTATCACATTTATAGATAAAGACCGCTGTTTCGCTCAACACCGAAAAACCATGGGCAAAGCCCCGTGGAATGAGAAGCTGATACTTATTTTCAGCGGACAGTTCCACGGCCACATGTTTGCCATAGGTCGGCGATCCCTTGCGCAAATCCACGGCGACATCGAGCACCATGCCTTCAACAACGCGCACAAGCTTTGCCTGGGAGTGCTCGCCTTTTTGGAAATGCAGCCCCCGGATAGTGCCATACAAAGATCGGGACTCATTATCCTGAATAAAATTGTAAGAGATGCCGGCTTTTTCAAATTCGGATCTGTTGTAACTTTCAAAAAAATAGCCGCGCTTATCTTCAAAAATATGAGGTTTTATGATATAAACATCTTTGATTTCTGTACTAATAAAGTTCATGATGTTCCTCAAAATATGGGTAAAATAGTCTCAACATTCTGACATAGCCCGCGCATGTGATTCTATATCCGCATGCTGACATCTCCGACAACTTTTTGTAACAGGCACTTGCTTCCGCCTAGAGTAATTTTTGGTTCCAGATGATCTCAACTATTGTATAAAACACCTCATGTCGGTGAGACAATTTTGTATTTGCTCAAAACCCGGGAGGTAGCATTTAAGTAACCAAAGCCCCATGCTTTGTCCGGTTCCAGAACTGCGCCCTCAGCCCATTCATTCCATGCGTTTATAAAAATATAGCGTTCATCAGGAGGCATATTCCTATATGTAAAATCACAAATTTTATCAAGCCATGTTTCATATGTTCGCGGTGAATTATTAACATAAAGCCCGCCCTTAAACCCGCAGCGTGGTGTATTATCAAAATTGACGCATACTCCACGGAATAATGTATATTTTTCGGGCCTGGGAGGATTTAATTCAGGTATTCTGCTATAATCCTGTATCCTGCCATCAAAGCATGCATTAAGATTTGGAATTAAATCACGGGGCAAAGACGGACACGTTAACTCATGGGGACGAAACTCAGCCGCCGCATCAAACCCATATTGACGCGGATCATGTGGCCCGTGAAAATGAACCATTACAAGATAGGCATCAAGCCCTTCTTTTTTAAGCGTTTTTCTCCAGCGCTCAACCGTTGCGCGAATATCTGGAATCTGCTTTACATTATAAATAAGTAATATTGGTTTTCCATAAATTCTTATATATCTTTTATCATTAAAATATGGAATAACACTTTTTATAAAACAAACATCATCATCCGGAGAGTATTCTTGTTTAATTAATACATCATGGTCTTTTCCATCCCATTTTCTTGTCCAGTTTTCATTTGCCCAACACAAGCAAAATGGCATATCAACTTCAGGGTGATTTATTAAATTGTCCAATGGCTTTTCCATTAATCGCTTGCCATTGAAATAGTAATAATAAAAACAAAACCCCTTAATCCCAAACTGCCTGGCCATATCGGCCTGGCGCTGCATTATACTGATATCAGAAAGATTATAATATCCCAGCAGCCCTGGCACTTTTGGTTGAATATGTCCTTTAAACATGGGATATGCGCGTGTTACATTAGTCCATTCGGTGAATCCCTTTCCCCACCATGCATCATTTTCAGGAAAAGCATGAAACTGTGGCAAATAGTAAGCAATAGCATGTATTGCTGTTTGCGATGTATCAGAAGGCAAAGCTTCTTCCGCAACAGGCTGTTGAATATCAATTTTTGTATTATAAATATCATTTTCAATTCTATACATAAGATGATCTATACGGACGGAACGCTTTTTTCTTTTCTGCAACAGTTTGACAGCTTTTTCCTTTTTTCCAGAAAGATAAAGGGCGCCCGCCACGGTTGTAGGAAAAAAAACGCTTGGCAAGCATGCCAGGAGAGGCGCAAACCTGCGCTTAGCGGGGCTCCAGTCCTTGCACGGATCACATACCGCTTTATCCGCCATGGTTTCCATTGGTTCTTTTTTTTCATTCATATGCTCAAACAGCACATTATATTTATACAAGATTTCTATTAAAAGATCTTCCGGGATCACCAGTTTATAGTAATAGCCATGGGCTTGAGCGATATAGGGAATGGCCTGTTCCAGGCCTTGCACAAGGGTTCCTGTGGATGAAAACGGATCAGGAGGAAACTCATGGGGCTCCAGGGGATAATTCAAAAGCGCATGCAAGGCCTGGGGACGATACCAGAATATTCCCGCGGGACAGGCCGGGGCGGAATGTTCTTCAGGCGGCCTGATGCCGAGCCTCTGAAACCATTCTTCCCGGAGTTGTCTGTCCCCGCATGCTCCCTGATGGCCGCAAGGATCGGCCCTATGGAACAGGGGCGGCACGGGATGGAACACCATACCCAATTTTTTTTCTTCATCAAACAACTTAAGAATTTTTGAAACATAGCCGGGAGAAGCGGCCATGGCCTCCAGCAACAATGCATTCCATCTGGAGTTGATTTCATCATCAAGCCAATGGTGTTTTTTTAGTTGAAATTTCAGGACAATATCATATTTTAAATGTATATCACTAAATGCTGTGAGCCATGGTAAAATATCAGCACCCCTGGCCTCTACAGTCCTTATGATTATTTTGTTTATTGATAAGGAAAATAATTTTTGTTTCTCTTCAATTTTTTCCGCAATATTATCAACACATGAAATAAGAAGATCAAATTGATATGGAATATTTTGTAAAGACGAGAAGATTTTTTCTATCATATTTTCACAAGATATATGAACCATAACCGCAATATTTAAACCAGAAATACTTTCTATATCATCCAGTTTTGAAAAAACATTTATTGTTCCAGGCATATTCAGTAAATTATTTTGCATGACCATATCTCCATTATCAGCATAGGAAAATTTCACGACAGGGTTATCATCTTATTGGTCATGACCATCAGCTTTTTCGATCCGCCAGGAGTGTCTGCCAGTATTCATAATACAATGTACCAGCGCTTGGGAGCGGGATACACTCCATGTACAAATCGTGCGTGTTTATGGAAAATCTCCCACGCCGGCGATCATCTGTGGCATGAGCCGTATGCAGGAGTTTTGCGCGTTGGCCCGTTCACGGTTCCACACAATTTCCGCAGCCCAGGCTGTCCTGGAGAGCCCCCTTGCGCTGGCTTCCAGCGGCCATGCCGCCTTAAGCCATAGAGACAGACGCGCTGTCCGGTAATGCTCCCCCATTCGATACGGGAAAAGCCTTTTTTTGGCAAGCCCGTTTGCGCGAAGAAACATTCACCATTTCAAGGAAAATACGTTCCCAATTTCTTGAATTTCCAGGAAAAACTTTCCTGTATTCCTCAAAAGGGCGAATGTCTCCGCACGAAAGCGCGGCAGCCGCATGACGCGCGCGCCGGGAGGAAAGGCGCGGGCACACCGGATGATACCGGAACAGGGCGCATGACACGCGCCGGGAAGAAACGCCACGGAGACCCGGAAACCGCCGGAGCGGCATTCCCCGCCCTGATCAGCGGAAAATGGCACCCATCCCCCCCGGGGGGATGGGTGCCGGAGCAGCGGCGATCCCCGCTGGGATCGGGCGTGACCTCTCCGGCCAGGCAGCCGGAGGGGCAGGCGGCGCTCCGCCCGGGATGCGGGCGGAGCGCACGATCCTGGTGAAGGTTCAGATCTTCTGACGCGGCAGGGGATCTTCCAGCGGCCGGGCGGCCGGAGCGTCATAGGGCATGCCGGCCATATCCGCCGCCTGTTCCCGCGCGGCCTCGCTCTGGCGCAGGCTTTCCGCAGGCGTGGCGCGGGGATCAAGCACAAACTGGCCGGCGCCGGCCTGACGGGCTCCGGAAGCTCCGGCCCCCATGTCCGCCACGCCCGGCAGAGTCCGGCTGTCAAGGGCCGCGCGCAGGCGGCTTTCATCCTCATGGGACAGCGAGGTCTGGATCACGGTGCCGCCGGTGCCGCGCAACTCGTCCAGGGCCTTGTCCAGGGTGAGACTGCGGAACAGGACGAAGAGCACGGAGTGTCCCGGCTGCATCTGGTCGGCCAGATCCTTCATAAACGCATCATTGATGCCCACATCACTCAACGCGCCGGACACGGCGCCGGCCCCCGCGCCCACGGCCGCGCCCAGCAGGGGATTGAGAAAGATGAGACCGATGAGCAGGCCCCAGAAGCCGCCGCTGACGGCGCCGGCCCCGGTCAGGCTGTAAAGCTGGTGCAGCTTGACCTTGCCGTTGTCCTGCTTGACCGCGATGGCCGCGTCTTCCAGATCGACGAGATAGTCCTTCTGCATCTTCAAAAGCTGAAGACGCACTTCCTCTGCCTTGTACTGTGTCGGATAGGCGACGACAACAAGTGTACTCATGGCGCATAACTCCCGAATGCTTTTCCTTGAGCATAGGCGGGAGCCGCCTTTTTCGTCCATGAGTTCCTGCGCGGCAAGCGGTAGATCTACCCGCCTTCAGAAGCGCGCGGCGCCCTGGCGGCCCCGCCCCGCGCGCCGTGGGAAGAGCGCAGACGCACCCGCATGGGCGCGTGCCGGATGCCGAAGATACGGCGCAGGGATTTTTCCAGATAGCGGACGTAGGACTCGGCCACCCGTTCGGCGTCATTGACAAAAAACACAAAGGTGGGCGGCTCGCTTTCGGCCTGGGTGAGGTAGAAGAACTTGGGGCGCACCCGGCGTACCACCGGGGCCTGGTGGCGGGCCAAGGCTTCCTCCATGGCCCGGTTGAGCTGGCCCGTGCTGACCCGCACGGCGCACTCCGACCGGATGCGGTCGGCCATGTCCAGCAGGGCCTGGAGTCCCTCGCCGCTGCGGGACGAGGCTGTCAGCACCGGCACATGGGAGCAGAAGGACAATTCCTCGGCAAAGCGCCGCTTGAGCGCCGCCCGCGTGCCCGCGGGCACCAGATCGATCTTGGTCAGCACCACCAGGAACGGCGTTTTCCGCTCGTCCAGCAGCTCTATCAGGCGCTTGTCCTGGGCGGTCAGGGGCTGGGCGGCGTCCAGGGCCAGCAGGGTGACATGGGCCTTGGTGGTGCTTTTCAGCGCCGAATTGACCGAAAAACGCTCCACCGTATCGGTGATGCGCGCCCGGCGGCGCACCCCGGCCGTGTCTACAAAAATATAGTCCCGCCCCTTCCGTGTGACCGGAATATCCACGCTGTCCCGGGTGGTGCCCGCCACCTCGCTGACGATCATGCGCTCTTCACCGGCGTAGGCGTTGACCAGAGACGACTTGCCCGCGTTGGGCCGCCCCAGCAGGCAGAGCTTGAGCGGGCCGGCGGGGCGGGGGCACCGCACGGGCCGGGCTTCGGCCTCATCCTCCCGCGCGCTCCCGGCATGGCATGGCCCCTCCTCCGCCGCACCGGTTTCGTCCTCACCGCCGGATTCACCCCCGGATTCGCCGGGCCCGCCGGGCAGGCGGATCCGTATTTCCTCCTCCAGCGCCCGGATATTGTAGCCGTGCTCGGCCGAAACCGCCAGCAGCGGAAGGCCCAGGCGGTGAAATTCCGCCGTCAGCTCGTCCTCGCGTTCCGCGCCGTCCACCTTGTTGACCACCAAAAGCGACAGCGTGCCAAAACGGCGCAGATGCGAGGCCAGATGCTCGTCAAAGGGGGTAAGCCCGTCCCGGCCGTCCACCACCAGGCACACCACGCCGGCCTCGGCCAGGGCGGCTTCGGCCTGGCGCAGGATGTCGGCCTCAAAACCGCGTATGCCCTGCGGGCCTTCAACCACGGCATGATGCCCGTCCAGGGTGATTCCGCCGGTGTCCACCAGAATGAAGGGGCGTTGGGAACGGGCGCCCACCACGCCTTCCATGCGATCCCGCGTGACCCCGGGCCGGTCATGGGTAATGGCGCGCCGGCTGCGGATAAGGCGATTAAACAGGGTGGACTTGCCCACGTTGGGCCGTCCCAGCAAAAGGACTTTGGGCAGCATCATAGACAACCTTGGGCGTGCAGGCTTGGGAACATGCGCGCGGGCCGGGATTGTTCCGCAAAAAAACGCGCGGCTGGCGCGGGACTCCGGCCCGGCTCCGGGAAGCGTGATCACCCGGCAGCGCCGTCACGGCGTCCCTTTGCCTGTATAGCCCGGCCAGCGCCACTTGTCCAACACGGCCCGCCCCGGCACGATCCCGCGCCCCGCCCGCCGCCCGGTCTTGCGCCCAAAACCGCGCCCAGCCGGAGCGCCCCCGGGGCATCTCTGTCCAGGGCGTATTTAACATGTTCAATTTATTCAGGATAAAAAATAATCCTTGCTAAATGGACGGCGCGTGGCTATGTATATATTTTTCACCACGCCGAACACACCACGGGAGCCCTCCATGACCCGCAAAGACCGCACGGAAGGCATTTACAGCCGCCGCGAAGTGCTGGATGAAAGCGAACGCCGGCAGTACAACCTGATTCAGCTCAAGGATTTGCTGTCCTATGCCTACCGCTATTCCGAAGATGTCAAAAAACGCTTTGACCGCGCCCAGTTCAGCGTGGAAAAATTCAAGTCGCTGACGGACATCAAGCACATCCCCATCCTGAAAAAAAAGGAGCTCATTTTTTTGCAGACCATGGGGCCGCGTCTGGGCGGGCTGCTGACCAAGGACATCGGCGAACTGCGCCGCGTCTTCCTGTCACCCGGCCCCATTTTTGACCCCGAAGATCGCCATGAAGACTACTGGGGCTATACCGAAGGCTTCTATGCCGTGGGCTTCCGCCCAGGCGACGCCGTGCAGGTCACCTTTAACTATCATCTGGCTCCGGCGGGCCTGATGTTTGAAGAACCCCTGCGCAACCTCGGCTGCGCCACCATTCCGGCCGGACAGTCCGACGCCACCACCCAGCTTGACATCATGCAGAAACTGCGCGTGTCGGGCTATGTGGGCACCCCCAGCTTTCTCATGCACCTGGCCCAGAAGGCCGAAGAAAAGGGCCTCAATCTGCGCAAGGATTTGTTCCTTGAAGTGGCCTTTGTCACCAGCGAGCGCCTGTCGGAAAAAATCCGCAACCAGATGGAAAAAAAGTACGATATCATCATGCGCCAGGGCTACGGCACGGCGGATGTGGGCTGCATCGGCTACGAATGTTTCCAGAAAAACGGCCTTCACATCTCCAACCGCTGCTATGTGGAAATCTGCCATCCGGATACCGGTATTCCGCTCAAGGACGGCGAAGTGGGCGAAGTGGTGGTGACGGCCTTCAACAAAACCTATCCCCTGATCCGCCTGGCCACCGGCGACCTGTCGTACATTGACCGCAGCCCCTGCGCCTGCGGCCGCACCAGTCCGCGCCTGGGCAGCATTGTGGGCCGGGTGGACACCACGGCCCGCATCAAGGGCATGTTCGTGTACCCGCATCAGGTGGAACAGGTCATGGCCCGCTTTGAGGACATCAAGCGCTGGCAGATTGAAGTCACCAACCCCGGCGGCGTGGACGAAATGGTTCTGTACATCGAGGCCACAAACTTCAAGCGCGAGGAAGAACTGCTCTATCTCTTCCGCGAGCGCATCAAGCTGCGGCCTGAACTGCGCATCCTGACCCCGGGTTCCATGCCCCCGCAGATCAAGCCCATTGAAGACAAACGCCAGTGGGATTGAGGAGAAATGAGGGAAAGCCATGTTCAAACCCGACAAACATCATCTTGTCATTGCGGGCAAAACCCTGTCCATACAGGGTATCCTGTTCCTCGCCATTCTGTTCGCGGTCTGGGGATCACAGAAAATTTACGCCTTCATCGATCCCGTCACCTTCCCCAGACCCTATGAGGTGACGGTCAGCGAGGGCATGAGCGATACGGACAAGGGCGCGCAGCTCATCGACGCGCTCACCGCCCGGATGCGCTACGAGCTCGGCTCCACCTTCGGGTGGAGCGCCAACGACATTCTGTTCAACAAGTATGTGCTGGACAACCGGGCCTATCGCCAGTTCGGCACCTATGTGGCCACCAAGATGCTGATGGATCACTATTCCACGGTCATCGCCAAACTGGGCAACAACGACCGCGAAAACGACAGCCTGTACAACGCCCGCCTCAACTGCTTTGCCATCAGTCCCCGGCGCTGGGGCATTCTGTTCTTCCCTTCGGCGGAAGGCTCCTATGAAAAGGGCCTCAGGCTGGTGGATCAGTACAAGCGCGAGCTCAGTGAAGGCAAGGCCGTGTACAATTGCCGCACGGACGATATCTATTCGGCCTTCAACCTGGTGCTGGGCGAAACCATTTTCGGCTACGCGCTGGGGCTGCTTCAGAACAGCCAGAACCTGCCCTTCTATACCCTGGACAACCGCATTTACGAAGCCCAGGGCGTCATGCTGGTGGTACGGGACTACATCAAGGCCCTGTACGACCTGTACCCGGAAATCGCCACCAAAAACAACGAGGCCAATATGCAGGAGGCCCTGCGCTATCTGGATCGCATCGCCGACTATAACCCGCTGTATATCACCTCGGCCTTCAATTCCGGTGAACTTGTCATTTCGTATATGCTCTTTGCCCGCAACCGGCTGGAGGATATCCGGGACAGCATCCGCATCTGAGGCGCCCGCGCAAGGCGCGCCAAACGCGGCGTCTGACGCGGACGCCGAGCGCGCGACCTAGCCCCCGCAGTCGGCCGGGTCTCCGGCCAGTTTCGCCAGAGCGTGCGGCAGGGCGGGGAGAACGGCGGCCAGGTTTTCGGCGGCGGCCCGCGCGCTGCCCGGCAGGGCCAGCACCAGGCAGGAACCCACGGTTCCGGCCAGGGCGCGGGACAGGGCCGCGCGGGGTGTTTTGGAAAGGCTTGCCCGCATCATGGCCTGTTCCAGGCCGGGAACGCGCCGGTCAAGCACGGGCGTCAGCGCTTCGGGCGTCAGATCGCGGGGGGAAAGGCCCGTGCCCCCGGTGCTGACAATCAGGTCATAGCCCTGGCCCACGGCCAGTTCCAGCGCCAGCGCCCGCAGAGCCGCCGGCTCGTCGGGCAGCACAAAGGCCTGCTCGTGACAGAGCGGCAGGGCGGCGCGCAGAGCGTCCCGCACGGCCGGGCCGCTGAAATCCTGGCGCTGCCCCGCAAAACCCTTGTCGGACAGGGTGATCACAGCCACCGCCCAGCCCTCGCGCGATACGGGCAGACAAAGAGCCTCCGCCGGAGAATCCCCGGCGGGAGGGCAGTCTGCCCATGCCCGCGCCAGAGGACAGGCATGGGTCACCCCGGGCAAAAACGCGCGCCCCGCCACCTGAAAGCGGACGGCGTCCCCGCCGAGCACGGTTCCCACGGGCAGGACAGGCAGCGGGCCATGGATGATATGGGCGGGATACGGCGGGGGATCGCACAGCGAGGAGACAAGGGGCAGAATATCCCCGGCCCGGCAGGGCGCGGGACGGATGATGCGGATGGAGGGATGGTCGGTCGGCATGGCACACTCCGGCACGCGGTGAACGGATGCGGCCCGGCGGTCACAGCGCGATGCGGCCTTGAGAGTCGGGCCGGGCTGTTGTATTGTTTCCCGATGCTTAACGCGCCCGGCCTTTCCGCACAAGGGCCGGGCCTGTCCGCCACTGTCCGGCGCCCTGCGCCGAGTTGAGGAAGTCATGAGCGAACTGGTACGCTTCGGTGTTTCCCTGGAACAGGATCTGCTGGCCGCCTTTGACGAACTGTGCTGCCGCCGCGGGTACAGCAACCGCTCCGAGGCCCTGCGCCACTGCATACGGCGCGAGCTGGACGACGACAGGGCCGCCGATCCCCATGGGCAGGCGGCCGGGGTGCTGACCCTGGTGTACGATCACCGGGAAAGTGACCTGCCCCGCCGCCTGACGGCCATGCAGCACGAGGCGCACCACGCCGTGCTGGCCACCCTGCATGTTCATCTTGACCCGCACCACTGCCTGGAAGTGATGACCCTGCGCGGCTCGGCGTCTCAGGTGCGGGAACTGGCCGACCATCTGAGCGCCACGCGCGGCGTCCTGCAAGGGGCGTTGACCCTGACGCCTCTGCGGCCCGGATCATCCGGCCAGGCCGGACTTCACTCCCACGGGGATCAGGCATGAGCCCGTTGTCTCCCCCGGCGCCTTCGTCCCATTCTCCCGCGGGGGCGCGCCCCCTTCAGGACGTGCAGAGCCGCCCCGCCGAGCTGCCCGTGGATATCGACCGGGTGGGCATCAGCTCCTTCCGGATGCCCCTGGTGGTGCGCGACCGCGACCAGGGCCGCCAGCACACCGTGGCCACGGTGGATATGGGCGTGGATTTGCCCGCGGCCTTCAAAGGCACGCACATGAGCCGCTTTGTGGAAGCCCTGGAAGACTGGCGCGGGCACAGCGGCGAGGAGCTGGACTACGGCTCCATGAAGCATCTGCTGGAGGACGTGCGCCAGCGTCTGCACGCCCAGAAGGCATTTATGACCTTCCGCTTTCCCTATTTCCGGATCAAGGCCGCGCCGGTGACGGACAGCCGGGCGCCCGTGGGCTACGAATGCCGCTTCACCGGCGAACTGGACGGCGATCGACTGGTCTTTCTGCTGGAAATAGACGTGCCGGTAACCACGGTATGCCCCTGCTCCAAGGCCATCAGCCGGGCCGGAGCCCACGGCCAGCGCGCGCTTGTGCGCATGGCCGTGCGTATGGGCAAATTTTCCTGGATAGAAGAATTCATTGACCTGGCCGAAGAATCCGCCTCCGCTCCGGTCTACTCGCTGCTCAAGAGGGAGGACGAAAAGGCCGTGACCGAACAGGCCTACGACAACGCCTGTTTTGTGGAGGATGTGGTGCGCGGCGCGGCCGCCCGCCTGGGCAGGCATCCGCATGTGACCTGGTTCCGGGTTCATGTGGAGAGCTTTGAATCCATCCACTGCCACAACGCCTTCGCCTGCATAGAACGCGGCCGCGCCGGCGCCTGACGCCCCCCCGCCCGGGCCGGCGGCGCTCGCGCGGCCTTGCCTCCTTGTATTTTTTATGAAAAAAAGAGACAATTCCTCTTTGTCCGGCACGGCCAGGCCGCGCCCCACCTTTTGCTTCAGGATCGCCCTATGAAAAAACTACGCTTGCTTCTTCTTGCCGCGCTCCTTGGCCTGCTGCCGCTTCCGGCCCTGGCCGGCACGGTGCGCATCGGCCTCATGTGCCCCCTGACCGGCGGCTGGGCCAGCGAAGGGCAGGACATGCAGCATGTGGTGTCTCTGCTGATGAACGAGGTCAACAAGGCCGGAGGCGTCAACGGCAACAGCCTGGAGCTGGTGGTGGAAGACGACGGAGGGGACCCGCGCACCGCCGCCCTGGCCGCCCAGAAGCTGGCCATTTCCGACGTGGCCGCGGTCATCGGCACCTACGGTTCCGCTGTCACCGAAGCCACGCAGAGCATTCTGGACGAGGCCGGGCTTCTGCACATCGCCACGGGAGCCACCAGCGTCCGCCTGACGGAAAAGGGCCTGGACTGTTTTTTCCGCACCAGCCCCCGCGATGACGAACAGGGCAAGGTGGCCGCGCAGTATATCAAGGGCCTGGGCTACACAAAAATCGCCATTGTGCACGACAACTCGTCCTACTCCAAGGGCCTGGCCGAAGAAACGCGGGCGGAACTGGAAAAGGAAGGGCTCCAGATCGTGTTCTTTGACGCCCTCACTCCCAAGGAGCGCGACTATTCCGCCATTCTGACCAAAGTGCGCGCCTCCGACCCCGATCTCTTCTTCTACCCCGGCTATTACCCCGAAGCGGGCCTTCTGCTGCGCCAGAAGAAGGAAATGGGCTGGGACGTGCCCATGATGGGCGGCGACTCCGTCAATAACGCGGATCTGGTGAAAATTGCCGGGCTGGCTTCCTGCGAGGGCTTTCTGTTTTTCAGCCCGCCCGTTCCCGCCGACCTGACCACCGAGCGGGGCAAGGCCTTTATGGCGGCCTATACCGACGCCTACAAGGGCCTGCCCAATTCCGTGTGGGCGCTCCTCGCGGGCGACGCCTTCAACGTGCTGGTGGAAGCCCTGCGCCATACGGACGGCAGCTCCGAGGCCATGGCCGCCTATCTGAAAAACGATCTCAAGGAGTACACCGGCATTACCGGCACCTTTTCCTTCAACGCCAAGGGCGACCGCGTGGGCGACCTGTACCAGCTCTATCAGGTGAGCCCCGAAG
>JAFLSV010000008.1 GCA_022510785.1 Desulfovibrionaceae bacterium | reverse complement strand
TGCCGGGAACGGGATTTGAACCCGTACGCCCTTGCGGGCAGGGGATTTTAAGTCCCCGATGTCTACCATTCCATCATCCCGGCCAGTTCTTATTCATGTCAGGCGCCATTTTGGCGTGTCTTTACCTTCTGTCAAGCGCGCATCCGCCTGACAGGCGGCGGCTGGAATTCCGCGCCGTACGCGCGCGGGGGCAAGGCTAGTCCGGAGTTGCGCCCTGCGCGTGGTTGTTCTGTTTTTTCGCGGAATTCCCGGCTTGAGCCTTGTTTTTGCTGTCTGGCCGCGCTTCCGGGCTGTCCTGGAGAGGCTCACCGTTTGCGGAGTCGTGACCTTCCGGGGCGGGAGCG
Organism: Desulfovibrionaceae bacterium; assembly: GCA_022510785.1. Lineage (GTDB taxonomy): Bacteria > Desulfobacterota > Desulfovibrionia > Desulfovibrionales > Desulfovibrionaceae > Mailhella. The sequence continues at coordinate 73,490 of JAFLSV010000008.1, read as the reverse complement.
GGCGTTTTGCTCTCCTGTCTGCGGGACTGAAGCGGAGGGACGGGCTTGCGCTCCTGGCGAACCATCCAGCCCGACAGGGCCTCGCGGGGGGCGGGAACACTGAAGGCCTGCTCCTGCCACTTGCCCCGGCCCAGAAAATAGAACACCACGCTGTCCAGGCTGCGATCCATGAACGCGAAGCGGCCCAGCACGCCCGAGCCCAGCTGCTGGATAATCCTGTCGCACAGGGCATGGTGGGCCGCGCGATCCATGTCGCTGAACACACATTCCATGAGCAGGGCGTCGGCTTCGCCGGTAAAGTTGATATGCTGCGCGCCGCACTGCTCCAGGGCGTCCTGCACGATAGCCGTCACCCGCGCCTCGGTTTCCAGCAGTTCCTGATAGGTGAACGCGTCGGCGTACACGATTTGTCCGAACATGGAGCAACGGAAAATAGCCATGCGGATCTCCTTGTTGGGTGAAAATAGATCAAGCCGGCGGGCGGGGCAACATGCCGGTGTGCGGAAAGGCCGGCCTGGGATCCGGCTTGCCAATCTGCCCGTGCCGCACTAAGACTGGAAGAAAGGCGCGCCGCCGAATGACGGGGCCGCCGGCTCACAGGCGGCGCGCGGGAATTTTGGGGATGACTATGCGCGCAGTGGCGGATACCATTTTTTTGGCGCTGGCCCGGCTGGGGCCCGCGGGCCTGTCGCCCAAGGCTCCGGGCACGGTGGGATCGGCTGTGGCGGCGCTGGCCGCGCCCTGGCTTTTTGCGCCGTTGTCTCTGCCCTGGCGGGTGGCTGTGCTGGCGGTCTTGTTCGTCATCGGGGGGCTGAGCGCCACCCGGGCCGAACGCGTGCTGGGCTGCCGCGATCCCTCGTCGGTGGTGGTGGACGAGCTGGTCGGCCAGTGGATAACCCTTCTGCCCCTGGGGTTGATTTCTGTTCCCGGGCCGGCGGCGGGCCCGGCAGAGGCTCCCCTGTGTCTGCTGGCGGCGGGTTTTTGTCTGTTCCGCCTTTTCGATATCTGGAAGCCCGGCCCCATTTATGCCTCGCAGGAGTGGCTGCCCGCCGGCTGGGGGGTTATGATCGACGACGTGCTGGCCGGAGTGTTCGCCGCGCCCTTGCTCGCGGGCCTGGCCTTTGTTTTTGCCGCGGCGGCCTGAGGAAAAGGGCATTCACCGGGACAGGGGCGGATGCCTTCAGAGGCGGGAAGGCTTGCGTGTCGCGGTGTGCCGGGCTACCATATCGTCATGAAATATCTGGCCCTTGATTATGGCCTGAAGCGGGTGGGCGTGGCCGTCAGCGATCCGGAAGGACGCATGGCCTTTCCGCGCTGCACACTGGCGCGCGAGACACGCGATGCGTTTTTTCGCGAGCTGCTGGCCCTGCTGGAGCGGGAAAGGCCGGATGCCGTGGTGCTGGGCCTGCCCCTGCACACGGACGGCACGGAATGCCTGACCACCCGGCAGGCGCGCAATTTTGCCGCGTCGCTCAAGCGGCGTATGAACCTGCCCCTGTACTGGATGGACGAAACTCTCAGCAGCCTTCAGGCGGAAAGTGATCTGCGCCAGGCCGGGCGGTCGGCCAGAAGCATCAGGCGGGTTGTGGATCAGCAGGCGGCCGTGCGGATTCTGGAGACTTTTCTCGGGCAGCCTGAACATCGACGGATAATGGCATGACGCGCAGCCCTGATGACAGATCCGGCCTGGATCCGGCCCGCAGGCCCGCCAAGCGGCGCAGCCCGCTGCGGAGGCTGTTCCGTCTGGTGTGCGTGCTCTGCCTGGTGGCGGGGTGCGGCATGATCTGGGACGGGTGGCATTTTTTGCAGACGCCTGCGGCCACACCGGGCAGGGATGTGGTAATCACCATTGAGCCCGGCTCCACACTGGCCGAGGTGGCGGCTTTGCTGGAGCGGGAGGGCGTGGTCAGCGACGCCTTTCGCTTTCAGCTCCTGGCCCGCGTCCGCGGGATGGGCGGCAGGCTTCAGGCCGGCCGGTTTCTGGTCAAAAGCGGCTGGCTGCCGCAAAAAATTCTGGACTGGCTGGTCAGCGGGCAGGCCGTGCTGCGCCGTGTGACCGTGCGCGAGGGCCTGCCCTGGTGGGATGTGGGCCGGGTGCTGGAACAGGCGGGCCTGTGCAGGGCGGAGGATTTCAACACCGTCATCCACGATGCCGGGTTTTTGCGGCATTGGGGCATACCCTTTGATTCGGCCGAGGGCTTTCTGTACCCTGAAACCTATTTCATGCCGCAGCCGCGCGTGATGGATCTGGAGGCCGCCAGGGCCGCCGCCGGGCGCATGGTGGATACCTTCTGGCGCAAGGCCGGAGAGCTGTGGCCCGAAGGGCGGCCCGATACGGCCACCCTGCGGCGGGTGCTGACCCTGGCCTCCATTGTGGAAAGGGAAACCGCCGTGCCCGCCGAGCGGCCCCGCGTGGCCGGGGTGTATGTCAATCGCCTGAAGAAACATATGCTGCTTCAGGCGGATCCCACGGTGATATACGGGCTGGGGCCGGACTTTAAGGGGCCGCTGCTGACCCGGCATCTGCAGGATGACGGCAATGCGTACAATACCTACCGTGCGGCCGGTCTGCCGCCGGGGCCCATCTGCTCGCCGGGGCTGCCCTCCCTGCGGGCCGCGCTTTCACCGGAGCTTCATGAGTATCTGTATTTTGTGGCCAACGGCAGGGACGGGGGGCATGTGTTTTCCGCCACGCTGAGCGAGCACAATCGCGCCGTGCGCGAATACCGCCAGGTCATGCGCGACCGCAACTGAGAACTCGCTGGAGCCGGCCCGCGCTGTGGTTCAGGACAGATGCGCGTAGAGTTCGCGTCCTACCCAGGCATCGGTGGCGGCGTAGCGTATTTGCTGGGGAGAAAGCTCGTCCTTTTCCCAATTGGAGCACTGCGCGCTTTTGCTGATTCGAAAACCCAGCAGGTTGGCCGCCAGATTGCGCAGGCCCTGGGCCTTCATGCCGCGGGCTTTGGCCAGAACGGCCAGATCCACCGCGCCGGCGGGAACAAAGGGGCGCAGGCGTTCCAGGGCCAGCATGTCGTCCCGCACGGCCACGCCGGCCTTGATGATGCGCGGGTCGGCCAGCAGGCCGGCCAGGCGCTCGTCAAAGGGCAGATGCCTCAGCTGGACGAGATAGACGCAATCATGAGCGGCCAGTTGCAGCAGAGCGGGCGGGCAGGTTTTTCCCTTGGTGAAAATGGGGCGGGTTTCGGTGTCAAAGCCAAGCAGATCTTCGCGCCGCAGAGATTCCAGCGCGCCGGCCAGCGCCTCTTCGTCGCGGATGAGGCGTATGTCTCCCTCATAGGCCCGGATGGGCAGGGCGTTGATATCTTCCTTGCTCAGTTCCGGGAGAGGAGGAACAGCGCCTCTGGAGGAGGGATCCGGAAGGGAGGACTGAGCGCGGGCGGAGCGGGAGCGGGGCATGCAATCATCCTTGCGACACATGATGTGGCGGCATCATAGGCGAAAAGGCACGCCGGGGCAACGGCCCTGCCCTATTTGCCGATGCAGAAATCCGCAAATATGCTGTTCAGGGTGTCTTCGGCGCTGTTGAGGCCCGTAATGCCGGCCAGATGGGCGGCGGCGCTTTCCAGGCGCAGTCCGCACAGATCGGGCGGAACGCCGGCGGCGATGTCCCCTTCCAGATCCTGCAATTCGATCAGCGCGTGTTCCAGAGCGCGCGCCTGGCGCAGATTGGGCGCTATTTCCTCCGGCGCGGGCTCCCGCGCGCCGCACAGGGAGCGGGCCGCTGCGGCCAGACTGTCCAGTCCCAGGCCCGTGCGGGCCGATACTTCCAGAACGGGCGCGCCGTAAAAGTTCGTTACAGTGTCAGGCAGGGGGGCCAGATCGGCCTTGTTCCACAGCGCCAGGCAGCGGGATGCGCCCACGGCTTCCAGCAGAGCCTTTTCTGCGGCAAAGCCCTCCCATTCGCCAGGCGGCGCGGTGGGCCGCGCATCAGGCCGTCCGCCGGGAGCTGAAGGCGCGCGGGCCGCCAGGGTGCCGTCCAGCACCAGCAGCACAGCCTGCGCCGCCCGGGCCAGTTCCCGGCCCCGGCGCATCCCCTCCTGCTCGACGGGGTCGCCGCTGTCGGCCCGCAGGCCGGCGGTATCCACCAGGCGCACGGGCAGGCCGTCAAGGCAGCTTTCTTCCTCCAGATAATCGCGGGTGGTGCCGGGCTGATCGGTCACAATGGCGCGGGGGCGTCCGAGCAGGGCATTCATCAGGCTTGACTTGCCCGCGTTGACCCGTCCGGCCAGAACCACCAGCGCGCCTTCCCGCCACTGCCGGGTGCGGCGGTACGCGGCCAGCAGGGTTCGCACGCCGTCCGCCACATCGCCGGTCACGGCCAGAAATTCGGCCGGAGGCAGGCATTCCGCCTCCTCGTCCGGAAAATCCACCGCCAGGCAGACTTTGCGGCGCAGATATTCCAGCCGGTCGCGCAGTTCCGACACGCGACGGCCCAGCAAGCCATGCAGTTTGGCCGAGGCCAGGCGCACCCCTTCCAGACTGGGGGCGGCCACCAGTTCGGCCACGGCCTCGGCCTGGGAGAGATCGAGACGACCGTTCAGGAAGGCCCTGCGCGTAAATTCGCCCCGCTCGGCCAGACGCGCCCCCCGTGCCAGCACGGCCTGGAGCACGGCCTGAAGCACGGCCGTTCCCCCATGGCCCTGAATTTCGGCGGAATCCTCGCCGGTGAAGGAGCGGGGCCCGGGGAAGAAGACCACCAGGGCCTCGTCCAGATCCGCGCCCCGGGCGTCCACAATGCGCCCGTGGTGCAGAGTGCGGGGGATGAAGCCGCGGAAGAGCGGCGCGGATGGGCGGAAAACGGCCTCCAGTACATCGCGCGAGCGGGGGCCGGACAGGCGGATCACGCCAATGGCTCCCGCGCCTGGCGCGGTGGCTATGGCCGCGATGGTGTCGGCCTCGTCCGCCGCGCGGGAGGGCGCGCTGGAGGAGAAGGGGCGTCCGTTCATAAGTCCCTGGCCATTTCCTGTTCGATCAGGCCGCGCAGTTCCTCATTCAGGGCGGGGTGGCGCAGGGCCGCATCCAGCTGTTCCCTGGCTTTGGCCTCGTCGTGCAGATGATAGCGGTACACAACGGCCAGGCTGTAGCGGACAGAGGGGTTGTCCTGCAGGCGCAGCGATCGCGTCATGGCGTCGGCGGCTTCGGAAAAGCGGCCCTGCTCCGCGTCAAGAAGCGCCTGGTAGTACGAGGGGCGCGCATCGCCCGGGGCGGCCACCAGGGCGCGGTTGATGAATTCCTGGGCGTTGTCGGGGCTGCCCCTCCGCATGAACAGCTCGGCCAGTTCCAGCAGGGTGTCCACGTCGTCGGGATTGGCCCGCAGTTTTTGCATGGCGTTGATGGTATCCGCCTGATCCGGCGCTATGGCCGAGCTTTCGCCCGGCCGTGACGCCGCGGGCGGCATGGCCGGAGAGGCCTCAGGGGACGTGGCCGGGGCAGTGGAAGGGCGGGTCAGGGGATGATCGCCCAGGCGGTATGCCACGCTGGTCAGCAGCATGGTCATGAGTCCCAGGGTGATGCCGCCCAGTACAAGACGGCGATGGGCGGAGGATGTGCGGTGGGCGTCGTCAGTCATGGGCGTGCTCCAGATTCGCCTGCTCCTGCCGGAGAACGCGCTGTTCCAGATGACGCTGGGCGCGGGCCATCCAGGCCACATAGGCGCCAAGGCCGAGCCACAAAAGAGCATTGGCCGCCACAAGCCAGTTAAGAGCGTTCATAGGTCTTCCCTTTGTGTTCACGCGGCGAGATCGTCGTCGCTCATGTTTTTCAGTAGCAGCTGATCCAGACGCGCGGCCATGCGCATCTGGCCGTAACGCAGACTGAGGAGGGCCAGCCAGACAAGGCCGAAACACAACACCGAGGCTATGGCGGCCACGGCCATTTCGGGTTCCAGCCCGCCGCCCCTGGAGGCAAAGACGGCCGGGTGAATGGAGCGCCACAGTCTGGCGGACAGAAAAACCAGGGGCACGTCGATAAAGCCGGCTATGGCCACCACCGAGCCCAGAACGGCCCGCCGCTCCGGCGGCATGTCCATGGCGCGCAGGGCCACATAGCCCGCGTAGATGAACCACAGGATGAGGGTGGTGGTCAGCCGGGGATCCCAGGTCCACCACACCCCCCAGGAATGGCGGCCCCACACGGAACCCGTCAGCAGGGCCAGGGTGGCGCATACCATGCCGATTTCCACGGCCGCGGCGCACAGCATGTCCCACGCGGGCCGCCTGGTTTTGAGGTAGGCGATTGCGGCGGCGCAGGCCACGAAAAAGCTGACAAAGCACCACCAGGCCACGGGCAGGTGAAAGTAAAATATCTTCTGGGCCAGGCCCATGGTCTGCTCAAGAGGCGCGTAGCCGTATGCCAGCCACTGACAGCAGGCCATGCCCGCGCCGCCTGCCAGGGCCGGAGCGGCCGGGAAAAACCGTGTTTGCATCGTTTAATCCTCTCCGCTGTAGACGTAGGGAAAAAGTGCCAGACCCGCCGCCAGAAACAGGGCGTCAAAGGCGGCGGCCATGCCCAGCCAGCTGCCGGCGCCTTCCCTCGCGAAGGCCAGATCCGGAGACGCGGCGGGAATCAGGGCCAGCGCCGTCAGGCGAATTCCGGCCAGCAGCAGGGGCACCAGCAGGGGAAAGAGCACCACGCTGAGCAGCGATTCGCGTCCGGCCTGCCCCACGGACAGCGCGCCCAGCAGGGAGCCCGAAGCTCCCATGCCCGCGTCGACCAGAAAAAGTCCCGCCAGGGCAAGGGGCCAGCCCGGCCCAAGGTGCTGGCCCAAAAACACAAAGATCGCGGGCACAAACACAGCCTGGGCCGTGAGCAGCAGGAGCAGGCCCACAGCCGCCTTGCCCAGCCATACCGCCTGAATGGGCGCGGGCAGGAGCAAAAGTCCCAGGCGCGCGCCGTTCGCTTCTTCCAGGGCATACAGCAGGGTGAAAACCAGCACCTGGCAGAAGGCCGAGGCCAGCCAGAACATGGTGGCCGCCGCCTGGGCGCTGAGCCTTTCGCCCGCATCCAGCGACAGGCTGAACAGAAAGACCAGCAAAAGCCCCAGCAGAAGAGCCTGCGCCAGGCCCGCGCCCCGTGTCAGCACCAGGCGCAGATCCTTGGCGCAGATGGCCAGCGCGCACCTCAGCATGGGCTGTCCTCCGCGGCGGATGGCGCCGGCGTGGTCTCTTCCGTCAGGCTTCGCCTTTCCAGGCGCAGAATCCGGTCGGCCAGACGGGCGTCTTCATGCAGGTTGTGGCTGATCCACACGACAGCGGAGCCCGATGCGCGCGCGTCGCGCGCCATGTCGCGCAGCAGCGTTTGCGAGGCAGAATCCAGGCCCGTGCCCGGCTCGTCCAGGAGAAGCAGTCGGGGGCGGAACAGGAGCACGCGGGCCAGGTTGAGGCGTTGCGCCATGCCGCGCGAAAAAATTCCGGCCCGTTCGTCGGCATGGCGGGCAAGGCCCACACGACGCAGCGCCAGATCCACCGCGTCGGCTTCTTCCGGCGTGTTTTCCCCATCTGGCTTGTCGGGCGCATCCGCTCCCGTGTCCGGCGCCCCTGTTCTCGTCCCGGCACAGGCATGAGAGGCGTCGCCCGCGCCGGGCCGGGCGGCAGGGCCGGCTTTTTCCCGGGTGTTGCGCGGCAGTCCGGCCGCCTTCAGCCAGAAGGCGAGATTTTCCCGGGCGCTCAGGCCGGGGTAGAGAAAGGTGGCGTGACCAAGGTAGCCCACCTGCTCCGGTGCGAGGGGGCACTCCACCTGACCCGCGTCAGGGCGGGACAGACCGGCCATGATCCGCAGCAGCGTGGACTTGCCGGCGCCGTTAGGGCCCGCCAGCAGCACAATCTGCCCCGCTTTCACGCGCAGGCGCACGCCCCTGAACAGCAGGCGGGGCCCAAAGGCCTTGGCGACGCCTGCCAGTTCCAGGAGGATATCGCCCGGAACCGGGGCGCGGCGGGCGTTGCGCGAATCAGGGGACAGGGAGGGCATCATTCGGGCCCGGCCGGCGGCGTGGACGTTCCCTTCCGCGTTTTTTTTGTGTGCGGAGCCTTTTGGGCATTCTCCGGATGCGCGGGAGAGGCGGGCCGCCTGCGGCGGGTCAGTCCCAGAAGCGGCGCCAGTGTCATGATTGTCGCGCCGATCCACAGCCAGTTGACCAGCGGATGGGAGCTCAGGTGCACAATGGCGCGCTGCTGACTGTCCAGCCCCAGCAGGGTGGCGTAAAATTCCGTGCCCGGCGAAGGATGCGTGGCGGCCTCGGCAAAGGCCTGGCCGCCGAATTTGTCGAATATCCGGCGCCGCGGAGACACCGTGCCCAGCTCCCGGCCGCCCCGGCTCAGGGTCAGTTCCGCTTCCAGGAAGATATGGGTTCCCCGGCCGTCGCGCCCTTCGTACAGTTCCTTCAGCGTGACGGTATAGGGGCCCACCTCCACGCTTTCCCCCTTGTCCAGAACCGTCTCAAGCGCGGTGGTATAAGGGCCGGAAAAGGCGATGCCGAGCGCGATCAGAGCCAGGCCCGTGTGAACCAGCAGAGCCGCCAGGGAGGGCCGCCACGAGCGCACGGCCTTTTCGCCGGCGTGCAGGGCCAGACTGACCAGACAGGTCACGCTGAGGGAAGCGGCCATAAGCGGCAGGGCCCGGTTGACGCCAAAACACCAGAAAACGGCAAGCGCCAGCCCAAAGGCGGCGGCCGTCACGGCCAGTTTTTTCCAGTGGCGCACGCCGCCCTGCCAGTGAAGCCAGGGACAGACCGCGAGCAGGCCCGTCAGCGTGGTGAACAGGGGCAGGCAGACACCGTTGTAGAAACGCGCGTCCAGGCCCTGGGGCCGGGCTGACCACAGGGCGCTGATCACCGGCCACAGGGTGGCCACGAGAATAATCAGGGACAGGGCCAGCAACAGCCACGCGGTCATGACGATAAAGCCTTCGCGGCTTTCCAGGGCGGCCAGGGGCCCGCCCGTGCCGTCACCCCGCGCAGAGACCGCTGTCACCATAGCCAGCGCCGCCAGCACAAAGATCAGCAGAGCGGGCCCGACACCGCCCGCGCCAAAGGCATGCACCGAATTGACCACGTCGCCGCGCACCAGATAGGTGGCAAAAAAGGCCGACACCGTGGTCAGCGCCATCAGGAAGATATTGACCCGGCGCAGCTTGCCGCGTCTGGTCTCTATGAGACCGGTGTGCAGAGCCGCCGTGCCCAGCAGCCAGGGAATGATGGAGGCGTTTTCCACCGGATCCCAGGCCCAGTAGCCGCCCCAGCCCAGTTCCATATAGGCCCACCAGGCGCCCAGCGCGATACCAGCGGTCAGGAAGAGCCAGCCCGTCAGGGTAAAGGGCCGGGCCACCAGCAGCCAGGAGTCTTCGCCCCCGGCCCGGTGCATGGCCTGGGCCAGGGCCAGGCAGCCGGGAATGACAAAGCCGCCGTAGCCCAGAAAGAGCAGGGGCGGATGGATGATCATGCCGGGGTTCTGGAGCAGGGGGTTGAGGCCCCGGCCGTCCGGCGGCGCGGGCAGCGCGCGCACGAAAGGATTGCTCCAGGCTGAGAGAAGCAGGGCGAAAAAGGCCATGATGGACAGAAAAAATATCCAGTACCAGAGCCGTGTTTGCGCGCTCAGGCCGCGGTAGGCGGAAGAAAACTGGAACAGGGCGCCGCACAGGGCCACCATAAGGGCCCAGAACAGGAGTGAACCGGCCTGCCCGGCCCAGAACGCGGTTACGCGGTAGAACAGGGACAGGGCACGGTCGGTGTAACTGGCCACATAGTCCAAGGAAAAGTCACAGTTGACCAGAGCGGACAGCAGAATGCCGGAGGCGAGCGCCAGGCACAGGGTCACGCCCAGATGCGCTTTTTCCAGCCAGCCAAGGTCGTCGCTCCGTTCCTGCCACAATTGGGCCACGCCCGCGCCCGCGCCGCCAAGGGCGAAAAGCAGTGCCAGCAGAAGGGAAGCGTAGGCAGCAAAATACATGAGATCTCCCGGGGCGGATGCGCGTTAGGGAACAGGGATGCCCGGATGCGGGGTCAGTCGCGCGCGCCCCGGATGTGAGGCCGCCAGGCTGAAAACAGATCCGGGATATTCACTTTCAGGCCAGGCTGCCCCGGTTTTCCTTCTGGTACTTGGACGGGCACTTGGTCATGAGGTTTTTGGCCTGGAACGAATCCTGCCCCATGCCGCCCTCCACGATGACCTCCGCGCCGGGCTTGAAGGTGTCAGGCACCACGCCCGTGTATTCCACCCACACGACAAGGCCGGGCTTTTCGGCGTCCTGCAGGCGGAAGCGTACCCCAAGGCCATTGCCGGGCCGGGCCATGCCGTCCTCAGCCACGGTGCCGAACAGGCGGGCGGCCTGAAGCTCCTGGGGCGGCATGGCCAGAGCTTCGGACACGTTGAGGAAATATACGCTGTTTGAGGACAGTCCCGACCAGACCATAAAGCCCACAGCGCCCGTGAGGAGCAGCAGGGCGAAAGCATAGACGGACAGAGATTTTTGGCGCGCCATGAGAAGTCTCCGGACAAGCCAGGGCAGGGGCGTCATGCGCGGCATGGGGCCGCACGGGCAGAACCTGAATGAGAGCTGAAGCATATCAAGTTTTATGAATTTTGCAAGCAACGGGTTGTTTCCCGCCAGGGCCGGGCGCGCGCCGCCAGCGGCTCCGGCTCGGTTTCCGCGCGGCGGCGGCGGCGAAAAAAAGCTCCCCCGGGGTGAACCGGGGGAGGAGTGCGCGCCGTAAAGGCGGCGATACGCGGGAGAACCCTGCGTGTTTACTGGTTGGAGGAAATCCTTTGCGTGCCCTTCCAGTACAAATCGGCCTGGGGCAGCGGCTTCAGGTAACGGAGCCAGGGATGCGTGGTCAGGAATTCCGGATCCTGCTGCAGCTTGCGCGTGATCTTGCGGATAGGCGGCACCACGGTCTGGATATCGCCTTCAAGCTGCGGGGCGATACCGTAGCGGGTCGCCTGCAGGGCCGCGTTGATCGCGTCCTGGCTCAGGGTGATGGACTGGGCGAGGGTGTCCAGGGACTTGGCCGGATTGTGGAAGCCCACGCTGTTTTCGGCGGAAACCCAGTCCCAGAACATCTGGCCCTTGCGGATGCCCTTGCGCGCCCGGATCATCAGCTGATCATAGTCGGTGTCCCGGGAACCGTCGTATTCCGTGGCGAGGCGCACGGCTTCGTGCGCCCTGACCGAGTATTCCTGCGCGGTGAGCAGCAGCCTGAAGGTCTTGTCCTGCGTGTACAGCACGCGTTCGCGGAGGTAGTCGGCCGTCTTGTCCGCATGGCACTGCCGGCAGGCCCGCAGTTCGGGATCCTTGAGGGGCGAGGTCCACCAGTGGCTCGACATCTTCTTGCCGTTTTCACGCTGGTAGGGCATATGGCAGTCCGCGCAGGACACGCCGGCCGCGCCGTGGGTGCTGTCGATCCAGGTTTCGTATTCTGGGTGCTGCATCTTGATCATGGGCGTGCGCGACGCCGGGTGCGTCCAGTCCGCGAAGTTGCCTTCAAAGCCAGGATCCTTCACGTTGCCCGTGTCTTCATAATAGGTGTAGATGGCTTCGGGCGTGAAGCCGTTGGCCCACGGGAAAACGGGCTTTTGTTCCGGGCCGTGCCCCTTGGCCGTGAAGTGGTACTCCACATGGCACTGGGCGCAGACCAGGGAGCGCATTTCGTTGCGCGGCAGATTCTGCGGATCCTTGCCGACGGACTTCAGGTAGTCCTTGAGCGGTTCGCTGTAGAGCTGGAGGGTCATGGTCTCGGCATTGTGGCAGTTGGCGCAGCCGATGCTGTCGTCCTCCAGGTTGATTTTGTCCCGGAACTCGTTGAAGTCCTTGGCCCAGAATTCGTCACCGTACTGCTTGACCCAGGCGACCATCTGGGGCGTCTTGCAGTTCCAGCAGGTAGCGGGGAGGATGCCCTTTTCGCCGTAGCGGTTAATGCGGTCAATCTCAAGCTGATCCTCAATGGCGTGGGTGTGGCCGCGCGCTTCACGATATTCGTACATGAAGGGATAGCCGAGCCAGAGGTTTTTCAGGTAGGGCTGCGCGTGCTTGTAGCCTTCGGGCAGCGGATCCCACACGTCTTCCTTGTTGAAGTTCACCGAGCCCTTGTATTCCGTCATGACGGAACTTTCGTCATTTTTCTGGTACGAGGCGTACTGGGCGGGGAATTGCGCCTTGAATGCGGTATTGCGCAGTTCGTCCCGCGCCAGGCCTGTTTTATAAACCGGCGTCTTGAGTTCGGTTGTTTCAACGTCGGAACACCCGGCGAGACACCCCGCGGCGCAGAGCAGCGCCGCCATGGCGGCATGAGTGAAAATACGGCTATTCATCGGCTGCCATCCTTGTGCTGATGGGTTGCATACGCATGTGCGCCACCCCGCGGTGGCAATCTGTGCAGTAGGGTTTGGCTTCCATGCTGGCGACGCCCATGTTGGTCATGGCGTGACACAGCTTGCAATTGGCGTTGACCACATCTTTGGTGGCCGCGCCGGCAATGATGGGCATCGGCGCGGAACCCACCGTGTTGACGAAGACGTCGCGCAAGCCTTCCTGCGCCTTGAACGGCAGCTTGGACAGCAGCATTGCCGGCGCATGGCACTCGTTGCAGGTCAGGTTGGCGTGGACGGACATCTTGTGCGCCACCGCTTCGGGATTCATGACATGGCAGCTTGAGCAGAAAGGCCGCGCATCGGTGGTGCGCATGGCCCACCCCAGACCTGCCAGCACGAGCACGCCCGCCACAACGCCGCTCAGTATCAGTGTGCACCTGGTTTTGGCGTCGGTCGACATCCTTTGCCTCCTTTTCACCGTGGACGTTGCTCAAACGGACTTCATCCGCGTGGCGTGAAAGCGCGCGGCCCCTTCCGGCCCCGCATGCGGACGCTTGTCCCTTCCAAACCTGTCTGTCTGGCATGGGCGTATCCCATGTCCATAGGGCACAACTGCCGAACCCGCTGAAATTACTTGATATGGATGGTATTTTTATATATTGTGCCGGGGTAGGAACATGATAGCGCTTTTTTTGTGGAACTGTCCAGCCCTTGCCGGGAAGAAGGGATTTCATCCTTGCCGGGGCTGCCCGGCGCCCGCCACCCGCAGGGCCGCGGCGCGGCGCTGGCGGGCGGCTTCGCGCATGTCGGGGGCCACGTCGCTTTCGTCCACAATTTCGCGGCCCAGCATTTCTTCCAGCACATCCTCAAGGGAAATCACGCCGGCCAGCCCGCCGTATTCGTCCAGCACGGCGAACAGATGCTGGCGTGATTCGAGAAACTCGGCCAGAACCTTGTCCAGGGTCTGGGATTCCAGCGCAAAATGGATGGGGCGCATGATGTCGCCCAGGGTCACATGGGAGTGTTCCCCGGCCATGCGCAGGGCCACGTCGCGGCGTGACACCAGGCCCACCACGTCTTCGTTGTTGTCCTCGTAGACCGGAATGCGGCTGAAATGCCAGAAGTCGGCATTGTGGTACGCCTCATCCACCTCCATGGAGGCGGGCAGGGAAAAGACCACCGTGCGGGGCGTCATGACCTCTTCCACCCTTTTTTGATCCAGGGCCAGGATATTGCGGATGGCGGTCTCCTCATAGGCCTTGATGCCGCCGGATTTGCGTGACAGGCTGGCCATGACCCGGATATCATCCTCCGTGGCCTCCGGGCCGCGTCTCGGGCGCGAGGCCAGGCGGGCGACAAGGCCGCCCGCCCAGGTTATGGGGCTCAGGATGAGGATGAGAAAGCGCAGGGGATAGGCCAGGATGACGGACAGGGGCTCGGCGTAGGTGACGCCGAAGGTCTTGGGCAGAATTTCGCCCGCGATGAGAATGAGCAGGGTGAAGACCACGGCGAACAGGGGCATGTTTTCCTGCCCCAGGGCCGAGGCCGCCAGGGCTCCGGCAATGGACGCCCCCGCCGTGTTGGCCGCGGTGTTGAGCGTCAGCACGGCGGTGATGGGCTGCTCGATATTGGAGCGCATGGCGTGCAGGAGTTCCCCCGCCCGGGAGCCCTTTTCCCGAAGCCTTTCAATGGAGGTCAGGGGCACGGAATACAGCATGGCCTCGGTGGTGGAGCACAGGGCGGAAATGCCCGTGGCCAGAAGAACGGTGATGATGAGAGCAAGCATGGCGGCGGCGCGTCGGAGGGTTGAAGGTGAAGGACGGTTGCCCTTTTGTAGCCCATGCCCGCCATTCCGGCAATGCGAAAGGATGCTTTGAACCGGCCGGCCAAAAGGCGGGAAGCAGCCGCGATCGGAACTCTTGCGCTTGCCGCCGCCTTTCGCTACCACAAGCCATGTTCGTCTCCGTCGCGCTGCTCAGCCCTCCCTATGCCACCTTCACCTACAGTCTGCCTTCCTGGCTGCCCGAGGATCTGTGGCGGCCGGGGCTGCGCGTGGCCGTGCCCCTGGGCACGGGCGCCGTCCGGGCCGGAGTGCTGCTGACCCCGCCTGAACCGGACATGGCCGGTCTGCCCGCCGGAACCACGGTGCGCCCCGTGGTCTGGCCGCTGGAGGCCGCCCCCCTGCTGAATGGCGAATATCTGGACAGCGTGCGGGATTTGGCTGTCCGCCAGATGACCACGCCGGGGCATATCCTGGGGGCCGTTCTGCCGCGGGGGCTTCGGGTAACGGCCCGTATCCGGGTGCGGGAGTTCCGGGCCGGGGGGAAACCCCGCCTCCATCCCCTGCGCGAAGTGGCGGGCATGGAAGCCGCCGCGCGGGACGCTCTTGGCCGGGCCTTTGCGGAAGGTAAGGCCGAGGTGCTGGCCCTGGCCGAGGACGCGGCCTCCGGCGAGGCGTGCGAGCTTGCGTGCGATCCTCCCTGGCCCGTGCGTCCCAACGCCCTGCGGCAAAGGGCCGTGCTCGATTATCTGCTGGATCACGGGAGCCTGTCCCGCCGCCGGCTGGGCGAGGCTCTGCCCGGAAGCGGGCCCGCGCTGGGCGCGCTGATCAGGGCGGGGCTGATCCGGGTGCGCGCTGTGGATCCCGGGGAGGATGATCGGGCCATGGAGGAGGCCGGGGAAGCCCTGCTGCCCCCTCTTTCGCCTCCCTTCACCTTGTCCGCGGAACAGCGCGCGGCCCTGGACGCTTTGCGCGCGGCCCTGGATCGGGGACTTT
The DNA here is from genome assembly GCA_022510785.1 of Desulfovibrionaceae bacterium. Taxonomy (GTDB): domain Bacteria; phylum Desulfobacterota; class Desulfovibrionia; order Desulfovibrionales; family Desulfovibrionaceae; genus Mailhella. Next base: position 58,394 of record JAFLSV010000008.1, on the reverse strand, counting down.
CCGGGGGAGAGCCCGGCACGCATCTGCTGTTCGGCGTGACGGGCAGCGGCAAGACGGCGCTGTATCTGGAACTGGCCCGCGCCTGTCTGGAACGGGGCCGCTCGATCCTGCTGCTGGCCCCGGAAGTGGCCCTGGCCCTCAAGCTGCGCCGGGACGCGGCCCAGAGCTTTCCCGGCGCGCCCCTGTACCTGTTTCACGGCTATCAAAGCCCGGCCCGGCGCGAGCGCGTGTTCCGCGAGCTGGCGGCCCGTGCCCAGGCCGATCCTCCGGCGCCCTGTCTGGTGGTGGGCACCCGCTCCGCCCTGTTTGTGCCCCTGCCCGCCCTGGGCGCGGTGGTGCTGGACGAGGAACACGACGCGTCCTTCAAGCAGGATGAGGGACTTCACTACCAGGCAAAAGAAGTGGCCTGGAGCAGGGCGTCACGAAACAGGGCACTGCTGGTGCTGGGCTCGGCCACGCCCGACGTCAAAACCTTTTACTCGGCCCGGCGGGGACGGATCCCCATGGCCGTCCTGTCCCGCCGGGTGGGCGGAGGAACCCTGCCCGAGGTGAAACTGGTGGATATCCGCGAAAACGGCGGAGATTCCCCTCTGGCGCCGGCCTCTGTGGAAGCCCTGCGCGACACGGTCAAACGGGGCGAACAGGCCGTGGTGCTGCTCAACCGGCGGGGATACGCCCCGCTCATGTACTGCCTTGGCTGCGGCACCGTGGCCCGCTGTCCGCACTGTGACATCGGCCTGACCTACCACAAGCGGCGCGAGCAGCTGGTGTGCCATTACTGCGGCTATACCCGGCCCTTTCCCTCACCCTGTCCGGCGTGCGGGGGGCTTCACTATCTTCCCATGGGCGAGGGCACGGAGCGTCTGGAAGAGCGCCTGGCCGGCGAAGAGTTGGCCGGGGTTCTGCCCCCTGGCGCCCGGGTGCTGCGCCTGGATCGGGACAGCACCCGCCGCCCCGGCTGCATGGAGGAAATTCTGGCCGCCTTCGCCCGGCAGGAGGCGCAGGTGCTGGTGGGCACCCAGATGCTGTCCAAGGGGCACCATTTCCCCAACGTGACCCTGGCCCTCATCGCGGATGCCGACATGGGGCTCAATCTGCCCGATTACCGCGCCGCCGAGCGCACCTTTCAACTGCTGGTGCAATCGGCCGGGCGGGCCGGCCGGGGCGAAAAGCCCGGCCTTGTCCTGGTGCAGACCCGCGATGTGGGGCACTACTGCTGGAATTTTGTGGAGCGCGCCGACTACGAGGGCTTTTACGAGCGCGAAATCGCCCTGCGCGAAAAGCGGCGCTACCCTCCCTTTGTCAAGCTGGCTCTGGTGCGGGCGTCCTTTCCGCAGGAATGGAAGGAGGGCCCGGCATTGCTGGGGGCTCTGGCCCAGGCCCTGCGCGGGGCGGGGCGGGAAGCCGGCGTGACCGTGCTGGGGCCCGCGCCCGCGCCCCTGGCCCGTTTGCAGGGCCGACTGCGCTATCAGTGCCTGCTCAAGGCGGCGGATTGGCAGGCCCTGCGCCGCGCGTACGCGCAGGCCTTCGGCAGGGCCCTGCCCGGAGCCGCGCCGCGTCAGTGGCGGGTCTCGCTCGATCTCGATCCGCTCAATATGCTCTGAGGCGCGGGGCCTTTTTGCCGCGCCGGATCGGCCTTTGCCGTGTTTGCGGCCCGCGCGGCCGTTGAGCGCGGCAGATCCCGGGCTGACGGAACAGGTCAGTCGCGCAGCATTTTGACCGCGCAGAAATTGCCGCACATGGCGCATGCGTCTTCATGCCGGTGGGGTTTGCGGCGTTCATCCATTTCGGCGGGATCCAGCGAGACCTCGCGCATGGCGTCCCAGTCCAGGGCCTTGCGCGCCCGGCCCATGGCGGCCTCGGCCGCGCGGGCCGCCGGGCGTCCCAGGGCGTTTTCACCGGCCTGCGCCGCCACGCGCGAGGCCATGACGCCGGTGCGCACATCGGCCTCGCCGGGCAGGGTCAGATGCTCGGCCGGGGTCAGGTAGCACAGAAAGTCCGCCCCGGCCCGCACGGCCAGCGCCCCGCCTATGGCCCCGGCGATGTGATCCCAGCCCGGGGCGATGTCCGTGACCAGCGGCCCCAGCACATAGAGCGGCGCGCCGTGGGTCAGTTTTTTGATGCCCCTGATCTGGGCTTCCACTTCGGCCATGCAGACATGGCCGGGGCCTTCGATCATGCACTGAACGCCCGCCTCCAGGGCGCGGCGGGCCAGGCGGCCCAGGGTGATCACTTCCTCCCACTGCGCGGCGTCGCCGGCATCGGAGCCCGCGCCGGGGCGCAGGCCGTCGCCCAGGGACAGGGTGACATTGTGCGCGCGGGCGATGTCAAGCAGGCGATCAAAGCCGGTAAGCAGGGGATTTTCCTTGTCATTGCGCAGCATCCAGCGGGCCAGAATGCTCCCGCCGCGAGAGACGATGCCCATGGTTCGTTCGCCGTGGGCGGCCCATTCCGCGCCGCGCCGGGTCAGACCGCAGTGTACGGTCATGAAGTCCACGCCCTGCTCGGCCTGGCGCTCAATTTCCCTGAACAGGACTTCCGGATCCATGGCGGCCGGGTCGTCGCCCCGGTCGATATAGGTCTGGGCCACGGCGTACAGGGGCACCGTGCCCAGCGGAGCGGGGCAGGCGGCCAGCATGGCGGCGCGGATGGCCGTCAGATCGCCCGCGATGGACAAGTCCATCACGGTATCGGCCCCGGCTGCCAGAGCCGTTTCAAGCTTGCGCATTTCGCAGGGAACATGGTTCTGGAACGGCGAGGTGCCGATATTGGCGTTGACCTTGACCCGCGCGGGCTGGCCTATCAGCAGGGGGCGAAGCCCCGTGTGGGCGGGGTTGCCGAGCAGAACCATGGTGCCGCTTTCCAGGGCGCCTCGTATGTCGGCGAGGGGCAGCTGTTCCTCACAGGCCAGGTCGGCCCCGTGGTCGGCGAAGAGCGCCGTCAGCGCGGGATTGCGATCAAACAGGGACATGGAAACACTCCTTGACAGTGGACAGGAAAGGGAGCCGCGGGGCTCGGTCGCTTCACGGCGGAGCTCATGGCGGATCGTAGTCTTTTTGCCGGATTGCGTCAAAGATCGCCCGGAACGGCAAGGCGGCCCGCGTGCGCGGGCCGCCTCTGGAGAAGACAGCTCGTTGAAGAAGTGTTCGTCATGCGAAGAGAGTCAGCGAGAGGCCGCAGACCTCTGCCGCTGCTGATCCACAGGGGGACTCCCGGCCGGCGGAAGCGGCGGCGGGGAGCCCCTGTCCGGAAGCGGCCCCGGATGGAGGAGAGAACACCCGGGAAGATCCATCCCCCGCAGCCCTGAGCATGACAGCATGCGGCGCCGGATGCCATGATTTTTTGACCATGGCGGGGCTGTGTCCCCGGCCTCCCGGAACGAAAAGAGCCCGCCGGTTCACGGGCGGGCTCCGAAAGCCGGATTTCACGGGGGGTTACAGTGTGGCGGCCTCTTCCACGGTTTCAAAGGCTTCGATGATGTCGCCCACCTTGATGTCGTGGAAATTTTCCAGCCCCATGCCGCATTCCATGCCCTTGGGCACTTCTTTGGCATCGTCCTTGAAGCGCTTGAGAGAGGCGGTTTTGCCGGTATACACCACCACGCCGTCGCGCAGGAGGCGCACGCCCGCGCTGCGGGTCATCTTGCCGTCGGTGACAAAGCAGCCCGCAATGACGCCGATTTTGGGCAGGGAGAAGGTGTCGCGCACCTCGGCCTGGCCCAGGTAGACCTCGCGCGACACCGGGGCCAGCATGCCCGCCATGGCGCTTTTGATTTCATCCACCAGCTTGTAGATGATGTCGTAGAAGCGGATGTCCACGCCTTCCTGCTCGGCCACATCCTTGACCTTGGCCGTGGGACGCACGTTGAAGCCGATGATGATGGCACTGGACGCGGCGGCCAGCATGACGTCACTTTCCGAAATCGCTCCGGCGCCGCCGTGGATGATGTCGATGCGCACCTTGTCCGTGCTGAGCTTGCGCAGGGATTCGGCAATGGCTTCCACCGAACCCTGCACGTCGGCCTTGAGCACCAGGTTGAGCACCAGGGCTTCGGCGTCGTCGGCCCGGCGGGCCAGGAAGGTTTCGAGCGTGACCCGCGATTCCTTGGCCAGTTCGCGTTCGCGCTGCTTGACGGCGCGGGCTTCGGCAATACGGCGGGCGGTCTTTTCATCGGCCAGGCAGATGAATTCCTCGCCCGCTTCGGGCACGCCTTCAAAGCCCTGCACTTCCACGGGCATGGAGGGGCCGGCCTCCTTGATTTTGCGGCCCTGGTCGTTGAACAGGGCGCGCACGCGGCCCGCGAACACGCCGCACACAAAGACGTCGCCCTGATGGATGGTTCCGCCCTGGATGAGCACCGTGGCCACGGGGCCGCGGCCCTTGTCCAGTTTGGCTTCCACCACATGGCCCCGGGCGGGCTTGCCGGGGTTGGCCTTAAGCTCCAGTATTTCCGCCTGAAGGGCGATGAGTTCCAGAAGTTCATCCAGCCCCTGCCCTGTCTTGGCGGACACAAAACCCACCACGGTATCGCCGCCCCACGATTCGGCCTGGAGGCCCAGTTCGGCCAGTTCGCGCAGGACGCGATCCGGGTTGGCGCCTTCCTTGTCAATTTTGTTGACCGCCACCAGAATGGGCACGCCGGCCGCGCGGGAATGGTTGATGGCTTCGCGGGTCTGCTCCATAACGCCGTCGTCGGCGGCCACCACCAGAACCACCAGATCCGTCACCTGTGCCCCGCGGGCGCGCATGGCCGTAAAGGCCTCGTGGCCGGGGGTATCGAGGAACACGATGTCTCCCCGCTTGGTTTTGACGTGGTAGGCCCCGATGTGCTGGGTAATGCCGCCCGCTTCGCCGCTGGTCACGCTGGTTTTGCGGATGGCGTCAAGCAGTGAGGTTTTGCCGTGGTCCACATGGCCCATGATGGTGACCACGGGCGGACGCGGCCTGAGCTGCTCGGGACTGTCCGATTCGGCGGGCGGCAGGAAGGCTTCTTCCGAAAAGCCCACCTTTTCCACTTCGTACCCGAATTCGGACGCCACCAGCGTGGCGGTGTCAATGTCCAGGGAATTGTTGATGGTGGCCATGACCCCCAGGCCGAACAAAACCTTGATGATTTCGCCGGATTTCACGCCCATCTGGTGGGCCATGTCCGCCACGCGAATGGCTTCCTCCACGCGGATTTTGCGCTTGGCGGCCTTCATGGGCTGGGTGGACTGGGGCGCGGCGGCCTGCTTTTTGGGCTTGCGGCTGCGGGTGCGCACCATGCCCTCGTCATCCTCGTGATGACGGGTAAAATCAGCGCCGGAGCCCAGGGAAAAGTCCATCGCGCGGCGTCCCTTGTTCCGCTTTTTGCGGCTTTGATCCGCGCCTTCCATGGGCGGCTGCTGGCCGAAGGGCGGCGGAAAGCCCGCGCCCGCGGTTCTTGCCCCGCCGGGACGCGGGCCGCCGGATCTGGAGGCGCCGCCAGGCCGCGGTGTGCCTGAGCGATAGCCCTGGCGGCGGTCGTCGCCGCGCGCGTCGGACGGCGCGGGGCGTTCCAGCACTCTGGCCTGGGACGGATCGGGCCGCGAAATAACGCGCACCTGCGGGGACAGCCCGTCCTGCGGACGCCGGCGGGGGCGTTCGCCTTCCTCGCCATCGTCCCTCGGGCGGCGGGATTCGGATACGGGCGGCAGCAGACTGGGCTGCGAGGAGCCGTCTGGCTCGGCCGAGGCCGCCGGAGCGCGACGGGGCCGATCAGCCCGAACCCTGGCCTCCGTTTTGGGAGCGGGCCCGGGCGCGGCTTCAGCGGGCTTTGCGGGGGCTTCGGCCGCGGCGGCGGGAGTTTCAGGGGCGGAAACCCTGGCCTCGGGAACTTCCGGGGCGACGGGCGCCGGGGCAGGCGTGTCCGGACTTTCAGCGGCCGGCGGGGGAGGGGTTGGCGCGGCGCTGGCCACGGGGCGCACCACGCGGGCCGGCGGTGTTTCCAGCGGCGCCTTTTTGCGGCGGGGCTTTTTTTCGCCTTCGACCGGGCGGGCCTTGTCGCTCGCGGCCGGGGCGGGGCGGGCGCCGGCGGAGAGATCGCCGGGGGAGCCCTGTTCGGAATCCGGCAAGGCGGCGCTTTGCTCCGCGCCTGTATGGGGGGTATCTTCGGCGCGTTCCGCCGCGGCTTCGGCGGGGGCGGGGGAGGCGGGGGGAGCCGCTTCGGCCGGAGCCTGAGCCTCAGTGTCGGAGCGCACGCGGCGACGGCGCACGATGAGGCCGGGCTGAATTTCCTTGCGCATGACTTCGGCGGAGGCTTCAGGCTGAAGCCGCGCCTTGGCCTTTGCCGCGTCTTCCGGGCTGACGGTGCTTGCCGAGCTTTTGACCTCAACCTCCAGTTCGCGCAGAACACGGGTGAGATCCTTGGTGCTCACGCCCAAGTCGGCGGCCAAATCCCTGACCTTGATTTTTTCATCCATACGTCAACCCCCTTTGCGCTTGCGCCTTACCTGGCCCAGCTTCATAAACTTTTCGCGGCACCTGGGATCGGAGCATACATAGCAGCCCCGTCCCGGCCGCACCTGGGCCTCGTCGGCCTCAAGCCCGCTTTTTCCCGCGCCCGCCCGTATTTCGCCTTCCGTTTCGTCCGTGACGGGAGCAGGCACATGGCGCAACAAACGCGACTTGGCAAAGCGCCGTCGGCATATCACGCACATTCTGGTGGGCCGATGCCCTCCAGCCATATCAGCGGCCCTCTTCCCCGTGAGCCGCGGCGCTGTCCCCTGCTTCCGCCGCTTCGGTGCCGTCGTCCGAACCTTCCACCACGGGGCTCAGGAAATTGATGGCCGAACGCAGGTCGGCGATGCGTCCCTGGGACAGGGTCAGCTTGTCGGCCAGCTCTTCGTCGCTGGCGGAGCGCAGGGTGTCCAGGGTCGTGAATCCGGCGTTCACAAAGTGCTCCACGGGAATTTCGGCCACACTGGCCACCTGTTCAAGGCCCCGGCCAATGGCGTTGGCCTCGTTGTAGCGGGATTCGGTGAAAATATCGATTTTCCAGCCCAAAAGCTTGGCGGCCAGCTTGACGTTCTGGCCCTTGCGGCCGATGGCGTTGGTCAGCTGGTCGTCCGGTACCGTGACTTCCAGCAGGTTTTCGGCCTCGTCCACCGCAATGCGCGACACCATGGCCGGAGCCAGGGCGTTGCGGGCGTATGTGGTGATTTCGGGGTTCCAGACCACAATATCAATGCGCTCGCCGTGCAGTTCCTGAATAATGTTCTGAATGCGCGAACCGCGAACTCCCACGCAGGCTCCCACCGGGTCCACGTCGCGCTCGCGCGACAGCACGGCCACCTTGGCGCGGGAGCCGGGGTCGCGGGCCACGCCCATAATCTGTACGATGCCGTCGTCCACTTCGGGCACTTCCAGGCGGAACAGGGCCGCCATATAGTCGCGGTGCGAACGCGAAATGATGACCTGGGGGCCGCGTCCCTCGCGCTTGACCTCGATAATCAGGGCCTGGGTGCGTTCGCCGCGTTTGTAGTGCTCGTGGTGTATCTGCTCTTCTTTGGGCAGAAGGGCTTCGGTGCGGCCCAGGTTGACGACCCAGCCGCCCTTGTCGCGGCGCTGGATGATGCCGCTGACAATTTCGCCCACGCGATCCTTGTATTCGTCGTAGATGATTTCCTGCTCGGCGTCACGCATGCGCTGGATGATCACCTGTTTGGCGGATTGGGCGGCAATGCGGCCCAGGTCTTCAATTTTCAGGCGAAAACCCATTTCGTCGTCAAGCTGCACCGAGGGATCGTGCTCGCGGGCCTCGGCCAGGGAAATCTGGGTGAGGGGATTGACCACTTCCTCCACGACGAACTTGAACTGATACACTTCAATATCGCCCGTTTCGTCGCTGTAGCGGACTTCCACGTCCAGATCCGCGCCGTATTTGCGCTCCACCGAAGTGCGCACGGCTTCTTCCAGGGTGTCCACGAGCATGTCGCGATCCAGCCCCTTGTCCTTGCTGATCTGGTCAATGGCCTTTTTGAGTTCCAGGTTCATGCGTGTGTCCCTCCGCCCTCCGCCGGGGCCGCCGTCCGCGCGGATTTGGGCGCGGCGGCCTGGCCGGGTCGGGGCTTGCTGGTGTCGGGGAAAAGATGGACGAGGCGGGCGCGGCGCACCTCGTCCCACGGGATGCGCACAGGCGTCCCGCCGGCGGGATCGTCCGCGGCGGACAGGCGCAGGGTGAAGGTATCGCCCTCCACGGTCGCCACCTGGCCGCAAAATTTGCGCCGACCGGGAAAATCGGGATGAGGATCCCAGAGCAGAACCTCCGCCTGGCGGCCCACATAGGCGCGCAGCTGCCCAGGCCGGAAAAAGGGCCGCTCCAGGCCGGGGGACGAAACTTCCAGCGTCCAGGCATCGGCAAACAGGTCTTCCACGTCCAGGGCCAGACCGACCATGCGTGAAATTTCCGCGCACTGATCCACCGTCACGCCGGGGGGCGGGCCGTTTTCCGCGGCGGGAGCCCCGGCGGCATTGCGGGCGGGCGCATCCACAAAGATGCGAACCACGGGGCGGCCCGAGCCGGCAAGCTCAACGCCCCACAGTTCCAGCCCGAAGGCTGCCGCCACCGGAGCGGCGGCTTCGGCGATGCGGCGCAGACGTTCTTCTTTGGACGGGCCCCTGGTCATGGCGTGCCTTTCATAAATAAAAAGGGGGGGCCGTCGTCAGGCCACCCCATCCAACCGCTGAAGCGGTCAAATATGGATGTGAAGAAGACCGTCCGCCCTGCCGGAAAAGGATCTTCCACTGCTCGGCATCCGTATAAGGCTGTCCCTGCGGCTTTGTCAAGCATGCGCGGCACTCAGAACGCAGTTTTTCCGTCCGGGGCGCCGGAATGGGCGCGGGCGGGGCCTTGCTGCCCCGAAAATGCGGGGCGCCGCGCGCGAAAAAGGCCGGGAACGGCCGGACAGGGCTGCGGGACGGCCTGGCGGCGCCGCTTTTGTCACGGCTTGTCCGATGACGGGTTCCGGGCTATCTTTCCCTTTCAGGGAGATGAATATGAGTTCAGTGCGTATTCAGTATATGCGGGACGCCCGTGAGCTGTACGGCGGAGGGCTGGCCTATGCCACGCCGGGTTCGGCGGGTCTGGATTTGCGGGCCTGCATGGACGGGGAAGAGCTGTGGATCGCCCCCGGCGCGCGGGTGGGTGTGCCCGCCGGGGTGGCTGTGGAGCCCCCGGACGCGGACTGCGCCGCCTTTGTCTATTCGCGCAGCGGCCTGGGCGCGGTGAAGGGCCTCACCGTGGCTCAGGGCGTGGGCGTCATTGACCCCGACTATCGGGGCGAAATTTGCGTGTGGCTGCTCAACACCTCGCCGGAGCCCATCCGTGTGCGGCGCGGCGATCGGGTGGCGCAGCTGGTGTTTCAGCCCGTGCGGCGGCCTGAACCGGTGGCGGCGGATACCCTGTCCGGCACCGAGCGCGGGGCCGGGGGCTTTGGGCACACCGGAGCGCTGTGAGCGATCCGGGAAGGATGGCGGGGAAGGATGGCGATGGCGCAAATCGAGAAGCCGCGGCCCTGGATGATCCCGGAGCGGATCGTGGATTTACCCGGCCTTGTCTTGGCGTCTGATCCCCCGCCGCCCCCTGTTCCCGACGAGGCGGCCTGCATCAGCCTGTGGGACAGGTACGGCATGCTGCCCAACATCCGCGCGCACAGCCACGCGGTGGCCCGGGTGGCCCTTGATGTGGCGCGGCGGGCCGCGGCCCTCGGCCATGCCGTGGATGTGCCCGCGCTGAGGGCCGCCGCGCTGCTGCATGATCTGGCCAAAACCTACACCATTCTGCACGGGGGTGCCCACGCCCAGCTGGGCGCGGCCTGGGTGCGGGAGGAAACGGGCCGTCCCGATCTGGCCCAGGCGGTGCTCTTTCACGTCAGCTGGCCCTGGATTCATGACCCGGCGGCCCTGAAGGCGAACCTTCTGCGCCTGCCCCTCCTGGTGTCGTATGCCGACAAGCGCGTGCGGCACGACAAGGTGGTCAGCCTGGAAGAGCGTTTTGACGATTTGCTGAAGCGCTACGGCGATACCGGGGAACACCGGGCGTCAATCAGGGTCAATCGGGAACAGGCATTCACCTATGAACGGGCCCTGAGCGCCCTGGTGGGATCCCTATGAGCGACACAAGCCGGAAGCGGCGCATACTGCTGGTGGCGGGCGGCTGGTCGCCCGAACGGGACATTTCTCTTCTCGGGGCGGAAGCCATAGCCCGCGCGCTGCGCAAGAGGGGGCATGAGGTCAGCCTCTGGGATCTGTCCGACGGCTTTGACCGCCTGCTCGAGGCGGCGGCCGGGCAGGATGCGGCCTTTCTCAACCTGCATGGTCAGCCCGGCGAGGACGGCCTGGTTCAGGCCCTGCTGGAGCGCGCCGGCTGCCCCTACCAGGGGTCGGGCCCGGCCGGCTCCTTTCTGGCCCTGAACAAGGCGGCCGCCAAGGCCCTGTTCCGCCGGGCGGGCCTGCGCGTGCCGCCGGGCGTCTTTCTGCCCCGGCGGCCTCCGGCGGACTGGAAGCCTGATTTGCGCTTTCCTCTGTTCGTCAAGTCCAACACCGGGGGCTCCAGTCTGGATCTGTTCCGCGCGCGGAATGAGGCCGAACTTGAAACGGCCCTGGATGCCCTGTTCGGTGCGGGGCAGGAAGTGCTGATTGAGGAAATGCTGACGGGCAGTGAGGTCACCTGCGGGGTGCTGGACGTGAACGGCAAGGGGCCGGAGGCCCTGCCGCCCATCCTCATTGTCCCCCGGCGGGACTTTTTTGATTACCACGACAAGTACGCGCCGGACGGCGCGCAGGAGCTGTGCCCCGCGCCCCTGCCGGACGAGGTGCTGGATCGCGTGCGGCGGGCGGCGGTGGCCGCGCACCGCTGCCTGGGCCTGGCCGCTTACAGCCGGGCGGATTTTATCCTGACGCCGGACAGCCAGCTGTACCTTCTGGAAGTGAACACCCTGCCGGGCATGACCGCCGCCAGTCTGGTGCCCAAGGAAGCCGCCGCGCTGGGCATGGACTTCGGGGAGCTTCTGGAGAGCCTGCTGGAAGATGCCATACGCCGCCATGGCGCGGCCAATAGGTAACTTTTTTATTGAATAATTCCAGTGCCGTAGCATCTTACACAGTTTTTATTATATCCACGGCAAGAACATTCTTCGCTAGCAATAGTTTTGTTTTGCTTGATTTTATCATCTATTTTGTTGTCTGTGGGGAAGGAATTTTCAGCAAGTTCTTCAAATAGAAAAGAAAGTCCATAAGCCACATATAAACGTTTTATCCATAATTCGTGGCCTTTTATCAATAAGTCTTGAGGAATTGCCATAGATGTTATCAGTGGATCTGTTTTTGTTTTCATAAAATCTTTATATGCCTCAACTACAGCATAGTGATAAGGGAATTTTGTATGTCCACCACCACTGAAAATGAATCTTATATTATATTTAAGCGTATCCATTTTAGTAACACCTGGACCAGAGCGAAGGCAATGTAGTGTTTTTTGCAAAGTTTTTTGTGTATCAATATTTAGTTCTTCTGTAATTTTATACTTTGCACGTGTAAGGGTAGAAGAATTTTCTCCTTGTTCTTTTTTCTTTCTCCAGAATTCAAGGTTATCTTTATTGATATTATCACCACAGGCTATAGTTTCAATTTGGCTTGAACCTCTAAGAAACACTCCATCTGAAAAATAATTTAATTTTTTATTATCTCTGGTATAAGTAAAAACACACTGATCAACAGTTCCTGCACCAGTATCATTGAAGAAATAGATAGTAGAGTCATTAGGGCTTGATGCTGGAGATCGGATAAATGCTTGCATATTTGCACTAACTTCTGGGTAGACATGACATAAGCTATCATTAGAATTTTCTATAGCATTTTGTTGACATTCTACGACCATTTCATTCAATCTAAGGATTGAAATTCTTTTAGGAAAAGGTTTGAATTTACAAGAAATTTTCCAAGAAATATTTAAGATGCGTTCAAACAAAATGCGTACATTATTATCACTAATATCAGATACTGGCATTGCCATATTAATAGCGATCTGATCATCTTGGTTTTGACCATAATTAGGAAATTTTTGTGTAATATTCATAAGAATATCAGAAAAACTTGAGGAAAGAAAATATATGCAGGTTAATTCAATAAAGTAAGTATACGGATAAGGTAAACTTGACTCAGCAATTTTTTTATACTCTGAAAAGACCTGATCTTCCGTGATACCATTTGCAATTTTTTGTGCCGCTATTTTAAGATGATAAAGTCCATTTTTCGGGTAAAGAGTGTCTATATTTTTGTATTGCGCAAAATATCCATTTTGATAAATCACAATACTTGGAATTAAGATAGTATTATTCGTGATGTTATTGGAATAAGTATATATCCATGCAATATTTGTATTTATATCACGAATAATTGCTTTAGAACTTGATGTTCCAAAATCAAATCCAATTTGGAAAAAATAAGGATCGCGAGGTACTAATTGTTTATTGCTGTGTAGAGAAGTATTTGCTTTTATACCTTGAAGAGGTAATTTAAATTTTTTTATATTTTGCCTTTCCTTTATTCTTGGATTTTGAGATTTAAGAAGTATTTTACTCGAAAGTTTTTTTAGTGTTTTGCGGAAGTTATCCATTCAAGTTTCTCCTCTATAATTCGATTTTAACAATTCCTAAAGCTACAATTTCTGCATTGATATCAATTTTTTTGCTGGAATCTAATTTTTTAACTCTATTCTCCATGAGAATTTCATTTTTTTTAATGCGAGCTCGTGTCATATTTATAATTTGCTCACCACGATTATTTTCAATCATAGTTAATAAGCGGCGTTTATCTTGCTCAATTTTTCGATTAAATATTACTGATATACGCTCTTTTTTGATCTGAATCGTATTTATATTCTCAATTTCAAAATCTTTAGTTTCTTCATCGAGTTGATCATACATATATTGTTCAAGTTTTTCATAATTCATTTGAAATTTGCCTGTGTCATACTCATGATATATCCATTCATTCCCATTGATAAAAATATATTGAAATATCACTTCTGAATCATAAGATGATATACACTCCCCATTTTCAAGAGAAATAAATCCATAAGCCAATTTTTCTTTTGAAAGTATACCTTTCAATATCCATCTATCAATTCTGAAAATATATATGCCTTTGTGAAGTAAATTAGTATTACACGAAATAGCAGAAATTTTATGAAGGTTTAATTCGTTTTCTTTATTAAATTTAGTCATCCAGCGAATAAATGGTGACATATGATTAATAAAAATTATTTTCTTTTTTCTTCCTAATTCTTGTGCGATTTCCCGATCAAAAGTCATATTAATTGATTTTTGGCGAAGTTGTGTTGCTGCTAGGCTTTTATCTTCTTTAATAAAATTATAGAGTGATGCTTTGGCTTCATCTGAAAGAGATATTTGCAGGCAACCATTTGTTGGTGTATTATAATTAATTATAGTACCTTTAAAGAATTGACCGAAAAAATTTGAAACATATGCCTTAAGCTCTGCGGGCTGTATATATCTTCCACGATTATAATTTTCTTCTATTTTTTTTTGAATATAGTCTGATAAAGCAACTAATCCTTCACCAGATTCTTCAAGAAATTTTATATCGCTTTGCTTTTTTGCTATAGCCTGCTGTGTTTGGATAATGCGCTTGTCTTGCTCTTCGCTAGTCAGATTTTTGCTTAAAAGATCAATAGTAAGTTTTTTTATTTCTGCTCCAAGAACTTCATCCAGATCGCCGATACTATTACTAAATATTTCTAATTTTTGATGTAACCTTTCATATACTCGTTCTTCAATAGTACCATGTACCTTAAAATTAATTATAGATAAGCGTTCTGCTGTTTGGCCAACGCGATCAATACGGCCTATTCGTTGCTCTATCCGCATTGGATTCCATGGCAGATCGTAATTGATGAGTATATGACAAAATTGTAAATCTATACCTTCACTTCCAACTTCTGATGCAAGTAAAATCCTTGATCCTGTGGGGGATCGGAAATTTTCAAGCTCATCCCATCTCTTCTCTACTGGTATATCACCATGAATAAGAGAGACTATTTCACCAATTTCCATCAATTTTTTTTGTAAGTAATTTAATGTGCCACGATAGTAAGAAAATATAATTATTTTTTCTTTTGGTTCATTTTTTAAAATTGTATACAGATCATTCAATTTTGAATCATTTTTTTCAAAGTCATAATTCAGCAATTTTGACCAGGATATAGTATCTTTAAATATATTTACTGATTGCATGTTATCATTCTCAAACTCTCCAAAAGCTTCCGAGAGAATACTATCAGATTCATATATTTTATCATTTTTTATCTTTTCAACAAAGGCCGGGATGCAACTTGCAGCCATTAATTGCCATGTCATAATTTGAAACACATGAAATTCTGAATTATTTTTTTGGCAATATGCTCTGACTGCACTAAGTATAGCTTGATATAGTTCCATTTCTTCTTGAGCATAATTAACAGGCCGAACAACAGATACTCTAATCGGTCTATTTTCTTGTACTTGTATTCGCCGAGTTCTATTAATATATGCTCCTAAAACATTCATTTTTTCTGTAATATCCTGACATTTTGCAAGTAATGAAGAATCAGTAAAATTTTTTTGTTCAAGCTTTTTTAATTTTTTGAGCAATTCAGGAAAGTATGGAGATGTATTAATATATGAAACATTTTCCATTTGTTTAAGAGATTTTGTTAATAGTTCAATATCTATAGGATATTTTGCCAATGCATTACATGCATTTACTGCAGGTTTATTAATTTTAATTAAATTTTCAAAACTAGATTGTGTAGAGAAAAAATCTTCATCAATAAGTTTTAATAAACTATGTAAGTCTGTGCTTTTATTATTAACAGGGGTTGCAGAAACACAAAGGACTGCACGAGATGCTTCTGATGATGATAAACTTTCACCAAGAAGGTAGGTTGTTGTTGCTTGATTGCGCATGTAATGAGCTTCATCAAAAATAACAAGATCTATTGCTTGATATTCTTCGGGCCAGTACCTTAATTCGCGTAAAAGTTCTACCTTGGAGGAAGCGGGGTGAGCATCTTCAGGTCGGGTTCTGAGAGCGTCCCGCTCGTTTTTGGGAAGTCTTAATCCGGAATACGTGCTGATTAATGCAAACGGGTAACTTTCTCCATATTTTTTTAATTGTTCAATCTCTTCCCGAAACCCAATAAAATCAACAATTTTAGCATTAATAAGAAATTTTTCTTGGAGTTCTGCTCTCCATTTTTCTGCTAAATTTTTAGGACAAATAACTAAAAGACGCTTTGCTTGATATCGAGCCTGCATCTCCATCCAAATAAGTGCAGCTTCAATTGTTTTCCCCAGACCAACTTCATCAGCTAGCAATAATCTTTCAGAAGGTGAATCAATAAATTTAATTACAGGCTTATATTGATATGGATAAAAATCTATTTGTGCACTTTCCATAGAATAAATTACATCATGCAAAGAACCTTTAAGTTTTTCGTATGTAATGAGTTGGCGTAAATCAGATAGTCTCCCAAAAAGTCCATTTTGCATCTGTTCAAGTAAATTATTTATTTTTCCTTCTTCGATAGCTAAGATACTTGATGCGGGTCGTAGCTGTAAGGTTCCATCAGAAAATTTAATTTCCACCATTAACCGCGAGCCAAGATAGCGGTTTTTTCCTGTATATTCTGCAATATTTCCAGGAGAATTTTTATCTATGACTTTTTGCCCTTGGGAAAAAGGAATACTTTCTGTATTTGACATATTTTTAAAGCCTCCAACTGTACTATTATGCTATTGTTTAACTAACCCTATCATGCTCCTCTTCTCAAGTCTATATTTTGTTGTATGACGCGATATTTATTTTTAATATGCTGATTTTTATGAATAAAAATTGGACAGCCCTCAGAGTTCAGCCCTTGCGCAGCATGGCCTCAAAATAGGCGATGGTTTTCGTGAGCCCCTCCCGCAGGGGAACCGAGGGCGTCCAGCCGAGCTGCTCCGTGGTACGGGTAATGTCCGGCCGCCGCTGCTTCGGGTCGTCGTCGGGCAGCGCCTTGTGGAGAATGATCGAGCGGCTGCCCGTCAGTTCGATGACCTGCTCGGCCAGGCTCCGGATGGTGAACTCGCCGGGATTGCCCATATTGAGCGGGCCGGTGATGTCGTCCGGGGCGGCCATGAAGCGGATCATGCAGTCTATAAGATCATCCACATAGCAGAACGAGCGCGTTTGCGAGCCGTCGCCGTAAATGGTGAGGGGCTCGCCCCGCAGGGCCTGGAGAATGAAGTTGGATACCACCCGGCCGTCGTTGGGGTGCATGCGCGGCCCGTAGGTGTTGAACAGGCGCCCCACCTTGACGGGCAGACCGCCCTGCCGGCGATAGGCGAAGAAGAGCGCCTCGGCGCAGCGCTTGCCCTCGTCATAGCACGAACGCAGGCCGATGGGGTTGACGTGGCCCCAATACTCTTCGGTCTGGGGATGGACTTCGGGGTCGCCGTACACCTCGGAGGTGGAGGCCTGGAAGATGGGCGCGCGCAGCCGTTTGGCCAGGCCCAGCATATTGATGGCCCCGTGCACGCAGGTTTTGATGGTCTGAACCGGATCGTGCTGGTAGTGGACGGGGGAGGCCGGACAGGCCAGATTGTAGATGGCGTCCACCTCCACATAGAGTGGAAAGGTCACATCGTGGCGGATGAGTTCAAAGCGCCGGTTGTCCAGCAAGTGTTCCACATTCTGCCGGTCGCAGCTGAAGAAGTTGTCCACGCACAGAACTTCGTGGCCCTGATTCAGCAGATGCTCGCACAGGTGGGATCCAAGAAAGCCGGCTCCGCCGGTGACCAGAATACGGGTTCGGGTATGCATGAAAACTCCTTAGGATACATTCAGAAAGCCTCGCGAAGCCGTCGTTCGAAAGGAAGGTATTCGTCGCGCTGAAAGGCGGCTTCCCGGGTCAGGATGCGATTGGGCTCCCCGGCCAGCTCCGGGCAGCGGACGCGCAGTACGGGCCGCAGATGCCGCAGGCGCCGCACCCGCTCTTCACGCGGCATGAGGTAGCTTTCCAGAGTATTTTGAGCCTGGCGTTCCACCTCTGTCCGGCCCAGGCGGCGGGCCAGATCGCGCATGGCCAGCCAGGGCGCGGGTGACAGATCAAAAAGGGCGGCCCGCCGAGCCAGGGCCAGAGCCGCCTCGGCGTCCGGTTCCGCCGCGATGCGCCGGCGCCACACATCGGGCAGCCAGGGTTCCTCGTTGACCAGATCGGCCAGGGCGGCCAGGGCTTCGCGCGGCATGGCGGCTGGCTGTTCCGTGTGAGCGGAAGCCGCGGCCATGGGTTCCCGCCCGGGCAGCGCGCGGCGCAGCAGGCGGGCTTCGGCCGCCGGAGCCAGAGCCGGCTGCCAGGTCAGCCACGGGGTCAGGCGCAGGATGTAGCCGTCGTCACGCAGATACCGGTGCAGGTCGGGGCGGAAAAAGTCGTGCGCCCCGCGCTGGGCCAGAACGGCGCGGTTGTGGTCTTCGTGGGCGCTGCGGCCCGGCGTCTGGCCGCACAGGTGCCAGACCACGGCGTCGGGCACGCAGGCCAGACGGGGCTCGCCGCCGGGAAGACCGGCCAGGCGCTGGCACAGTTCCACATCCTCAAAGCCGTTGCGGAAGGCTTCGTCAAAGGCCCCCGCGGCCAGAAAGCGTTCCCGTTCCAGAGTCAGGGCGGCCCCGGACAGAATGCGGAAGCGGCGGGGGCGCCGCGTGACCCGGTGCCCGGCGGGAAAATGTTCATACAGGTGGGCCAGCCGCATGGTGGGCCCCACCGCCACGCCCAGGTGCTGAACGCGGGCGGGCCCGTCCGCCCCGGCCGGGTAGAGCAGCAGAGGGCTCACCGCGTCGGGCGGGTCATCGGGGTTGCCGAGGGTGTCCAGCAGGCGGCCCAGCCAGCCCGGCTCCTGTGTGGTATCGTTGTTGAGAAAGCAGAGCCAGCGGCCGTGGGCCGCTCTCGCGCCCGTATTGCAGGCCCCCGCGAAGTTGCGGTTTTCCGGCTGGGGCAGGTAAAAAAAGCGCGCGCCGAACAGGGCCCGGCCCAGGGCGGCGCAGGATTCGCCGTCACCGGGGAAGCTTGCGGCTCCGTTGTCCACGGCCAGCACTTCCAGATCGGGCACATCCCGGGTGCTTGCGGCCAGAGAGCGCAGACATCCCTCGGTCAGCGGCCATTGACCGTACAGGGGAATGACAATGGATACCGTGGTCATGCCGTGTCCCTTTGGCTTACCGGAGTCCCCTGGTCTTAATGCGCGCCCATGCGCAGCGCGGCCCAGGCCTGATCGGCCAGGGCCGGGGGCGGCAGGGCGGCGTCGAGCACGCGAAAGCGCCCGGGGAAGCGGCGGGCGCGATCCAGAAAGCCCTGCCGGATGCGCTCGTGAAAAGCCAGGGATTCGGCCTCAAAGCGGCCCTCGGTTTGGCTCAGGCCCTGGGCCTCATTGCGGCGCGCGGCCCGCAGCAGTCCCGCTTCCGCGGGCAGATCCAGCACCAGTGTCAGATCCGGCCACAGCCCGCCCGTGGCACAATCGTTGAGCCGCTGCAGCCATTCCAGATCCATGCCCCGGCCATAGCCCTGATAGGCGATGGTGGAATCGGCGTAGCGGTCGCACAGGACGTGCGCTCCGGCGGCCAGGGCCGGCCTGATGACCTCGGCCACATGCTGGGCGCGGTCGGCCAGGAACAGAAAAAGCTCGGCATTGGGGTCAGGTGTCCAGTCCGCGCTGAGGAGCAGGGGGCGGAGCCGCGCGCCCAGCGGACAACCGCCCGGCTCGCGGGTGCGAAGGACAGTCGTGCCCCGCGCTTCCAGGCGCACGGCCAGAGCCGTGAGCAAGGTGCTTTTGCCCGATCCTTCCACGCCTTCCACAGTAAGAAACATTGCCCATTGTCCTGAAGTTTGGGTCGGTTTTCTGAAATCCCGGCCAGCCGTGGACTAGAAGGAAAGCTGTTCCGTGTTCTGGGGCCTTGGGCCGGGCGTTTTTTCCTCCGCCCCGGCCGTTATCCCGTCCGTTGATTCGTCCCGGATACGGGAACGGGGGCGGGCGGCCTTGCGCGCGGGTTTGCCCTTGCCTGGCGCCGTCCCGGTGCCGCCGGGATCGGGCGCCGCCGGTGTGCGGGCCGGGCGGCACAGACTGCGGTTCAGTGTGCCCTGCCACGGGCTCCATTCCAGGCTCCCGGCCGGAGGGGCGGACGGGACGGAATGCTTTCCTGCGCCGGCGCTCCGGGCGTCCGTGCCCTGTTCCGTCTTTTCCCCGGCGGGGTTTGGAAACAGGGCGCGCCACTGGGCTACCTTGGCGTCCACATTGTCCGCATGGTGCAGGACAAAGGCCTCGGCCGTGGCGGGCTGCCTGGGGGAGCCGAATTCCAGTTCGCCGTGGTGGCTGGCGATGAGGTGGCGCAGGTGCAGGGCCAGGCCGGGCTCCACATCCGAAGCGGCCAGGAAGGGTTCCAGCATGGCCAGCCCCTGGAGAATATGCCCCAGAAGGCGCCCCGCGTCGGTATATTCGGTGGTCAGGCCGCCCTCCATTTCCTCCAGCTTGCCGATGTCGTGGAACAGGGCGGCCACCAGCAGTGTCTGGCGATCCAGTTCCGGGTAATGGTCGGCCATGCGCAGGCAGAGCCCGGCCACGGACAGCGTGTGTTCCAGCAGGCCGCCGGCGTAGGCGTGATGGACGCTTTTAGCCGCCGGAGCCGATAGAAGACGGGCACGGATGCCTGAGTCATGCAGCACGGCCAGGGCGAAGCTGCGCCAGGGCGCGTGGGTCAGCTCCTTCCGGCACAGTTCTTCGGCTTCGGCCAGCATTTCCGCCGCGGGGCGGGGGCTGGCGGGCATGAAATCGGCCAGGTTCAGGGCGTCGCTTTCGTCGTCTGTCAGGGGCCGCAGAGCCTCTACCGTGACTTGCAGCTGATCCCGGAACAGGCCAACCCGGCCGCGGATGTCCGCCATCTGTCCGGCGGCCAGATCGGTGAAAGAGGCGCTGAGCGGGCTCCAAATCTTGGCTTCCACCGCGCCCGTGGCGTCCCGCAGCTCCAGCCGCCAGTAAGGCCCGTTGCGGGACTGCTGGAGCGAGGCTGCGCCAATGAGGAAGACGGAATGAAGCTCGTCGTTGGCTTTCAGGTCATGGACAGTCTGACGTTGCGGCATGGCTTTCCTTGAAAAAGCGGGGAGCGGCGGCGCTGAGCCGGGTTGTCGTTCGGCAATTTCCGGAAGAGAGCTGTGTCTGCTCCATGAGGGCAAAATCGCGCGAGCGCCGGGTTTTGTCAATCGGGCGTTTCGTTCAGCTCAGGGATGACGCGCGCGTCTGCCGTGAAATGTGTCCGTTCCGGGGCAGATGCCGCTTCCTCTTCGTTGCTAAAAAAAGAGGGAGAGGATATGCTCGAAACGGCTCAGTTCAGGTTTGCAGGCGAAGAACCGTTATTTTTCCGGAGGATATCATGCACATCACCAATCCCCGCGCCATGTTTGAACGGGCTTATGCGGAAGGGTACGCCGTCGGCGCATTTAACGTCAACAACATGGAAATTATCCAGGGCATCATGCAGGCCGGGGCCGCGGAGCACGCTCCCCTGATCCTCCAGGTGTCGGCCGGGGCCCGCAAATACGCCGGGCAGAACTATATCATGAAACTGGTGGAAGCCGCCCTCATGGATGACGATTTGCCCGTGGTGGTTCACCTCGATCACGGGCCGGACTTTGAGCTGTGCAAAGCCTGCATTGACGGCGGCTTCACGTCCGTCATGATTGACGGCTCGCACCTGCCGTTCGAGGAAAATATCGCCGTCACCAGGCGCGTGGTGGACTACGCCCACGAGCGCGGCGTGTGGGTGGAAGCCGAACTCGGCAAACTGGCCGGCGTGGAGGAGCACGTTTCGTCCGAGCACAGCGTGTACACCGACCCCGACCAGGCCGTGGAATTTGTCCAGCGCAGCGGCTGCGACTCTCTGGCCGTGGCCATAGGCACCAGCCACGGCGCGTACAAGTTCAAGGGAGAAGCCAAGCTGGACTTTGAGCGCCTGGACGCCATCTCGGCGCTTCTGCCGGGGTACCCTCTGGTTTTGCACGGCGCCTCCAGCGTGCCTCAGGAATTTGTGGAAATGGCCAACAAGTACGGCGGCAAGCTGGGCAGCGCCCGGGGCGTGCCGGAAGACATGCTGCGCCAGGCCGCCCGCTCGGGCGTGTGCAAAATCAACATAGATTCCGACATTCGCCTGGCCATGACGGCCTCCATCCGTCGTCATTTTGCCGAGCATCCCGAGGAATTTGACCCCCGCGCCTACCTCAAGCCCGCGCGCGAGGCCGTGCGCGACATGGTGCAGCACAAGATTAAGCATGTGCTGGGCTGCTCCGGCAAGGCGTAAGCCTGTCTTTTCCGCTTATTTTCAAAGGAGTCTTTCATGCCTATCAGAATCGGGCTTAACGGCTTCGGCCGCATAGGCCGCTACCTCATCCGGCTGGTGGCCGCCGCCCCGGATATTGAACTCGCTGTCATTAATGCCCGGGCCGACAACGCCGCCCTTGCCCACATGCTGAAGTACGATTCCGTGCACGGTCACTTTCCCTTTCCGGTCAGCGCCACGGACACGGGCCTCAGCATCAACGGCCGTGACGTGCCCGTGACGCGCAAACCCACGGGCGAATGGGACTGGGCCGAGTACGGGGCCGGCCTGGTGGTGGAAAGCACGGGAACCATCAAAACCCGGGAGGCCGCGGCCGAGCACCTGAAACGCGGCGCGGGGAAGGTGGTGGTCAGCGCGCCCATGAATGACGCGGACGCCATGATCGTCATGGGCGTCAACCACGACGTCTACAACCCGGCTGGCCACGATGTGGTGTCCGCCGCCTCGTGCACCACCAACTGCCTGGCTCCGGTCGCCAAGGTCATTGCCGAAAGCTTCGGCGTCCGGCACGGCCTGATGACGACCATTCATTCCTACACCATGACCCAGCGCATGCTGGACGGATCGCACAAGGACATCCGCCGTTCGCGCGCGGCGGCCATGTCCATGATTCCCACCAAAACCGGCGCGGCCAGGGCCATAGGCACGGTGTGTCCGGCCCTGCTGGGCAAGCTGGACGGCATGGCCGTGCGTGTGCCCACGCCGGACGTGTCGCTGGTGGATCTGACCGTCGAGCTGGAGCGCGCCACCGACGCCGCGGCGGTCAACGCCGCGCTTAAGGCGGCCTCCGCCGGAGCGCTCAGGGACAACATGGGGTACAGCGAGGAACCGCTGGTGTCCGTGGACTATGTGGGCTCCACCTACGGCGGGGTGGTGGATTCGCTCCTGACCAGGGTCATGGATGGCACCATGCTCAAACTCATCGTCTGGTACGACAACGAAGCCGGGTTCACCAACCAGCTTTTCCGGCTGGTGCGCCTGGTGGGCAGCCGTTAGGCCGGCAAAAGCCCCTGTCCGCGGGCAGGGGCTTTTTTTACGGCCGCAGCGCCGGCAGCGCTTCGCGCCCCCCGCGCCGCCTTTGCGGCCAGGGGGCGCTTTCATGTGCGCGGGTATGGGCTAAAAGGTATAGCCCAGGCTGACGCCCACATTGTGGGCCCGGACATTGTGGGAACGCCCGGGCAGTACCGAGGGCTCATTGCGCGCGGCCAGGCGCGCGGCTGACTGGTCATAATGCAGGTCGCCCATGGGGATGTAGGTATACGCGAGATCCAGGGTCCACCGCTTCCAGAAGAAGCCCGCGCCCAGGGTAAAATACTGACGGCCGTTGACGGGAACCAGGTAGTCGGCGTAGCCCTCACGCTGGGGGCTGGTTTCATAGGTGTAGCCCGCGCGCAGGGCCAGCCAGTCCAGGGGCTTGTATTCCACGCTGCCGCTGAAGCCCCAGTTGTCGCGCCAGTACTTGTCCTGCCGGAACACATGATTCGCCGGACTTTCCAGATAGATGTTCAGGTGCCGGTAATTGCTCCAGGTCATATAGGTTACGTCGGCCTCAAAGCTCAGGTCGGGCCGGGGCTTCCAGGCCACGCCGAGGGCCAGGCCGTCGGGCAGGGTCATGATGCCGTGCACATCCGCGTTCTGCATAAAGTGCGCCTGGGGGACGGCAGCCCCGATCTGGCTGTCCCACTTCACCTTGCCGTGGATGTTGAGGGCCATGCGGCTGCGATAGGTCAGACCGGCGGACCACTCGTCGTTGAAGCGCAGATGCAGGGCGAGGTTGCCCCCCACGGCGCCGCCCGTGCCCGTGAGCTTGGAGTAGTTGTCGATGCCGCGGGTCAGGGCGGGCTGGTAATGCTGCTTCAGGGTCATGGTGCCGCCGGTCAGTTCCAGCCCCGCCGCCAGGGAAAGGTACTCATTGACCTTCCACACGATGTTGGGATTGACGGTGAAGGTGTTCACCGCCACGTCGGTCAGGCCTGTACTGCCCGGCCAGTTGGAGGGGAAGCTGTTGCCCAGGCCAAAGCGGGGGAACGCGCCCAGGCCCAGCCACAGCGAGTCCGTCATCTGATGGCTGAGGTAAAAGTGCGGCAGAACCCAGTAGGTTTTTTTGGCATCCGTCGAGATATCTTGCCCCATATAGCGGGTTTCGATACTGCCTGAGGGCATCGACAGGGCGGAGCCGAACATGAGGGTGGTGCCCGGCAGCTGGGTGATGCCCGCCGGGTTGTAGGCCACGGCCGAGGCGTCATCGGCGCGGGCGACCAGGCCGCCGGCCAGCGCCATGCCGCGCGCGCTCCATTCGCTGATGGCGAAACCCTCGGCGCGGGCTCCGGAAGCAGTCAGGGCCAGCATCAGGATCGCGCCGGCAAGGGAGGTGGTTTTTTTCATGGTGCTCCTTGCGGTAAGAGGGGAAGAACCCGGTTGAAATAAAGTGAGTGCTCACTATAAATATGCTTGGGCGCCTTTTAGCGGCGTCAGGCAATAATCTTCTTATCCTGTTTTCTAAGAAGAGGAAAGTTTTTTTTACAACCCGGGCGGGCGGAATTTCAGGGGCGGCCATCCCTTGGCTCATGCCGCTTTTCAATCCAGATGAGGGACAGCTGCCGCCCGCAGTTTCGATCGGCGCGGTAGGAAAAAAAGGCGTCGGCCAGGGAGGCGGTGCACAGATCCAGGCCGTATATCCGCTCCGGCCGCAGGCCTGCCTCAATGAGCTGATCACGGGTCAGCCGCCACAGGTTCATGACGCGGGCGCAGGCGTCAAACCAGGGCCGGAAGCTCTCGCCCCATTCGCTGTCAAAGCCGGTGAACTCGGCGGCGGCCGGGCCCAGGCTCGGCCCCCGCACGGCTGACAGGTCAGCGGGATTGAGATCATAGCGCTCGCACAGCTCGGCCACGATCCGCCCGGGATAATTCTGGCGGTTCCCTCTCCAGCCCACATGCGCGGCGGCCACCACGCGGCCTGACGAATGGGCCAGAAGCAGGGGCTGGCAGTCGGCCGTTTTGATCGCCAGGGCCAGGGCTTCGCGGCGTGTGGCCATGCCGTCGCCTTCGGCGGCGGCGGGGCGTTCCGCGTGCCAGGGCTCGGGTTCGAACAGGGTGCGCACCCCGTGCACCTGCCTGATCTCGGCCACAGCCTCCACCCTGAGCAGGGACGGCAGGCCGCGCCGGCGGGCCGCCGTGGCCGCCGGATCAGCCCTGGCTTCGGGCGCGTCCAGTGAGAAATTTCCGGCGGCGCGGCTGCCGAAGGCGCACCGCACAGTCTCTATGCCGGGAAAGCGAAAGGGCAGAAAGGTCATATCCATAGCAAGCCTTCCTCGGTGCACAGGATGCTGACGGGTTGATCCCACGCCTGGCGGGGCAGGCGGTCAAGAAGAAATTCGGCAAAAAGCAGACCCACGGCCAGGCGCGCGCCCCCCTGGAGCAGGCGATCGTAATAGCCTCCGCCGTAGCCCAGGCGGTACCCCTCCCGGTCGAAGGCCAGGCCGGGCGTGATAATGAGCGCCTCGCGCGTCAGACTCGTGGGCGCGGCTTCCCCTGTGGGTTCAGGAATACCCAGCCTTGAGCGGATCAGGGCATCCGGCCCGGAGCAGGGCACGGCATCCAGGACGCCGTGCCCGCCCGGGCGGCAGCGGGGCAGCAGCACGAGCTTGCCCGAAGCCCAGGCCTCGTCCAGCAGCAGTGAGGTTTGCACTTCGCCGCGCACGGCGCAGTACAGCATGATGACGGGGCTTGCGCGCCACAGGCCGCTGTTCAGCAGGTGGCGCTGCAAGGCCATGGACAAAGCGGCGTGGCGCGCCGTATCGGCGGCAAGGGCGGCCCGGCGGGCGCGCAGGCGGGCGCGCAGGGCCGCCTTGTCCCCAGGCGGCGGGGAAGGGCGGGGCGTGGGGGGCGTGGTGTCCACAGTCATGAAACCTGGGCGGAAATGGGGATGAAAAGGGCTTTGTCAAAGTGGACAAAGTAGGCTACAAAGACGAAAAACGCGATGCTCCCCCGGCTGTGGCTGGCGCGGGAGCCCCCCGTTGTTTTGTATACGGTAACAAGGAACCAGCTTCCATGCCAAGCCCCTGTCAGGCGGCAGAAGGCGTCTGCCCCGCAACCGGCGCTTCCGGTTGTTCGCCCGTGACGGATGCGTGTTCCGCCGCTTCGGCGGAGGGCGCGCCGCATACCCGGCAGCAATGCTGGGTTGTGCTGGGCGATGTGCACGGCGAGGTCGGCCGCATAGCTGACATTCCCGAACTGGCCGGCGCGGACGGCGTCATCCTCACCGGCGACCTGACCAAACTGGGCGCCGTGTCGGCGGCCCGCGCGGTCATCGAGGCCATTCAGGCCGTGAATCCCGTGGTTCTGGCCCAGATCGGCAATATGGATCGGCCGGAAGTGAACGAATGGCTGGAAGGGGAAGGCATCAATCTGCACCGCAAGGTGCGGGAACTGGCTCCCCATACGGCGCTTCTGGGTGTGGGCGGCTCCACCTTCACGCCCTTCGGGACGCCGTCGGAGTTTCCCGAGGCCCGCTTCGCCGAATGGCTGGAAGCCCTGGCCGCCCGGGCACGGGAGTACCGCGGCCTGGTGCTGGCGTGCCATACCCCCCCGTGGGACACGGTCTGTGACCGCACCGGAAATGGCCAGCATGCGGGCTCGCGCGCTGTGCGCGAATTTATTGAGGAACATCAGCCCCAGGTCTGCCTGTGCGGCCACATCCACGAGGCGCGCGGCGAACAGCGCATAGGCCGCACCCATGTGCTCAACTCCGGAGCCTTTGCCGCCGGCGGGTATGCTCTTCTGCACCTTGGCGATGAGGTACGGGCCGAATTGCGCAGACTGGATGCCTGACCTCGCTCCATCATTATTTTTTATTTTTTGAGGATTGTATGACTCAGGAACAGGATACTTCAGAACAGCCGAAGTCCCCCCGTCCACGTTCCGCGCGCGGCGCCCGCCGCGCCGTCTCCCCGGAAGGCGGCGAAGAGAGCGGCGCCGCAAGCGTCACCAAAACCCGCCGGCGCAGGGCCGTGGCCGACGCGGCCGCGCCGGATCCGGCCCTTTCCGCGCCCGTGGCGGACGATGTCTTCCCCTCCGCCCCGGACGCGGACACCCCCCCGGCTGCCGCGCGCGTGCGCCGCACCCGCGCTTCCCGCGCGAAAGCGACGGAAACGCCGGGTGAATCCGCGCAGGCGGAAGAAAGGAGCGTTCCCGGAAACGCTGATGCGGCGCCTTCTCAGAAGCCCCGCCGTCGCTCGGCAAAGGCCGAGGCCGCTGCCGTGGAGCGGACGACGGAACAGGCCGGGCCTCAGCCCGCGCCCGTGACCGGGGCCGTCCGGCCCCGCCGTTCCCGCGCGGAGGCGGAAAATGCCCCCACCGCGCCGGCGGATCCTGCGCAGGTTGTGGACGAAGCCGGCACGGGCGCTGACACGCCCGGGGCCGGGCCGCGGCGGCAGACGGAAACACGCGCGCAGACCGGGGATGCCGCTGCCCCTCGTCCTGTCTACGAGGACGAGGGCATTGTCACCCATATTCTGCCGCTGCCCGCCGAGCGGGATGAGCGGATGCGCCGCCGCGGGCCGCGCCACCACGCCAGAAAGTCGGGCAATGTCCTGTCCGGCGATGGCTTTGGCATGGCGCCGGATCTTTCGCTGTACGACCTGGTGCAGCCGCCGCTGCCGGGTGCCGTGGATATGGATCCCCTGCATTCCAGGCGGCGCCATCCGCGCCGCAAGCACAAGCCTGGCACGCCTGAACCATTTGCGCCGGAAGCTTTTGCGGACATGTATCCGTCTTCCGTGCTGGCCGCGGGCGATCGCTTTGCCTTGCCTGACGAGACGGAGGAATTTGAGGAAGACGGGCCACAGCCCGCCCTGCCGGGGCAGCCTTCGCTGGCCCTGCCGTCCACCCCGATGGCCGAGGAGGATCTGGAAGCCCTGGACGAAGCCGTCAACGGCAACCGGATAGACGCTCCCGGGCCCGATAAGGGCCGGGGCCGCAAGGCAGCCCGCCCCGCCAGGCCTGCCAGATCCTCCCGCCCCGCCCCGCCCGCCGCAAAGGCGGCGGAACCGGCGGAGTCCGCCCCTGAAGCCCCGGCGGGCAAGCGGGTGCTGTACATGAGCGTGGTGCCCGACGAACAGGTGGAGGTGGTGATCACCGACAACGGGCAGGTGACGGAATACTTTGTGGAAATGGCGCATCAGGCCAAAATCCGGGGCAATATCTACAAGGGCGTCATCAATAATATTGATACCAATCTTCAGGCCGCTTTTGTCAACTTTGGCGGTGGAAAAAACGGCTTTTTGCAGATTGACGAGGTTCACCCCGAATACTGGCTGACCCCCCACGAGCCCGGCAAGGGGCCCAAATATCCGCCCATTCAGAAGGTGCTGAAGGTCGGGCAGGAGGTGCTGGTGCAGGTGGTCAAGGAACCCTCGGGCACCAAGGGCGCCTTTCTGACCACCTGGGTCTCGCTGGCGGGCCGTTTTCTGGTGCTGACGCCGGGGCAGGAGCAAATTGGCGTGTCCCG
Source organism: Desulfovibrionaceae bacterium (assembly GCA_022510785.1). Taxonomy (GTDB): domain Bacteria; phylum Desulfobacterota; class Desulfovibrionia; order Desulfovibrionales; family Desulfovibrionaceae; genus Mailhella. The sequence continues at coordinate 30,448 of JAFLSV010000008.1, read as the reverse complement.
CAAGGTGGAAGACCCCGAGGAACGCACGCGGCTTAAGGAACTTCTGGCGGGCATTGACCCCGGCGAAAACATGGGCGTGATTATCCGCACGGCCAGCGAAGGCGCGGGCAAGACCAGCATCCAGAAGGATCTTCAGTTCCTCAAGCGGCTGTGGAAGGATATCCGCAAACGGGTCGGCAGCGAAAAGTCGCCCTGCCTCATCTATCAGGAGGCGGATCTGGCCTCGCGCGTGCTGCGCGACTATCTGGCCGACGATATCCGGGAAATATGGGTGGACGATGAAAGCACACTGGAGAGCATCCGCGAAACCTCCGGCCTGCTTTTCCCCCGCCGTCAGGATATCATCAAGCTGCACCGCGACCCGCGCCATACCCTGTGGGAGCGTTTTAACCTTCAGCGCCAGCTGGAGGAAGTCGCCAGCCGGGAAGTCATCCTGCCTTCGGGCGGCCGCCTGGTGTTCGACCAGACCGAAGCGCTCATGGCCATTGACATCAACTCCGGAAAAACACAGGGCAAATCAAATTTTGAGGCCATGGTCTTCCGCACCAATATGGAGGCGGCCGAAGCCATTGCCCGGCATCTGCGCCTGCGCGATATCGGCGGTCAGGTGGTCATCGACTTTATCGAAATGCGCGACCGCAATCACTGCCGCGAGGTGGAAAAGGTTCTGCGCAATGCCATGCGCCTGGATCGCGCCCGCCACGATGTGGGCCGTATGAGTTCTTTCGGCCTGCTGGAACTGGTGCGCCAGCGCACCGGCACCTCGGCCATTTCCATTTCGTCCGAGCCCTGCCCCTATTGCCGGGGCACGGGGGTGCGCCGCAACATGGAGTGGCAGGCGCTGCACGCCTTGCGCGAGCTTCAGTCCAAACTGGTCAAAAGCCTGCCCGCCGAAGCCGGCAAGAACAGGAAGGGTGACAGCAACGGCAAAAACGGCCATGCCGGCGGGGTCTTCGTGTATGATGCCGAGCCGGAACTGGGCCTTTATCTGCTCAATAAAAAGCGGGATCGCCTGACGGAGCTGGAGGGCCGTTTCGGCGTCGCCATTGAAATCCGGCTCAAGCCCTGCGTCATCTGATTGCCGCGGAGGCTCACCCCTTTTCCAGCCTCAGCAGGCGGCCGGCCACGACCAGAAATACGTCTCCGGCGCGGGCGGCGATGAGCTGATTGGCCAGTCCCAGGCCGTCGGCGTAGTGGCGGCTGACGGCATCCGGGGCTGTGCCGCCAAGCCCCACTTCGCCGGAGACCAGCAGCCAGCGGCAGGCTGACCGCTCCGCCACGGCCAGCAGGGCCTCCACCTCCGCGTGCACGGCGGCCTCGAACAGGGCCGGATTGTCCGGATCCGGCAGGCGGAACAGAATATTCGCCATCCACAGGGTCACGCAGTCCACCAGGACGGTCGGGCCGGGCTCCTGGCCGCCGGCCCGCCGCGCAAAGGGCGGCTGCTCCAGGGCGGCGGCGACAGCCTCCGCCAGGCGGCACGGGCATTCCAGCGTGCGCCAGTGCGCGGGGCGGCGGACGCGGTGCCGCCGGATGCGCTCCAGCATGGAGGCATCATTTTGCCTGGTTTCCGCCGTGGCCACATACAGAACCGGCCCGCCCGCCCGCAGGGCCGCCGCTTCGGCCTGCTCGCTCTTGCCGCTGCGGGTGCCGCCCACATAGAGTGTCAGATTCGTGGCGCGTATCATCGCTGTGTTCCTTGGCAGCGGCCCTGGTTCGGAGACGGCGGCGGGCCGCATCCGCCGCGTCAGGGTTTACATCAGGCAGCAGGCTGTGAGCGCTGCGCACTCCACCGATTCCGTCAGACAGCCGAACACGTCGCCTGTCACGCCGCCCAGGCGTTTCCGGGCGGCGGACAGAATGAGCCATGCCGCGAGGAGGGCGGCGGCCAGCGCGGTCAGTCCGCGCGCGCCGTTGACAAGGCAGACGGCAAGACCCAGAGCCAGGGCCATGGCCTCATCCCAAAAGGTCATGCCATCCCTGGCGCGGGCGCCCAGTCCGTCCGGCCGGGCCGCGGGCAGGCGCATGGCCAGCACGGTGAGGCTGCGCCCCAGTGTGGCGGCCATGCAGCACATGCCCGCCAGGGGGAAAAAGGCCTTCCAGCCTGCGGCAAAGGGCGCGAGCGACGCCGTCAGCGTGCCCAGGGCCGCGGCCTTGACGGCCAGGACAAAAAACAGCGCGGCGCCGCCAAAGGTTCCCAGCCGGGAATCTTTCATGATTTCCAGCCTGCGGGCCGGGGGCGCCTCCACCGGCAGGCCGTCACCGCAGTCCGCCACGCCGTCCAGATGCAGGCCCCCGGTGAGGAACACCCAGGCAAGGCAGCCCAGAACGCCGGACAGCGGCGGGGGCAGGATCAGGGCCGCCAGGCCCGTCAGCAGGCCCGTCAGCGTGCCGACAATGAGCCCCACCACGGGAAACCAGCGCATTATGCCCCGAACGTCTGAAGAAGGCGCGGAACCGACGGGCAGTCGCGTAAAAAAGCCGAGTGCGGCGCGCAGCGTTGTCATAGCGGGCTCCCGAACAGGCCGATGACGAAGACTTCGCACAGGGTAAAGGCATACGTCGCATGCCACAAGAGGCGCAGGGCCAGAAGTATATGGATCGGGCGGGCGTCAGGCGTGCCGTCGCCAAGCCAGGGATGGTCAACGCGCTCCGCCCCGTACAGGGCGGGGCCGCCAAGCTTCAGGCCGAGCGCCCCGGCAAAGGCCGCCTCGCTCCAGGCGGAATTGGGGCTTTCATGCGCGGCCCGGTATGCCCAGCCCACGCGCAGGGCATCTTTGTGCCGCAGGCCGGGAACAGCCCGCGCCGCAAGGGCGATGCAGGGCAGGGACAGCCTGGCCGGCACAAAGTTCAGCGCGTCATCCAGCCGCGCGGCCAGGGCGCCGAAGCGGATATAGGCCTCGCTTTTTTTCCCCCACATGGCATCCAGGACATTGGCGGATCGGTGGAGAACAGCCAGGGCCGCGGCCCCGGCGCAGCCGGCCGCGAGCAGGCCGGCGCCCGCCCAGAACAGGGTGGACAGCACGCCGTCCGTGAGGTTTTCGGCCACGCTTTCCACACAGGCCCGGGCCACGCCCTCCGCGTCCAGGGCCGCTGTCTGGCGGCCCACCATCATGGAGACGGCCCGGCGCGCGCTTTCAAGGTCATTCCGGGCCAGCGGGGCGGCCACCCGGCGGGCGTGTTCGTCCAGACTGCGCGGGGCAAGGCACACATAGATCAGCGCCGCGGCCATGAACCAGGCCGCGCGGGGGCCGCCGCACCAGCGGGCGGCTTCCACCAGTCCCCAGGCCGTGGCCGTGGACGGCAGAAGCACCATCAGGCAGGCCAGGGCGCCGGCCGCCGACATCCGGGCAGATCTTCTGACGGACGGGGAAGCCGCGCCGTCCCCGCGCCGGAGCAGGGCTTCAACCCGCACGGCCAGCCAGCCTATCAGGCATACGGGATGGATGCGGGAAGGAGCTTCCCCCAGAAGGCGGTCAAGAAGCAGCGCCGCCGGCAGAAGGGCGAGAGCGGCAAGGTTCATGCCAGCCCCATGCTGCGGTAGATGGCGGTCATATCCGAATGTTCGCGCACCAGATCCGCCAGTCTGTTCAGGGCCTTTTCCAGATCGTGGCTGACCAGTCCGGTTTTTTGGGGGGGCAGGCCCAGATCGGCGCGCACATGATCGAGCCAGGCCCGGCGGAAGCCATCGTCGTCAAAGACGCCATGCAGATAGGTGGCCCAAAGCCGTCCGGTGACGTAGCCGCACACCCGGTCGGCCGGGTCTGTCCAGGCGGGGCCGCAGCGCAGAAAGCGCGGCAGGGCCGAAGGCCCGTGCTCGGTGACGCCATGGTGAATTTCGTAGCCGCTGGCGCTGACCCCGAGGGGGGTTTCGGCCCGATCCACCCGCACCAGGGTTTTCCCCGCCGCGAAACTGGAGCGCAAATCCATGAGACCAAGGCCGGGCACGTCCGCCTGGGAGGATTCCAGTCCCGAGGGGTCAAGGATGCTCCTTCCCATAATTTGCAGTCCGGCGCAAATGCCAAAGATCCAGCGTCCGGCCCGGGCGTGCGCGACAATGCGTTCCGCCAGGCCAGAGCGGCGCAGCTCGTCAAGGTCGGCCACCACGCTTTTGGAGCCGGGCAGCATGATCACATCCGGGTCGCCCCATTCCTCCGGGCCGCGGACGGGCCGCAGGCGCACGCCGGGTTCCGCGGCCAGGGGGGCAAAATCCGTGTAGTTGGAGACATGGCGCGGCATGATGACGGCCACATCCAGGCAGCCCGGCGGCTTTGGGCCGCCGTCGCCGCTCCGGCTCCACGAAAAGCCCGCCATGTCCTCTTCGGGAATGGCGAGATCGCGGATATAGGGGATAACGCCCAGCACGGGCACGCCTGTTTGCGCGAGCATGGCGTCGTGCGCGGGAGCCAGCAGGGAGGCGTCGCCCCGGAAGCGGTTGACGATATATCCGGTGAGCAGGCGGCGTTCCGCGTCGGTGAAGGAAAGCCAGGTGCCCAGAAAGGAAGCGTAGACCCCGCCACGGTCGATGTCGCCCACCAGCAGCACGGACGCGCGGGCGTGGGCGGCCATGCGCATGTTGACCAGATCGTGGGCCTTGAGATTGATTTCAGCGGGGCTGCCCGCGCCTTCCAGTACCATGATGTCGTGCTCGGCGGCCAGGCTGTCATAGGCGCCGCTGACCGCCTGCCAGAGCTCCTTTTTTTTCTGGAAATACTCGCGTGCCGGCATGTGCCCCAGGGGCCGGCCGAGCAGGATCACCTGCGAGCCCGTGTCCGAATGGGGCTTGAGCAGAATGGGATTCATGCGCGCGTCGGGTTCCACGCATGCCGCCTGGGCCTGGACAATCTGGGCGCGTCCCATTTCGTTGCCGTCGGCCGTGACGCCGGAATTGAGCGACATGTTCTGCGCCTTGAACGGGGCCGTGTGATAGCCGTCCTGGCGCAGAATGCGGCAGAAGGCCGCCGCCAGAATGCTCTTGCCCGCGTTGGAGGAGGTGCCCTGGAGCATGAGCGCGGGCGTGGGGCGCGGGCCGCGCCTGAGGCGGACGGCGGAGCCCCGCCCCCCCTCTTCGCCCAGCGCGCGCAGCGCGTCGGCCAGAGCGCGGTGCTCGTCGGGGAAGCGGACGGCTGCCCGGAACCAGGTGCCGTCTTCCAGACCCCGATAGTTGGAACAGTCGCGCACGGCGATGCCGAAGCGCCGCAACAGCGCGCCGTACAGATCCGGGGGAGCGTCCGGCCAGCGGAACAGCACATAGCTGGCGGCGGAAGGAAGGGCCCGCACGCCGGGCACAGCGTTCAGGGCGGCCAGGAGATCGGCGCGGCGTCCGGCGTTGTCCGCGCGGGCGCGATCCGCGAAATCCGATCTGTCATCCAGGGCGGCCACGGCGGCGCTGAGGGCGAAGGCGTTGACGCTCCAGGCGGGTATTTCTGCGCGGACGGCCTCTGCCAGCTCATCCGGGGCGGCCAGATAGCCCACGCGCACCCCAGGCAGGGCGTGGAACTTGGTCAGCGAGCGCAGGACAACGCCGTTGGCGGGCAGGCGGCGCAGAATGGAGCACGCATCCTCCGGCCCGGCGTATTCGATAAAGGCCTCATCCACAATCCACAGCAGATCGGGCCGGGCGGCCAGCAGCGCAAGGCATTCCTCCGCCGTGCGCAGCAGGCCGGAAGGGTTGCCGGGGTTGGCGAAAAAGACGGCCGAGCCCGCCGGGGCGTGGCGCAGTTCGTCGAGCGGGAAGCATGCGCCTTCGCTCTTTTCCTCCGCTGTCGCTTCCTTCGCTTCACGGGCGGGCCGGGGCAGGCAATCCTGAATCCGGCGCGTGTCCAGGCCCGCCAGGCCGCAGGCCAGCGCGTATTCGCTGAAGGCCGGCTCAAGGATGATCGCCGTGGACGTTCCGCGTTTTTTGAGCGCGCGGGCCAGGGCGTGGATGAGCTCGTTGCTGCCGTTGCCAAAGGCGAAGCGGCTGGCGGGCAGGCCGTGGCGGCGGGCCGCCGCGTCAAGGGCTTCCTCGGCATGGGGCGAGGGGTACGCCGTCAGATCCGCGCTGGCCCGGAGCAGTGCGGCGCGGAGAAATTCCGGCGGGCCCTCGGGCCGGATATTCACGCTGAAATCAAGCAGATCCGAGGGATCACGCCCGGCCGTGGCCGCCATGCGGCGTCGATCTCCGCCGTGGGCATCGGGTTTCATACGGAACTCGCGGGGCAGGGGGAAGAAGAGGCCTGAAGGCTCGCGCGCTCGCCGAACAGGGCATCAAGAACACGGGCGGCGCAGGCATCGGGGCTGTTCACGCTTGTGTCCACCGTTATTTGTCCGGGCAGGGGAATGTGGATGCGCCGGGCCTGGCTTTCGGCGTGGGGCCAGTCCGGCGGGCGGTCGCGGCGGGCGGCCTCGCGCCTGCGCAGTTCCGCGAGGTCGCATGTGACCTGCACACACAGGACGGGCAGGCCCGCCAGGCGCCGGAACAGGTCGTCAAGCCAGCGCGGGTCTTCCCCGATGACGTGGTCAACGACGGTCCAGGCGCCGGCCCGGGCGGCTTCGGCCACCTGGGCATGGAATATGTCCACAAGGGGCAGCCCGGTTTGCGCAAGCCCCTCCCGAAGAGAGGTATACCGCCCCGGGGCCGAGCGCAATGCCTGATCCACGGACAGAACCAGGCTGGGCAGGCCGTGGTCGTGGTGCAGCCTGCGTTGCAGCTCTCGGGCCAGTGTGGTTTTGCCCGCGCTGGACGGGCCGTTGAGCAGGATGACCCGGCCTGTGGCCGCTGCGGGCCGCTGCGCGGCGCCGGCGGGCAGGGGGCATGGCGCGTCCGCGCGGTCTTCCATGTCCGTGTCGCCCCAATACAGGTGGATGTAGCCCGCGCGTATCTTTCCCTCGGCAACGCCCTGATCCGGAGCGTCCTGCTGATCCTGCCCATGCGGGCCGCCCCGCACGGTATACAGCGGCGCATAGGCACGGTGCGGCTCAATATGCGACCAGTGAAATTCATGCCCGCGAAAGGAGTGACGGGTCAGGCCCAGCGGCGCGTCTCCGCACATGGTCACCTCGCGGTAGCCCAGGGAGCGGAGGCGGCCGCCCATGCGGGCCGTGGCGTCGATGACCCCGCACATGGGCCAGACTCCGGCCCCGGGGGCGCCGTCGTTTCGCGCGGGAACCTCGAGCCGGGAACAGAGGTACATGTAGCCCCCGCATTCGGCATAGATTTCCCCGCCCTGTTCGGCGAAAGCGCGGATGGCGTTCCGCATGGGCGTATTGTCCGAAAGCTCGCGGGCAAAAACTTCGGGGTAGCCCCCGCCCAGATAGAGGGCGTCGATGCGCGGGGGCAGGCTTGTGTCCGCCAGGGGGGAAAAGGGCGCAAGTTCCCAGCCCCGCGCGGTGAGAGCGCGTTCGTTTTCCTCATAGTAAAAGCAGAAGGCCTTGTCCCTGGCGACGGCCATGCGCCGGGGCCGGGCGCGGGACGGGACGGCAGGCGCGGGCGGCTCGGGGCGCCGGGTTTCGGTGAGGCGCAGGAGCAGGCTTATGTCGATATGCCGCTCCGCCGCGCCGGCCAGATCGTCAAGCCATGGCGGCGTGATGCCTGCCTCGCCGGAGGGCACCAGCCCCAGCTGGCGTTCGGGCAGCCGCCACAGCCCGTTGCGGGGCAGGGCGCCGAGCAGGGGCGGCAGTCCCTCGTGCGCGAGAGCCCGGCGCAGGATATCGGCGTGGCGGGGGCCGCCCGTGTTGTTGGCGATGACTCCGGCCAGGTTGAGTCCCATGCGGGCGGCGTAGAGCTGAAAACCGGCAATCAGGGCCGCGGCGGAGCCCGCCATGCCACGGGCGTTGAACACCAGCACAACGGGGATATCAAGGGTGAGAGCGCAGTCCGCCGTGCCGCCCGCGGGATCGCCCGGGTCGCGGCTGTCAAAAAGTCCCATGACGCCTTCGCACACGGCGGCGTCGGCCTGGCGGGCGTACCGGGCCCACAGCGCGCGAACCCCGCCTCGTCCCATCATCCAGGTGTCAAGGTTGCGGGCCGGGCGGCCGGCGGCCTGACTGTGAAAGGTGGGATCGATGTAGTCCGGCCCGCACTTGAAGGCCTGCACGATGAGCCCGCGCCGCGTGAAAGCCCGCATGAGCGCGATGGCCGTGGTGGTTTTTCCCTCGCCGGAGCGCGGGGCGGCCAGACAGAAGGCGTGGAATGGGGTCATGGCATACCGCCGGGCGTTCCGTATTTTTCCATATAGCCGCGCGCTTCGTACAACACGCCGTGGTTAAGGCGGGTGCGGGGGCCGCCTAGGATGACCACGGTGGACATGTCCACATCGTCCGCGGGAAAGTCGGCCAGCGTGCCCGTCCAGGCGCTTTCCCCCGGGCGGCCCGCGTTTTTGACCCAGGCGCACGGCACCTCGCCGCCCCGCTGTTCCCGGAAGATGAGCAGGGCTTCATGCAGCAGGTCACGGCGCTTGCGCCCCGCCGGATTATACAGCACCGCAGGCAGCGCGGAGCGCGCCGCGGCCCGGAGGTTTTGGCGCACTTCGTCCGCCGGAACCAGAAGGTCGGACAGGCTCACCAGGCAGAAACCGTTTTGCAGCGGCGCTCCCAGCGCCGCCGCCGCGATGCTGGCCGCGGTGATACCCGGTAGCACGCGGATGGGAATGTCCGCAAAGCGCGCCTCGCGCAGACGCAGCTCGTACAGCAGGCCCGCCATGGCCAGAATGCCCGGGTCGCCCGAACATACCATGCATACCTCGCGCCCGGCCAGAGCTTCTTCCAGGCTGGCCCGGCAGCGCTCCATCTCCCCCCTCATGCCGCTCTGGATGACCGGCTTTCCGGCAATGCGGCCGCGGATGAAATCGACATAGGGCCCGTATCCGGCCACGGTGTCGCAGCGGCGCAGGGCCGCGTCCGCTTCGGGCGTGATCTGGCCGGGGCTGCCCGAGCCCAGCCCCACCACCGTCACGCTGCCGGGGCTTCCGGGCTCGGCCCCGGACGAGGCGCGGTGCGGCAGGCGGGCCAGGGCCAGGGTGACGTCGCCCCGCACCGTTTTGGGGGCATGAAGCCTGGGCCGTCCAGAGCCGCCCCAGCCCGCCGACAGCAGGCAGGCCGCCTCGCATACCGACGCGGTGCCCACCTTGTCCCGAACCCGTTCCGACGCGGTGGGCACGGGCACGGCGTCCAGATCCGCCGCGGCATGGAAATTCACGGGCACGGCCCATGTCCGGCCCAGGTCGAGGATGGCCGCCTCGTCCGTCTTGATATCACAGGAGGCCAGGGCGGCCAGGCTGCCCGGGTTGAGGCCGTGCTCGGCGAGGAATCGCTCGGCGGCAAGGCGCAGGGTCTGCGGGTCGGCCCCCCGCCGGCAGCCGATGCCCAGCACAAAGGCGCGGCTGCTCACATCCAGGCGGCACACGGCCTGGGGCAAGGCGGCGTCCCTGTCCCAGAGGACGACGTGGGACTGTGTGATGTGACGCGGGTCATCCACAAAGATGACCCGCCCGCTGGCGGCGAAATGACGGTCAAAGATCGGGCGCGGCCCGCAGAAGGCGATGGGTATGCCGTCCAGCAGGGCGGCGTTGAGGGCTTTGATGGATTCCGTATTGAGAATGCGCGCCTGTTCCCGGGCAGCCGCCTCGTCAAAAGCGGGCAGATCGCGGACGTCCGTGGCCGTGCTGATGACGGCCTGTCCGCCACTCAGGCGGGCCACGCGGCGGGCCAGCCGGTTGGCTCCGCCCAGATGGCCGGCGCAGAGGCTGATCACATGGGCGCCGTTTTCAGGGCAGGCCAGCACGGCGGGATCCGACGCCTTGTCGCGCAGCAGGGGGGCGATGGCGCGGACGGCAATGCCCGCGGCGCCGATGAAAATGTGCGCGTCATACTGATCCCACAGGCTGGCAAAGCGGGCGCGGAAATCCTGGCCCGGCACATGGACGACATCCGGATGGGCATCCTGATCCGGACAGGGCCGCGTGCTGTAGACGCGCACGGGCAGTCCCAGCCCGGCGGCGAGGTTGCGCGCTCTGGTCAGGCCCGTGTCGGTAAAGGCGTACAGGGCGCAGCGGCCGGAAAAGCTTTCGTCCGGCAACTGATTCCGGTACCCGTGGGAGAAGCCGGCATCATAGAGGCGGGATGCGGCGAGGTCGGGTTCCAGCGCCTGTCCCACCAGAATCAGGGCCTGGCGGCCGATGCCCGCCTCTTCGGCCTGACGGGCCAGATCTCCCAGCGAGCCGCGCAGGATGCGCTGATCGGGCCACGAAGCGCGGTAGACAAGGGCCGCCGGGGTTGTCGCGGGCAGTCCTCCGCGCCGTATGAGGCTGTCCGTCAGCTCACCCGCTCTGCCGGCGCTCAGGAAAAAGACCAGCGTGGCCCCGGTGCGGGCAAAGGCGGCGGCGTCCTCGCTTTCCGGCATGGGGGTGCGGCCGGGGCTTCGGGTGAGGACAACGCTCTGACTGCCGCCGGGGCAGGTGAGTTCACAGCCCAGCGCGGCCGCGGCGGCAAACACGCTGCTGACGCCGGGCACCATGGAGGCGCTGACGCCTTTTTCGGCCAGGGCGCGGATTTGTTCGTTGATGGCGCCGTACAGGGCCGGATCGCCGGTGTGCAGGCGCACCACGCGCCTGCCTTGCAGGGCGGCGGAACTCAGGGTTTCGATCTGCTCCTCCAGGGTCATGGACGAGCTGTCCAGGCAGATACAGCCGGCCTTGCAGGCCTTCAGATGAGCGGGATTGACCAGCGAACCGGCGTAGACCACCAGATCCGCTTCCTCAAGGGTTCGCAGGCCGCGCACGGTGATGAGGTCTTCCGCGCCCGGGCCAGCGCCGACAAAGGTCACATGCGCGTTCATGGCCGTGATTCCTCAAGCATAAATTCGCCCTGAAAGTCAAAGAGCAGCAGGCGCAGAGCCTGTCCGCCGCCGCAGCGGCGGGCAAAGTGACCAAGGGCGGTGCGCGCCAGGCGGCGCAGCAGCCCTTCGCGCGCCGGCTCGGGGATGGACAGCAGGGCCTCGCGCACGGACGCGCTGTGCCCGAGCGCCTGGTGCAGTCCTTTTTCCTCCGGCAGCATTCTGGCCGTTTCGGCGCGCAGCAGCTTCATATCCTGACTGGCCCTGCGGGCGTGCGTATTGGCGAAGCCGGCCGCGTACTTGCACAGCTTGCCGGGCATACAGGCCACGGCAATGTCCCGCATCCCGAAACGGCAGGCCGCGGCCAGGCTTTCGGCGATAAAGTCCCCGATGGGGACGAAAGCGCCCGGGGGCAGATGCGGAAGCCGGATACTGGCCCCGGCCCTGCTTCGTCCACCGGTGCAGAAGACCACCGCCGAGGCGCCGGCCCGCGCATGGGAGCGGACGCAGAGATCTATGGTGTGAATATAGGCGTCGTGGCTGTAGGGTTGCACCAGTCCCGTGGTGCCCAGCAGCGACAGGCCGCCCACAATCCCCAGCTGGGCGTTGAGGGTATGCTTTGCCAGGCGCGCGCCGTTTTCGACGCCGACTTCCAGAAGCCAGCATCCCGCGTTCAGCCCGGCGGCGCGGAGGTTGTCCGTGATCATCCGGCGCGGCCCGGGGTTGATGGCCCAGCGGCCCGCGTCGCAGTCCAGCCCCTGGCGGGTGCACAGGCCGATGCCTTCCACCGCGCGCAGGATGACCAGGCCTCCGCCCACCGTGAGCGCGTAGTCCTCCGCCCGCATGTCGTCCGGCCGGCAGGGGCGGATATCGGCGTACAGGGTGGCGCCGTGCGTGCAGTCCGGGTCATCGCCGCCATCTTTGACAATGGCCGCCATGTGCGCCGTACCGGGCCGCAGGGGCAGTTCCCGATCCCTGCCGTCCGGGAAGCGCACCCGCACGCTGGCCGGGCGGACGCCCCGCGCCAGTCCTGTCCAGGCCGCCGTTGCCGCCGCCGCCGCGCACGCGCCGGTGGAGTACCCCCAGCGCAGCTTCTGGTGTGAGTGCTTCATTGTCAGTTCCTGTGGTCAGGGGCAGGATCCGCCTTTAACATGTCAGGGTCAGGCACTTTCCAGAATGGCGTGCAGGGCGGCCACGGCCAGCGGACTGCCGCCGCGCCGTCCTTCCAGCGCAATGTGCGGCACGGGGCAGAGGCTCAGCAGCTCCTTGGACTCCACCACGTTGACAAAACCCACGGGCATGCCGATGACCAGGGCGGGCCGCAGTTTTTCTTCCAGAATGTAGCGGGCTATGCGGGCCAGGGCAAGCGGAGCGTTGCCGATGAGGACAATGGCTCCATCCAGCATGGGGCGCGCCTTTTCCACGCCGCACAGGGCGCGGGTGCGGCCCTCGGCCCTGGCGCGGGCCACCACGTCCGGATCGTCAATATAGCAGTGCAGGCAGTCCGGATTATAGTCCGGATGAAGCGCGCGCAGGCGCGCCATGGACAGGCCCGAGCGCAGCATCTTGGAATCGCAGAACAGGGGGGCGCGGCGGCGCAGGGCGCTCAGGCCCGCGTCAATGGGCTGATGGCGAAAGACCAGCGTGTCCGCAATATGAATATCCGCCGTGCTGTGGATAAGGCGGCGCGCCACGCGCCATTCGGGTTCAGGCAGTGTTTCGCGCAGGGGGCATTCTGACTCAATGGCGCGGAAGCTCTCCCTTTCTATGTCCGACGCGCTCAGATTCCAGCGTATGTCCATTCTCAGGTATCCTTGCCTGTATTCCTGCCGGGCTGTTCGCGGGGCCGGGGCGCGGCGGAACCCCGCTCCCGCAGGGCGTCGGCTCCGTGCAAACGCGGGGTTTACCGCTTTTTAACCATCAGGAGCGAAAGGTAGGTTTCCGGCCGCTCACGGATGGCATCCATGCCGGTCAGAACGACCTGATCCTCCAGCCCGAGCCGCTCACCGTAGAAAATTTCCACATCATTCTCGCGCTCCAGGCGGTCAAGAAGGGCCGCGCGGCTGCGGTAGGTCTTGAGAAGAATGGTGGTGGAACCCCTGGGAAAGTCGAGACGTTCCGCCCTGTCGGGGCGGAAGGACGGAATGATCCGGAGCTCTTCCGTATGTTCCGCCAGCACGGTTTCCGTCCTGGCGGCCAGCGTGGCGAACGACGTGATGCCCGGCACAATTTCCAGGGGGAGATCAGGGATGGCCGCGCGGATGAGGTTCAGCACATAGCCGAAGGTGCTGTAGGTCATGGCGTCACCCAGGGTGGCAAAGGCGCAGTCACGCCCGGCGCGCAGCTCGGCGATGATGGCGTCGGCGTTGGCCCGCACCTGTGCCTCGCGGGCGCCCTGGTCGCGGGACATGCTGAAGACCAGAAGCCGTATTTCCCCGCGGGGCTTGAGGTATTCCACCACCCTGCGCGAGGTGCTGTCCTCCGCGTGAGCGGAGATCACGGTAAAGATGACATCCACCGAGCGCAACAGCTCCGCGGCGCGGAGTGTGAGATAGCGCGGATCGCCGGGGCCTATGCCCACGCCGTATAAGGTTCCCGTGTTCATGAACAATCCTGATTCGTGATGTGACGCATTGCCGGCGCGTGGCCGGGAGCGTGGTACAATACCGGGCGACACGGCCATGTCCCTGTGTCTTTGGGGGCGGCCGGCCTCCTGCCCGGCGCCTGGGCCGCGCGCGCGGCCGGCAGAGGCTGGCCAGAGCGGCCGGAGAAGGCGCGGGCGGCCGCCATCATGCCAGACGGAAGGGCAAAGGTCGAGAAAAAATGCCATGCCCGCATGGGGCGCTCTTTGGGAGAATCGGGCAACAACAGGAGAGAATCCTGCCTGTTTTCCCCTCGCTTTCCCTTGCTTTTTTCTGTAGGATTCACAGGAACGGCCCGCCTGTTCCGGGCGGGGCGGAGCCCGGGCACCGCAACGGGTTTCGGCGCGCCGCGCCGGAACCGGGAAACTTGTATGAGCGACGTCCATCAGCATCAGGCAGGGGAGCCTTCGCCCCACGATCATGACGCCTCCTCCGGGCGCGGCCGCGCCCGCGCGGATGCGCCCCGCGACGCCGCGGCGCGCGGGGGAAGCGTGCTGACCGTGCGCGCGCATTCCGGCCTGTCCGGCGACATGTTCCTGGCCGGCCTCATGCGCATGACGGGCATGGAAGGCGACGCCCTGGATGGCCTCCTGGGTTCCATCCTGCCCGAACTGGCGGGGTCTGTGCGTCTTATCCGGCGCGAGGTGAACCATGTGGGCGGCTGGCACGCCGAGGTGACGCTGCCCCATCAGCACGTTCACCGCAGCCTGGCGGACATTGTGGCCATTATCGCATCAAGCGGCCTGAGCCCCGCCGGCCGGGAGCTGTCCACAGGAAGCTTCACCCTGCTGGCCGAAGCCGAGGCCGCCGTACATGGAAAAAGGCCGGAAGACGTCCGCTTTCACGAGGTGGGCGCTTTGGACAGCATTCTGGACATCTGCCTCAGCTGCGAACTTTTTGCCCGGCTTGATCCCTCGCGTTTCGTGGTCAGCCCTCTGCCCATGGCGGACGGCGAGGTCAGCTGCGCCCACGGCATCCTGCCCGTGCCCGCGCCGGCCGTGCTGGAACTTCTGGAGGGGGTGCCCGTGCGTCCCTTCGCGGGACGGGGAGAAACCGTCACGCCCACCGCTCTGGCCCTGCTCCGGAGCCTGGGGGCACAGTTCGGTCCCTGGCCCGCCATGCGCGTGGAACGGCGGGCTCTGGTTTACGGAACCTATGTGTTCGAGAACGCGCCCAACGGCGCCATGTTCGCGTGGGGGCGCGGGACGGGGAACAGCGGGGCCGTGACCATCTGATGAAGGACTTTGGCGGCTGAACAACAGGATTCTGAAGAGAAAGGCCGCGCGCGGCCCAGTGCCCCCGTTCCGCCATGGACGGGGGCGCTGCTGTTTTCGGAGGAGCGGGAAAGCGCGCTGAGGCTGGAAAGTACCCGGCAAAAGAATTTATCAACAGGATGTTGACACATTTAAATCCAGACTTATAAGTATATTAGAAAAGATTTCCACAAGGAGGTTAGAGTATGTATACTCCCCATGTGAATACACAGCGCGGCTTTGCTTCCCGGCCCAGTCCCGTTGTCCGCCCGGACAATGAGCGGCGGGGTTCGTCCTATGCGCCGGTGCTTCAGTTGCACGACGATATCGACCGGCTCTTTGACAGTGTGTTTGGCATGATGAGCCCGTGGGATTTCGGCTTTCTGCCCCGGCTGGGTTCGTCCCATGCGGGCGGCGCGGCGTCCGTCATGCCCCGGCTGGATGTGCGCAGCAATGAAAAGGCCTATACCGTGAGCGTCGAGCTGCCGGGCGTCCAGCCTGATGACGTGAAAATCGAGGTGCGCGACCACGTGCTGATTCTTCAGGGCGAAAAAAAGTCCGAAGGCAGCGGCGACAACGAGGCCTGTTATCTCAGTGAACGTTCCTACGGTTCCTTTGAGCGTGTGCTGACGCTGCCGGAAGATGCGGTGGCGGATGAGATCAGCGCCACGCATAAGGATGGCGTGCTGTGCATCGCCATTCCCCGCAAGGAACCTGACAAGCCCCAGAGCAGAACCATCGAGATTGTCAAGCAATAAGCCTTCGGGCGCCGCTGCGGGCGCTGTGCGTCCGCAGCGGCGCCGGCCTCGTGCCGGGTCTTCCGGCGCGCTGATTCTGGCCGGCCGCATGCCGTTCGTGTGCCTCCGCGCCCTTGAAAACTGCTGCGTCTTTGCGCTATGGTACGCCCGAACGCCGGCGCGTGTCCGGCCTCCGGGGCCGGGCGCGGCGTTCCGCGGCTAAGGGAAAGCCGTGACCCACCCTCTGTCTCCGGGAGCTTGCGTGTGAGTGTGGAAGCCGTGCGGCGTTTTTTGGCCGGTCATGGCCTGGCCGGCGCCTACCGTTCCTTTGAAAGATCCAGCGCCACGGTGGAACTGGCTGCCGCGGCCCTGGGCTGTGAGCCCGGCCGCATTGCCAAATCGCTGACCTTTGTGACCCGGGGCGGGCCCGTCATTGTGGTGGTTATGGGCACGGCGCGCGTGGATAACCGCAAATTCAAGGATCAGTTCGGCGAAAAGGCCAGTTTTGCCAGGCCTGACGAGCTGGAAAATCTGGTGGGCCACCCCATGGGCGGGGTTTGTCCCTTTGCCGCGCCGCCCGGGGTTCGCGTCTTTCTGGACGAGAGCCTGCGCCTTTTTGATCCGGTGTATCCCGCCGCGGGGGCGACCAACAACGCCGTGGAAATTTCCCTGGCGGATCTGGAGCGCGTCACCGGCGCGTCCTGGGTGGACATCTGCACGATCGCGTAAGCCTCGTCAGCCCGCTCTCTGACTGTGAAAACCAAAAGCCTCCCCGGAGAGAAAGGGAGGCTTTTGGTTTGGGAGTGCCGTGGCCAGGAGGAGGCGGTGAGGAGAGAGCACCGTGTGCCCCCATTCGGGGAGGCAAGGGGAAGAAGGGCTTTTTCTTCCTGACTCCAGACTTTGCACAGAGCGTGCCAGAGCTATGATATATTTGTAATATACTAAAATATATAAATATTTTAGATCTGCCCGTGTCCGGGAGAGAATGTATATGGATAAAAATTGAACAGTAAGCGCGCCTGTTAAGGCTAAAAAATAGTCACATGGGGCGCTTCCGGTTCCCGCACGCGCGCGTCCCGCCCCGCCATGGCGGATTCCGTGCGGGCCGGTATCCGGCCGGGCCAGGCCCGGGTCGGCCCGGAGCGGCGCGCCTGCCGCCGGGCCCGGGCGCGGCTCTTGGTCTTCGCGAGGGCGTCGCCGTTAATCTTCCATGAAGACCGGCGGCACGTCGGTCAGGGTGGCCACCATGACGGCCTTGATGGTGTGCATGCGGTTTTCGGCCTCGTCAAAAACCAGGGAGCGGGGCGATTCAAACACCTCATCCGTCACTTCCATGGCTTCCAGACCGTATTTTTGATAGATGGCCTCGCCTATGCCGGTCTTGCGGTCATGGAAGGCCGGCAGGCAGTGCAGGAAGCGGCATTCCGGATTGCCGGTCAGTTCCATCACACGGCTGTTGACCTGATAGGGCAGAAGGAGGTCGATGCGCTCTTTCCAGACCTCTTCCGGTTCCCCCATGGAGACCCACACATCGGTGTACACGAAGTCGCATCCGGCCACGCCTTCGGCCACATCGTCGGTGCACAGGATGCTGGCGCCGCTTTCCTTCGCCACGGCCCTGGCGCGCTCGACGATGCCCGCGCTGGTCTGGAGCGCGGGCGGCGCCACCGAGCGGAACTTCATGCCCAGCTTGGCCGCGCCCATCATGAGTGAATTGCCCATATTGTAGCGGGCATCGCCCAGGTAGGCGAAGGTAATGTCGTGCAGGGGCCTGGCGCAGTGCTCGCGCATGGTGAGAAGGTCGGCCAGCACCTGGGTGGGGTGAGCCTCATTGGTCAGGCCGTTCCACACCGGCACGCCGGCGTGGCGGGCCAGTTCCTCCACCACGGCCTGCCCGTGGCCCCGGTATTCGATGCCGTCAAACATGCGGGACAGGACGCGGGCCGTATCGGCCAGGGATTCCTTTTTGCCCATCTGCGAGCCACTGGAACCCAGATAGGTGCAATGCGCGCCCTGGTCATAGGCGGCTGTCTCAAAGGCGCAGCGCGTGCGTGTGGAATCCTTTTCAAAAATCAGGGCCATGCGCCTGCCTTCCAGAAAGCGGGGTTCCGTGCCCGCCTTGCGGGCCTGTTTAAGGCGCGCCGCCAGGTTGAGCAGAAAATGCAGTTCCGGAGCGGAAAAATCTTCAATTTTTAAAAAATCGCGATGCTTAAGGCTGAACATGGGGCCTCCTGATGGGGGAGCGGGCGGCGCTTTCCGCGCCGCTGTTCCTGGTATTCCGGGGCAGGTTCGCGTGTGCGCGCTATGGGCGCGCGGAGGGCTGGGCGCCCAGGTGGAGCATCATGCCCACTTCATCACATTTATAAAATTTCGGGCATTTGCTGCACTCGGCCCACACCACGGGCGGCAGGGTTTCGCGCGCGATGGCGGAAAAACCCAGGGTTTGGAAAAAGAGCTCCGCCAGGGTGAAGGTAAACACACGCCGCACCATGAGGCGGCGCGCATCCTCGATGAGAGCCCGCACCACGGCCCCTCCCAGTCCCTTGCCCTGCAGGGCTGGATGGACGGCCACGGATCGCACTTCGGCCAGATCCTCCCACAGCACATGCAGTCCGCCGCAGGCCACCACGGTCTCGCGTCCGTTGAGGGGCACGGTAATGACCCGGTAGTCCTGGATGGTCTGATACAGATAGAGCGGCCCGCGGGCCAGCATGATGCGGGCGGAGGCAAATTCGTTGATCAGGGCCGACATGCCGCTCACGTCGTCAATGGTCGCCTTGCGGGGCGCCGGGTCGGGCGGCAGGGCGGCGGGGTCGACAAGCGGCAGGAGCGTGCCGTGTTCCTGAGGCATGGACGAAGCCGGATACATGGCGCTTCCTCCACAAAAAAGCGCTGAGGTTGTCGAGCGGTGCAGACTAAACCACGCCGTGACACTTGGCAAGCCCGGCATGAATCGGCCGTGAGCCTGCCCCGGGCTTTTGTGAAAAAAGTGCCAGCGCTGTGGGCGCTGTTTTGCCGGCCGGGGATTGGCGCGCGGGGGCGGAGGCCGGTTTTCACGCCGCGGCGGGCCATGAAAAAACAGTCCTCCCGCCTCTCTTGCCTGCCGCCGGGAGACGGGGTATACAAGTTCTGCACAAGCTTAACCAACTTGCTCTGATTTTAACGAGGAGTGTATTTCATGACGACACACGATTACTTTCAGGCGTTGCGCCAGGTGGTGATGGTCATCGCGTCCAGCCTTGACCCGCGCGAAGTGCTGGCCAGAGTGACGGAGCAGACGGCCAAAACCATGCAGTGCAAGGCCTCGACCCTGCGCCTGCTCGATAAAAGCGGGGAAGTGCTGCAGGCCAGCGCGGCGTATGGCCTGTCCCCGGACTATATGCGCAAGGGCCCGGTGCAGGTGGCCAAAAGCGGCATGGACGGCGAGGTGCTGAAGGGCAAAACCATCCATCTGCGCGACGCGACCAGTGACGGCCGCTTTCAGTACCCTCAGGCCGCCCGCACGGAAGGGCTCATTTCCGTGCTGTCCACGCCGCTCATGGTGGACGGCAAGGCCATCGGCCTTATCCGCGTTTACTCCGACAAGGAACGCGACTTCACGCGGGACGAGTGCGAGTTCATGGAAGCCGTGGCCGGCGTGTCCGCCCTGGCCATTCAGAACGCGCGGCTTCACGCGGCCCTGGGCGCGGCCTTTGAGCTGCAAAACACTTACTCCTATCAGGTTTTCGAGGACTAAGGCCATGAATAAAGTCAGAATAGGCATCAATGGATTCGGCCGCATAGGCCGTCAGGTGTTCCGCGCTCTTCACGCTCACTACCGCGACACGGCCGAAGTGGTGGCCGTCAACGACCTGTTCGACGCGGAAACCAATTTTCACCTGCTCGAATATGACACCAGTTACGGCCGCGCCCATCTGGATGCCGTGGTGGAAGGCGACAAGGCCAAAGTCGGTGACTGGATCGTGGCCTGCCTGGCTGAACGCGATCCGCACAATCTGCTCTGGGGCAAGCTGGGCGTGGATGTTGTGGTGGAATCCACGGGCATTTTCCGCTCGGCCAAGCAGGCCCAGGTGCATCTGGACAACGGGGCCAAAAAGGTGATTATCACCGCCCCGGCCAAGGAACCGGATTTGACCGTGGTGATGGGCGTCAACCAGGATATGTACGATCCGGCCCGCCATCACATCGTGTCCAACGCGTCCTGCACCACCAACTGCCTGGCCCCCGTGGCCCTGGTGCTGCATAATGAATTTGGTATAAAACTGGGCAACATGGTCACGGTGCATTCCTATACCAACGACCAGCGCATCCTCGATCAGCCGCATAAGGATTTGCGCCGGGCACGCTCCGCCGCGTGCAGCATTATTCCCACCAGCACCGGGGCGGCCAAGGCTGTGGCCGAGGTCATTCCCGCCCTTAAGGGGCGTTTCAGCGGTTATTCGCTGCGCGTGCCCACGCCCACGGTGTCCATTGTGGACTTTAGCGCCGTGCTGGAAAAGCCCGCCGACACCGCCGCGGTGCTGGCCGCTCTGCGCAGCTATGCGGACGGCAGGCTGAAGGGTATTCTGGGCATCAGCGACAAGCCGCTGGTTTCCATGGATTTCAAGGGAGATCCCCGCTCGTCCATTGTGGAGGCCGAATACTGCGAAGTGCAGGACGGCACCCTGGCCAAGGTTGTCAGCTGGTATGACAACGAATGGGGCTATTCCTGCCGGGTGACCGATTTGATCCATCATTTCCAGAAGATGGGCCTGTAAACGTCCTTTCGGCCACGGTCGGAGTTTTCCGCCCGTGGCCTTTTTTTGTCTTTTTTTTGCCGAAGCCTTGGCATGCTTCATCCTCCGCCCCCCGCTCCGTCGCGCGGCAGGGGCGGCCTGTTCCCATGCGCGGGAAAATTCTTCCGGCGGCGCGGGGAAGAACGGCGGATTTCATGGAAGGGCTGGGTCGCGCGGCGCTGTCTCGCTTGCGGATTGGGGGACAAGCTGGTATAAGCAATACTCGGTTGCATGGCCCCTTGCGGCGGGATCTGAATTTTTTTGAAGGAGTTGACGCATATGAACGCTTCCCCAGTGTATTTCACCGATATGAGGTGCAAGGTTGGCGTCAGCCTGCTCCAGAAGCTGGACAGTCTGATCCGGCGCGCGGGTCTGGAAAGCATGGACATGGGTCAGAAATATGTGGCTATCAAGCTGCATTTCGGCGAACCCGGCAATTTGTCCTTTCTGCGGCCGAATTTTGCCAAAACCGTGGCGGATGCGGTGCGGACGCTCGGCGGATATCCTTTCCTGACGGATTGCAATACCCTGTATGTCGGGCGGCGCAAGGACGCGCTGGAACACATGAGCGCCGCCCAGGAAAACGGCTATACGGTCTTGTCCACAGGGTGTCAGATCATCATCGGCGACGGTCTCAAGGGCACGGACGATGTGGAAGTGCCCGTGCGGGGCGGAATTTATCTGAAAAGCGCTCTTATCGGCCGGGCTGTCATGGACGCGGATGTGTTCATTTCACTGACGCATTTCAAGGGGCATGAGCTGGCGGGCTTTGGCGGCGCCATCAAGAATATCGGCATGGGTTCGGGCAGCCGGGCGGGCAAAATGGCCATGCACGCCAACGGCAAGCCCGTTGTGGATCAGACGCTGTGCCGGGGCTGCCGCACCTGCACCAAATTTTGCGCGCAGTCGGCCATCAGCATGGGCGAAAATCACAAGGCCGTCATTGATCATGAAAAATGCGCGGGCTGCGGGCGCTGTATCGGCACATGCAACTACAACGCCATAGTCAACAACTTTGACGCGGGCAGCTATGACCTCAATTGCCGTATGGCCGAATACGCCAAGGCCGTGGTGGATGGCCGGCCCCATTTCCACATCAGCATTGTCAATCAGGTGTCGCCGTTCTGCGATTGCCACGGCGAAAACGACGTGCCCCTGGTGCCTGACCTGGGCATGTTCGCCAGCTTTGACCCCGTGGCCCTGGATCAGGCCTGCATTGACGCGGTCAACGCCGCGCCCGTTATTGAGTCCAGCATCCTGTCCCAGCGCGAACGCACGCATCACGATCACTTTACGGATGTTCATCCCACCACCGACTGGCGCAGTCAGATTGAACACGCCGAAAAGATCGGCCTGGGCACGGCCAAATATGAGCTTATAACCGTGTAAGCCCAGGCCCCGTCCGCGCGGGGCGACGCCTTGAAGACCCGGGGGTGGCGGCGGAAACGCCGTCATACCCCGCTCGCCTGGGGCGGCCGGGCCTGTCACAAGCGGGGCGCGGCACGGCTTACAGACAGGCGCCGCGGATTTTCCGCGGCGCTTTTCATAGAGCAAAGGCCGTTGATCCTGCCCGTGGAGAAGCCCGTCCCCGGTGCCGCTTCACAGCACCCGGCAGCCGTCTTCGGTGACCAGCACCATATATTCCCAGCGCGCGCCGCCCCAGCCGGGGTAATAGAGGCCGGGCTCCACGGTGACAATCATGCCGGGCCGGAGTTTGGTGGTGCTGCGCGGGCTCAGGCGTGGTTCCTCGTGGGTTTCCAGCCCCACGCCATGCCCGAGGGAGTGGGTGAAGGCCTTTTCCTGCCCCCGCGAGGCGAAAAAGTCCACGGCCACCTGATGAACCTCGCGCCCGCTCACGCCCGGGCGGATATGGGCTATGGCCCGGCGCTGGGCCTCACGCACGCTTTCCAGCACCTTGAGGAAGCGATCCGAGGGCTTGTCGCCTACCCAGAAGGTGCGGGTCTGATCCGAGCAATACTGATCCACCCTTGCGCCCTGATCCACCAGCACATGGCAGTTGGGCGTCAACACGGCGGGCTTGTCCGGCCGGTAGTGGGGCAGGGCGGCGTGCGCGTCCTTGGCCACAATGGGCGGAAAGCTGTTTTCCGAAGCGCCGTTTTCCCGGTAATATTTTTCCATGGCCCAGGCAATGTCCGCTTCGCTGCGGCCCGCGGTCAGGATGGACGGCAGCCAGGCCAGCATGTCGTGGTTCAGGCGCACCGAACGCTCAAGACGCGCTATTTCCATGTCATCCTTGATGACGCGCAGCTCTTCCACCAGGCCGTCGGCCTCTCTGAGTGTCAGCCCCGGTTCTATCCGGCGCACATAGTCCCAGGACAGAATTTTCGCCTCAAAGCCCGTGGTGCCTGAAACCTTGTCCCTGATAAGCGCCCGCACGTCCTCGGCCGGTGAGCCCTGGTACAGGAACACCCGCTCGCGTTCCCACAGGCCGGCGGCGGCTTCCTCGTAACGGGAATCCGTGCACAGCCAGTCCTGGCCGCCGCGGGTCAGCAGGAGGCAGCCGGAACTTTCGTTGCACTGGCCGTCGTGCAGTTCAAAGCCGGACAGGTAATAGCGGTTGGCGGGGTGACTGACGAGCAGCGCGTCGAGGCCTTCGCGGGCCATGAGGCGGCGCAGGCGCTCGCGGCGCTCGGCAAACCATGTGTGATTCTGCATGCAATATCCTTGGGCACGGGGAAGCGGTGCTGACACTATCTCCAGCCAAACCGGGAAGAACACGATGCCCCTTGGGTTCGGAAAGCGGCTGGTTCCGGAACGGAAGACAGCCGGGGGCAGTGCCCCCGGCTTTGGGGTCGCCCGGCTTCACCCTCAGTTCAGAACCGCGCCGGGTGTTTCATGGACGATGCCGGGCGGCCTGCGCGCCGGACAGACCATTAAAAGGTCTGCCCGCGTTTTTTCATGGCCTGCATCCCGCCTTCGGAGTTTACCGAATCAATGCCCGCCCGCCGCATTTTGAGCTGCATGTCATAGGCGCGGGAGCCGCTGTTGCAAATGAGGGCCACGGGGCGGTCACGGGGAATTTCGTGCATCCGCTCCGCCAGTTCCTCCATGGGAATGGTCAGCCACAGGCCGGGATACTTTTCGGCCAGCTCGTGCCCGGCCTGAGCCGGACGCCCGTCCACCACCACGCAGTGGTTTTCGGCCCGCCGTTCCCACATGCTGACGAATTCACCCGCGCCGACAACCTTGTGGCGGCCCGCCAGCACGTTATCCGCCACGTTGGCCACCGTGTTGACCACGTCCATGGCGGCGGCGAAAGGCGGCGCGTAGGCCACTTCCAGATTGGCCAGGTCGTTGAGTGTGGGCCGCGCGAACTGAAGCATGGCGGCCACGGCGTCGATGCGGGCCTTGAGGGCGATGCCGTCGACACAAAAGCCCTGCATGCCCAGCACGCGGCGGGAAGGCTTGTCCACCACCACTTCCAGGCTCATCATATTTTTTTCGGGGTAGAAGTGGGCCCTGTCCAGCTGCTCCATGGAGACCGCCACGGCGTCAAAGCCCGCGCGCCTGGCCTGAACCAGGGTCAGCCCGGTGCCGCAGGCGTTCATTTTGTTCAGCTTGACGCACCAGGTGCCCACCATGCCCTCGAACACATCGTCGCCGCCGGCCAGGTTGGTGGCAATGACGCGGCCCTGGCGGTTGGCCAGCGAGCCCAGGGGCAGATAGGACTGTTCGCCGGAAATGAGGTTGCGCAGCACGACACAGTCGCCGCCCGCATAGATGTCGGGATCGCTGGTCTGCATGTGCGAGTTGACCACAATGCCCCCGCGCGGGTGGCAGACAAGGCCCGCGTCGGCCGCGATCTGGGAATTGGGCGTCACGCCCACGGAAAAGATGACATAGTCGGCATCCAGCGTGCGCTTGTCGGTAATCAGCTGGCAGACCGCGCCGTCTTTGCCTTTGAGCTCCGTCACTTTTTCACCGGTCAGCACGGTGATGCCCAGCTCTTCCAGATCGTGCCGCACCATCTGGGCCAGATTGGGTGAAAGCTGGGCGGGCAGCAGGTGATCCAGCACTTCGATGATCGTGGTCTGGATGCCCCACTGATCAGCCAGGGCCGCGGCCATTTCCAGCCCGATGAAGCCCCCGCCCACAATGACGGCGTGCTGTATTTTCCGCGCCGCGCAGGCCGACTGCACAGCCTGGGCCGCTTCCAGGCAGGTGACGGTGCTGACGTTTTTAAGGTCGTGACCGGGGATGGGCGGTATTTTAGGCGAGCTGCCGGTGGCGATGACCAGCTTGTCATAGGGCAGGTCCCGCTTTTCACCGCTGACGGTATTTTCCACCGTCACGCTTTTCTGCTGGCGGTTGATGGACAGGGCGCGCGTCTGGGTCAGCACCTCCACCCCGCGCATTTTTTCAAAAAATTCAGGGTCGCGTATCACATGGGCCGAGGTCTGGCGCAAGGCGTCCATAGACCCCACATCGCCGGAGACAAAATACGGAATACCGCAGCCCCCGTAAGAAATATAGGAGCCCTGGTCGATCATGGTGACATGGCCGTCAGGCTGAAGGCGTTTATAACGGCAGGCAGCCTTGGGGCCCAGGGCTACTCCGCCAATGATCAGAACGTGTTGTGCCATAGCAATCACCTCGCGGCAAAAGGGAGACAAGAGACAGGCCCGGCACCATGCCGCAGCCTGCCGGGCATTAGCATACAGGATATCCGCCGGGGAAGGCAAGCTGAGGACGAGAATTAAACCATACCAGGCAAAGGGGCCGCCGATACCTCCGGCAGCCCCGAAAATCAGGCATGGGGCGAAAAGAGGCGTCACGCGCAAAGCGGCCGGCGCCAGCGTGACGATGCCCCCTTACTTTTTTCCTCCGAACAGGCTGCCCAGCACGCCGCGCAATATGGTATTGCCTATCTGGCGGCCCACACTGTTGGTGACGGTGCGCCGGGCCTGCCGGGTGACATCCTGAAAGACCTGTCCCAGCAGGTTGGGGTTTTCCCTGGCCTGGCGCCTGGCCTCCCTTTCCTGCCGCAGGGCCTCGCGTTCCGCCTCGCGGCGCTGCTTTTCCGCCTCCCTGGCCTGCTTTGCCTCTTCCCTGAGGCGTTTCGCCTCGCTTTCCGCCTGCTGGCGTTCGGCAAAGCGGGCGGAAAGCAGCTCGTAGGCGGATTCCCGATCCACCGGCGTATCATAGCGCCCGGCCTGGCGCGACGAGGCCAGGATGCTCCGGCGTTCCTCATCGCTGATAGGGCCAACCCGGCCTTCAGGCGGCAGAATGAGGCCGCGCTCCACCACGGCGGGCGCGCCCTTGGCATCCAGAAAGGAAACGAGGGCCTCGCCCGTGGACAGGGCGCTGATGACGTCTTCCGCATCCCAGTCAGGATTGGGGCGGAAGGTTTGGGCCGCCGCGCGGACGGCCTTGCGATCCGCCGGGGTGAAGGCCCGCAGGGCGTGCTGAACCCGGTTGCCGAGCTGGCCCAGCACCGGGGCGGGCAGGTCGGCGGGGTTCTGGGTAATGAAATAGACCCCCACGCCCTTGGAGCGGATGAGCCGCACCACCTGTTCCACCTTTTCCAGCAGCACGGCAGGCATGTCACGGAACAGCAGATGCGCTTCGTCAAACATGAGCACCATGCGCGGCCGTTCCGCGTCGCCCTGTTCGGGCAGCCGCTCGAACAGTTCCGAAAGCAGCCACAGGAGCAGGGAGGCATAGAGCCTGGGGCGCCGCAAGAGGCTGTCGGCCTCCAGAATATTGATGACACCCCGGCCGGACAGATCGCTTTGCAGCAAATCTTCCAGGTGCAGGGCCGGTTCCCCGAAAAAGCGATCCGCGCCTTCCTCTTCCAGGCGCACCAGACCGCGCTGGATGGCCCCGATGCTGGACGGGGAAATCTGGCCGTATTCCTGCAGGAAATCCCGGCGATTTTCCCCCACCCAGGCGGTCATGCTGCGCAGGTCTTTCAGATCCAGAAGCAGCAGGCCCTGATCGTCCGCGATGCGGAAAATCAGGCTCATGATGCCGCTCTGCACATCGTTGAGGTCAAGCAGGCGGCTCAGGAGCAGGGGGCCCATGTCGCTGACCGTGACCCGCAGAGGGTGCCCCTTGGGCGCGCCCGAGCCTTCGTCCAGCGCCCAGAAGCAGACCGGAAAGCCGCGGTTGGCGTAGCCTTTGCCGCGCAGTCCCAAGTCCTCGATGCGGGCGGCAATGCTGCCTTGCGGCGCGCCCGGCTGGCTGACGCCCGCCAGGTCACCTTTCACGTCGGTGAGGAAAACCGGCACGCCCAGCCCGCTGAAGCCTTCGGCCAGAGTTTGCAGGGTGACGGTTTTGCCCGTGCCCGTGGCCCCGGCCACCAGACCGTGCCGGTTGCCCATGCGCGGCAAAAGGCACAATTCCTGATCGCCAGCGGCAGCTGCATAGATGCGCTTGTCGTCAGTCAGCATGGCGTCCCTCCCAAGTGTGCTGATCGTGAGGTGTTGTCTTTTCCGGGGTTGGCTCTTCTTTTGGGCAGTGGCGCGGATACAGGTGATACTTGAGTTAAATTTTCCTTTGTCGTGCAAATATCCTTTTCTGATTTTTTTAATTCCGAATACTGGCATTTTTTAATGTCATTACAGCCTATCCATTCCGTATTAAAATTTTGGAATCGTTTTTTCATAACGGCAATAGCTTCTGGATTTTGATCTATAAGTATACAGTCTCGGCTTAATATATAAGCCGCTTCTCCAAGAGTTCCGCTGCCTCCGAAAAAATCACACAGAAGATCTCCGGCGTGGGAATGAATTTTTACAATACGGGAAATGATGCCAAGCGGTTTTTGTGTGGCATAGCCTGTCTTTTCTTTCCCGTTTGGGCTGACAATGGTATGCCACCAGACATCAGTCGGGGTTTTGCCCCGTTCGGCTTTTTCTTTTCCCACAAGTCCGGGCGCCATGTAGGGTATTCTGTCCATTTCATCATAATTAAATGTATAATCATCAGGATTTTTGGCATACCAGAGAATATTGTCGTGCTTGGCAGGCCATTTGTTTTTTGATCGCGCCCCGTAGTCATAGGCCCATATGATTTCATTAATAAAAGATTCTCTGCCAAAAATTTCATCCAGCATTATCTTGCAATAATGGATTTCTCTATAATCCAAGTGAAAAAAAAGAGATCCATTTCTTTTTAAAATTCTGTACGCTTCTTCCATCCTGGGACGGAGAAAGCCTAAAAAATCGTCAAATTTATCATTGTATCCCTTTGTATCAAGCTTAATAGTTTTATAACGCTTGTTTTTAAATCCTGTTCGGTCGCCTTCCTCGTCAGCAATGGTTTTTATCTGGGTTCTTTGTTGTATTTTTCCTGTATTAAATGGCGGGTCAATATATATCATATCAACGCATTCGCTGGGTAGCTTTTTTAATACGTTGAGATTATCATCATGGTATATGGTAATTTTGGGCATATGTTTTTCTCTCCCGCAGTCTCCTTGAGTTAAGGGTATTTTTGGGGCATGAGCGTGTGCCGGGAAAAGCGCCTGGTCAATTTCTCGTTTTATGTTCCAGCACCATATCCTTGAAGTAGGTGAAGAAGGGGCGGCAGTCGGTGGGGCCGGAGGCCGCCTCGGGGTGGTGCTGCACGGTGATGATGGGCTTTGCGGGGTGGCGGAAGCCCTCCACGGTGTGGTCGTTGAGGTTGATATGGGTGGGCTCTATGTTCTCGGGCAGCACATGGAAGCCGTGATTTTGCGATGATATTTCAATTTTTCCGGTGAGCAGGTTCTTCACCGGGTGATTGCAGCCGTGGTGGCCGAACTTCAGTTTGGCGGTGGAGCCGCCCAGGGCGTGGGCCAGCAGCTGGTGCCCCAGGCAGATGCCCGCCATGGGGTAGGTATCGGCCAGCCGGGCAATGGTGGCGATTTCGTCCTTGAGGGTGGCGGGGTCACCCGGCCCGTTGGACAGGAAAATGCCGTCCGGGGCCACAGCCTTCACCTGATCAAAGCTGAAGGAGGGCGGCACGATGAGCAGTTCCATGCCATGGGCCGTGAGCAGGCGCAGGATATTCCACTTGATGCCGAAGTCATAGACCACAATGCGCACGGCGGGCGTACCGTCCGGGCCGGTGCCGGCGGGCCAGGCGTAGGAACCGTCGGGGTTCAGCGTCACCGCTTGGGGGCGGCCGCCCTTGCCCCAGGCGTGGCCCGGGTCGGCTATCCAGCGGTAGGGCGCGGCCGGAGCCACGCGGGGCACCAGATTCTGCCCTTCCATGCCCGGGAGGCTGCGGGCCCTAGCGGCCAGAGCCGCGGGGTCGAGCTCGGAGCTGGAAAGTATGCCGCGCATGGCCCCGTGGTTGCGCAGGTGCAGGGTGAGCGCGCGGGTATCCAGGCCCTCCACGCCGGCCACGCCGTGGCGCATGAGGAAGGAGGGCAGGCTTTCGGTTGAGCGCCAGTTGGAGGGAACCTTGCAGCATTCCTTGACCAGCAGGGCCGAAAGGTGAATGCGGCCCGACTCCATGTCTTCGGGATTGATGCCGTAATTGCCCACCAGGGGCCAGGTCATGCACACCATCTGGCCGGTGTAGGAGGGATCGGTCAGCAGTTCCTGGTAACCGGTCATGGCCGTGTTGAAGATGACTTCTCCCCCGGCTTCGTCGATGGGGCCGGTAAAGGATTCGCCTTCCAGAAAAAAGCCGTCTTCAAGAGCGAGCAGGGCTTTCATGCGTTCTGTCCTTTGGCGATGGGTGAGGCCTCATAGTAGGCCTGGAGGCTTTCCACGCGGATGTCGCCGTTCTGCATGGCATTGATGGCGCGGGCAATGGCGCGGGCGCCCGACATGGTGGTGGTGTAGGGCACCCCGTAGTGCAGGGTGGCCTCGCGGATGGCCCTGGAATCGTTGGCCGTGCGCTTGCCCGAGGCGGTATTGATGAGCAGCGCCACCTCGCCGTTTTTGATCATGTCCACGATATTGGGGCGGCCCTCGTACATTTTGAGCACCGTTTCCACGTTGAGCCCGTTGCGCCGCAGCAGCGAGGCCGTGCCCGAGGTGGCGATGAGCTCAAAGCCCAGGTTGGCGAAGGCCCTGCCCACATCGGCCACCTGGGCCTTGTCGCGGTCGTTGACCGACAGGAAGACCTTGCCCCAGCGGGGCAACTTCTGTCCGGCGGCCAGCTGGCCTTTCAGGAAGGCCTCCTCAAAGCTGGCGGCGATGCCCATGACCTCGCCGGTGGAGCGCATTTCGGGGCCGAGCAGGATATCGACGCCCGGGAAGCGTTTGAAGGGGAACACCGCCTCCTTGACCGACACATAGCCGCTTTTGCGCATGGACCAGGGATCCAGTTCCCGCAAGGTCTTGCCCAGCATAATCTGGGTGGCCAGGCGGGGCAGGGGCACGCCCGTGGCCTTGGACACAAAGGGTGCGGTGCGCGAGGCGCGGGGGTTCACTTCCAGAATGAACACCATGCCGTCCTTGACGGCGAACTGAATGTTCATAAGGCCCGCCACGCGCAGTTCCTTGGCCAGTTCCACGGTCTGCCGGGTGATTTCATCCACGATGTGGCCGGACAGCGAATAGGGCGGCAGCACGCAGGCCGAATCGCCGGAGTGAATGCCCGCTTCCTCGATATGTTCCATAATGCCGGCCACATAGACATCCTTGCCGTCGGCCAGGGCGTCCACATCCACTTCGATGGCGTTTTCCAGGAACTGGTCGATGAGGATGGGGTGCTCGGGGGTGTCGGTGCCCACCACGCTGCGGAAATAGTCGGCCAGGTCTTCCTCGTCGTACACCACCATCATGGCCCGGCCGCCCAGCACATAGCTGGGCCGCACAATGACCGGGTAGCCGATGCGGGCGGCCACCTCCCTGGCCTCGGACAGCCTGGTGACGGTGCCGTTGGCGGGCTGGCGCAGGTGCAGCTTTTGCAGCAGGGCCTGAAAGCGCTCGCGATCCTCGGCGCGGTCAATGGCGTCCGGGCTGGTGCCCAGAATGGGCACCCCGGCCCGCTGGAGCGGCACGGCCAGGTTGAGGGGCGTCTGCCCGCCGAACTGGACGATAACTCCGTCGGGCTTTTCGAGGTGGACGATATGCATCACGTCCTCGAAGGTCAGGGGCTCGAAGTACAGGCGATCCGACGTGTCGTAGTCGGTGGACACGGTTTCGGGGTTGGAGTTGACCATGATGGCCTGCACGCCTTCGTCCCGCAGGGCGAAGGATGCGTGGCAGCAGCAGTAGTCGAACTCGATGCCCTGGCCGATGCGGTTGGGGCCGCCGCCCAGGAT
>JAFLSV010000007.1 GCA_022510785.1 Desulfovibrionaceae bacterium | reverse complement strand
GGAGCCGTCCCCGCCCATTGCCCGCGAGTATTTGATGCCGGAAGCCCGGCCACGACTGTCAAGGTCGGCGCAAGCCGCCCGAAGGGCCTGGCCTTGACAGAGTGGCCGCTTCCGGCACATTGCGGGCAGTAATGGGCGGCAGACGGAAAAGTGAACGGCATCAAATTGCCAGGCTTAGTGCGTTGTTCGGGAAGGGCCTGAAACCGAAGCCTGCAACAGGCCCGGAGCGAATGGAAAAGATGGCCTGGCCTGGGGGCGTTGACGAAACCGGCAAACGTGGAAGCACAGGGGGGATATGGGGAAAAGAGAAACGGCGCGATCAAGGTCATACCTCGGTCGCGCCGTATCGCGGAATCTCTGGAATAGGGAGGGGGGCGTGTCTTTCCTTTTATGCTGACTGCCGTGCTTTTTCGCGTAATGTGTCCAAATAGTCAGCATAGGTCTGCATCATTTCGTGCCGTTGCGGCAGGAACTGTGCCTTGGCATAAGCGGCTTTGGCTGAGTCCCGTTCCAGCGTATGGGAGAGTTGCAGATAGATGACGTCATGGGGGAATCCCATTTCTTTCAAAAGGGTCACGGCCATGTGCCGGAAACCGTGAGCGGTAAATTCCCGTGAGCCATACCCTGTGATATGAATGGCTTTGAGCAGGGCGTTGGTACTCAGGTGTCCGGCCTTGCCCCATGATGGAAAAAGATATTGGCCCTCGCCCGTGTACTTGCGCAAAGTATCCAGAAGGGCCAGCACCTGCCGGGCCAACGGCACCACGTGGGGCTTGTTGTTTTTCATCTTGAGGCCGGGAATGTGCCATTCGGCAGACTGCCAGTCGATTTCCGCCCACTCGCCCTTGACCAGTGTGCCGGGCCGCAAAAAGACATAGGGAGCCAGCCGCAGGGCGGAAGCCACTTCAAGGCCGCAGTGTTCGCTCATGGTGGTTTCGATATCCAGCAGCAGTTTTCCCACCTTGTCGGGTCTGGTGATGGTGGCAAAGCCCCGATTGGGATCAGGCCGCCGAAAAGAAAGGCCCTTCCAGATGGCATAGGCTGGGTTGTTTTCGCACTTGCCTACGGCGATGCCAAAATTGAAAATGCGCACCGTGTTTTCGGCTATCTTGCGCAGGGTATCGCTCTTGTTTTCGGCCTCCAGCTTTGCAAACAGAGCCCGAACATCCGCCGGCTTGACGTCATCAATGCGCTTAGCCCCCAGTGCGGGGATGATATGTTTGAGGATGCGCTTTTTCTCGCCCGCATAGGTGCTTGGCTTCCAGGTCTTGCGCACGTCCTCCAGCCAGTCGAGGGCAACGGCTTCCACGCTCAGGGGATGGGCTTCACCTTTGGCGATGCGCTTTTCTTCTTGGATGGCTTCCTTGACCAGGCTCTTTTCCTTCTTACGCTCAAGAGAGGGGTTGATGCCCTGGGCGATCTGCTGCCGAAGCAGGAAATTTTTCTCCCGCGCCTCTTTCAGCCCCACCACGGGATACTTGCCCAGGGAGAGCATTTGCTCCTTGCCCTCAAAGGCATAACGCGCCCGCCAGCGCTTGCTTGTCTCGGTGACGTCCAGATAGAGGCCGTTGCCGTCCGAGAGCCGGACTGGCTTCAGTGTTCCGCTTTTCTTGTCGAGTCTGGGCTTTGCTGCCTCAATTCCCTTGATGGTCAAGGCCATGTCGCCTCCTCGGTGGAATGTGGGTAACTTCTTTGGCGTGAACTCGGTTCCAGTATTATACCCTGGAAATTACCCAGACAAGAGGCGGTTTTTTTGGGTTCTTGTTACCCTTCACTGGATAAAATGAAATCCGGAAATCGTTCACTCTCAACGATTTCCGGATTTCTTTGGCATTCTGTGAAAAAATTTCTGGCGGAGAGGCAGGGATTTGAACCCTGGATACCCTTATGAGGTATACTCCCTTAGCAGGGGAGCGCCTTCGGCCACTCGGCCACCTCTCCTTGCTGTCTGCCTGACATTCAGCGGCTTGAACCTAGCCGCCCGTCTTGCTTTTGTCAAGCCTGTGCCTCACTGAAAACATTCACCATATCAATGAAAATGGCTGCTCAATGCTTTGAAATTCAAAGAAAATCTTTCCTGAAATCAGCGAAAAAGTGAATGCCTCCCTCACAGGAACAGGGCCGCCTCCCCCCTTGCCATGACCCAGGCTTGCGCTTATGACCGGAACAGATGCCCTGACCAGAAAAGCGCGCCGCGCGCGGCGCTCCATCATCGCTGTCTCAGCCTGGGAGAAAAACATGCCACGAACCATTGTCATCACCGGTGTCACGGCGGGCTTCGGGCGGGCCACGGCCGCCCTGTTCATCAAGGAAGGCTGGAATGTCGCGGGCACGGGCCGCCGCAAGGAACGCCTTGACGCCCTCAGCGCGGAATGGGGCGCGGCCTTTCTGCCCCTGGAGCTGGACATGCGCGACAAAAACGCCGTGAGCGCCGCGCTGGGCCACCTGCCCGCCCCCTGGGCCGAGCCCGACGTGCTGGTCAACAACGCCGGCCTGGCCCTGGGTCTGAGCACCGGTCAGGAAGCCGACCTTGACGACTGGGAAACCATGGTTGACACCAACATCAAGGGCCTGCTGTACGCCACGCGCGCCGTGCTGCCCGGCATGGTGGCCCGCAACCGGGGGCATATCGTCAACCTGGGCTCCATAGCGGGCACCTATCCCTACAGGGGCGGCAACGTTTATGGCGCCACCAAGGCCTTTGTCAAACAGTTTTCGCTCAGTCTGCGCACGGATCTGCTGGGGACGGCGGTCAGGGTGACCAATATCGAACCCGGCCTGTGCGAAAGCGAATTTTCCCTGGTGCGCTTCAAGGGCGATCAGGCCAGAGCCGACAAGGTGTATGAGGGAACCTGCCCCCTGGTGCCTGACGATATTGCGGAAACCGTGCGCTGGGTCACCCATCTGCCCGCCCATGTCAACATCAACAGACTGGAAGTGATGCCTGTGTGCCAGGCGTCGGGGCCTTTGAGCGTGGTGAAGGCCGAGAAAAACTGAGGCGCCCCACCTGCGGCCTGCATGCGGCAAAACCGCAGACGCCGGACCGGCGGGATGCGTGGCCGGCATTGGGGTCTTGTGTCTTGCATCTGCCGGATTTTTGCGATAGAGAGATCAAAGGGTTAACACGAAAACCACGTCGCCAATCTCATGAGGTAGCATCATTATGAAACGTCTGTCCCTCTCGCTTGCGGCCCTGGCCCTTGCCTTGTGCTGCGCTGTTCCGGCCGCCGCCAAAACCTACATCAACGGTATTGACGCCAACTACCCGCCCTTCGCGTATGTGGGCGAAGACGGCAAGCCCTCCGGCTTTGACGTGGATGCCATGAACTGGATCGCCAACGCGATGGGTTTTGAGGTTCAGCACCAGCCCATGGACTGGGATGGCATTATCCCCGCCCTGCTGGGCAAAAAAATTGACATGATATGCTCCGGCATGAGCATTTCGCCGGAACGGGCCGCCGCCGTGGCTTTCTCCGAGCCCTACTTCACCATTGCCAAAGTCATTCTGACCGGCAAGGATTCCACCCTGACCGTCAATGAGGTCATGCAGGGCAAATACCGCCTCGGCGTGCAGCGCGGCACCAACGAGCACGAATACCTGGAAACCAAAAAGGCCGAAGAGAAACTGGCCTTTGATCTGCGCTTTTACGACTCTTCCCCCATGGCCGTGGAAGACCTGCTGAACGGCCGCATTGACGCCATCGCCCTGGACAGCGCCCCGGCCAATGACGCCATCAACAAGGGCAAGGCGGTCAAGATTGTCGGCACCTTCGCCCCGGACGACGTGTTCGGCGTGGCCGTCAACAAGGATGACACCGAGCTTCTTGAGCTCATCAACGAGGGCTACAGGAAACTGATGGCCAACCCCTACTGGGTGGAACTTCAAAACAAGTATCTCAAATAGGCGGGCCCTTTCCTGCGGGGGGCGGAACGTGACGCCGCCTCCCGCTTTTTTTGTTTTCCGCCCTCCAGCCTTCAGGTCAGGCCGTCATGTTCTCGACCATTGCCGAAGCCTTCCCCTACATACTGCAGGGAACCCTGGTCACCATCGCTCTGGTGCTGGGCGCGCTGGCTCTGGGCTTTTGCCTGGGCCTGCCGCTGGCCGTCATCCAGACCTATGCCCCGCGCCCGGCGGCCCGTCTGGTGGGGCTGTATGTGTGGTTTTTCCGGGGCGTGCCCATCCTGCTGCTGCTTTTTCTGTTCTATTACGGAATATTCAACGCGCTGGATCTGGATGTGGGCACCATAGGCGCCTCGTGCGTGGTGCTGGGGCTGGCCAGCTCGGCCTATCAGTCCCAGATTTTCCGGGGCTCGCTCCAGGCCTTGCCCCAGGGGCAGATGCGGGCCGCCAAGGCCCTGGGCATGACCACCCTTCAGGCCATACGCAGCGTGACGCTGCCCCAGGCCCTGCGGCTGTCCATCCCCGGCTGGTCCAACGAGTATTCCATTCTGCTCAAGGACTCGGCCCTGTGCTTCGCTCTGGGCACGCCGGAAATTATGGCCCGCACCCATTTTGTGGCCTCCCGCACCTATGAGCATCTGCCCCTGTATATCACAGCGGGCCTTCTGTATTTCGTCATCACCATGATCGGCCTCAGCCTTTTGCGCCGCCTGGAACGCAGGGTACGCATCCCCGGTTACGCGCTGACAGGACTGTAAGGCCGTTTTGGAGAACGCCCATGATCGCCGCGCCCGTTTCCGACGCTTCGCCCGCCGCCCCCCCCGCTTCCCCGTCCGATGACGGCGTGTTGCTGCGGGCGGTGGGCATCACCAAAATTCTGGGCGGGCGCACCATTCTGGACGACGTATCACTGACCATGCGGCCGGGCGATATCAAGGTGCTTATCGGCCCTTCCGGCGCGGGCAAGAGCACCTTTCTGCAATGCCTCAATTACCTGCTGCACCCGGACAGGGGCGAAGTGTGGCTGGAGGGAAAACTCATCCACCCGTCCAGCACGGCCGAATTGTGCGGACTGCGCCAGTGTGTGGGTATGATCTTTCAGGATTTCAATTTGTTTGATCACCTTTCCGCCGTGGACAATGTGGCCCTGGCCCTGCGCAAGGTGCGCGGACAGGCCAGGGCGCGGGCCCGCCAGCGCGCCATGCAGGAACTGGAGCGCGTGGGGCTGGCCAACCGGGCCGCACTCTACCCCGCCCAGCTTTCGGGCGGCCAGAAACAGCGCGTGGCCATTGCCCGCGCCCTGGCCATGGATCCCAAAATGCTGCTTCTGGATGAACCCACGTCGGCCCTTGATCCGGAGCTGGTGGGCGAAGTGCTGGCGGTTATCCGCGACCTTGCCGCCAACGGCATGCCCATGATTATGGCCACCCACCAGATGGATTTCGCCCGCTCCCTCGCCACGGAAATTCTGTTCATGCAGGGCGGGCGCATCATTGAGCAGGATTCTCCGGCGGTACTGCTGGCGCCGGGCGCGCGCACACGCACCAGCGACTTCTGCGGCAGGCTGGCCGACCTGCGGCCGGCGGCGGATGACACGGAAAAAGAGGGCGAGCCCGCGCCAGGCCGCGGCGCCGGGGTTTAAAGATGCTGGATATGCTTGACCCCACCTTTCTTATGGAACGGGTGATTCCGCAGCTGAACCGGGGCCTCGCCATGACCCTGGCCCTGGTGATTCCAGCCGCCCTCATCGGCGGCTGCCTGGGTGTGCTCACCGGCGTGGTGCGGGTGTTTGGCACGCCGTGGATGAGGCGCGTGGCCGATTCGGCCGTGGCGGTCATCCGGGGGGTGCCCCTCACGGTTCAGCTTTTAATTCTGTATTTCGGTCTGCCCGGCATTCCTTACCTGAACATCTATCTTGAGCCTTACCCGGCCGCGCTGATTGGCTTTATCCTGTGCACCGGAGCCTACCAGTCCGAATATGTGCGCGGGGCGCTTCTGTCCATACGGCAGGGGCAAATCCGGGCCGCCGAGGCGCTCGGCATGACCAGGCTTCAGACCATTCTGTCCGTGGTGGTGCCCCAGGCCGTACGCCGCGCCCTGCCGGGCTGCGGCAATGAAATCATCTATCTTGTCAAATACTCCTCCCTGGCCTATCTGGTCACCTGCGTCGAGCTGACCGGCGAAGCCAAGGTGCTGGTTTCGCGCACCTTCCGCCCCACGGAAGTCTACTTCGCGGCGGCCTGCTATTATCTCGCCATGGTCAGTCTGGCCACCTGGCTGCTGAACCGGCTGGAGCGCAGGCTCGCCTTGCCCGGCTTTGGGAAAATCACCCCCTGAGAACGCCATGACCCCTCTGGATCACATCCGCAATTTCTGCATCATTGCGCATATCGACCATGGCAAATCCACCCTGGCCGACCGTATTCTGGAATATACAGACCTGGTGAGCGACCGCGAGGCCCGCGACCAGTATCTGGACAAGATGGATCTGGAACGCGAGCGCGGCATCACCATCAAGGCGCAGACCGTGCGCATCCCCTACAAAGACAGGGACGGGCGCGCCTATGTTCTCAACCTTATCGACACGCCGGGCCATGTGGATTTCAACTATGAAGTGTCACGCTCGCTGGCCGCGTGCGACGGAGCGCTGCTGGTGGTGGACGCCACCCAGGGCGTGGAGGCCCAGACCCTGGCCAACGTGTATCTGGCCCTCGACCACGACCACGAAATTGTGCCCGTGCTCAACAAAATCGACCTGCCCAGCGCCGATCCCGACCGGGTCAAGGCCGAAATAGAGGAAAGCATCGGCCTGGACTGCGCCGACGCCGTGAGCGTGTCGGCCAAAACCGGACTTAATATTGATCAGGTCATCGACGCCGTGGTTCAGCGCCTGCCCGCCCCCGCGGGCAATCCGCAGGCTCCGCTCAAGGCCCTTATTTTTGATTCGTGGTACGATTCCTATCAGGGCGTGGTGGTGCTGTTCCGCATCATGGACGGCGTGCTGCGCACCGGGGATCGAATCAGGCTTATGGCCGCCGGGCGGGAATATGAAGTTATCCGCCTGGGCGTGTTTTCCCCCGACGCGGTGGATGTGACCGAACTCGGCGCCGGCGAGGTGGGCTTTTTGTGCGCCAATATCAAGGAACTGGGGCACGCGCGGGTGGGCGACACCATCACCCTGGCCGGACGCCCGGCCGATACGCCCGTGCCCGGCTTCAAGGAAGTGCAGCCCATGGTCTTCTGCGGCCTCTACCCCACCGACGCCGCGGATTACGAAAACCTGAAAGTCGCCCTGGAAAAACTCCAGCTGAACGACGCGGCCTTTTCCTTTGAGCCGGAAACCTCCACGGCCCTGGGCTTCGGCTTCCGCTGCGGCTTTCTGGGCCTGTTGCACATGGAAATCATCCAGGAGCGGCTGGAGCGCGAGTTTCAGGTGGAGCTCATCGCCACCGCCCCTTCGGTCATTTACAAGGTGGACACCACGGGCGGCGAAACCCTGACCATCGACAACCCCTCCAAGCTGCCCGACGCGGGCAGAATCGCCGCCCTTTACGAGCCCTTTGTGCGCATGGACATCCATGTGCCGGGCGAGTTTGTGGGCAACGTGCTCAAACTCTGCGAGGAAAAGCGCGGCATCCAGAAGAATCTGGGCTATATCACTTCCCAGCGGGTGGTCATCACCTACGAAATGCCCTTCGCGGAAATTGTGTACGACTTTTTCGACCGCCTGAAATCCGGCACCAGGGGCTACGCCTCCATGGACTACGAGCCCATTGACTACCGGCAGTCCCAGCTGGTCAGGCTCGACATCCTGCTCAACGGCGACCCCGTGGACGCCCTGGCCGTCATTGTCCACCGCGACAAGGCCTATACTTACGGCCGCGCCCTGGCCCTCAAGCTCAAGCGGACCATTCCCCGCCAGTTGTTCGAGGTGGCCATTCAGGCCGCCATAGGACAAAAGGTCATCGCGCGGGAAACCGTGTCCGCCTTCCGCAAGAATGTCACCGCCAAGTGCTACGGCGGCGACATCACCCGCAAGCGCAAGCTGCTGGAAAAACAGAAGGAAGGCAAAAAGCGCATGAAACGCATGGGCAACGTGGAGCTGCCGCAGGAAGCCTTTCTGGCAGCCCTGCAGGTGGGCGACGAGTAAGACCGCGTTTTTTTGACAAAAGCCCCGGGCACAATCGCGGACTTCACCTGAGCCTGAAGGCGCGCTTCCCGTTTGCGCCCGATCACGCTGACCGACGATCAGAGCTTCGTATTTTTTGTTGATTCGTGAACGCTTTGAGTTATTTAGACAGTTGTCTCCATTTTTTCAAACGCTGCCTGATTGTATATGAGTAATTTTTTCTTGTTTGTTTAATCTTTGCCCATATATACTTCAATTCACCCAATATCATATATTGCAACATTTTTTTCATATCTCTATCTGTAATTTTATATTCAAATAAATCAAATATGTTATTGATATTAAAAATATATCCATTATTTATTCTTTCTAAAATTGAAATAGAATTTAAAGTAAACGGCAATGAATCTTTATCCCAATAATGCATTCCTATTCTTTGCCTTGCATCCTTCCATATTTTATCAAAATTAGAATAAAATCTATATTTGTTAATATACTTAACAACTTTAGAACTAACAAGTGAAGGAAATATTTCCCGAATATTATTATCCTGGCAACTATTTTTTATATTTTGCGTTATATATTTTGAAACTATTGAAATATTATTATAATCATCATTTTTGTCATATAATGGATATAATTTACATAGTTCCATAGCCTTAATCATTGTATTTTCATTAATTTTTCTATTTTCACTAATTTCAATTTGTGATAATTCTGGCAAAAATCTGCAATAAATTATTGCGAATAATAAATTTCTATCATCACAAAAATCATTTTTTAATTTAAGTTGCCGCAATGAAGGATCAAGAAGAGGTGATAACCTTATTACATTTGCTAAATGTTCTTCTGATCTTGAAAAATGAACTCTTATTATTGTATGCGCATACAAAAGAGCTGAAGCTGTTATCTCATCATTATAGTATGGTAACTTTTTAATTTCAGAATAGGAATCATATATTATATCTTTTATACAATTATCTTGAATAGGAATCTTGTTGTTTAAACTCCAAATAAACCCTCTTATCAACTCATCTTCCTGAATCGTTGCCCAAAGCTGACCTCGGCGGCTTTCACCACCACTTCCTCCGAAGCAAAAAATATAGTTTTTATAAAAAGTTGTTTGAAAATAGTAGAGATGAAACATCATTTTTCTCGTTAATGAAATTAACAATGACATATTCTCATCTAATTGTAATTTTTCAGGATTAAAATTTTTATTATTTAACGTAAAACCATATACATTGGATATTTTATTTGCTATTTCAAAATCTTCAGGATATCCAGCCTTCGGATCTATAATGGAATACACTTTTACCGAATTCTTATTTAAATCTAAATTTGAATTCTTAAAAATAGAAAAAGCAGCCCTTGAATCAAACCCTCCAGACAAGTCTATGCTAACATAATTTTCATCAATTAATTTCTTTGCCAATGAATTCCATTTATGATGCCATTTATCTATAATCATCATACCATCTTCTGAATTTATATCATATTTCCATTCATTATTTCTTGACTGCATTTCAAATTTAATAAATTTTTTGGAAATATCAATATTTATTATCATATCTTTTTGAATTTGAATAATTTCTGATATTGGAGTTTTACTTACTGAAACGGATACAAAATTTTCTCTGACAAAATATTTTAAATACTGTTCATTTAAATTTAATTTGTAATTTTTTTCTTTAAGATATATAAAAAGCCAAAAAAAGGAATTTGAAATAGCCCAATAGTCGTTACTATGATAATAGAATATACCGTATGACCCCCAATAATCCTGCTGAATAATAATATTATTATCATTTTTATAAATATTTATATATGCTCCTATCGCATCTGAAGGAATCAATGAATTTTGATGTTCATTTATATAAAATAAATTATCGTAAAAAGCGTATCCATAAAATTTTGGCTGAATATCTGAACAATTCTCTTTATCTATGACAAAAAAATGAGCATTAAAAAAATCTCTCACATCATTCATAAAAAAACATCTCCCCCTCACCTTCGCCAGATCAAAATATCACCCGGCAGTACGCCTGGCATTGACAGGCGTACTGTCGATTCAGACGGGGATAGATGTGTAACCTATTTGATTTGTTGGTTTTTTACAAAAGAAACCGAAAAAAACATTTCTAGAAAATTACATTGACACTAAACGAGCTTTAATGTAACAATTTTCAATGTGATATCGACAGTACGCCTGTCGATGAATCCTTGAATATACCGAAGGCATATTGAAAAATTCACATTGCTCAACACCGATCAGAAATATATGTGTGTTTGCGCATCGACATTTCCTTTCGATAAAACGCCAAACACCGCGTATCTCCAGCCGGAGGTACGCGGTGTTTGGCATGAATGAGCTTTCAGGATTAAACCGTATAAAAGCCCGCTTCTCCAGACTCCTGGCGAGTATGCCTTACAGATTGGCCTTGAAGAAGGCCTCTATCCTGTCAAAGGGGATAATATCCATTTTGTCATACAGATCCGTATGGCTGGCGTTGGGAATAATCATGAGTTCCTTGTTCTCGCCTCTGAGCTTCTGAAAAGCGTCTTCGCTGAAGTAGCGCGAATGGGCCTTTTCGCCGTGAATCAGCAGCACGGGGTTCCGGATTTCACCCGCGTAGGCCAGAATGGGCATGGTCATGAATGACAGGGAGGATGTGGCGTTCCAGGCGCCGTTGGAGTTGATGGAACGGGGATGAAAGCCTCGTTTGGTCTTGTAGTAATCGAAATAATCCTTCACGAACTCCGGCTCGTTGCCCGAAAGAGCCTCCGGCAGGCCCGGCGCCGGGGCATAGCCGCCGCTTTGCGCGTCCCTGGTGCGCTGTTCGTTGAGCTGCCGGCGCGCCTCATAGCGGGCGTCGGCGTCCATGGCGTCAAAATAGCCGTTGGCGGTGACGCGGGTCATGTCGTACATGGTGGAGGCCACCGTGGCCCTGATGCGGGTATCCATGGCCGCCGCGTTGAGCCCCATGCCGCCAAAGCCGCAAATGCCGATGATGCCGATGCGATCCGCATCCACGTTGTCCAGCGTGGTCAAAAAATCCACCGCCGCGCTGAAATCTTCAGTATTAATGTCGGGCGAGGCCACATGGCGCGGTTCACCGCCGCTTTCGCCCGTGTAGGACGGGTCAAAGGCCAGGGCCAGGAAACCGCGCTCGGCCATGGCCTGGGCGTAACGGCCCGACGACTGTTCCTTGACCGCGCCGAAGGGGCCGCTCACGGCGATGGCCGCCAGCCTGCCCTCGGCATTTTTGGGTGTGTACAGGTCGCCGGCCAGGGTGATGCCGTAACGGTTTTTAAAGGTCACTTTTGCGTGATCAACCTTGTCGCTTTTGGCAAAGGTTTTGTCCCAGCTCTCTTCAAGCTTCATGGCGCTTCCATCCTTCACAGTCTGCGGGGTATTGACGGGGGCCGCCAGCGCGCTTTCAGCAAAGGCGGCTATCGCGAAAAGAATGGCCGCCGCTTTTCTGCCCTTGCTCATAATGCCTCCTTGGCGCGGACTTCCGCGGCTCAGACAGATGCGCCGCCGTGCCCGCGATTTTTTTTCCGTATATCCGGGCCGGGCTATTATGACAAATACTTATATCAAATACGACACCATAGAAAAAAAGCATACATTGAACATCCCTTGTTCCCCGGGTGAAGGCCATGCGGGCATGGCATGGCGCGCGCCCGGGGTTCAGGGCGGCTTCGCGCGCGAAGCGCCGGCGGAAGCGCCGTGCTCCAGAGTGAAGCGCGGGGATGGGTTCCCCCGCGCAACGCGCCGGGACAAAGCATGGCCCCCGGCCATGCGGACATGGGCGGGGGCCTGAAAGGTAACGCGGGGGGGGACTACATGCCGACAGTCTGAAAACCGCTGTCGGCGTAAATGATGTCGCCCGTCACGGAGCTGCTCAGGTCTGAAGCCAGGAACAGGGCCACGTTGCCCACTTCTTCGATGGTGACATTGCGCCGCAGCGGGGTGTGGGTCTCTATGTAATCCAGAATGACACGGAAGTCGGAAATGCCCGAAGCCGACAGAGTCTTGATGGGGC
This sequence comes from Desulfovibrionaceae bacterium, assembly GCA_022510785.1. Lineage (GTDB taxonomy): Bacteria > Desulfobacterota > Desulfovibrionia > Desulfovibrionales > Desulfovibrionaceae > Mailhella. Next base: position 62,699 of record JAFLSV010000007.1, on the reverse strand, counting down.
CGGCGCTGATGGCGTTAATCCGCACGCCCTTTTCGCCCAAATCCGAGGCCAGATAGCGCACCGACGATTCCAGCGCCGCCTTGGCCACCCCCATGACGTTGTAATTGGGAATTCGTTTCTGCGACCCGTAATAGGTCATGCAGATCACCGAACCGCCGGGATTGAACAGAGGTTCAAAGGCCCGGCACAGGGCGGTGAGGGAAAAGGCGGAAATTTCCATGGCGGTGCGGAAGCCCTCGCGCGTGGTATCCAGAAAGCGGCCCTGCAAATCCTCTTTGGGCGCGAAGGCGACGGAATGAACCAGCACATCCACCGAACCCCATTTCTCTTTGACCAGCTCCGCCGCGCGCCCGATCTGCTCATCGCCGGACACATCGCACTGAAAGGTGAAATCCCCGCCCAGTTCCTCACTGATGGGCTCCACCCGCTTTTTGATGGCGTCGCCCATATAGCTGAAGGCCAGCCGGGCCCCCTCCCGCCGGAAGGCGGACGAAATGCCGTAGGCAATGCTGCGGTTGTTGGCCACACCAAAAATGAGCGCTTTTTTTCCTTCCAAAAGCATGACTTTTCTCCTCGTTTCTCTCCTGTCCGGCAGGGGGCAAAACCCGCGTGGGGCCGCCAGGAGGAACCGGGGAACGCTGTTCGCCCGGCAGAATTCAGGATGTTGCGGGCGCCGCCGGGCCGGCCCGCCTCGGAAAAGAGGCGGCCCGGCCCGGCGGCATCATAGGCGTCAGATATCCATACCGGTCAACAGCCGGTATGCTTCCTGATATTTTTGGGCCGTCACGGCCGTCACCTCGGCTGGCAGCCTGGGCGCGGGCGGCGTTTTACCCCAGGGCTGGGCTTCCAGCCAGTCGCGCAGATACTGCTTGTCAAAGCAGGGCTGGCCGTGGCCGGCGCTGTACCCGGCGGCCGGCCAGAAGCGGGACGAATCCGGCGTCAGCACCTCGTCGATGAGGGTAAGGCGGCCGTCCACCATGCCGAACTCGAACTTGGTATCGGCAATGATGATGCCCCGCTGGCGGGCGTAGGCCGAGGCCTCGCGGTACATGGCCAGCGCCAGTTCCGCCATGCGCCGGGCCGTGTCGCGGCCGCAGATCTCTTCGGCCCGCTCCAGGCTGATATTTTCATCGTGATCGCCCATGCCGGCCTTGGTGGACGGCGTGAACAGGGGTTCGGGCAGCTGTGACGATTCCTCCAGCCCGGCGGGCAGGGTATAGCCGCACAGCGTGCCGTCTGCCCTGTACGACTTCCAGCCTGATCCGGCCAGGTAGCCGCGCACGATGCACTCCACCGGCAGGGGCCTGGCCTTGCGCACCAGCACGGAACGCCCTTCCAGCTGTTCCCGGTAGGGTTGAAGCGCGGCGGGGTAGCGGTCGATATCGCTTTCCTTGATGTGATTGGGCAAAAGATGGGCAAAACGCTTCATCCAGAACAGCGTCAGCTGATTGAGGATGACTCCCTTGCCGGGGATGGGATCGTCCAGGATGACATCAAAGGCCGACATGCGGTCTGTGGTGACGATAAGCAGGGTCTCGTCATCGATGTCGTACATATCCCGCACCTTGCCGCGCGAAAGCAGGGGAAAGGCCGGAATGTCGGTTCGGGTAATGACGGGGTAGCGCATGAGCTTTCTCTCCTTCACTTGTACGCGCGCAGTTCCACGGCGCGGGCATGGGCTTCCAGCCCTTCCAGACGGGCCAGACGGGCGATGGCGGCGGCGCCGCTTCGGGTGAAGGCGGCCGACGCGGCGATGATACTGGTTTTTTTGCAGAATGTCTGCACGCTCAGGGCCGAGGAATGGCGGGCCGTTCCCAGTGTGGGCAGCACATGGTTGGGCCCGGCGAAGTAGTCTCCCACGGGCTCGGGGGAGTGGGCGCCCAGGAAAACCGCGCCCGCGTGGCGGATATGCGGCAGCAGGAGCCAGGGATCGCGGGTGATCAGTTCCATGTGCTCCGGGGCCAGGGCATTGGCGATCTCCACCCCCGCCTCCAGGCCGGGCACGATGATGATGGCCCCCCAATCCTTCAGGGAAGCGGCGGCAATGGCCGTGCGGGGCAGCTCCTCCACCCGGCGCTCCAGGGCCGCGGCCAGGCGGGAGGCGAAGCTGGCGTTATCGGTGACGCACACGGCCGAGGCCAGCGGGTCATGCTCGGCCTGGGACAGCATATCCGCCGCCACCCATTCCACCGGCGCGGAATCGTCGGCCAGAACGAGAATTTCGCTGGGGCCGGCCAGCATGTCGATACCCACCCTGCCCTGCACCAGCTTTTTGGCCGTGGTCACATGAATATTGCCCGGCCCGGCGATGATATTGACGGCGGGAATACTGCGGGTGCCAAAGGCCAGAGCGCCAATGGCCCAGGGGCCGCCCACGCGGTACACCTCGGCGATGTCCAGAAGATAGGCCGCGGCCAGAATATGGGGATTGAGGGTTCCGTCGGCGCGCGGCGGCGTGACCACCGCGATTTCACGCACCCCCGCCACCTGGGCGGGTATGGCCCCCATGAGCAGGCTGGAGATGAGCGGCGTGTCGCCGCCCTTGCCGCCGGGCACATACAGACCCGCGCGATCCACGGGTTCCACCTTCTGCCCCAGCACTGTGCCGTCGGGCCGGGTCATGAACCACGCGCGTTCCTTCTGCGCTTCATGAAATTCGCGGATATGGGCGGCCGCTTCCGCCATAATGTCCAGATCACCGGAGGGAATGGAGGCGGCGGCCCGCTGCAGGACGTCGGGCCCAACAGCCAGGGGCGGCTCCATGGTCGGGCAGTCGAAGCGCCGGGTCTGCTCCAGCAGGGCCTCATCTCCCCTGGCGGCCACATCATCCAGAATGGCCCGCACCTTCCCCTCCACATCGGGGGCGGAATCGGGCTGGCCGCGCCCGGCCAGATGGCGGACAAAATCCACCGCAGCGGGGTCAGTGGCCGCCTGCGCTTTCAGAATACGGCAGGACACGGAATACTCCTTAGCAACACGGCAACGGAAAAGGGCCCGGGATGCCAATCGGGCCAGCCGGCCTCAGCATGGAGAGCCAGCCGTCATGTGTCAAGCGCTTTTTCGGCAATGGCGGAACGGGAACCATCCGCGCGCGCCTGACGGGAGCGCTCCCATGACAAACTCCCTGCCGGCATAAAATGCCGCCCGAGGGCAGCGCATCCGCACCGCCATCCACGCGCCTTGAGGCCGGCGGGCCTGACTGAACAAAGTCCGCGCCGCCCGGGTTTGTGTTTGGCACGTTTCCTGCTTTAATCAGCGCGGGACAGAGTACGCGGCAACTTGTGCCGCCCTGTGGACGTGCGTCCGGACGCCCGGCGTCCCGCGCCGTTTCCATTGCGCCTGTTCCGTCATGCCATGGAGGAAATCTGACCATGATGCAGGGATTGTTTACAGCCGCCACCGGTCTTAAGACGCATGGCGAGGGAATGCAGGTTGTTTCCAACAACCTCGCCAACGTCAGCACCGTGGGCTACAAGCAGCAGCACATGCTGTTCTCGGATCTGATGTACCAGCATCTGAATCTGGGCACGTCCAACACCATCATACAGAACCAGAAGGGCCTGGGCTCCGCGCCCGGCGCCGTCCGCACCCTGTTCAACGGCGGAGCCTTTGAACAGGGCAGCTCCGTCACCGACATGGCCATTACCGGCAAGGGTTTTTTTCAGGTGTCGGACGGCATGAGGAATTATTACACCCGCGCGGGGAACTTCCGCTTTGACAAGGAAGGCGTTCTGCGCACGCCCACCGGCCTGTCCGTAACAGGCATACGGCTGGGCGCGGACGGCCGGGAACAGGGCGGGCTGACCGCCATTACGGTCAACTTCAACGACAACGCCGTCGCTGTTGATCCGCCCAAGGCCAGCACCAGCATCACGGCCCTTATGAACGTCAATCTTTCCATTGATCAGGTGTCTGACCCGGAAAATCCCTATTTTTCCATGATTGCCGCCTGGGACGGAACACAGGATCCGCCTCTGGCCGCGGCCGGCTATGAACAACCCCTGGAGTTCTACGACAGCCAGGGCAACAGACGGGTGGCCACCATCCACTTTGATACCGCGCCCGCCGCCAATGGGCAGAAGATTCTGGAATATATCGTGACCATTCCCCCGGATCAGGACGCCCGGGCCAACGCCCGCGGCACTCGGGGCGCGGGCCTGCTGATGGCGGGAACCCTGACCTTTTCGACCGGCGGCGAGCTTGTCAACATGTCGGCCTTCACGCCCGGAGGCGGCGATCTCAAGGATCTCAGCAACTGGACGCCCGCCGCGCTGTCCGGCGGAGTGCCGCAGTTTACAGTGAGCTTACCCGGCCAGGCGGCCCAGACCATAAGCCTCAATCTGGGCGCCACCGGCTCGGGCGGCTGGAATCAGGCTGTTGCCAATGCCGCCGCCGTGGGCGCCGAGCAGAGCGCGCTGCCCGGCCTGACCAGTCCCTCCTACGGCACCACCAAAACCAGCGCGTGGCCAACGACATCTGCGCTCAGCACCTACAGCCAGGACGGCTACGGCACCGGCCAGCTCAGCGATGTGTCCATCGACGCCTCGGGCACCATCACCGCCAGCTACAGCAACGGACAATCCCACGACCTGTTCCGCATCCCCCTGTTCCGCTTTACCAGTGAGGACGGCCTGCGCCGCGAGGGCAACAACCTCTATTCGGCCACACCCGAATCGGGCGCCATGGAATACGGCACGGCGGGCACGGAAAACTATGGCACCATTCAGGCCAGTATGCTGGAGACATCCAATGTGGACATATCCAGGGAAATGGTCAACATGATCATCATTCAGCGCGGTTTTCAGAGCAACAGCAAGAGCGTCACCACCGCCAACGAAATGCTCCAGAAGGCCATTGAGCTGAAGCGGAATTAGCCTGCCCCGCCGCAGTTCTCCATTTTTTATGTTTAGGATGCGCCGGCCCTGAACCCGCCTCAGTACCTGGCGGGACATGAGCTATGCGCGGCGCGGAAGATTCACCTGACGGCCGCGCCCCACGGCCAGAACCTCGCGGGGCACATCCTTCGTGATGACCGAGCCGGCGCCCACCAGAGCGTTTTCCCCCACCGTGACCGGTGCCACCAGGGCCGTGTTGCTGCCGATGAAGGCCCCGGCCTCAATGACGGTGCGATGCTTGTTTTTGCCGTCGTAATTGCAGGTGATGGTGCCGGCCCCCACGTTAACCCCCGGCCCCACCTCGGCATCGCCCAGATAGGTGAGATGATTGGCCTTGGAGCCCTTGCCCAGGCGGGCCTTTTTCATTTCCACAAAGTTGCCCGCGTGGGAATTTTCTTCCATAACCGCGCCGGGCCGCAGGCGGGCATAGGGGCCCACCTGGCAGGCGGGGCCCACCTCGGCGCTCTCCAGATGGCAGAAGGAGCGCACCCGGGCGCCCGGCCCCACCTCGGCATTGCAGAGCACGCAATGCGATTCAACCAGCGCCCCGCCCGCCACGCGGCTATCGCCGTAAATTTCGCAGGGGCCGCACAGCTCCGCGCCAGGTTCCACCACGGCAAAGGGGCTGACCCGCACGCTCTCCGGCGCGTGCAGAAGAACGCCCGCTGACAGAAGTTCCGCCACACGCCGCCGGCGCAGATGTTCCTCGGCCGCGGCCAGCTCGGCGGGCGTGTTCACGCCCAGCCAGGCCCCGGAATCCGCCGGCACGGGCAGGCCCAGCACGGACATGCCCTCCGCCACGGCCAGCGCCGCGAGATCGGTAATGTAGTATTCCCCGCTTGTGTTGCGGTTCGTCAGCCTGGGCAGCAGGCGGCGCGCCGTCTCCACGCGCAGCAGGTACACCCCCGCGTTGATTTCGTGCGGGTCGCGGCCGTGCCGGGCCTCGTCGTAATCCCTTGCCTCCACAATGGCCGCGACCCCGCCCGCCTTATCGCGCACCACGCGGCCGAAGGCGCCGGGATCATCCAGGCACAGCGTGGCAAAGGCCAGATCGGCCCCCCTCGCTCCGCTCACAAAGCGGCTCAGCGCGGCGGACGGCAGCAGGGGCGTGTCGCCGTTGACCACCAGCACATGGCCGCATCCTTCTTCCAAGGCGGGCAGAGCGCACATGAGGGCGTGCCCTGTGCCCAGCTGCTCGGTCTGCTCAACGCAGAGGGCCTCCCCGCGGCTCTCCCCGGCCGGGCGCGGCCCGCGCCGGGCGCAGCGCGCGGCCTCGGCCCGCACCATATCGGCTTCATGGCCGACCAGGGTCAGCACCCGATCCACTTCCGGCAGGGAGGCCACAGAGGCGTAGACCAGCCCCAGCATAGTCTCCCCCAGCAGGGTTTGCAGCACCTTGGGCCGGGGCGAGGGCATGCGGGTGCCCCTGCCCGCGGCCAGAATCAGGGCGTCCAGACGAAAATCGGCAGGCGACGGCGCGCCGCCGGAACTGTGGGTCATGACAACACTCCCGCGCTTAAAGGCGGCTCAGGCTGACCAGAATCAGCCCAATCCCGAGAAGAAGAAAACCCCATACGCGCAGCTTTTCCGCGGGCAGCCGCCCAAGCTGGCGCATGGCCCCGCGCATGCGATGGGGCGCCAGCAGCCAGGGCAGGGATTCCAGCACACAGGCCAGACCCAGGGCGGCCGCAAACAGGGAGACATGAAAACGCATGGCGGCATTATCCCGGGGATGGGGCGGCTTGTAAAGCCCGCCGTGCCGCCGGCGCGCGGGAATATACGACCAGGCGGCTTGCCTTGGGGCGAAAATTCGAGCATAACAATGCGTCCCACTTTTTCTTTTTCGACAAGGGCTTATGCTGATACCAGGCTTCGCGCGTCTTCTCGCTCAGGAACAGCCCCCCATCCAGGCGGCGCTGGAACGGGCCGTGGCCCGCCTTCCCGCCCCGGTGCGGGAGGTGGCGGGCTATGCGCTGCTGACCGGGGGCAAGCGCCTGCGCCCCCTGCTGACCCTGACGGCGGCGCGCCTGTTCGGGTGTGAGCGGGCTGATCTGTACGATCTGGCCGCCGCGCCGGAAATGATCCATGTGGCGTCGCTCCTGCATGACGATGTGCTGGACGCGGCCGACACGCGCCGGGGCCGGCGGGCCGCCCATCAGGTGTTTGGCGTTATTCCCTGCCTGCTCGCCGGAGACGCCCTTCTGGCCGAGGCCAGCCACCGGGTGGCCCGCTTCGGCGACCCTGAGCTGGTGCTCTGCGTTTCCGACGCCATGCTGCGCACCGTGGCGGGCGAAGCGCACGAAATTGCCCGCCAGGGATCGCTCAGCCACGGTCTGGACGAATATCTGTCCATTATCGAGGGGAAGACGGGATGGCTCCTGCGGGCTTCCTGCCGGCTGGGCGCGCTGTTCGCCGGAGCCGGCCCGCGGGATGTGGACGCGCTGTCCTCCTACGGGCTCAACCTGGGAATGGCCTTCCAGATTGTGGACGACGCCCTGGACTTCGCCGACGAGGCCGAGACCGGCAAACCCACGGGCGGCGATCTGCGCGAAGGCAAACTGACCCCGCCGCTTCTCTTCCACATGAACGCCCTGCCCGACGCCGAACGCTCGCGCTTTGCCGAGGCCTTCGCTCACGGACGCTTCAGTCCCGCCGAGGTGGCGGATATTTCGCGCCGTATACGCGACAGGGGCTTTGACAGGGCCGCCCGTGACATGGCGGACGCCTCTCTGGACAAGGCCGCCGCCTGCCTGGAGGGCCTGCCTGACCGGCCCGAGCGCGACATTTTGCGCCAGGCGCTGTCCTTCGTGCGCGACAGGCGGGCCTGATCGCGGCCCCCTTGGCGCGACGGACAAAACAGGCTACAATGCTTCCGCCCTTCACGCCCCGCCGCGCCGAACGAGCCCGTTCCGGCGACGGGCAGAACGCCAGGATTTCATTCATGTCACAAGAGCTCTTTCGTGTGGAAATTGGCGTGCATCCCCGCCACGATGATGCCGTTGGCCGCCGCGTGGCCGCGAACATTCGCGATTCCCTCATCCTGCCCGTGGAGCGCGTGCGCGTGGTCAAAGTGTTCACTCTGGCCGGATTGAACCGCGCCGGGGCGGAACGCCTTGTCGCGGAGGGCGTGCTGCACGACCCCGTGCTCCAGTGGGCCTCGCTGGAGCCCGGCGCCTCCGATGCCGACTGGGTTCTTGAAGTGGGCTACAGGCCCGGCGTGACGGACAACGAGGGCCACACCGCCCGTGACACCGCCGCCCTGGTTCTGGACTGCCCGCGCGAGAGCCTGACGGCGTATACCTCGGCCCAGTATCATCTGTGGGGGGATCTGTCCCGCGCCGACGCCGAACGGGTGGCCCGCGATCTGCTGGCCAACTCCCTGATCCAGCGCTACCGCATCAAAAGCCGGGAAGAATGGGCCGCCAACCCGGGCTTTACCCCCCAGACCGCGGCGGTGACCGGCGTCTCGTCCGACGCCGTGGAGAGCGTGCCCCTGTCCGCCATGGACGACGAGGCACTGGAGGCCTACAGCCGGAATCACACGCTGGCCCTGAGCCTCACGGAAATGAAAATCATCAGGGACTGGTTCGGCAAGGACGAGGTGCGGGCCGAACGCGCCGCTCTTGGCCTGGGCGCCGATCCCACGGACGCCGAGGTGGAGGTGCTGGCCCAGACCTGGTCAGAACACTGCAAGCACAAGATTTTCGCGGCCCGCATCCATTATGAGGACAAGGCCGCGGGCACCACGGAAGAGATCAACAGCCTGTACAAGACCTATATTCAGGCCCCCACGGCCACCATACGCAAGCGCCTGGGCAGGCACGACTTCTGTCGTTCGGTCTTTTCGGACAACGCGGGCGTGGTGGCCTTCAACGACGAGTACGACGTGTGCATCAAGGTGGAAACCCACAACAGCCCGTCGGCCCTCGACCCCTACGGCGGCGCGCTGACCGGCATTGTGGGCGTCAACCGCGACCCCATGGGCACCGGCATGGGCGCGCAACTGGTGTGCAATACCGACGTGTTCTGCTTCGCCTCGCCCTTCCGCCAGGGCGAACTGCCGCCCCGCCTGCTCCATCCCCGCCGGGTTATGGAAGGCGTGCGCAAGGGCGTGGAAGACGGCGGCAACAAATCCGGCGTGCCCACGGTCAACGGTTCCATCGTGTTTGACGAGCGCTTTCTGGGCAAGCCGCTGGTGTACTGCGGCACGGTGGGCCTTTTGCCCCGCACCCTGCACGGCCGCCCGGGCTATGAAAAAAAGGCCCTGCCGGGTGATCTCATCGTCATGACCGGCGGCCGCATCGGCAAGGACGGCATTCACGGCGCCACCTTTTCTTCCGAAGAACTGCACGAGGGCTCGCCGGCCACGGCCGTGCAGATAGGCGACCCCATCACCCAGCGCAAAATGTATGATTTTCTCCTGCGCGCCCGGGATCTGGGCCTGTACCACGCCATCACCGACAACGGCGCGGGCGGCCTGTCCTCGTCCGTGGGAGAAATGGCCGAAGACAGCGGCGGCTGCGATCTGGATCTGGCCCGCGCCCCGCTCAAGTACGACGGCCTGCGCCCCTGGGAAATATTGCTGTCCGAGGCGCAGGAGCGCATGACCCTGGCCGTGCCTCCGGACAGTCTGGACGCCTTTCTGGCCCTGGCCGCCCGCATGGATGTGGAAGCCACGGTGCTGGGCAGCTTTACCGACTCCGGCCAGTTCCGGGTGCGCTACAAGGACAGGCCGGTGGTTGACCTGTCCATGGACTTTCTGCATCACGGCGTGCCGCAGATGACGCTGAACGCCACCTGGGAGGCTCCGCACCGTCCCATGGAAGCCCGGGTTGACGTAACCGCCCCCGACCAGGCCGGGCTGCTGCCCCGCATGCTGGGCCGCCTCAACATTTGCAGCAAGGAATACCTCATCCGCCAGTACGACCACGAAGTACGCGGCGGAAGCGTGGTCAAGCCCCTGGTGGGCCTTATGCAGGACGGCCCGGCCGATGCCGCCGTGCTGCGCCCCGCGCTGAACAGCGAGGCCGGCATTGTGCTCAGCCACGGCATTTGCCCCAAATTCAGCGACTATGACTGCTACTGGATGATGGCCAACGCCCTGGATGAGGCCGTGCGCAACGCCGTGGCCGTGGGCGCCGACCCTGACCGCCTGGCCGGTGTGGACAATTTTTGCTGGTGCGACCCGGTGGAATCGGAAAAAACGCCCGACGGCCGCTACAAGCTGGCCCAGCTGGTGCGCGCCTGCCAGGCGCTGTCCCGTTTTTGCCTGGAATACGGCGTTCCGTGCATTTCGGGCAAGGACTCCATGAAAAACGACTACACGGGCGGCGGAGTCAAGATATCCATTCCGCCCACCGTGCTGTTCAGCGTGCTGGGCGTGATCGACGACGTGGCCGCCAGCGTCACCAGTGATTTCAAGAAGCCCGGCGACGCCCTGTACCTCCTGGGCGTGACCCGCCGCGAAATGGCGGGCAGCGAAGCGGCCGCGGAACTGAACATGAGCGGAGGCCGGGTGCCCGTGGTGGACGCCCCCGCCGCCCTGGCCCGCTATCGCACTCTCCACAAGGCCATAAGCCAGGGGCTGGTATCCGCCTGTCATGACCTGTCGGACGGAGGGCTGGCCGTGGCCCTGGGCGAAATGGCCCTGGGCGGCCGCCTGGGAGCCTGTGTGGATGTGGCGGCGGTGCGGGCCGCCGAAGACCTGACCCTGACCGAACTTTTGTATTCGGAATCGGCCAGCCGCCTTCTGGTGACCGTGCCATCCAGACAGAGCGCCGCGTTTGAGGCCCTGTTCGGCGACGACGCGGCCCGCATCGGCAGCGTCAGCGCGCGCGACGAAAAAGGGGGCCGCCTCAGCTTCATGTCCGGCCACTCCGAACTGTTCGCGCACCCGGTGGAGGAGCTGGCTGGCGCCTTTAAGGGCACGCTGGACTGGTGAACAGACAAGGATGAAATTATGAGCGCCACACTGGACGCACTGAAAGAACGGGAAGCGAAGCTTCTGTGCCGCACCTACAGCCGCTACCCCATCGCGGTGAAATGCGGCAAGGGATCGCGGCTCTGGGATTTTGACGGCAAAGAGTATGTGGATTTGCTGGCCGGCATCGCGGTGGTGGGCCTGGGCCACGGCAACGAGGAACTTGCCGGGGTTATGGCCGAGCAGGCGCGCAGGCTGGTGCATGTCAGCAATTTGTTCTATCAGCAGGAACAGCTGGATTTTGCGGAAAAACTGCTGGGCACCTGCCATGCCGGCAAGGCCTTTTTCTGCAATTCCGGAGCCGAAGCCAACGAGGCGGCCATCAAGATGGCCAGGCGCTATCAGCGCAAGGTCAGGGGCAGGGACGCCTGGGAAGTGATCAGCCTGGACAACTGCTTCCACGGCCGCACCCTGGCCACACTGTCCGCCACGGGCAAGCACACCGAAGGCTTCGAGCCCCTGCCCGAAGGATTCCGGCGCGCGCCCTGGGGCGATCTGGACGCCCTGGACGCGGCCATCACTCCGCACACGGCCGCGGTTCTGGTGGAGGCCATTCAGGGTGAGGGCGGCGTGTTCCCCCTGGGGCGGGACTATGCGCGGGGCATCGAGGCCCTGTGCCGCCAGCGCGGCGTGCTGCTCATCTGTGACGAAATTCAGGCGGGCATGGGCCGCAGCGGAAAATTCTGGGCTTTTCAGCACTATGATCTGACGCCCGACATTGTGACCAGCGCCAAGGCCCTGGCCAACGGCCTGCCCCTGGGCGCCATGCTGGCCAGCGACGAGGTGGCCGCCGGCTTCGACTACGGCAGCCACGCCACAACCTTCGGCGGGGGAGCTCTGGTCACGGCGGTGGGTTCCAGGGTGCTGGATATCATGCGTCGCGACGGCCTGGTGCAACGCGCGGCCGAACTGGGCGAGCGCGCCCGCGCCCGCTTCCGCGCCCTGGGCGAACGCCTGCCCGGCTCCATCAGGGAGGTGCGCGGTTTGGGGCTGCTCCTGGGCATTGACCTGGACGCGACGCCGGAACAGGCCCGCGCGGTGTGGGCCGCGCTGCTGGAACGCGGCTATATTCTCAACCTCACCCACGGCACGGTGCTGCGCCTCGTGCCGCCCCTCACCATTGACGAGGCGGATCTTACCGGCTTCACCGACACGCTGGAAGACCTGCTGCGCCATTGGCGTTAAGCGGCGCGGCCGAACGCCTCTTCCTCCCGCCAGCCGGAAAACTTTGGGCGCACAAACGCGGGCACGGGAAAAATCCGGAGCCTTTCTCCCGGATTGCGCGGGACTGTTTTTAAGAGTATATCGCCGGAGCATTACAGCTTCGCCGCCCGAAAAATCTCCGGCAGGGACAGATCTTTCAAAAACGACTGAGGAAATGGTCAAACATGCTGCAGCCCCATGATTCCACCAAGGCAAAACGTGACAAACTGCCCCAGAGGCTGGCGCGAATCATCAGAAACTATATTCTGGATACCGACTGTCAGCCGGGGGAAAAACTCCCGTCAGAAGTGGAACTGGCACGGATGTTTTCCGTAAGCCGGCAAACCATGCGGGAAGTGTTGCGCGTTCTTGAAATTCAGGGATTGCTGGAAATACGCCCGGGCGCCGGCGGCGGAACCTTTGTGCGGAAGGTGGGGCTGGACATCACCCGGCAAAGCCTGATTAATTTCTTTTCGCAAACCAATCTTTCCCTGCATCACATTTCCGAGATACGCAAACTCCTGGATCCCTATTTTGCCGGTCTTGCCGCCCGGACGGGCCACCCCGGACTGATTGCCGAGCTGACGAAAATTGTCATGGAACAGAAACACTGTCTTGAAATCAACGATCTCAAGGCGGCGCGCATGGCTGAAATCCAGTTCCACATAACCCTGGCCAGAGCCACAGATAATCCTCTGCTCATCCTGTTGCAGGATTTTATCGAAACCGCGCTGGAAAACCTGAAGGATCACCTCAAGCCGGATCATGCGTTCTCGGAAAGCTCCTTCAAGCGGCATACCGAAATTCTGGAAGCCATCAGGCAGCATGATTTCGAGCTGACGCGAAAGGCCATCCTGGACGATGTTTTTTCCGTGGACAAGGATCTGTCCGCCCTTGGTTTTGATCAGGCAAACAAAATTTTCTGGATCAATTCCAATTCCGCCCCGGCGGCCATTCCCGAGGACAGCACATACCCGTCCGAGCTGCCGGCACGCCTCAAAGCCGGCTGGCTGCCGCCCAAACAGCGAAGCGAACACCGCTAGCCCGGATTCTCATCCCGGCCGCGCAAGCCCCGCGCTCTGGCAGATCCGGGCGGGGAAGCGCCCGCCGCGCCGCCGCGCGGCCCATGGCACCGGGACGCCGCGAGGGCGGGCAAAAGGCTTCCACGCCCTGTTCATCCGCCACGGGGTCTTTCTCCCATGCATGTATGCGGCCGAAAAAATGGCGCATCCACGAAGGGAGGGAGATCAGGCCAGCATCCGTTCAAGGAGCGATGCCAGCTGAAGGACGCGCGCGTCTTCGCCGGGCCTTCCGACAATCTGGACGCCAAGGCTCATGCCGCCGGACAGGGGCACGGGCAGGGAAAGAGCAGGCAGGCCGAGATAGTTGGCAAAGGCCGTGTAGCTCCCCAGCCGGCCGTTGAGGGCGATGATCTCGTCGGCGGACATGCCGTCGTAGCTGTTCCGCAGCGGAGGCAGGCAGGGAGTGGAGGGGAGAAGCACCAGGGAAGGCATTTCGTGAATCCAGCGCTTGAGCATGGTGGCGCGTTCCTCCAGCGCCCGGATATAGACCGCGGCCGGATAGGTGAGCCCCAGCAAAAGGCGGTTGCGAACCTGAGGGCCCAGGAGTTCCGGCTTTTCCCGCAGATGGCGCAGATGCACCGCCGCCGCCTCGCTGAGAAAGACGATGCCGGACAGGGCGTTGGCCTCGCCCGGAAGCGTCGTTGAGAGCGGGCGGACGCGGAGCCCCGCCTTCGCGCACGCCGCCCGCACCCGATCCAGGGCCAGCGCCGCCTCAGCGTCCGGCGGGGTGGGCAGCGAGGCTTCTTCAAGAATACCCAGTTCCGCCGGCTCAAACGGAAGATCAAGAGCCTTTTCCGCCGCCACCGCGGACTGCATTCCGTCCAGCATGATGGCGCAATCGCGGACGGTGCGGGCAAGGGGGCCCACCGTGTCCAGCGTGGGGGACACGGGGAAAACGCCCTGGATGGACACAAGCCCGTTTGTGGGCTTGAGCCCCACAACCCCGCAGAACGAGGAGGGAACCCGGATGGAACCGCCTGTGTCGGTGCCCAGGGCGCCGAAGACCAGTTTCCGGGCAACAGCGGCAGCGCTGCCGCTTGAAGAGCCGCCGGAAACCCGGTCGGGATCCAGAGGATTGCGCAGATAGCCCCGCACCTCGTTCCAGCCGGAAGCGCCCATGGCAAATTCCGCCAGGTGCAGGCCGCCAAGGTCGATGGCCCCGGCTTCCTTTACGCGCAGCAGAACCTCCGTATCCGTATCCGCCCGGCGCCGCAGTCCGGGGCTGGTGGCGCAACTGGCCACCTCGCCCCGGATGGAAAAGATGTCCTTGTGGGCGACGGGAATGCCCGGCAAGGCCCCTCCGCCGTGACACGCGCGCGCCTCCTGAATGGCCTCGTCCTTGCGGAGCCGCATGAAGCAGGCCCTGGCGTCCTCGTCCCGCTCAATTCTGTCAATGGCGCAGGCGGTGAGCTCCCACGCCGCAATCCGCCCGCCGCGCACAGCGTCCCGGGCCTGTTCCAGCGAAGCGTCAAGAAGGGTATGGGCGTCCATGCGTCACCTGCCTTCTCCGGAAAAAGCCGCGCCAAGACCGTCTGTTTCCGCCTTGTCCCCTGCGGCAAGCAGGGGTATCACCCGGGCCAGGACAGCTCTTCTGCCCTGTTCCAGCGCGCCGGCGGCGGCGGGTTCCGGCCGTATGCCGAAATCCTCAAGAATGTGCCGGACGGGGCCGTCCGTGTTGTGAGCTTCGAGAGCCATGGTCAATCTCCTTTGCGGACTCCGGGACATTGCCGCATACCCCGGGTGTGCCTTCCTGCGCGGAGCCGCGCGCGGATCTTTCTCCGTCAGGGGGTCAGTGCAGCGTATTGGGAAGCCAGAGCGCAATCTGGGGGAACATATAAAGCAGCGCCATGCAGACGAACATCATCATGAGGTAGGGAAACGAGCCCTGGATGACGGTTTTCAGATTGATGTCCTCGGCCACGGAACTGATGGCGAAAAGGTTCAGCCCCATGGGCGGCGTGAGGGCGCCGATTTCGATGAAGAGAACCAGAATGATGCCGAACCAGGTGGGATCAAAGCCCAGCGCCACGATGCTGGGATACAGGACGGGGATGGTCAGAAGCATCATGGAGACGCCTTCGATGAGCATGCCCAGAACCAGGTAGACGCAGCAGAGAATCAGGAAAAACTGGAAGGGAGAGAGCTCAAGTTCCACCACCATGTTGCTGACGCCCCTGGCGATGCCGGCATCCACAATGCCGAAGGCCAGAAGGGCGCCGGAGACAATGATGTAATACACCACGGAAGTGGTGACGGCTGTCGCGATGAGGGCGGAGACCAGACGCCTGAAATTCAGTTCCCTGAACAGCAGACTGATGACAATGGCCGCAAGGGCGCCGAAGCCGCCGGCTTCCGTGGGGGTGACAATGCCAAGATAGAGGCTGCCGATGGTCAGGACAATGAGGATGCCAAAGGGCAGGCAGTCCACCCAGGCCATGCCGATTTCACTCCAGGCCCGGGGCTCCTGCTTGGTTTTCGGGGCCCAGCCGGGATGACGGAGGATGGTGATTTTGGTCCACGCCATGAAGAGTGCGGTGAGCAGAAGGCCCGGCACGACTCCGGCCATGAACAGATCGATGATGGAAGCCTGCACGGTGACGGCATAGATAATGAGGGGAACGCTCGGCGGAATCATGATGCCGAGGGTTCCGCCGGCGGCAAGGGAGCCTGTGGCAAGGCGCAGATCGTAGTCACGGCTGCGCAGCTCGGGCAGGGCCACCTGCCCCATGGTGATGCCCGTGGCCACGGAGGATCCGGAAATGGCGGAAAACATGGCGCATCCCACGATGTTGGCATGGGCCAGCCCCCCCGAAACCCGGCCGAGAAGCAGGGAAAGCCCCCTGTAGAAACGCCTTGAAAGTCCTGTCTGAAGAATAATTTCACCCATGAGAATGAACATGGGAATGGCCACGAGAGTGAAGGAATTGCCATTGTTCCAGAGAATGTCGCCAAAGGTGGCCAGAAAAGCCCAGCCGTTGCGGACAACAATGCCGCCTATGGCCACAAGGCCGAGCGCGATTGCGATGGGACATCCGATGCCGATCAGGCACATCAGGCTGATGCCGTACGCCGCAAGCCATCCCTCCCAGCTCATGACTTTTCTCCTTCCTTCTTTTTGAATGAACGGAACAAGATGGCCACCGAGGCAAGGAACATCAGCGCGATACCGGCCAAGACAAAAGCCTGGGGAATGGCGAGGAGCGTTCGCGAGGCCTGTATAGACCGGGACTTAAAGAGCCAGCTTGCCCACAGTGTGTGGTACATGGCCACAAGGAGAATGCCGTTCAGGGCGATGGCGCTGAGGGCGACAATCACGCGGGGCGTCCGCCTTGAGGTCATTTCCGCCCATGCGCCGGGAAGATCGATTTTGAGGAGCCTGTTGTGGTAGATGCTGTAGCAGAGCCCCAGATACATGGCGACAGCGAAGAAGTAGCCGCAGTATTCGTCGGCAATGAGTGTCGAAATCCCTAAAAAATAGCGGCAGATAATTTCAACATTAATCAGCGCAAAAATGAGGCTCACAAGAATGGCTGATACCGCTATGGAAATTTTGGCAATGAGGTTCATCCCCTTTTCCAGGATCTCCATTAGCACCTCCCAGGCATGGCAATCGAGGTCACGCGGGGCGGAATGCGATTCCGCCCCGCGTTTTATGACTGGTGAAGCGGGAACCCATCCCGCGGGTGAATCTACTGCATGGCCTCCATGGTCAGGGTGAGAAGCTGCTTGGCGGTATCGCCATTTTCCTTGGCCCAGTTATCCCACATGGGACGGAGCATCTGGCGGATCATGGCCACATCTTCGGGACTGGCTTCAGTCAGGGTGACGCCGTGCGCCTTCATGTTTTCCATGGCCTTCTTGTCGGTCGCCTCGGACTCGGCGAAATACCTGGGCGTCCATTCGGCGATCTTGTCGTCGACAATCTTGCGCAGATCGGCGGGCAGCTCGTCCAGAGCCTTCTTGTTCACAAGCGTGACCTGGTGAGCCATGGTGAAGTTCAGCATAAAGCCGAACTTGGTGATGTCGTATGCCTTCCAGTCGTTCGCGGTGAGGGCGGAGGTAATGGCCCCGTCCACCACCTTGCGCTGCAGGGCCGTGACTACTTCAGACGGGTCAATGGACGTGGGAACGGCGCCCAGCTGCTGGAGCATGTCCACCTGCATGGGATTCCAGGTGCGGATTTTCTTGCCCCTGAGTTCGGCAAGGGTAGAGACCTTTTCGGTGGTCCATATATTCTGGCCGGGAATGGGCCAGTTCATCACCACGCGGACGCCGAACCTGTCGGTGAGAACCTTGTCCGGAATGTCACCGATTTTTTCCACGGCCCTGGCAAATTCCTCAAAGCTCGTGCACAGGAAGGGCACGGAAAAGACGTCGAGCTCGGGAACGTCGCCAGCCACAAGGCCAGCGCCAACCTGACCCATCTGAATCTGGTTGCTTGCCACGGCCTTCAGGATATCACCCGCTTTATAAGGCAATTCGCCGGCCCCGTAGTGGGTGATGGTGAGCCGGCCGTTGGTGGCCTTGGTGATGTCCTCGGCCAGGGCCTTGTTCATAACGGCATGGAAATCGGAGGGCGAAACATAGGAGAAGAAGCGCCATTGAATGGTATCCGCCGCCTGGGCGACAACGGCGCCGCCCATGACCATGACGGCCGTCAGGGCGCAAAGGGTTCTTTTCAGGAAATGGCTGTTCATACACGTTCTCCTTATGAGGTTTGACGAAAATCAAAAAGGGTTTCCGTCTGGGTCGCCACATGAACGATGTATCCGTCCTGAAGCTTGGGGAAATTGTTGAAATCAGCGCGGGAACGCATCCTGGCTTCCGATTGCAAGGAAAAATTCAGATCTTCCAGCGAATCAAAGATAAGTTCCGCGAGCATAAAAATCTGATCCTTGTTGACCGGAACAGGGTCGTGCCACTCCACAGGACAATGAAGCCTGCACGCCCTGATCCGCGGGTACTGCTTCATGATTTCACTGTGAGCCCCGCGGTAATGGGCCTTGAACCCCTCCGGGTCTTCGGCTTTTCCGGTGTAGCGGACAAAATAGGACACACTCATTGCCGCATCCCTCCTGTATGGTTGATGAGGATACGCCTATCTGGCCAGCATGCCGTCCCAGGTATCGACCTTGATTTGGGTTTCCTCGGTGAACCATGTGCTGGTGACGTTCTTGGATTCCGTATAAAAGCGCACGCCGTCCGTGCCCATGACATGCAAATCGCCGATGAAACTTTTCTTGTGCCCCGTGAAGCCGAAAATGCACATGGGAACGGGAATGCCCACATTGATGCCCACCTGGCCGCCATGGGTCAGGAAGGCAAATTTCCGGCCATAATACCCGCTCGACGTATAGATGACCGAGCCGTTGGCAAAGGGATTCCGATTCATCAGCTCAAGCCCTTCGTCGAAATTCCGGACCCGCTTAATGCACAGCACGGGCCCGAAAATTTCCTGGGTTCCCACACTCATTTCCTCGGTCACATGATCAAGAATGGTGGGCCCGAGGAAATAGCCGTTTTCATAGCCGGGAACCGTGATGCTGCGCCCGTCAAGAACCAGCGTGGCGCCCTCGGCGATGCCCTTGTCGATCCATTTCACGATGGACTGGCGCTGCCTGGCGTTGACAACCGGCCCAAGCTCCGTTTCCGGCAGATAGGCGCAGCCCACCTTCAGCTTTCCGGCCAGCTTGACCAGCAGCTCCACCAGCCTGTCGGCGATGCTTTCCTCCGCCACCACCACGGGCAGAGCCATGCACCGCTGCCCGGCGCAGCCGCAAAAGGCATTGATGATGCCGGCCGCGGAGCGCTCCAGATGGGCGTCCGCCAGAACCAGCGCGTGATTCTTGGCCTCGCCGAGGCACTGCACGCGCTTGCCCGCTTCAGCCGCTTTCCGGTAGATTTCCATGCCCACGCTCGTCGAGCCCACAAAGCTGACGCCCACAATATCCGGATGCTTCACAAGATGTTCCACATCGGCGGTATTGGCCGTCACCACATTGATCACGCCCTTCGGCAGGCCCGCTTCTTCCCAGAGTTCCATGAAGCGCATGGCGCTCTGCGGGCAGTTGGTGGCCGCCTTCAGCACAAAGGTGTTCCCGGCGGCAATGCAAAGCGGAATCATCCAGCCATGCGGGATCATGGCCGGGAAATTCCAGGGAACCAGACCAAGAAAAACCCCTATGGGCTCACGATACAGCACCGTATCATAATTCTTGGAGACGTTCATGATGGATTCGCCCTTCATGAGCTGGGGCATCCCGCAGGCAAACTCCGTGACCTCGATGGCCTTGACAATATCGCCCCTGGATTCGGCCCAGGTCTTGCCCTGTTCCCGGCAGAGCAGAAGCGTCAGCTCGTCAAGATGCTGGTCAAGAAGCGCCTTCATGCGGAACAGTATCTGGACGCGGGAGCGAACCGGCGTCTGCGACCAGGCCGGATAAGCGGCCTTGGCCGCCGCCACGGCCGCATCCAGTTCTTCGATGGTGCACTGCGGCACCTTGGCAATCACCTCTCCGGTGGAAGGATTGTACGCATCCCGGCAGGGGGCCGTAGAGGCGGAATCTTTCCACTCCCCGTCAATGTAGCATTTGAGTTGGAGCAGATCCTCCCGGCGGCCGCCGGAGCCCGCGGGCTCAAGTATGCTGAAATAGCGTTGCTGTGTCATGAACACCCTCCTTTGTCTCATTGTCGTCAGAGCGTATGCCGCCCGTGGAACGGCGGCCCTGGCGCCGGCCTGTCAAGGCCCGCCGCGGAAACCGGCCTGAACACTCGCGGACTGCGCGACCACCGCGCAATCGCGGCCACATCCCAAAAATTTCAATAAAACCTAATCTTTTCAAGATGATATGGTTAATATACAAATATTATATTGTTTTGTCAAGCAGGCGAAACGGGATCGGAAGGAAGCGCTGATGGGCCGCCTTCACACGGATTGCGTGAATCACCGCGCCTCTCAAGCGCTTGACAAGCGCCACGCGGGGGGGCATGCTCCGGCCGCCCCGGATGGCCGGACAGAACGGAAACACGTTTATTTTCTTGATTTTTTCTGAACCAAGCCGAGGACTTTCATGCTGCTTGATACTTTGGATCACGGCTGCCTGTACTCTCTGGGAACGCGCTGGGCTGCCGTCTTTCAGGAGGCCGTGGCCCTGGCCCGGCAGGGCGCCGCCCTGCCCGAAGGCGTCCATACCCTGGCGGGCGGGCCCGGACACGGCGGCGCGACGGCCAGCGTCAGCGTGTACGAAAGCGCGCTGACCGGGCGCTATGAAAGCCATCACGTCATGGCGGACATCCAGATTGTGCTGGACGGCGAGGAGGCATGTCAGGTGCTTCCCATCCCGGCGGATCACCCCAGCCCTCTCACGCCCGAAGCCCCCTATGATACGGGCAGGGACATTGTTTTTTACCGGGAAAAACCGGAAGCGGCCGCGCGCATTTGCCTGAGGCCCGGCCTGTTCGCGCTGTTTGCGCCCCAGGACGCCCACATGCCCGGCCTGGCCCTGTCCAGTCCCTGCCGGGTGAAAAAAATGGTGGTCAAAGTGCCGGCCGCCGCCCTGCTGCCCCGACCCTGAACCTCAACCGCGCGCCTTCCCGGAGGATAAGGGCGGGCTGACGGCGCGCGTTTCCCATACAGGAGTCATCATGGATATTTTTGACCAAGCCACGGAACTGGAACGTCTTGAGCGGGAATCCGCCCTGCTCCAGGCCACCAGGGGAGTGTACCAGGAAGGCCCGGAATGGATTGACGGCCAGCCCTGCTGCCGCGAATGCGGGGAACCCATCCCATCCGAACGGATACGCGCCATTCCCGGCGTGGGCCTGTGCCTGGCCTGTCAGGAAGAATGGGAAAGGGGCCTTGACGCCTGAGCCCGCAGGCCGTGGCGCGGCCCCGGCTGTTCCCCGCGCGCCGGGCCGCGCGGACTCTTCCGCCTCTTCAACCGAGCAGCCAGCCCAAAGCCGCCGCCCGCGCCGCTTCATCCAGAAGCTCCAGCCAGCGGGGCGCGCTCCAGACTGTCCAGCCCGGCAGACTCAGACGGCCGTGGTGCAAATAAAAACATTCATCCTCAGCGTTCAGCCCGGCAGACTCCGCGCCTTCCCGCGGCTCCTTTCCACACAGCCACGCCGCGCCGTAGCGGCGGTCGCCCCACAGGGGAAAGCCCGCGGCCGCCGCGTGGGCCCGTATCTGATGCCTTGATCCCCTGACGATGCGGCAGGCGGCCAGGGTAATCCGATGCGGCGCGCCCCGGCGCCACACCCTTCCTTCCGCCGCCTCCAGGCTGTCCGCCAGTTCCCGCGCATCCAGCGCGGCCAGGGGCCGCAGCAGGGTATGCCGTCGAAAATCGGCGTTATCGGCCGCTTCCACCCGCACGCGATGCCGCCCTTTCAGGCTCAGCCCCTGCCGCATGAGCCGCTCGCCCGGCAACTCGCCTTCCAGCAGGGCCAGATAGCGCTTTTCCGTGAGGCCCTGATCCTGGGCCTGACGCCACAGATGAACCCCTTCCGCGTCCAGGGCAAGCGCCACCAGACCCGATGTGGCATAATCCAGCCGGTTGAGCAGGCGCAATCCCGCGCCGGGGAAGGCCGTCTCCACGCGGGCCTGAAGACTGTCGCCCGCTTTTCCGGCCAGGGCTTCGCTGTGCAGCCCGGCCGGCTTGTCCAGGGCGGCCAGATGTTCCGTCTGGCCCAGCATGGGAATGGGCGCCTGACCCGGTATCCGGAGAGGGGGGACGCCCGTCCCGGCCTCCCCGGAGGGCCGCGGCCCGGCCAGGCTCAGCACATCGCCGGGCCTGAGCCTGTACGCCGCGCGGCCGGGCCGGCCATTGACCAGCACGCGGCCTTCCCCGCACAGGCGACGGCGGCCGCGCAGGCCGAGAGACGGAACCAGGCGGCCCAGCACCTGATCGAGGCGCTGACCGGCTTCGGCGGGGGAAACGGCACAGGGGGGCACGGGCGCGCTCATTCCGCGTCATCCCCGTACCAGATGCGACTTAAGGTCAGCCCCTGGGGCGGCGCGGTAACCGGCGCCAGGCGGCGATCACGCGCCTCCAGCAAGGCGGGCACGGCCCCGGGGTCAAACTTGCCCTGGCCGCAGGCCACCAGCAGGCCCGCCATATTGCGCACCATCTGCTTCAAAAAGCCGTTGGACTCGAAGCGCAGGGACAGTTCCGGGCACTCCGGCGGCACACGGCCCGCCGGGCCGCGTTCAATGGCGTACACGGTGCGCACCGTGCTTTTGATATCCGTGCCCCTGTTCTGGAGGCTGCGAAAATCATGAGTTCCCAGCAGATGCGGAATGGCCGCGTCCAGACGATCCAGATCCAGAGGGCCGCAGGCCCAGACAAAAGGATGGAGCCTGGGCGGCGTGCAGCGCATATCCAGCCACAGCCGGTAGGTGTAGGCCTTGCGGATAACGCTGAAGCAGGCGTCAAAATCGTCGGGCACCAGGCGGGCGTCCATCACCCGTATGTCGCGCGGCAAACGGGTGTTGAGGGCGCGCTGCCAGTCCAGCCCCGCCCGGGCTTCGGGCACGTCGCAATGGGCCACCTGCCCGTCGGCGTGCACGCCGGAATCGGTGCGGCCCGCCCCCTGAACGTGCGTGGGAGCGCCCGCCACGGAAGAGACGGCTTTTTCCACTTCAGCCTGCACCGTGGGCGGATGAGGCCGATCTTTCCAGGCCTGTATCTGCCAGCCCCGGTAATGCGTGCCCACATAGGCCAGAGTCAGTTTCAGGCGGGGCAAGGGACGCTCCTTCGGGCCGGTGGGCCGCATGACGCGCAGGCGGCCCGCCGCTTGCTTTTTTCACGGCGCATGCGGCCTACAAATCCACCAGCTCCACACTGCACGGGGTCAGCGGCATCCCCAGAAACAACTCGCCCATGCGGGTGAAGCGGGGCACATCGTCCGTGGTCAGAAAGCGGGTGGAGCCCGCGCACAGCGGCACGCCCGCCGTGGCGCCGGCGGGGCGATTCAGGCGCTCCTCGTCCAGAATACGCCGCACGGCCCGCGCCGTGGTGGCGGCCGAATCCACCAGAGTCACCCCTGCGCCCACCACTCGGGACACGGCTCCGGCCAGCAGAGGAAAATGCGTGCACCCCAGAACCAAGCAGTCGGGTGTTTTTTCGCCGCGCTCGCGCGGCACGCGGAACATGTCGTCCAGATAGCGGGCGGCCAGCCCCTCGGCCAGGGGGCCGTCCACCAGGCCATCCTCGGTCATGGACACAAAGAGCGGACAGGCCCGGCTTTGCACCATGGCCCCGGGCCGCCGCCGCAGGATGGCCCGTTCGTATGCGCCACCCCGGACGGTGGCTTCGGTGGCGATAACCGCGATGCGCCCCGATACCGAAGCGGCGCAGGCCGCTTCCGCCCCGGGCTCCACCACACCCACCACATGCAGCTCGGGATACGCGGCGCGCAGGGCGGGCAGGGCGACGGATGTGGCCGTGTTGCAGGCCACCACCAGCAGCTTGATGCGCCGCTCCACCAGTTTGGCCGTGGCTTGCAGCGCATAGCGGGCAATGGTTTCCGGACTTTTGGTACCGTAGGGCAGGCGGGCGGTATCTCCCAGAAACAGGTAGGATTCGTCGGGCATAAGGGCCCGCATGGCGGCCAGCACCGTCAGTCCGCCCACCCCGGAATCGAACAGGCCGATGGGCAAAAGAGGCGACGACTTCACGACCTTTCCCGCGTTCCCCGGCCGATGCAGAAATAGGCAAAGCCGTGGGCGGCCACGGAGGCGGGGTTGTAGAGATTGCGGCCGTCAAAGAGCAGCGGGGCGGACAGCAGCCCCCTGATGCGATCAAAGTCCGGATTGCGGAATTCGTTCCATTCGGTGACCACCATGAGCGCGTCCGCTCCCTCACAGGCCGTGTAGGCATCGTCCACAATGTCCACCAGCGGGTTGGAGGCCAGAAGCCGGCGCGCGTTGCCGGCGGCAATGGGGTCATAGGCCCGGATCCGCATCCCGTGGGAGCTGAGGTCGTCGATAATGGCAAGCGCCGCGGCCTCGCGCATGTCATCGGTATTGGCCTTGAAGGCCAGGCCCCACAGGGCCAGGCTGCGGCCCTGCACGCCGCCCTGGGGCGCGAAATAGTCGCGCACGCGCACGGCCATGCGGCGCTTCTGGCGGGCGTTGACGCTTTCCACCGCGTCCAGGAGCTCGGGCACCACGCCCGCCCCGCGGGCGGTGTGGATGAGAGCCTTGACATCCTTGGGAAAACACGAGCCGCCATAGCCCACACCGGGGTAAATGAAGTGGTAGCCAATGCGGTGATCCGCGCCGATGCCGGCCCGCACATCGCGCACATCCGCCCCCACGCTTTCGCAAATGGTGGCCACTTCGTTGATGAACGAAATTTTGGTGGCCAGCATGCAGTTGGCGGCATATTTGGTCATTTCGGCGCTGCGCACGCCCATGATGATGAGCTTTTCGCGGCTGCGGGCAAAAGGCGCGTACAGTTCGCGCATGAGAGCGGCGCTCTTTTCGTTGTCCGTGCCCACCACCACGCGATCCGGCTTCATGAAGTCGGCCACGGCGTCGCCTTCCTTAAGAAATTCGGGATTGGACACCACGTCAAAGGGAATATCGGCGCCCCGCGCCGCCAGGGCTTCGCCCACCAGGGCGCGCACCCGGTCGGCCGTGCCCACGGGCACCGTGGACTTGTCCACCACCACCAGGGGGGCGTTCATGTGCTCGCCTATCTGGCGGGCCACCTGCTCCACAAAGCTCAAATCGCAGGAACCATCGGCCCGTGAGGGCGTGCCCACGGTAATAAAGGCGAATTGGGCGTCCTGCATGCCTTCGGCCATGCCGGTGGTGAACGTAAGCCGCCCGGCCGCGGCGTTCCGGCGCACCAGATCATCGAGCCCTGGCTCGAAAATGGGAATATTTCCGGCCCGGAGGCGTTCCACAATGGCCGGATTGACATCCACGCAGCGCACCGAATTGCCCATTTCGGCAAAACAGGCGGCCGTCACCAGGCCCACATACCCTGTTCCCACAATGCAAAGTCGCATAATCCCTTCCTCTGAACCTCAGCGCCGGGCGCAAAATCCCGCGCAAGGCTTTTCTGCATACCTTTAAAGAACAAAAAGGGTCAATCCCGGCATCCCGCGCCGGATCCGGCGCCGAATCCGGCCATTTTTCCGGCGCATCCTTGACAAGGGCGATAAATTCCCGCAAAGAGGATACCCGGAATTTCCGCATCGTTTTGCCCCGCATCCACGGCCGCAGCCTTGGAAGCTTTCGCGGCCGCCGAGGTTTTTCCGCATGAGCAGCGCTTCTACCACACTTCGCGGTTACGTCGCCCCTCTGCCCTCCGGCCAGAGCTGCCGGGTCGCCCTTGTCATCGCGGACAGCGGCGAGGAATACCCCGTTCTGCCGCGCGGAGCGGGCATCGATCTGGCCGATATGGTCAGCGCCCAGGTGGAAGTGGTGTGCTCCTTCCAGGAAGACGGCGAGGGCAGGCGCCTGTTCGTGCGCTCCTACCAGCCGCTCGACGCCCTTGACGATGAGGATGCATGGTGAGGCATGACACAAAC
This sequence comes from Desulfovibrionaceae bacterium, assembly GCA_022510785.1. Classification (GTDB taxonomy): domain Bacteria; phylum Desulfobacterota; class Desulfovibrionia; order Desulfovibrionales; family Desulfovibrionaceae; genus Mailhella. The sequence goes on along the minus strand of JAFLSV010000007.1, from coordinate 36,999 downwards.
GCCTGTTGAGAACGTCTGCTGAACCTGCCTGCTGGCGCGGCCTGACACGGCAGCGCCGGATTTTCCGTCCTGACCTTCCTTTTTGACCAGCCCGCCCGGCGCCGCCCGCCTTTTTGTCCCGTGCCCCGCGCGGACGCGGGGTTCCGTGTCCGGCAAGGCCGCCGCGCGCCGCCCCGGTCTGTCGCTCCCTTGCGGAAACACTGCCGCGCGTTCGCACCACGCCCCTTGCGGCGACGGTGCGTTGTGCGGCGGACGCGCGCCAAGACTCCTGCAAATCACCCCGGCTTTGCAAGTGCTCTGAAAAAAAATTTCCCACACCCCCTAGACGACGCGGGAATGAGGCTTAATTTTCTCACGCAAGGGAGCGTGTATCGGGCCGACCCCGGAGCGCCCCTCCCGATACATGCCATCGTTTGAGGAGGATATTCTCTATGGGCAAGATTATAGGTATAGACTTGGGCACCACCAACAGCTGCGTGTATGTGATGGAAGGCAAGGAACCCAAGTGCATCGCCAATCCCAACGGGGGCCGTACCACCCCGTCCATCGTGGCCTTTACCGACAAGGAACGCCTGGTGGGCGACACGGCCAAGCGTCAGGCCGTGACCAACCCCGAGCGCACCATTTTCGCGGTCAAGCGCCTCATGGGACGGCGTTACGACGCGCCCGAAGTCACCCGCTGGAAGGATCACTCGCCCTACAGCATCGTGTCCGCCTCCAACGGTGACGCCGCCGTGGAAGTGGACGGCCGCAGCTACAGCCCGCCCGAAATCTCGGCCATCATCCTTGCCCAGCTCAAAGCCGACGCCGAAGCCTACCTGGGCGAAAGCGTAAAGGAAGCCGTGATCACGGTGCCCGCGTACTTCAACGACGCCCAGCGGCAGGCCACCAAGGACGCCGGACGCATCGCGGGCCTGGACGTCAAGCGCATCATCAACGAGCCCACGGCCGCCTCGCTGGCCTACGGCTTTGACAAAAAGGCCAATGAAAAAATCGCGGTGTTCGACCTGGGCGGCGGCACCTTTGATATTTCCATCCTGGAAGTGGGCGACAACGTGGTGGAAGTGCGCGCCACCAACGGCGACACCTTCCTTGGCGGCGAAGACTTTGACCAGCGCATCATCGAGCATCTGGTCAAGGAATTTCAGACCCAGAGCGGTATTGACCTGTCGCAGGATCGCATGGCCCTTCAGCGCCTGAAGGAAGCCGCGGAAAATGCCAAAAAGGCCCTTTCCAGCTCCATGGAAACGGAAATCAACCTGCCCTTCATCACCGCCGACGCCAGCGGCCCCAAGCATCTGCTCATGAAGCTGACGCGCTCCAAGCTGGAACAGCTTGTGGCGGATCTTGCCGATCGCGCCATTGAGCCCTGCAAAAAGGCCCTGGCCGACGCCGGCCTGTCCGCCTCGCAGATTGACGAAGTGGTACTGGTGGGCGGCATGACCCGCATGCCCCTGGTTCAGCAGAAGGTGGGCGAATTCTTCGGCAAGGAACCCAACCGCTCCATGAACCCCGACGAAGTGGTGGCCATGGGCGCGTCCATTCAGGGCGGCATCCTGGCCGGCGACGTCAAGGATGTGCTGCTGCTTGACGTGACCCCCCTGTCCCTGGGCATTGAAACCATGGGCGGCGTGTTCACCCGGCTGATCGACCGCAACACCACCATTCCAACCCGCAAAAGCCAGACCTTTACCACGGCCTCGGACAACCAGCCTTCGGTGTCCATCCATGTGCTGCAGGGCGAACGGCCCATGGCCGGGGACAACATGACCCTGGCCCGCTTTGACCTGACCGGCATTCCGCCCGCGCCGCGCGGCATGCCGCAGATTGAGGTGACCTTTGACATTGACGCCAACGGCATTGTGAACGTGTCCGCCAAGGATCTGGGCACCGGCAAGCAGCAGTCCATTCAGATTACCGCGTCGTCCGGCCTGTCGGAAGACGAAATCCAGCGGCTGGTGCGCGAAGCCGAAGCCCACGCCGACGACGACAAGAAAAAGCAGGATGTCATCGAAGCCCGCAACCATGCCGACAGCCTGATCTACGGGACGGAAAAATCCATCAGCGACCTGGGCGACAAGCTCGACGCCAGCCTCAGGAGCGATATCCAAAGCAAGATGGACGCCCTCAAAAAGGTCATGGAGGGCGAAGACGCCGCCGCCATCAGGCAGGCCACGGACGAACTGGCCAAGGCTTCGCACAAGCTGGCGGAACAGCTGTACCAGCAGCAACAGGGCGGCCAGAACGCCGGACAGCCGGGCGCGGCGGGCGGCCCCCAGCCGGGTTCAGCCGGCAAACCGGATGATGATGTGATGGACGCGGACTTCACGGAAGTGAAGTAACGCGGCCAGGCATCGGGAGTCGCGGACTTCACGCAAGTGAAGGAGCGCGGCCCGCCCTGTTCTCCTTTCGTTTCCCGTCCGCCGCCCTGTCGCCCAGCGACGGGGCGGCGGCCCGCTTAACAGGCGCCTGACACGGGGCCATCGCGCGCATCTGCCGCCGGCGCCGGCCCGCTTGCCCTCAGGTTCAAGCTGTCCTACTATGGAGCCGGCCCGTCCGCTCTGCCCTTGTTTTCTCCGGCGGCGCGGACGGGCCGGGCTGTTTCGCCCGCTACGCGCCCCGGTATGGCCCACCTCTGTTGTGCCCTCCGGAGAAGGCCCGGAAAGGAAAAGAGTCATGCCCACAGTATTTCGTGTGTTCCGCATCCTCCCCGCCCTGATTCTCCCGTCCGCGCTGCTGGGCTGTGTGCTGGCCGCCGGCTGCGTGTCGCCGCTGTCATCCCTGACGCCGGCGGAAAGCCCGCCCGGCGACGAGGCCCGCACCGAGGCATGGATTCGCGGCCTGGAAGGCCTGAGTCCCCTGGAGCAGGCCCGCATCGCCGAACAGGCCTGGCGTGACGAAGCCAATCCGCCGCTCTTGCGTGATCGGGCCGCCGTGCTGCTCAGCACACGCCCCAGTTCCCAGTATACCGCCGCCCAACAGGCCCTGGCCCAGCGCTATAACGCCGCGCCCCCGGAGGAGCGGGCCGCCATGGAGCACACGCTCATGGCCGACCTCGCCAGCACCGACGACAACACCCTGCGCCTTCTGGGCAGTGCCGCGGCCCGTGGCAGTGAAACCTCTTTTCCCTGGTCGCTCACTGTTCTGCAGGCGGCAAAACGCGGTCTGCTGGCCGACAGCGCGGCAACGCTGCAACGCCTGTCCTCGCCCGGCATCTTTGCCGACCCAGGCGTGGCGGGTCTGAGCGCTCAGGCCATCCCCCCCGCTGAGAGCCCGGCGGGCCCGCGATCCGGCTGTGTCGCCCTGCTTCTGCCGCAATCCGGCCCCTTCGCGTCCATCAGCCGCCAGATAGCCGACGGCGCCGCCGTGGCCGCCCAGACCCTCAGCGGCCAGGGTACGCTTATGGATCTGCGGATCGTGGACTGCTCTCAGCCCGACTGGCTGGATCAGGTCGCCGCCCTTCCTCCGCAGTGCGCGGCGGTGGGCGGCCCCCTGCAGGCCGACGACTATGGTTCCCTGCGCGCGCGGGGCCTGCCGGGCCGCGCGCTGTTCGCCTTTTTGCCGCAGCTGCCCAACCCCGCCGACGAAGGCAATGACGTGTGGCGTTTTTTCACCAGCCCCCAGGATCAGGTTGACGCGGTTCTTGATGTGGCGGTGAACGAGCTGGGCGTTCTCTCCTTCGGCGCTCTGGTGCCCGGTGACAGCTACGGCAAACGCATGGGCGATCTCTTCCTGCAAGCGGCAACGCGCCGGGGGCTGCCGGTCAGCACCACGAGCTACCCGCCCAAGGACATGAAAGCATGGACAAGGCTGACCGCCACCTTTGTCAAGGCCGTCGCCCCGGAAAAGGGCAAAATTCCCCATGCCGGCGCCAGCTTTGAGGCCATTTTCCTGCCCGACGGCTGGAAGAACATGGACATGCTCATCTCCGCGCTGCATTACAACGGCGCCCGCACAAAAATCATGCTCGGCTCGGCCCTGTGGGAACAAAGCCTGGCTTCGGCGCACAAGATACAGCCTTCCACTTTTGCGCTGACCATCTTTCCCGGTGTGTGGGACGCCCAGGCCATGACCCCCGCGGCAAGCGCCCTGCGCGACGGCATGGCCGCCCGGGGGGGCCAGTGCGGAAACTGGGCCGTGCTGGGCTATGATTTCGTGCAACTGGCCGCCAGCCTGGGCCTTGATTCGCCCCAGTGGATTCCGGCCGGGCTCAATGCCCGCCTGGCCGCCGGGTCGGTGGCGGACTGGGCCGGGGCCCCCATGCGCTGGGACGGGGCGGGGCGGGCCTCGCGCCGCCTGATCCTGTTCCAGCCCACCGCCACCGGCATGAAGCGTCTCGATCTGGAAGCCTTCCAGTCCTACCGCCAGGGACGCGGCCCCCTGCCCAACCTCGAGCCCGCTGAACAGGGTTCCGCCGCGTCAGAACCGGATATTTCCGCCCTGATTGAATCCATTGTCGGAAAGGCGGCTCAGACGGCCGCAGACCCCGCTCCGGCCGAACTTCCCCACCCGTGAGGCTGCCATGACCCCTGCCGATTTTCAGCATCTGTGCCGTCTGGCCCGTCTGGCCCCGGACGAGGCGAAGCGCGACCAGATCGCCGCCCAGTGTTCGGCCATTCTGACCTATATGGATACCCTGGCCGAGCTGGACACCACCGATGTGGACCCCCTGTATTCCCCGGCCCTGTGCCTGGACGACGCGGCCACGCGCGGCGAGGGCGCGGCGCCTGTTCGCCCGGACATGGCCGAACGCCGCCGCAGCCGTGAGGATATTCTGTCCGGCGCGCCGGACAGCGACGGTTCCTTTTTTGTGGTGCCGCGCATCGTGGAGGGCAAATCATGAGCGACCTGACCCATCTGACGCTGGCCGAGGCCCGCAGCGCCCTGGCCGCGGGCGAGGTCACGGCGGAGGCCATGACCGTATCCTGCCTGGCCCGTATGGACGCCACCGAACCACGCGTGGGGGCGCTTTTGGCCCGCCGCGACGCCGAAGCCCTGGACGAGGCGCGCGCCCTGGATCGCCAGCGCGCGGAGCGCGGCGTGCCCAGCGACAAACCCCTGTGGGGCGTGCCGCTGACGGTCAAGGATTCCCTGACCCTGAAAGGAACGCCCACCACGGCGGGTTCCCGCATTCTGGAACACTTCACGCCGCCTTATGACGCCTTTGCCGTGTCCCGCCTGAAGGAGGCCGGCGCCATCATTCTGGCCAAGACCAACATGGATGAATTCGCCATGGGCTCCACCACCGAGCATTCGGCCTTTCACCCCACCCGCAACCCCTGGGATCGGGGCCGCGTGCCCGGCGGCTCCAGCGGCGGTTCCGCCGCCAGTGTGGCGGCCTGCCAGTGCTTTGCCTCGCTGGGATCGGATACCGGCGGCTCCATCCGCCAGCCCGCCGCCCTGTGCGGCTGCGTGGGCCTCAAGCCCACCTATGGCCGGATTTCGCGCTACGGCCTGCTGGCCTACGGCTCGTCCCTGGATCAGATTGGCCCCCTGGCCCGCACGGTGGAAGATGCGGCCCTGGTGCTTCAGGTCATTGCCGGGCACGACCCCCGCGATGCCACGTCGGCCGCCTGGCCCGTGCCGGACTATACGTCCACGCTTCGGGGCACGGGCGACCTTGCCGGGGTGCGGCTGGGCCTGCCGCGCGAGTTTTACGAGAACGACGCGCTGAACCCCGGCGTGCGGGCCGCCTGCCGCAAGGCCATGGACAACGCCCGCGCCCTGGGCGCGGAACTGGTGGATGTCTCCCTGCCGCATACCCCATACGCCGTGGCGGCCTATTACATTCTGGCCACAGCGGAGGCAGGCTCCAACCTTGCCCGCTACGACGGCGTGCGTTACGGCCGCCGCGCGCAGGATGCCAAAAACCTGGACGATCTCTATACCCGCTCGCGCACCGAAGGATTCGGCGAGGAGGTGCAGCGCCGCATTCTGCTGGGCGCCTTTGTGCTGTCCGCCGGGTATTACGACGCGTATTACCGCAAGGCGGCCCAGGTGCGGCGCCTCATCCGCCAGGACTATGACGAGGCGCTGACCCGGTGCGACGCGCTGCTGGCCCCGGTTTCGCCCGTTCCGGCCTGGCCTCTGGGCGGCGTCAGCGATCCGCTCCAGATGTACCTCATGGATATCTTCACCCTGTCCCTCAATCTGGCCGGCCTGCCCGGCCTGACCGTGCCCGTGGGCTTTGCCGACGGCCTGCCCGTGGGGATGCAGCTCATGGGACGGCCCTTTGGTGAAGAGGTTCTGCTGCGCATCGGCCACAGGCTCGGTTCGTCCCTGGGAGTCCTGGGCCAGTACGCCCCCCTGTAACCATAAGCCGCTTTCGCCGAGGAATCGCGTATGTCCATGTCATCCTCTGCCTACACCGCCATGCCCTTCTATCCCGGCCCCGTGTCCATGCATCCCGACGCCCTGGAAGCCTTGCGCCGCGACTACGGCCCGCCCCGCTTCGGCACGGGCTATGCGGAGCTGTACCGGGCCACCTGCGGCCATATCCGAAGCTTCGCGGGCACGCGGCACGAAGTGGTGCTGCCCACGGGCGAGGGGATGCTGGGATTGTGGGGGGCGCTCAAATGCACCCTGCGGCCGGGCGACCCTGTGGTCACCGTGGGCACGGGGGTCTTTGGCGACGGATTCGGCGACATGGCCGCCGGCCTGGGCTGCGTGGTGGAAAAAGTCTCGCTGCCCTATGACTCCACCCTGACGGAAGAAGCCCTGGAAAGGGTGGACGACGCGGTACGCCGCCTGAAACCCGTGGTTTTGACCGCCGTCCACTGCGAAACACCGTCCGGAACGCTCAATCCGCTGGAGGGGCTGGGCCGCCTGAAGCGGGATCGCGGCGTGCCGCTCTTCATTGTGGACGCCGTGGCCAGTCTGGGCGGGGCCCCGGTGGAGGCCGACGCCTGGAATGTGGATATTCTGCTCGGTGGTTCCCAAAAATGCTTCGCCTGCCCGGCGGACATGAGCATTCTGGCCGTCAGCGGCGCGGCCTGGGAACGCATGGCCGAGGTGAAATACCAGGGCTATGAGGCGCTGCTGCCCTTCCACGGGGCGGATGAAGACCCCATGCGCTTTCCCTATACGCCCAACTGGCCCGGCGTGGCCGCCCTACACGCCGCTGTCAGCGCCCTGATGCAGGAAGGCCCTGCCCGGGTCTTCGCCCGGCACAAAGCCGTGGCCGCGCAGTGCCGCCACGGACTGGCAGAGCTCAATATTCCGCTGTGGACGGCTCCGGACGCGGTGAACTCGCCCACCGTAACGGCGGCCCGGATTCCGGAGGGCTTTACCTGGCCGGAATGGAGAGAAGCCCTGGCCGCCCGCGGACTGGTGGTGGGCGGCAGCCTCGGGCCCATGAACGGCAAGGTGTTCCGCCTGGGCCATATGGGCACTCAGGCCGACCCGGCGCGCATGGAAAAAGCCCTGGCCGTCATGAAGGACGTGACGGAAAAACACTAACTCCTGAGGTCAGGAAAGCCTCCCGGTTATACCGGGAGGCTTTCTTTCATGATGCTGGCTCAACCGATGGTACAATGGAAATTATAGGGCTCTTTTTTTGCATATTGCTTCTGCCTTTTCATGGGAAAACAGAACACGGCGTATTAAATGAGAAAAACGGGTTATAAAAAAAGAAAAATGTGGTGGCGTTGCTTGAAAAAGCTGACGTTCCCGCGGGCATCAGCCCCTGGTATCAGTGATGGCCGCCCCGGCAGGTGAAATCGGCGGAGAAAGGCGGCAGCTCGCCCTGAAGGCAGGCGTTCACCGCCTCGCCCACTGTGGCGCGGGCGCCCGCGAACAGCACCTCAATGCCCGCCCGCTGAAAACCCGCCAGCGGCCTCATGCCCATGCCGCCCGCCAGAAGCGTGGTCACGCCATGCCCGGCCAGATACCGCACCGCGGCCAGACAGCCGCCCTCTTCGTGCGGAATGCCGGGCAGGGTGCGCACGGCCTTGACGGCGTTATCCTCCACATCCACCAGGGTGTACAGATCACAGCGGCCGAAATGCATGCCCATCCCCGCTTCCAGACCTCCGGGATTGACGGAGGGCACAGCCAGAAGAAAAGTGCTCATGACGCTTCTCCATTTTTTTGAGGCTATGAGCATAACCCAGCGCGTGCCGCTGTCAAGGAGGGCAGTTCCCGCAAGGCACAGCCGCGGCGCGGCCCCGGGCGGCGTATGCGGCTCCGCCGGAAACGCCAAAAGGCGGCATGCCATCTTTTCACTTGCAAGGCGTCGCCGGGCCTGCCAAAACAGGGGGCGGCCGGTGAGCATGCCCGGCCCCCTGTCCGATGCCGAGGTGACATGTGAATATAGTTGTTTCCATTCTGGGGCCCGACCGTCCGGGCGTGGTTTATGTGGTATCCGCCGCGCTTTCCGGCCTGCGCTGCAATATTGAGGAAATCAGCCAGACCATTCTGCAGGGGCAGTTCGCGGCCATTTTCATTGCGGACATGCCGGCCGACGTCTCGCAGGATACGGTGCACAGCACGCTGATGAAGGCCATAGCCGCCCGCGACATGAATTTGTCGGTCATTGTGCGCCCGCTGCGGGAAGACGACGCCCCCCCCTTCGACGGCGGCCCGTCCGAACCCTTTGTCATCACCCTGGACGGCGAGGACAGGCTGGACATGGTTTCGTCCTTCGCCCGCGTTTTTGCCGAGCACAAGGTCAATATCGAAAACATGAAGGCCCTGATGCCCGACGCGGCCGAACCCGGCAGCGCGGCCGAAACGCGCCCACGGCGCGCCCTGCTCATGTTTGAAGTGGCCCTGCCGCTCAGCCTGGATCGCCCGGCCCTGCGCCGCACCCTGGAGGACAAGGCGCGGGGCATGGGGCTGCGCGTGAGCATGCAGCACCGCGACATCTTTGAAGCCCTGCACCGGGTGGAACCCTTTTAGCCCCGCGCGGGCGCGAAGTTCACCCCCGAAAATTTTCATCAGCCCCCACCGCTCACCCTCATTCCGCGTTTCCGGGAGTATCCATGCTTAGCGATCGCGAAGTTCTCAGCACCCTTAACATGCTGCGCAACGAACACCTGGACGTGCGCACCGTCACCCTGGGCATCAGCCTCTTCGACTGCGCCAGCCACGACTTTGACGTGTTTGCCTACAAGGTGCGGGCCAAAATTGACCGGTATGCCAAAAAACTGGTGGATACCTGCAACGAAGTGGGCGACAAGTTCGGCATACCCGTGGTGAACAAGCGCATCAGCGTCAGTCCCATCGGAGTGGTGGGCGCCTCCTTCAGCAGGGACGAAATGGTCAGATCCTGCATGGTGCTGGACGAGGCCGCCAAAAACGCCGGCGTGGACTTTCTGGGCGGCTTCGGGGCGCTGGTGGAAAAGGGCATGACCCCCGGCGAGCGGAACCTCATCGACGCCCTGCCCGAAGCCCTGGCCAGCACCGACCGCATTTGTTCCTCCATCAACGTGGCCTCCTCGCGCAGCGGCATCAACATGGACGCCGTGGGGCTCATGGGGCAGCGGGTGCGGGACGTGGCCGAAGCCACACGCGACCGCGACGGCCTGGGCTGCGCCAAGCTGGTGATTTTTGCCAATATTCCGCAGGATGTGCCGTTCATGGCCGGGGCCTACCTCGGCGTGGGCGAGCCCGATGTGGTGATCAACGTGGGCGTCTCCGGCCCGGGCGTGGTCAAAAAGGCCATTGACCGCGCCATGCGGGCCGGGCGGGCCTCAAGCCTGGGCGAAGTGGCCGAGGTCATCAAGCGCACGGCCTACAAGGTCACCCGCGTGGGCGAAATTATCGGCACCGAGGTGGCCCAGCGGCTCAAGGTGCCCTTCGGCGTGGCCGACCTGTCCCTGGCCCCCACTCCGGCCGTGGGTGATTCGGTGGGCGAAATTTTCCAGAGCGTGGGCCTGTCGTCCATCGGCGCGCCAGGCTCCACCGCCGTGCTGGCCATGCTCAACGACGCGGTGAAAAAAGGCGGCGCCTTCGCGTCATCCCATGTGGGCGGACTGTCCGGAGCCTTTATCCCGGTCTCGGAAGATTCCAGCATCGGGGCCGCCACCCGCTCGGGCGCGCTCAGCCTGGAAAAGCTGGAAGCCATGACCAGCGTGTGCTCGGTGGGGCTGGACATGATCGCCATCCCCGGCGACACCCCGGCCTCCACCATCGCGGCCATCATCGCGGATGAAATGGCCATCGGGGTCATCAACTCCAAAACCACGGCGGTGCGGGTTATCCCTGTGCCCGGCAAGGGCGTGGGCGACAAGGCGGCCTTTGGCGGACTGCTCGGCGAAGCCGACATCATCCCGGTACCAGGCGGCGACGCCTCGGCCTTTATCCGCCTGGGCGGACGCATCCCGGCTCCCATCCACAGCCTTAAAAACTAATCATGGCGCGTCCCTTTTGCTGCCTTTGCCTTTTCGCGCCGCTGTTTTTCTGGGCCGCCGGCCTCACGGGCTGCGGCGGAGCGCTGCCCCGCCCGCCCGGCCTGTCCGAGCCGCCTTCCGCAACCGCGCGGGCCGGACGGGATGCGGACAGCCTGCCGCGGGCCAACCCCGGCTATGTCCAATGGCTGGAGCGGCAGTCCCTGCTGCGCCGGGCCACAGAACTGACGGCCATTGTGACGGGATCATCCCTGCCCTGGAACGCGCCCTCCACCCGGATCAACCCAGACTCTCTGCTGGAACGGGCCCACCTGTGGCTGGACTTCACCCCGCTGCGCACAGTCTGGGACAGCGACGCCCCGGTTCTGAGGCAGGTGACTGACCACAATCTGCCCGGCCTGTGGGCCGGTGCCGGCATACAGGGTCTGTTTCTGACGGGCGCGGCGGAATCCGGCGCGGCCTGGGATGCGGCCCGGGATGCCGAAGACAGGTTCGCCGAACCGGGCGGGGACAGCGTGAGTTTTGAATTCGCCCCGGCCGTGGGCGATGACGGCGCGTACGCCGTCCTGGAAGAGCACGCGCTGAAGGCCGGCCTGCTGCTGGGCGGCGAAATTCCACCCGCCGCCATCGGTCTTGGCCCCGATTTTTTTCTGGCCGCGCGCGGGGTGCGCGATTATCCGGGGCTGTTCCTCATGGTGGAGCTTCCCGCCGAGGTCTGGCCCCTGCTGCCTGACCCCCCGTCTGACGCGGCCGGTCAGCCGCTGCCCCCCGGCGTCACGGCCGAACTGGCCCGCCGGGCCCTTATTCCCCCCGCTTTTGCCCAGGACGTGACACCGCTGCCCGGACGCGCCGGAGGCTGGGCGGCCACGGCGGAAATCATGGGCGTGGACGGCGTGACGAGGCGCTGGATTTACCGCTATGCCGGAACGCCCGGGCGACCCGTGCTCAACTGGGACGATCCGTCGGGCGCGGCCCGGCGGGTGCTGGCAGCCGGCATTATCCGCCAGGCGGGCCTCCTGCATCAGCCCCTGGTGGGCTTGAGCGTGGAAGCCCTGTGGGGCCAGGATCCCTCCGGCATGGACAGGGACGGCCGTCTGACGGGAGACTCGCCCGAGCCCGCCCTGTCCGCACTGCGCGCCCTGAGCCGCGACGTGCGGCGCTATGGGGCGTGGTCTGTCCTGCTTGACCGCATGCCCATTGACCTTGTGCCCGCCCTTCAGGCCGCCGGCGTGGATTTCACGGCCGACACCACGCTCTCGCCCGCCCTGGAATACGCCCTGCTGAGCGGCCATGCCGAACCCCTCGCCAAGGCCATTGACAGCGCCCTGGCGGCTGGTGTGGATCAGGCCCGCCTGTGGCGGCACAGCGCGGACGGAACGGCTCTGCCGCCCGCGCCGGAAGGCCTGCCGGACATGGCCCTGCCCGCCGAATGGAGAGAGCTTCTGTGTGATCCGGAAGGCAGGCCGCGCGCCACCGCGCCCACCCTGGCCGCTGTGGCCGCCGGACTGACGCCCTCCCAAATCCGGTCTTTTGGCCGCGCCGGCGGGGGCGGCGCATGGAACATGGACGATGAACGGCGGCAGCTCATGAAGAAAATCCAGGCCGCCCATATGCTGCAACTGGCCTTCCGCGCCCTGCAGCCGGGTTTGCTGGCCGTGTCCGGCTCGGATCTCGCCGGCGCGCTGTTCGCCCCGGAAAAGAGCCGGATGCCCGCGGTCTGGGCGCCGGGCAACGCGCGGCAACGCTCCACCCGGCAGGGCCTGCCCGCGGCTGTCCAGCTGTACCCGCCCCTGGCCGACCAGATGCGAGAGGAAGACTCTCCGGCTTTGGAACTCAGGCGACTGGCCGACCTGCGGCGCATAAGCGGCGTGGCGCAAGGCCGCCTTGTCGCCCGGCCCGGCATGGATCACCCCGCCGCCACCGGTGTGCTGACCGCCCTGCCCGGCGGTGATTATCTGCTGACGGCCGGCAATTTTTCGGGCAGCCCGCTTGTCACCGATGTGAAATTTCCCCCCGGCCTTATCCGGCGCGGCGGGCCGGGCCGCGATCTGATCAGCGGACAGGGTGTGGCTGTGAGTCGCGATCATCTGCGGCTGCGCATGGGCCCCTGGCAATACCGCGTGGTGCGCCTGGCCCCGGCTGTGCCGGATGAAGGGAAAACGGAGCCGTGACCGCTCCTTCCCTGGATTTCCGCATGCGACTCCAACGCTTTTCCGGCCCTCTCCATGTCTGCCCCAGCGGTTCCCGGACACGGCATCTCGTGATGCTGGCCCCGTGGCCGCCCGCCCCGCCGAGCTTTGATTTTTTCTCTAATTCCTTCCCGTCCGGCCATGTCACGGAAGCTGCCGGGCTGGCCATTCCCCTGAGCCTGCGCTTTCGCCGTCCCTGGCTGTCCGGGGCACTTGCCTTGCGTATCCTCCTTGTGGGATACTCCCGTATCTGGCTGGGCTGGCATCATCCCGTGGATCTGCTGGGCGGGCTGGCCATGGGCAGTATCAGCGCCCGGCTGATCACGCACTGCCCCGCCGCCCTGCGGAAAGATAGCCCGGAGGCCACGCCCCCACCCAGAAGCCCCAATTCTTCCAGCGCGGAGGCACCCTCCGCCAAGGAGCGCCCATGAGCACCGAAAACGACCACCGCGCCGAAACGCCGGAAAGCCCGCTTTCCGGCGCCGCGCCCGCATCGTTATCCCCGCCTGAATCATCCGCGCCTGACAACCCGGGCGCCCTGACCACGCCCGCGGAAGACAAGGCCGGCAAGGCCGCGCCCGCCGGCCGGGGGGAAGGCTCCGCCCCTCCGCCGCCGGAAATGGCGGCCGGGCAGGACGAGAATCCCGCCCCGGCTCAGGCGGCGGTGCGGGCGGAGCCGCTTCGCATGCCGGATGCCCGGCCGGACAGGGACGGCCAGAAGCCCGGCCCCGGGGGGGGATGCTCCGCCGGGCTGCCCAAACCCGGGCCGGCCTCGCGCCTGTTCGGGGGGCTCTCTGTCGTGGGACTGCCCGTGCTGATCGCGCTGACAGCCCTCATGACCGCCTCGCAGCTTCTGGTCACGCGATCGCTGTGGTTTTCGGACGAAGTGCGCCACGCCGATGTATACATGCGCCTGCTGGAAGGGCACTGGCTGATCCTGAACCTCAACGGCCAGCCCTATCCCGACAAGCCGCCCCTGTATTTCTGGCTGCTTCAGCTTCTGGATCGCATTCCCGGCGTGGATCAGCCCCTGCTCTTTTTCCTGGCAACGGCCCTGTCCGCCGTGCTGTTCATTGCCGTCACCTGGCTGCTGGCCAGGGCCACGGGACATGACCGCCGGGTCTCCTTCGCGGCCGGACTTGTGGCGCTGGGCTGCCTGTTTGTGGCGGGCGCGGCCCATTATCCGCGCATGGATCTGCTGTTCGCCGTGGTCATCACCCTCAGCCTGCTCTGCCTGTACCGCGGCTGGATCAAAAAAAGCGCGCCCGTCTGGCTGACCCTGGGCTTTGTGCTGGCCGCCGCGGCCACCCTGATCAAGGGCCCCCTGGGACTGGCCTTTCCACTGCTCACCAGCCTGCTCTTTCTGTTCTGGCGGGGCACGCCCGGCCGCCTGAACGGCCGCGACGGCCTGCTGGGCTTCGCCCTCATGCTGATCATACTGCTGACCTGGACGGGAGCGCTTTTCATTCAGGGAGAAAGCGAGTACCTGCGCGAGATTTTCGGCCGGCAGATCGCCGGGCGCATGGTCAGCGCCTGGCACCACGCCGGGCCCTGGTGGTATTATCTGGCCGCTCTGCCGCTGGTATGGCTGCCCTGGATCTTTCTCATCCTGTTTATCGACTGGTGGAAGGCCGCCCGCCATCTGCCTGAAGCCTGGAAGACACGGCGCGAAGACGGCGGCCGGGGCTGGCTGTGGCTGACCGTCATCGGCGGGACAGCGCTGCTGTCCGCCCTGAGCGGCAAAATCGTCATCTATCTCCTGCCCCTGCTGCCCGCGCTGGCCGTGCTCACCGCCCGGGCCCTGCTGCGCCTGAGCCCCCGCCGCAGCAGCTGGTTCTTCGGCTTTCTGGGCCTCTTTTTCGGTCTGACGGGGCTCATCTTTGTGGCGGGCCAGTTCAGCTCCTCCCTGCTGCCCTGGCTGCCGGAAAGCTGGATCACGCAAATACCCGCGCTGGCCCGCGCCTATCTCGACAACAGCGCCGGGCTGGCCCTCATGGGCGCGGTCTTTCTGCTCCTGGCGGTCGTGCTGCTCTTTTTGACCCGCCGCTGCCTGCCCGACGGAGCCCTGCTGCTGACCAGCCTGGGCATCGTGCTGCTTATGCAGCCTTACAGCCTGGTGGTGGCCCCGTCACTGGAGACCATGCTCAGCCCCCGCGCCCAGGCCGAAGCCATGAGTGACTATGTGCGGCAGGGCTATGCTCCGGCCGCCTACCGGGTCTATCCCGGCATCTATGCCTACTATGTGGCCGAAAGTCTGGCGGCCGGCGATCCCGATGCCCCCCGTTCCGGCGTGACCGTGCCGGATCTGGACAACAGCGCGGCCCTGACGGCCTTTCTGGCCGCGCACCCCCGCGCTGTGGTGGCCATGAGCGAAAAAAACTGGATGCGGTGGGAGGACAAACCTTCCGATATCTTCGAGGCCCAGCGCCAGTGGATGGTGGATCAGCCCTATGTGCTGGCCGTGCGTGACGCCACGGGCGAAGCCGGGCCTTCTGACGGGGAACGCGAACTGAATGACGGCGCCCTGCCGCCGGGGCCTGACGAGAGCTCCGGCGCCGCAGACGAAGAGAGGGCGCCTGAAGATGCGGAATCTTCCGCCGCGCCGGGAACCACGCCGCCGACCGATGCTGGCGGAGCCACTCCGGAATCACCGGAGGATGGCATCCCGCCCGCGGACAACGGGGAAACCGGCGCCCCGGCCGCAACGGGTGACGGCGGGCCTGTGCCTGCCGGGCCGGAGGATCGGGCACTGTCCCCGGCGGATGCGCCGGATGCCGGCACGGAAAATCCGATAACGCCCGGGACGCCGCCCGCCGCCCCGGCGCCCGAGGCGCCGGCGGATTCCGCGGCGCCGGGAACCACCGGATCCGGCGGGACAATGGCTCTGTAGCAGGAGGCTCCACCATGCACGCGCTTCTTCTTCCGGCCTGGGTCGCCCTGGCCTTTGCTCTGGGAGCCATCCCCTTTGGCGTGGTCATTGCCAGACTCAGGGGCATTGACCCCCGCCGGGAGGGCAGCGGCAACCCCGGCGCCACCAACGTGGCGCGCCTGTGCGGCCTGCCCTGGGGAATCCTGACCCTGGCCTGCGACCTTTTGAAGGGCACGCTGCCGGTGTGGGCCGCCCTGTTTCTCGATCCTTCGGCGCTGTTCCATTCCGCCGTGGCCCTGGCCGCTGTAAGCGGACATATCAAGTCGCCGTTTCTGGGCTTTCACGGAGGCAAGGGCGTGGCCACCACCATCGGCGTTCTGCTCCCTCTGGGCTTCTGGCCTCTGGCTGGAGCCGTCGCATGCTGTGTGGCTGTCATCGCGGCCACGACCTATGTCTCCCTTGGCTCGCTGACCCTGATCACAAGCCTGGTTCTGTTCTACCCGCTGGCCGGACGCTGGGATCTGCTGCCCCTGGCGCTGATTCTTATGGTCATGCTGTTCTGGACCCATCGCGCCAATATCCACCGCCTGGCCCTGGGTGAAGAAAAAAGCTGGCGCAAGCGGCCCGCCGCATAGGCCGGAAGGGCGCCGCTTCATCAAAATTTCGATGCGCCGGCCCTGAGGCACGGGATTTTTCCCTTGTCGATGGCGCCGGCTCCTGTTATATTCAAAAAAATATGACCCGTTATTTCCCCTGCTCCCCGCTCCGCCACGGCCCCTGTCCCCGCATGATACGGACGGCCCGGCCGCTGCCCGCCGCTTTCCCTCGCAGGCCGGTGCGCCATGGCTGATTCTGTCGTGCGGGAACGCACTTTGGGGCAGATCCTGGATGAGGCGGCGGCCCACTTTCCGGATCGTGAAGCCCTGGT
Organism: Desulfovibrionaceae bacterium; assembly: GCA_022510785.1. Classification (GTDB taxonomy): domain Bacteria; phylum Desulfobacterota; class Desulfovibrionia; order Desulfovibrionales; family Desulfovibrionaceae; genus Mailhella. The sequence continues at coordinate 20,664 of JAFLSV010000007.1, read as the reverse complement.
CTATGCCGACCGGGACTACCGCCAGACCTGGCGCGAATTTTCCGACACCGTGGACGCCCTGGCCCGGGGGCTCATGGCGCTGGGCGTGAAATCCGGCGAAAAGGTCGCCATCTGGGCCACCAACGTGCCCCACTGGGTGACGCTCATGTTCGCCACGGCCCGCATCGGCGCGGTGCTGGTCACCGTGAACACCAGCTACCGCACCAGCGAACTGCGCTATCTCCTGCGCCAGTCCGAATGCGAAAATCTGTTCATCATTGACGGCCAGCGCGATCACGACTTTATCGCCACCGTGTACGCCCTGGCTCCCGAGCTCAGGGTTCAGCCGCGCGGGCAGCTGCGCTGCGCCGATTTGCCGCATCTCAGGCGGGTCATATTCCTGGGCGAGGAAAAGCACCGGGGCATGTACTCCCTGCCCGAGGTCATGGCCTTGCGCACCATGACCGGCGAGGACGAGTACGCCGCGCGCAAGGCCGCCGTGGGCTGTCATGACGTGGTCAACATGCAGTACACCTCGGGCACCACGGGCTTTCCCAAGGGGGTCATGCTCACCCACGCGGGCATAGGCACCAACGGCTTCTGGATAGGGGAAAACCAAAAGCTGACCGAGCGCGACCGGGTATGCCTGCCCGTGCCCCTGTTCCACTGCTTTGGCTGCGTGCTGGGCGTCATGGCCTGTGTGACGCACGCGTCCACCATGGTCATTCTTGAAACCTTTTCCCCGGTTCAGGTGATGACCGCCATTGACCAGGAAAAATGCAGCGCCATGTACGGAGTGCCCACCATGTACCTGGCCGTGCTGGAACACAAGCTGTTCCGGCGCTTTGACTATTCCTCCCTGCGCACGGGCATCATGTCCGGCTCGGTGTGCCCGGAAGCTCTCATGCGGCGGGTTCTGAAAGATATGAACATGCGTGAGATAACCATTCCCTACGGCCTGACCGAAGCCTCGCCCGTAATGACCATGACCACCACCGACGAAACGCTGGAACACCGCTGCCAGACCGTGGGCCGCGCCATGCCCGGCATCGAGGTGGTCATCAGGGACGAGGAGAACGGCGCCCCGCTGCCCCCCGGCCAGGTGGGCGAAATATGCTGCCGCGGCTACAACGTTATGAAGGGCTACTACAATATGCCCGAAGACACGGCCGCCGCCATTGACAGCGACGGATGGCTCCATTCGGGCGACCTTGGCGTCATGGACGAGGACGGTTACCTGCGCATCACCGGCCGCATCAAGGACATGATCATCCGGGGCGGGGAAAACATCTATCCGCGCGAAGTGGAGGAATTTCTCCTGGGTATGCCGGAAATTCAGGATGTGCAGGTGGTGGCCGTCCCTTCGCGCAAGTACGGCGAAGAGGTGGGGGCCTTTATCCTGGCCCGTCCGGGCAGCACGGTACGCGCCGAAGACGTGCGCGACTTCTGCCGCGGGCATATCGCCTGGTACAAAATTCCCCGCCATGTGGCGGTCATCGACGCCTTTCCCCTGACGGCCAGCGGCAAAGTCCAGAAGTACAAGCTGCGCGAACTGGCCGCGCGCGTCTTTCCCGAAGCCATGCGCTAGGTGTCATGCTCCATGTCCGCTCGCAGGGCTCCACGGCGGCGGGCCGCAGGCCTGGCCCCCCTCCCGCCTGAACCGTCCCCTTCCTTCAGCCTGCCTCCGGAGGGCGAACGCTTTGCCGTGTATGTGGCGGCGAAAGGCTTTGAGCGGGAACTGACGGACGAGCTCCACACGGCCCGGCCCGGCTGCGTGCGCGGCCGGAAGGGCCGTCTGGTCGTGGCCGACGGCCCGCCCCTGAGCGCGGCCTGGGCTCAGAACATCTGGCTGGAGCCCCTGGCTTTGCCCATTGCCTCGGTGGGCGACGCCGCGCGCATCCTCAAGGGCATCCAGCGCAACTGGCACGCCCACCCGGTGGACGGCTTCCGCCGGTCGGCCCTGATCGCGGCGCAGCTTCCCCCGGTCAGCGCCCGGCCCCTGGTGTTCGGAGAGGCCGCCCCGTCTTCGCCGCTGGGCGCGTGGACCTTGTGGGAACGCAACCTGCTCCTCGCCTCGGCCCGCTGCTCGTCGCCCTTCGCGGATGGTGAAGTCCGCTTTGTGGAGAATCATACGGAGCCGCCCAGCCGGGCCTATCTCAAGCTGTGGGAAGTCTTCACCCTGCTGGGTGAACAGCCTGGCCCCGGCCAGACCTGCCTGGATCTGGGAAGCTCGCCCGGAGGCTGGACCTGGGTGCTGGCCCGCGCGGGAGCCCGCGTGATCAGCGTGGACAAGGCGCCCCTTGCCCCGGAGGTGGCCGCCCTGCCCGGCGTGGACTTTCGCCGGGGCAGCGGTTTTGGCCTGAATCCGGCCGCGCTGGGCCGGGTGGACTGGCTGTTCTCGGATATGGCCTGCTATCCCGGGCGCCTGCTGCGCACGGTGCGGCGCTGGCTTGAGGCCGGAAACGTCGGCCGCTTCATCTGCACCCTGAAATTCCAGGGTGAAACGGATCAGGACATGGCCCGCGCCTTCGCCGCCCTGCCCGGTTCACGCCTCATGCACCTGTCCTGCAACCGGCACGAACTGACCTGGGTGTGCCGTCCCCCCCGGCGGAGGGCCTGAGGAGCCAGCGCGAAAAGGCGCTCTGCCCGCCGCTTTGCGGGCGTATGCGCCATCAGGGTTCCGCCCGGCTTCCTGCAAAATGGGACAAAGAAATATCAGACCGCGCATTTCAGCAAAAAAAGAGCTTGACGTTAGGCTCGCCCGGCTCTAGACAAAAAAGGGACGCCCGTTTGCGGGCCTGTTGTTTTTTCCACCTCAATTTGGAGAATGATACGATGACGAAAGCTGAACTTGTTGACAAAATCCATGCCAAGTCCGGCTTGCCCACCAAGGCCAAGTCCGAAGCCGCCCTGGACGCCACCATTGAAGCCATCACCGAATGCCTCGCCGCCGGCGATTCCATTACCCTGACCGGCTTTGGCAGCTTTAAAGTGGCAAAGCGCGCCCCCCGCAAGGGTCGCAACCCCCGCACCGGCAAGGAAATCGACATTGCCGCCTGCACTGTGGTGAAGTTCACTCCCGGCAAGAACCTCAAGGAAGCCGTGAAGTAGCAACTTCGTCCCGCCGGTTGCCGAACCTGTTTCGGTAACCGGCCGACGCCGGAGCGAAGCGACAGTTTTTTTCCGTATTGAGATTTTTGCTTCGCATCCGCCATTCTCCTGTTTCAGGTCTTTTTCTGCCGGTCGCATGGCGCAGACGCCATGCGACCGGTGGCGTTATGGCGATGCCGTGTCCGCCGCGTCCGAAGCGCGGCCTGTTCCCGGGCGGGGCAAAGCCCCTGCGCCACGGCCTCCGCCTCAGGCTGCCCGCGGCAGGCCGCGGGAAAACGATCTGAACCGGGACACGCCATGAGGGAGCCTCCATGCGCCTTGTTCCCGCCGATACCGTCCGGCAGCGCGTGACGGAACTTATTCTGGCCGTGTCGCGCGAACTGCCGCCCGATGTTGCCCGCGCGCTTGCCGCCGCCCATGAGCGGGAACGCTCGCCCCGCGGGCGCGAAATCCTGCGCCAGCTTCGGGAAAACGCCGCCTGCGCCGCCGCCGAGGGGCTGCCCCTCTGCCAGGATACGGGCAGCGCCGTTTTTTTTGTGACCCATGGCGAAGACGTGCGGCTTACGGGCGGCACGCTGCGCGACACCCTGACCAGGGCCACCGCGGATGCCTACCGCATGGGCTATTTGCGCAATTCCATGTGTCATCCCCTGACCAGAGCCAATACCGGCGATAATACGCCCATTGTGCTGCACCTTGATCTCGTGCCCGGCGACGGGCTGACGGTGCGCTTTCTGCCCAAGGGCGGCGGCGCGGAAAATATGTCGGCCTGCGCCATGTTCGCCCCGGCAAAGGGCCGCGAGGGCGTGAAAAATTTTGTGCGGCGCGTGGTGGCCGAGGCCGGCCCCAATCCCTGCCCGCCCGTTATTGTGGGGGTAGGTGTGGGCGGCACCTTTGATCTGGCCCCCTCCCTGGCCAAGGAGGCCCTGCTGCGGCCTTTGGGAAGCCCCAATCCCGACGCCGATGCCGCGCTTCTGGAACAGGAGCTTCTGGCCGAACTCAACGCCCTGGGCATAGGCCCCGGCGGCCTTGGCGGCGACTGCGGCTGCCTGGCCGTGCATGTGCGCCTGCACCCCTGTCACATCGCCAGCCTGCCGGTGGCCGTCAACATTCAGTGCAACTCCGCCCGGCACGGGGAGGTGAGCTTCTGATGAGCCAGCCTGTCTGCCTGACCACTCCTCTCACGAAAGAGCGCATGGCCGCCCTGCGGGCCGGAGACCTGGTTCTCCTGTCCGGCACGGTGTATACCGCGCGGGATGCGGCCCACCGCCGCATTGCGGACAGCCTTGACCGGGGAGAAGAGCCGCCCTTTCCCCTGGCCGGATCCGTCATCTATTACCTGGGCCCCACCCCTCCCCCGCCAGGCCGGGTTATCGGCTCGGCGGGCCCCACCACATCCTACCGCATGGACGCCTACGCTCCCCGCCTGCATGAACTGGGCCTGGCCGCCAGCATCGGCAAGGGCAAGCGAAGCCAGGAACTCAGGGACTGCCTCCGCCGCTGCGGCGGCGTGTACTTCGGGGCCACGGGCGGCGCGGCGGCGCTGCTGTCGCGCCACATCATATCCTCCGAACTGGTGGCCTACCCCGACCTGGACACCGAAGCCGTGCGCCGGCTGGAATTTCAGGATTTTCCGGTCATCGTCCTCTACGACGCCCACGGCGGAGACGCATTCGCCGGACTGCCCAAAGCTTCCGCCTAGCGCGTGCGCCCATGCCATGCCGCAAGCCCTGGCATCGCCGGCTGCCGGGACGATATGTCCCATGCGCTTTTTCTTGTGCGGCTCCGGAAAAGCGAGTACAACCAAAGCACCCTTCCTTGAACGAGGAGTCCGCCATGCCCACAGATCCCCACGCGGGCCAGCTGCCCGATCCTGACCGGCTTATCGATGTTCCGGCCCTGATTGCGGCCTATTATACCCTGACGCCCGATCCCGAATGTCCGGCCGAAAAAATTTCTTTCGGCACATCGGGACACCGGGGTTCGTCCCTGAAGGCCAGCTTCAATGAAGCCCACATTCTGGCCGTGACCCAGGCCGTGTGCGATGTGCGCCGGGCCGACGGCGTGACCGGCCCCCTGTTTCTGGGCAAGGATACCCACGCCCTGTCCGAGCCCGCCTGGCGCACCGCCCTGGAAGTACTGACCGCCAACGGCGTGCAGGTGCGGGTTCAGGCGGGGGGCGGCTTTACGCCCACGCCCGCCGTCTCCCACGCCATCCTCTGCTGGAACCGGGGCCGGCAGTCCGGCCTGGCCGACGGCATTGTCATCACCCCTTCGCACAACCCGCCCGCCGACGGCGGCTTCAAGTACAATCCGCCCCACGGCGGGCCGGCGGATACCACCCTGACCAGCCGCATCGAACTGCGCGCCGGCGAGATACTGGCCGGCCGCAACCGCCTGGTGCAGAGGCTTTCCCTGCGCGGCGCGCTGAGTTCGGGGCTGGTGGTGGATCACGATTATGTGGGCCGCTATGTGGACGACCTGGCCTCCATTATCGATTTTCCGAAACTGGCCGCCTCACGCCTGAAAATCGGCGTCAATCCCCTGGGAGGGGCCAGCCTGGCCTACTGGGAACCGGTGGCCCGGCGCTATGGACTTGATCTCACGGTGACCAACCCCGAGCACGACCCCAGCTTCCGCTTTGTACCGCTGGATCACGACGGCAAAATCCGCATGGACTGCTCGTCGCCCTGGGCCATGAGCCGCCTGCTGGACATGAAGGACAGCTTCGACCTGGCCTTTGCCTGCGACCCGGACGCCGACCGTCACGGCATTGTCACCCCGGCGGGACTGATGAATCCCAACCACTATCTTTCCGTGGCGGCGGACTATCTGTTCCGCACCCGGCAGCACTGGCCGGCCGGCGCGGGCGTGGGCAAAACCGTGGTCACCACGTCCATGCTTGACCGTGTGGCCGCCGACCTGGGCCGCCCCCTGGCGGAAGTGCCGGTGGGCTTCAAGTGGTTTGTGCCCGGCCTGTTCGGAGGGACGCTGGGCATGGGCTGCGAGGAAAGCGCCGGAGCCTCCTTCCTGCGGCGGGACGGCACGGCCTGGAGCACGGACAAGGACGGCCCCCTGCTCTGCCTGCTGGCCGCCGAAATGACCGCCACCACAGGAAAGAACCCGGCCCAGCTCTATGCCGGACTGACCGAACGCTTTGGCGCGCCCCTGTATGAGCGCGTGGATTCCCCCCTGGGCGGGGCGGGGCGCGCCGCCCTCAAGGCCCTGAGCCCACAGGATGTCTCCCTCAAAGATCTGGCGGGCTCCCCGGTCAGAGCCGTGCTGACCCATGCGCCGGGCAACAACGCGCCCATCGGCGGCATCAAGGTGGTCAGCGATGACGGCTGGTTCGCCGTGCGGCCATCGGGCACCGAGCCCGTGTGCAAGGTCTACATGGAAGGCTTCCGGGGCGAAAAGCACTTCGCCTCACTCAGGGAAGAAGCCCTGGCCTTTGTGGAACGCGCGCTGGGAAGCCCCTCGGCCTGATTTTCTGATCCGGATAAGCCCCGCTTTTTCCCGGGGCGGCGCGGGCCGGATCACCGCGCGGACGGATTCCGGCCCCCCAAAAAAATTCAAAATTTCTTTCGGCAGGGGCGCTGTTCGCTTGACGGCGCCCCGGGTCAATTATATTTTGGACTTTCTTAATTTTTCCGCGGCGTTTCAGTTCCGGAGCGGACGCTTTCGCGCCCGCCCGGGTGACAGGCCGCTTGTTCTGTGAGGGGCTTGCTATGAGTGGTTTGCTGATTGTTGTCGTCTCCGGCGCGCTTTTGCTGGGGGCCTATTTCCTCTACGGGGGATGGCTGTGCAAAGTATGGGGCGTGGATCCCAACCGCGCCACGCCGGCTGTGGAGCTGCGCGACGGCGTGGACTATGTGCCCGCGCCCAAGTCCGTGCTGTTCGGCCACCAGTTTGCCTCCATCGCGGGAGCGGGCCCCATCAACGGCCCGATCATGGCGGCCATGTTCGGCTGGGGCCCGGTGCTGGCCTGGATTCTGCTGGGCAGCATCTTTTTTGGCGCGGTGCAGGACTTTTCATCCCTGTATGCCTCGGTGCGCAGCAAGGGCAAGGGCCTGGGCCTGATCATCGAGGAATATGTGGGTAAAACGGGAAAAACCCTGTTCCTGCTCTTCTGCTGGCTGTTCTGCATCCTGGTGGTGGCGGCCTTCGCGGACATCGTGGCCGGCACCTTCAACGGCTTTAACGCCGACGGCAGCTTCAACGACGCCAACGGCGCCACGGCCACCACATCGGTGCTGTTCATCGTTTCGGCCGTGATGTTCGCGCTTTTTCTGTATAAAAAACGCTCCACCGGCATCATCAACGCGCTTGTCGCCATCGCCCTGCTGACGGCCTGCATCACCCTGGGAATCATGATGCCCATGCACATCGCCAAAACGCCCTGGCTGTACATCGTGTTCGCCTATATCTTTCTGGCCGCCGTGGCGCCGGTATGGGTGCTGCTTCAGCCCCGCGACTACCTGAATTCGTATCTTCTGCTGTTCATGATCGGCGCGGCCGCCGTGGGCATCGTGTTCACCAATCCCACCGTCACCCTGCCGCCCTATCTGGGCTTCACGGTCAACGGCCAGTCCATCTTTCCCATCCTGTTCGTGACCGTGGCCTGCGGCGCGGTATCGGGCTTCCACAGCCTGGTGTCGTCGGGCACCACGTCCAAACAGCTTTCCAACGAGCGGGATATGCGCCTCATCGGCTTCGGCTCCATGCTTCTGGAAGGCTTTCTGGCCGTCATCGCCCTGGTGGCCGTGGGCGCCCTGTACAATAACGGTCTGCCCAAGGGCACCCCGCCCATCATCTTCGCCAACGGGGTATCGGGCTTTCTGGCCGAGCTGGGCCTGCCCGTGGAAGCCTCGCGCACGCTGCTGACCCTGGCGGTGTCGGCCTTCGCCCTGACCTCGCTGGACTCCGTGGCCCGCATCGGCCGCCTGTCCTTCCAGGAACTGGTGCGCGATACCAACGGCCCCAACACCGGCTGGCGCGGCCTGCTGTCCAATACCTATGTGGCCACGCTGCTGACCCTGATCCTGGGCTACCTGCTGGCCCTGGGCGGCTATCAGAACATCTGGGCCCTGTTCGGCTCGTCCAACCAGCTGCTGGGCGCCCTGGCCCTGATTGCCGTGTGCGTGTTCATGAAACGCACGGGCCGCAACTGCAAGATGCTGATAATCCCCATGATCGCCATGCTGGCCATCACCCTGAGCGCCCTGGGCCTGTCCGTATACAACCTGGTGGGCAAGCTGAACGGAGCCGGGGAATTCCTGTTCCTGCGCGAAGGATTGCAGCTCATCTTCGCCATTCTGCTCATGGGCCTGGCCGCCGTGGTGTCCATCCAATCCTTCCGTGTGCTGGGTTCGGCGTCCGCCACATCCCAAAAGACGGCTGTCGCGTAACCCCTCACCCGTGCCCCTGATCACGGGCCGCTGACTCAGGTCGGCGGCCCGTTTTTCATGGGCCGCGCGCTCATGAGCCCCGGCTTGCTCCCCGCACGCTTTGCGGGTACACTCCTGCCGCAGGGGAAAAACGCCATGCCCTTGCGGGGATAGCGCGATTCGCCCGGCACCGGCATACCGGATGGCGCACGGGCGGGAGTTTCCGGCATGCGCGCTCATCCCCCAAGGATTTCAGGGAGGCTGGATGTACGTTTACCTCATAGGGGCGGGCCCGGGCGACCCCGGGCTGATCACCTGCAAGGGCCTGCGCGCGCTTTCTGAAGCGGATGTGGTGATCTATGACTATCTGGCCGGAGACGCCCTTCTGGCGCATGCCCGGCCCGATGCGGAGCGCATCTATGTGGGCAAGGTCGCCGGTGATCACGCCATGAGCCAGGCGGACATCAACCAGCTGCTGGTGGACAAGGCCAGACAGGGCAAGGTGGTGGCCCGGCTCAAGGGAGGCGACCCCTATATTTTCGGCCGGGGCGGCGAAGAAGCCGAAACTCTGGCCGATGCGGGCGTGCCTTTTGAGGAAATTCCCGGCGTCACCAGCACCATTGCCGCCCCGGCCTGCGCGGGTATTCCCCTGACGCACCGGGCGGCGGCCTCGTCCGTAACCCTGATCACCGGTCACGAAGACCCCGCCAAGCCGGGCTCGGTTCACAACTGGCAGGCCCTGGCCCAGAGCTCTTCCACCCTGGTCTTTGTCATGGGCATGAAAAACCTGCCCGATATTACCCGCAATCTCATGGACGCGGGCATGAAGCCCGACACCCCGGCCGCGCTCATACACTGGGGCACGACCGAACGTCAGCGCTCCCTGGCATCCACCCTGGCCGGCCTGCCCGCCGCGGCCAGGCGCGAAGGCTTCAGCAATCCCTCCATCATCGTGGTGGGCGAGGTGGTGCGCCTGCGCGACAAACTCAACTGGTTTGAAAAGCGCCCCCTCTTCGGCCGCGCCGTGGTTGTCACCCGCGCCCGCGAACAGGCCAGCGACAGCGTGGCCCGCTTTGCCGCACTGGGGGCCCGCGTCATTCAGTTCCCCACCATCGAGGTCAGGCCCCTGGCCGATCAGACCGGGCTTGACACCGCCCTGGATCAGCTGTCAGCCTACACTTGGATCATCTTCACCTCGGTCAACGGAGTGCGCTTTTTCCGCGAGCGGCTTGAAGCCCGCGGCCTTGACGCCCGCGCTCTGGCCGGGCTTAAAGTGGCGGCCATCGGCCCGGCCACGGCCACGGCCGTGCGCGCCCTGGGAGTGCGCCCCGACTTTGTGCCCGAACGCTATGTGGCCGAAAGCGCGGCGGAGGGCCTGCTCGCCCTGGGCGCGGCCACAGGGCGCGTGCTTCTGCCACGCGCCCGCGAAGCCCGTGAAATTCTGCCCGAAACTCTGCGCCGGGCCGGCGCCGAGGTGGACGTGGTGCCGGTCTATGAAACCGCGCCCGCCCTGGGCGACAGGGATGAAGTTCTGCGCCTGCTGAATGAAGGACGCCTGGACTGCATAACCTTCGGCTCCTCATCCACGGTGCGCAATTTTCTGGCCGCCATACCCGCCGATCTGCTCAAGGCCCATCCCGAAACACGGCTGGCCTGCATCGGGCCGGTGACGGCCCGTACCCTGGCGTGCAGCGGCCTCAGGGCCGATATTCAACCCGGGGAGTACACCGTGCCCGCCCTGGTTCGGGCCGTGGCCGATGCCTTTGCGGGCGACACGCCGGGCGGCGGGCCGGAGGGAAGGGCATGAGTCTTCGTCTCGCCATTCTGGCCTCCGGCAACGGCAGTAACGCGCAGGCCATGTTCGACGCCGTGGAACGCGGCGCGCTGGATGCCGATATCCGGCTGGTGCTGTCCAACCGGCCCGGGGCGCGGGTTCTGGAACGGGCCGCCGCCCATTCGCTGCCCCGCCTCTGTCTGGATCACACGCTGTTCCCTGACCGGGCCGCCTATGATCGCGCCCTGGCCGACGCCATACGCGGGGCCGGCGCGGATACCGTGGCCCTGGCCGGGTATATGCGCCTGCTCAGTCCGGACTTTCTGGCCGCGTTTCCCGGCCGCGTGCTCAATATTCACCCCGCCCTGCTGCCCGCCTTTCCCGGCGCGCACGGCGCGGCCGACGCCGCGGCCTGGGGCGTCAAAGTCTCCGGATGCACCGTGCATTTCGTCAGCGACGAGATGGACTGCGGCCCCATCATCATTCAGGCCTGCGTGCCCGCGCTTCAGGACGAGGACGCCGGCGCCCTGCAGACGCGCATTCACCAGCTTGAGCACCGCATTTACCCTCAGGCCCTGCAATGGCTGGCCGAAAAGCGCCTGAGCCTGAAAGGCCGCCGCGTTTTTCTCGCTCCGGCCGGCGGCGCCCTGGCGGAGGCGCCGGCTCAGGCGTTGATCTGGCCCCCGCTGGAAGCGGGATTTTAAGCGGCGGGGACTCTCTTCCGGGAGGCACTCATGTCACACGCGCTGCCCATACAGCTCACGCAGGCGGAACAGCAATGGCTGTTCGGCCTGGTGCGCTCGACCATAGAACGCGGCCTGAAAGGGCTGCCGCCCCTGGCCGGTGACGAGCTGCCCCAGGCGCCCGAAGGAGCCTTGCGCGAACACCTGGGAGCCTTTGTGACCTTGCAGCTCCGGGGAAAGCTGCGCGGCTGCATGGGACTTATGCGGCCCATACTGCCGTTGTGCCAGGCCGTCGCGGCCATGGCCCGCGCCGCGGCCTTTGAAGACCCCCGCTTTATGCCGCTGAGCGCCGCCGAATGGCCCGATGTGGATTTTGAGATTTCCATCCTCGGCCCCAGCGCGCCCTGCCCCGGCACCGATCGTATTGAACTCGGCAGGCACGGCCTGATGCTGGAAGCGCGCGGCCGCACGGCCGTGTTTCTGCCCCGGGTGCCCGTGGAACAGGGCTGGAGCGTCAGGGACACGCTGGAACAGCTGTGCCGCAAGGCCTCTCTGCCTCCTGACGCATGGCGGGACAGCACGGCGATCATCTCCTGGTACGAGGCCAGCGTCATTCACCCATAGAACTCAGCCCCTGAAAGCCCGGAGTCTTCGGGAACAGAGGGCTCCATCCCTTCAACCAAGGACAAGGATATGAAACCCGCTTTGCATCTGTTGCGTCTGATACTGCTGTGCGGCGCGCTCACTCTGGCAGCCCCGCTTTTTCCCGGCCCGGCCGGAGCGGCCCCGGAATCCGGCCAGCCCGAAAATACCGCCCTGCCCGACAAGCCCGTCAAAATATCCGAACGCCACACTCCGGTGGCCGTGGAATACAAGGGCGATGACAGCATAGGCTCGCGCTTGTCCACCCGCGTCAAGGAACTGCTCAACAGCAGCAATCTGTTCGCGCTGGATTCCAGGGATGCCCCCAAATTCCGCATTCTGCTGGCCACATCGCCGGAATTCCGGGACAGGCCGGGCGTGGGGTCGGTGTATTCCGTGGTCTGGGTCTTTTCGCTCAGTGAAGCCACGCTGCGCCACTACCTGGACAGCGAGGTGGGCGTCATCACCCCCGGGGAGGTGGACGGCCTGGCCGCCCGCATCGTGGAGCAAACCGACAAAATGGCCACCCGCTATGGGTATTTGTTCCCCGAACAGCCGCAATGAGGCCGCTGTGGATTTTCCGATGAAGGGAAAAGCCACCGAGGCATTCGCTTTTGCGATGATTTCAGGAAAGATTTTCTTTGAATTTCAAAGGATTGAGCAGCCATTTTCCTTGATATGGCGAATGTTTTAAAGCCACGCCGCCGTTGACGGGCTCTCAAGCGGAGCGTATGATTTAAGCCCCTTTTTTCATACCGGGAGGGTATCATGAAGCTTCTGATCACCGGAGGCTGCGGCTTCATCGGCTCCAATTTCATCCGCCTGCTTCTGGCCGAGCGCCCGGAGACCCAGGTGGTCAATCTGGACAAGCTGACCTATGCGGGCAACCTGGCCAACCTGGCTGATCTGCCGCCGGATCAGGCCGCCCGGTACAGCTTTGTCAAGGGTGATATCGCCGATGCCGCCCTCGTGGCCGGGCTGCTGGCGGCCCACAGCTTTGATGCCGTCGTTCATTTTGCGGCCGAAAGTCATGTGGATCGCTCCATTACCGACGCCTTCCCCTTTGTGAACACCAACGTTCTGGGCACGCAAATTCTGCTGGACGCCGCCAGGCATGCCGGCGTGCCGCGCTTCGTCCACATCTCCACCGATGAAGTATACGGCAGCCTGGGCGCGGAAGGCGCGTTCCGCGAAGATACCCCTCTGGCCCCCAACAGCCCCTATTCGGCCTCCAAGGCATCCTCGGATTTGCTGGTTCGGGCCGCCCATGTCACCTTCGGGCAGGACACGGTGATCACCCGCTGCTCCAACAACTACGGCCCCTATCAGTTTCCGGAAAAACTCATCCCGCTTATGATTTCCCGCGCCCGCAGGGGCGAGCCCCTGCCCGTGTACGGAACGGGCGCCAACGTGCGCGACTGGATACATGTGGAAGATCACTGCCGGGGGGTTCTGCTGGCCCTGGAAAAGGGCCGGCCCGGCGCGGTGTACAATTTTGGCGGAGCTTCGGAACGCGCCAATCTGGACGTGGTGCGCGGCATTCTGCGCCTGGTGAAGCGCCCTGAAAGCCTGATTCGCTTCGTCAAGGACAGGCCCGGCCACGACGCGCGCTATGCCATGGATTTTTCCCTGGCCGCCCGCGAGCTGGGCTTTGCCCCCAGCCGCAGTTTCGAGCAGGGCCTGGCCGATACCGTGGCCTGGTACGAAAACCACGATCAGTGGGTGGAACAGGTGGAATCGGGAGCCTACCGCGACTTTGAAAAACTGTGGTACGGAGAACGCCTGTGAACGGCCCGGATGCCGCCCCTTGCCGGCCTTGCCCGACGGATATCCCGGGCAGCGACCCCGCGCCGGCCACAGCCCTGGTGCTGGGCGGAGCCACGGGCATGCTCGGCCAGGCTCTGGTGCGGGCCGCCGAGGCCAGAGGCTGGCTCGTCCACACCCTTGGGCGCGAAGACGGGCCTGTCAGCTCCCCCGACTGGCTTGAAGCCCGCATGGCGGAAATTCAACCCTGCTATGTGTTCAACGCCATCGCCTACACCGCCGTGGACGACGCCGAAGATCACGCCGATGAGGCCTATGCCCTCAACAAGTCCTTTCCTGACCTGCTGGGCCGCATGGTGCGGGGCTCCGCCACGCATCTTGTCCACTACGGCACGGACTTTGTGTTCAACGGCAAAGCGCATGCGCCCTATACCGAAGACGACGCCACCGAGCCGCTGTCGGTTTACGGAGCCAGCAAACTCGCCGGGGAGCAGGCCCTGCTGGCCGCTGCCCCGGACAACGCCTGTGTGCTGCGCACGGCCTGGCTGTTCGGGCCGGGCCGCAAAAATTTTGTCAGCACCATGCTGCGCCTGGCGGCCTCGTCTCCCTGTCTGACGGTGGTTCACGATCAGGTGGGTTCGCCCACCTTCACCACCGATCTCGCGGCCATGAGCCTGGCCCTGGCCGAAATCAGGGCCACAGGCGTGATCCACGCCGTCAACGGGGGCCAGGCCAGCTGGTGCGAACTGGCCTCGGAGGCGGTTTCGCTGGTCAACGCCAATGCCCAGGTGCGGCCCATCACGTCCGGGCAATGGCCGCAAAAAGCCCGGCGGCCGGCCTATTCCGTCCTCGATACCAGCCGGCTGACCCAGCTGACGGGCATACGTCCCAGGCCCTGGCCACAGGCCCTGCGCGACTATATCTTCCAGTCCTTTGCCCCCCGATCGGAAGATCACTGAGTCAGCGGTGAACACGCATCTTCCCGCGGCGAAAAAACCCGCAGCCCGCTCCGGCAGCGGCAAAGGGCGCCCATGAGAACCCTGTGGATCAACGCGGGCGAATTATCCGGCGACGTGCAGGCCGGAGCCCTGCTCAGCGCCCTGACCCGGCTGGCTCCCGGGCTCCGGGTGGTGGGCATGGGCGGCGACAATCTGGCCGCCGCCGGACAGGAGAATCTGTTCCGGGTGGAAGAACTCTCCGTCATGGGCGTCGTGGAAGTGCTGACCAGCCTGCCCCGCATACTGCGCCTCCTGCGCCGCATCAAGGCCAGCCTGGCCGCGCTGCGGCCCGACGCCGTGCTGCTGGTTGACGCGCCGGATTTCAACTTTCGCGTGGCCCGCATGGCCCACGCTCTGGGGATTCCGGTCTATTACTTCATCCCCCCCAAGCTGTGGGCCTGGCGCAGCGGCCGCGTGCGCTTTCTGCGACGGCATGTGCGCCGCGTCTTTTCCATCCTGCCCTTTGAGGTTGACTTCTACAAGCGTCATCACATGGATGTGCGCTATGTGGGCAATCCTCTGGTGGATCTGGTCAACCGGGCCGCCATGGACGCCATACGGCCCGTGGCGGGCCGCATCGGGCTTATGCCCGGCAGCCGCCGCAAAGAGGTGGAAAGCCTGCTGCCCGCCTTTTCCGGCGCTGCCGATCTGGCGCTGGCCCGCTTTCCGCGATTGGAGTTTCACTGCATACGCGCGCCCCATTTCAGCGAGGAGTATCTGCGCAGCTTCTGGAGCAGCGCCGCCCCGCTTCATTTTCAACCCGCCGAAGGCCGCTATGCCTTCATGCGCAGCTGCCAGTGCATCATGGCCGCTTCAGGCACCGCCACGCTGGAAAGCGGCCTGACCGGCACGCCGACCCTGGTGGCCTACAAAGTCCATCCTGTGTCTGCCTTTATTGGCCGGCGGGTGCTCAATGTGCCGTGGATCAGCCTGACTAATCTTATTCTGAACCGGGAGGCCTTTCCCGAACACATCCAGGCCGAGGCCGCCCCCGGCCCCCTGGCCCGCCGCCTGATCCACTGGCTGGATAACCCCGCGGCCCTGAACGCCATGCAGCGGGATCTGGACGAGCTGCGCATCCTGTGCGGCCCCCCCGGCAGCGCGGAACGAGCCGCCCGGGCCGTGCTGGAGGTTCTGGAGTAAAATCCGCAAAGCCATGGCTGCCGGTCAGCGCGGAGGCAGCCCCCGCCCTTCCGCGAAAGGCCAGGGGACAGGGCGCGGACACAGGGAAGCACAAACGGCCCGGACAGGCCGGGCCGTTTTGTCTGAAGCGCCTCAGGCTTTGGCGCGGGAACCTGCCGGAAGAACGGGAACGGTGAATCCATCTCGCGATGCCCGCGGCTGACGCGGACGGAAAAGCGTGCTGATGTCAAAAACGCGCGGTTCCGGAAGACTTCAGTTCTGCCATGTGCCGTTGGCATAGCGCGGCAGCTCGGTAAGCCGGCGGGTTCTGACGCGCTTGTAGACGCCCTGGAGGGCCTCTTCCTCGGTCTTGCCCGTCGATTCGTAGATATGCTCAACATATCTCAGTTGAGCCATGTATGTGAAATGCTTGCTCTGGGCGGGAAAAAGCTCGACCTCCACGCTGGCGGGATCAATCTCGATATAGGTGGCCACGATCAGGCCGTCACGCGGGGCCAGCGAAGGCTTGGTACGGCAGGCATTCACACTGGTGTTGCAACGCTCCACATAGTCGGCGACAAAGCTGTCCAGCTTGGCCTTCACCTGGCTGATATCTTCGACGGGCGCGGCTTTTTTCGCACTTTTCGCCTCGGCGGCGGGGGCGCCGCACAGCAGCGCGGCGCATATCAGGGCGGCCATCATCCACACTTTGGTCATACTGTTCCTCGAAATGCAAAAGCTGAAAAAAAAGCCCGGCGATCCTTCAAAGACCGCCGGGCAACAACGCTTAAGGCTTAGTTGAAGATGAGTTCCACACGACGGTTCAGGTAGCGGCCTTCTTCGGTGGCGTTGTCATACTTGAAGGATTTGCCCATGCCCTTGGTGGTGATGGTCTGGGCGGGGACTCCCTGCTTGACCAGATATTTCTTCACGGCGTCGGCGCGGCGCTGCGACAGGCCCTTATTGTAGGCATCGGTGCCGATGCTGTCGGTCCAGCCTTCCAGGGTCACGTTCACGCCGGAACGGGTCTTCAGGATAGAAGCCACTTCGTCCAGGATGCCAATGGCCTTGCTGTCCAGGGCATAGGAATCAAACGCGAAGTTAACCCCGTGCAGGATAATGGCTTCTTCCTCCACGGTGTCATAGAACACATCGGCCACAAACTGATCCACCGCCTGCTGGCTGTTCAGCAGATCGACGGCGTTCACCATAACGGTGCAGTTGTTGAGGGCAGCAATTTTGTCCAGCGTGGCCTGGCCTTCGGAACCGGCTTCGGCCACAGAGATGATGTGGAAGCACAGGCCGGGCTGGCTCTGGTAGATGGCGGCGGCTTCGGCCACAGGGTCAACACCGCGGTTGGACAGACCGTCGCTGGCGATGATGACGGCGGTGGGGCGGGCCATGGCGGCGTATTCAGGAGCCAGCGTGGACAGACCATTGCCCATCGGAGTCAGGCGACCGAACACGGCGAGGTTGTCCCGCAGGGAGGCGAGGCTCTGATTCATGGCGCCCTGATTCCAGGCCGCGTTGGGCAGCAGCGTGGAGGCGGGGGCGAAGGTGTGCAGGGACGCCATATAGCCCAGATCGGGAATGGCGTTGTTCACCTTGGTCAGCGCCTGTTTGGCCACGTCAATTTTGGGAGCCTTCACAGCCGGGCTTTTCATCATCATGGAACCGGAATAGTCGACCAGGAAATCGAAGCTATCCACGGAGCGGACAATGGATTCCGCGGCATGGGCCACGGGCGTGAGGCCCATCACCAGCACGGCGGAAAGCAGCAATGTACGAAGAGATTTCATGCAAGCCTCCATAGGGGTGGATAAAGTTTCAGAGCAAAGCCTGAGGCCTCAAATTTAGCAAAGCATCTACCTGTGAGCAAGTAGAAAAAAGCACGGGCGAAAGAGACATCTCTTCCGCCCGTTGATAATCAAAGCAACGGCGCTCTAACGCCGCTACGGCAAAGGTTTACACGCAGCCGGTGGGCTTGGGCAAACCGGCCATCTTGCAGGCTCCCTTGCCGGGGCCGGAGGGGAAGAGTTCGTACACTTCCTTCAGCTTGTACCCGGTATTTTTGGACAGGATGCGCACCATGGGAGCGATGCCGTTTTTGCGATAGTAATCCTGCAGGAAGTCCAGAACCTTCTGATGATCGGTCGTGATTTCCGTGATCCCCTCGGATTCTTTCACATATTCCAACCATTCAGGGCACCAGTCGTCGAAGCGCAGCAGGAAACCGTCTTCATCGACCTCGAAGGTTTTCCCTTTGTAAGAGACTTCAGCCATGCGCGTCCTCCTTGGACAGTAGTGGACTGTTTGACGTTTTCGGGCCCGCGTGGATGCGGGCGCGTAAACACTGCAAAAAGGGGAAAACAAAGAAAAGTCAAATCCCGCCTCTGCTTTCCCCACGTTGCCACAAATGCACCCAAATGGCAAGCGGGGTTGTCATTTTTTTCATTTTATCAGCAAGTTCGCCTTGTTACTGACAAAAAGAGCTTGCTCATCCCGGGCCGGCCGTCAGCCGATCCCCCGAAAAAACGCCCCGGGCCCGAAAAGAACGGGACGGCATCAGGCCGCCCCTAGACTTCGTGAACCTTCTCCCGCACCCAGTACAAAAGCTCGAAACGCTCGTGCAGCGCTTCCACCAGACGGTTTTCCGCGGCGCGCTCCATGGGGCGGATGCGCAAAAAGACCTCACGCCAGTTGCCGCCGCGCTTGCTGTCGGAGCTCAGCATGGAAATGAGGCTTGCGTCATATTCACGCAACAGGTCAAAAATAGGCCGCATGACCCCCGGCAGGTCTTCCACATCCAGGGCCACCTGCAGGCCGCCATGGCGCACGCCGGTGATCTGCACCAGAACCTTGAACACATCGTGATCCGTGATGATGCCCACCAGCGAGCCCTCATCATCCACCACGGGCAGGCCGCCTATGGCGCGCTCCTGCATGAGCAGGGCGACCCGCTCCACGGTGTCGCGCACCTCCACCGTGACCGGATCGGGCGTCATGATGTCCCGCACCCTGATTTCCGAAAGCAGATAATACAGCTCATGCATATCCAGGGTGGTGGCCTTGGAAGGCGAGGCGTCCTTGACATCCCGGTCGGACACGATACCGATGACCCTGTTCTGGGCATCGACCACGGGCACACGCCGGATGCCATACTCCTTCATCATTTTGGACACTTTGAGCATGGACGTTTCCGGGGTGGCGGTAACGACTTCTGTGGTCATCCAGTCGCGTATGAGCATGATCCACTCCTCAATACACGTTGAAAAAACAGAACGGCACAAGGCCATCCGATGGCACAAGGCCGGCCAGGCCGCGCGGCGGCCCGGGGCCGCCGGGGAGGAGCCCGCAGGGGCCGCCGCTGCGCCAAAGCCTTATGGCCCGAAGCATACACGCAATGGCGCGGCGGCACAACCGGGCCCGGCGTGATGGCTGTGCCGGCGCCCCATGCCCCGCCCCTCAGCGGGGCATACAGCACTTTTTATATTTTTTGCCGCTTCCGCAGGGACAGGGATCGTTGCGGCCCACCTTGGGCTCTTCCCGGCGCACGGGCTGCCGGGCATGCACGGTGCCATCCACATAAAACCAGCGGCCGTCCTCCTTGCGGAAAAAGGCGTCTTCCCGCAGTTCCTGCGGCATGCCGCGCACGCTGTAGTGGGCGCAGAAGCTCACGGTTCCGGTGTTGTCGTCGGCAGTGCCCTCCGATGTTTCCAGAATGTCCAGCGACTCCCAGGTCATGAGGGATGACCATTCCTTAATGTCGTCGGCGGAGGCCTCCTCGCGAAACTCGGGATGCGTGGACTCGTGCAGAAATTCATACCTGCCGAGGCAGTGGGCGGTATATCGCGCGCGCATCAGGGCTTCGGCCGTGGGGGCCTGGGCTGCGCCTTCCACATAGGGGCCGCAGCAGGCTTCCAGTTCAAGGCCCGAACCGCAGGGACAAAGACTCATGGCAAATGCCTCCCAAAAAAAATCTTGAGGTTGCCGCGCCAGACAAAACCGGGGCAGAACCGGCCGCGCAGAGCCGTGGACGACGCGCGCCGCCCGCGACGATGGGCGCAGTGTACCCGGAATCGCTTTCGGAACACAAGCCCCGGGCGGAGCTCCTGTCCGCCGCGGCGGACAGGAAGTTTTCCCAGGCCGGAAAAAGGCGATTCCTTTTTTCGCCGGGCATATCCGCCCCTGCCGCCCCATGCCCGCGGATTGGAAAAAGGAGAACTTTCGCGTATACTCCCGCCATGCCTCTCCGACGCCGTTGCCAAACACACTGTCCGCAAAAAAACGCTTCCTCCCCTTTTCTGTGCATCGGAGCACGCCGGGACAAGAAGCCCACCACTCCCCAAAACCTGTACCGAAGTCCGATACGCCGGAACATAATTTTTGGTGAATTGCCATGTTTGAAGAGAATTTTTTCCACAAAAAAAAGAGCAATGAGAATAAACTGTTAAACTATGGGTTTATAAAAAAAGATGATACATATCAATATGACGTTTCAATACTTGAAAATCAGTTTTTGTTCTCCGTTTATATTTATACCAATGGAAAAATATCCACAAAAATGATTGAGCGCTCAACAAATGAAGAATATTCGCTGTATAAGGTTACGGCATCGGCCGGCTTTTTTGTCGGCAAGGTGAGAGCGGCGTGTGAAGCTGTTTTGACGGACATTTCTCAAAAATGTTTTGACCCGGATATTTTTCAGAGTGAACAGACTCTTGAAATCATAGACTATGTGCGTAAAAAATATGGAGATGAACTGGAATTTCTCTGGGATAAATTCCCGGACAATGCCATATGGCGTCGTAAGGATAACCAAAAATGGTATGGGCTTCTTTTAACAATTTCTAAAGAAAAACTTGGACTTAAATCAAGAGAAATGGCGGAAATTCTTGATTTGCGATTAAATGCGGAACTGATGGCAGACACGGTTGACCACAAAAAATATTTTCCCGGCTGGCATATGAACAAAAAAAGCTGGTACACCATTATTCTGGATCGCTCTGTCTCGACAGAGGAAATTTGCCAGAGAATGGATCAGAGCTATAGGCTGGCAGCGAAATAGCTTGAAGCGCCTCCTCCCGGAGCCGCCTTCCGGCGCGCTTTTTCGTGCATGCCGATCCCGCCGGCCAGGAGGCTGTTGACAAAAAAGGAACCCCCCGGCATAGCCGGGGGTTCTTCATATGCGCCTGTAAGGCTCT
>JAFLSV010000006.1 GCA_022510785.1 Desulfovibrionaceae bacterium | reverse complement strand
CGGAAGAAATTCCTCCAGCTTTCCGCATCCTCGCGGCTGCCTTCCGCCACCCCAAAAATTTCGCGATACCCCTCCTGATTCACTCCTCTATTTTTATAGATTCTTCTATTTAATCCGCTGATGGTGCTGGAGCTGACCCGACTCCCCCAAAAAGTCTCCGTAATTCCTCCACCCGCCGCACGGAAACCCCGGCCCGGTACATTTCCACCAGGGCTTCTTCCACCGAGCTTTCCCGCCTCCTGTACCGCCCCTATGATGGCGGTTTCAAAGGGCAGATTCTGTCGGGCTGGGTTCGTTTGCCACCAAAACTCTAACTGATTGAGTGAGCCACTTCCATTTTCAGAAAGTGCGAAAAATTCCTTACACTACCCATGCGTTCCTCCGTCTGTCGGTATTTTTAAGGCGCGTGGGATACCGTACATTCTACTGTCTTAAGTGTCGGTATGTCCGTAGACTTTGTAGGGCGGCACTGGAGGCGTGCTTTTGAGAAAAGCAAAGTCCCACAAGGCTTTTTGAGCTTTGTGGGACTTTATGAGAGGCTTAGGTGGCGGAGCGGAAGGGACTCGAACCCTCGGCCTCCGGCGTGACAGGCCGGCGTTATAACCGTCTTAACTACCGCTCCGTATGCATGGTGGGCAGTACAGGACTTGAACCTGTGACCCCCGCCGTGTGAAGACGATGCTCTACCAGCTGAGCTAACTGCCCATGCGGCAAATAGATGTACCTTGTGAACCCGTGGTTGTCAACCCAAAAACATCCTCTTGAGCAAAAAAGTTCTGTGGGCGGCTTTGAAGATGAAACGACGGACACAACTGCGCGGGGCGGGCGATTCCTAAACCGGCAGTTTGAGCTTTTTCAGGTGGATTTCCACACAGGCCAGCGCGGCGGGTGTGACACCTGAAATACGGCCTGCCTGCCCCAGAGTCAGCGGCTTGACCTTGTTGAGTTTTTCCTGAATTTCACGGGACAGGCCGGGCAGACCGGTGTAGTCAAGGTTGGGCGGCAGAGCGACTCGTTCCTGACGGGCGGCCCGATGAACCAGGTCTTCCTGGCGTGCCAGGTAGCCTGAATATTTGAGTATGGTTTCCGCCTCTTCCAGAATGGCGGCATCCTCGCGGGCAAGTTCCGGCATGAAGGCGGCCAGGGAAGCCAGGGGCAGGGTTGGGCGGCGGGCCAGATCAGCCAGCGTCACAGCCTGGCTGGGACAGGCCTCGCCCAGCGTGGTGAAAATATCGCGGGTGGATGAGTCAGGTGTTATCCGTTGGCCTTTCAGGCGTTCCAGAAGTCTGCTCAGGGCATCTTGGCGCCGTGTGAACATGGCCCATTGCTCGTCACCCACCAGGCCGCGTTCGCGCCCTTCCGGAGTCAATCGGGTGTCGGCGTTGTCCTCACGCAGCAAAAGGCGGTATTCCGCACGGGATGTGAACATGCGGAAAGGCTCCCTGGTGCCCTTGGTGACGAGTTCGTCCACCAGAACGGCCATATAGGCCTGATCCCGCCGCAGCAGGAAGGGCGGACGGCCCTCCAGGGCGGCTGCCACGTTGAGGGCCGCCCACAGCCCCTGAGCGGCGGCTTCCTCGTAACCCGACGTGCCGTTGATTTGACCCGCCAGCCACAGCCCCGGCAGAACCTTGGTCTCCAGTGTGGGCCGCAGTTGCACAGGGTCGGCGTAATCGTATTCGATGGCATAGCCGGGGCGGACGATGCGGGCGCGTTCCAGGCCGGGAATGGTGGCGATCAGCGCCTGCTGCACGTCCAGGGGAAGGCTGGTGGAAATGCCGTTGGGGTAACACTCCTGACCATTGAGACCCTCCGGCTCCACAAAAATCTGATGGCGTTCCCGGTCGGGGAAGCGGGCGATTTTATCTTCGATGGACGGGCAGTAGCGGGCGCCCGTTCCGGTGATGATACCCGAGAACAGGGGCGAGCGATCCAGTCCGGCCCGGATGGCGTCATGGGTGCGTTCATTGGTCCAGGTGATGTGGCAGGGCAGCTGCGGCAGGCACGGCCCCGGCCCCCAAAAGCTGAAGCCCGGCGCGGGGCTGTCCCCTTCCTGAACTTCCATGCCGGCAAAATTGATGCTGCTGGTCAACAAGCGCGGGGTGGTTCCGGTTTTCAGGCGCCCCAGCTCCAGCCCGTGCGCCCGCAGCGAGTCCGACAACCCTTCGGCCGCGGCGTCGCCCAGTCTGCCCCCGGGCATATGGGTCAGGCCCACATGGATGAGACCACGCAGGAAGGTGCCCGTGGTCAGCAGCACATGGGGCGCGCTGAAGGTTTTGCCCAGAGCGGTGCGGACACCTGTCGCCCGTTTGCCGTCCGCCATATTGTCCGCCGTAACGCCCGACACCATATCCTGCCAGATGGTCAGATTGGGCTGGGCGAACAGATCTCGCCTGACCGCGCGCGCGTAAGCCTCTCGGTCAATTTGCGCCCGTCTGGCCCGTACCGCCGGGCCCTTGCTGCGGTTCAGCACACGAAACTGGATACCCGCCTCGTCGGCCCACAGGCCCATGCATCCGCCAAGGGCGTCGATTTCGCGCACAAGGTGGCCTTTGGCCAGCCCGCCGATGGCCGGATTGCACGATAAATGCCCGATGCGATCCACATTGCCGGTAATGACCAGCACCTTGTGGCCCAGCCTGGCCAGGGCCATGGCCGCTTCGCAGCCCGCGTGCCCCGCTCCCACCACGATACACGAAAAATTGTCAGTCATACGAAAGGGGCTGTTGCAACGCCTCCACCCGCTGGAGGGAAACGCCATGCGGATGAAGCGCGCGCGGAGAACGGGACAGAGTCCTTTTCCTGAAAGGCTCTAGTTTTCATAGAACGAGCGCAGAGTCTGGCTGCGCACGGGATGGCGCAGCTTGCGCAGGGCCTTGGCTTCGATCTGGCGGATGCGTTCACGGGTGACGTTGAACAGCTTGCCGACCTCCTCCAGCGTGTGGTCGGACTTTTCGCCGATGCCAAAGCGCTTGCGCAGCACCTGTTCCTCGCGCGGGGTAAGGTCGGCCAGCACCGCGGCAATTTGCTCGGACAGCTTAGTATTGACCACTTCCTCGGCGGGGGCCACGGCCTTCTTGTCCTCAATGAAGTCGCCCAGGCTGGAATCTTCCTCGTCGCCGATGGGGGTTTCGAGGGAAATGGGTTCCTTGGCGATTTTGAGAACCTTTTTGACTTTGTCCACCGGGTATTCCATGCGATCGGCGATTTCCTCCGGTGTGGGGTCGCGGCCCAGTTCCTGCACCAGGTAGCGCGAGGTGCGGATAAGCTTGTTGATGGTTTCGATCATATGCACAGGGATGCGTATGGTGCGCGCCTGATCCGCGATGGCGCGGGTGATGGCCTGGCGTATCCACCATGTGGCGTAGGTCGAAAACTTGTAGCCCCGCTGATACTCAAACTTGTCAACGGCCTTCATGAGGCCGATATTGCCTTCCTGAATGAGATCCAGGAACTGGAGCCCGCGGTTGGTGTATTTTTTGGCAATACTGACCACCAGGCGCAGGTTGGAGCGGATGAGTTCCTGCTTGGCGCGCATGGCGGCGTTGTTGCCCCGGCGAATGCGCCAGAGCACCTCTTCCAGATCCTCCACATCATGACAGCATTTTTCACGCAGCCGGTGCAGGCTTTCGATTTTGCCGACGATCATCTCCTTGTACGAGAACATTTTGTCCACGCTCATGCCAAGCTGGGACGCGGCGTCCTGGATAGAGACGGCGCGGGCGTCCAGGCGTGCGAACAGATCTTCAATGTCTTTCTGGCTTTTGCCCGTGGCCTGAATATAGGCCTCCAGTTCGCGCTCGTAGTTGCGCATCTGGCGCACATAGTCCTCGACCGTTTCGATGATGCGATCGATAAGGGTCTTTTCAAGCTTGATGTCGCGCAGGCGTGTGACCACTTCTTCCTTGTACTGGAGAATTTCCTTCTGTGTGCCGGCCACCCGGCGTTCCAGTGTGCAGCAGGCATCCAGCTTGGTATAGATTTTTCGCTTTTTTTTGTAGACAGAGCGGATTTCATCCAGGAGCAGAATGACCCTTTGCCTCTGGTTCATTTCATCTTCACTGGGGTCGTCTTCCTCAATGGTTTTGACCACATCTTTAAGCTTGATGCGATTCTGCCTGAGGTCTTCGCCCACGTTGATCAGTTCTTCCACGGCCACGGGCACTTCAACCAGGGCGTACAGCACATCCTGTTCGCCCAGCTCTATTTTTTTGGCGATGACCACCTCGCCGTCGCGGTCGAGCAGGGGAACCGCGCCCATTTCGCGCAGGTACATGCGTACCGGATCGGTATTGCGCGCGGCAAAGTCGCCGGCATCTTCCGCGGGAGTGATGTCGGCGGACAGGTCAATGGTGCCGTCCATGCCCGAATCCAGGGCGGCGTCGAACACGGCGTCCTCGGTATCCGCTTCGGACTCCGCGTTGCTGCCGGTAATGGACTTGCCCTCTTTTTCGCTGTCCACAATGGCTATGTCCATCTGATCGAACATGTTAATAATTTCTTCCAGGTTTTCCGGACTGCTCATTTCCACGGGCAAAGCCTTGTTTACCTCTTCAAAGGTGAGGTAACCGGTATTCTTGCCCTTGGCGATCAGCGTTTTGATTTGCTGAATTTCCTTGAAGTTGTTAGTCACCACGCCTCCCCCGCGCCTCCTTGAGGGCGCGCATATATTCCCGTTGGGTTTCGCGGTCGGCCTGGCCCTGACGCAGGGCGGCCACCACGGAAGCCGTGTGCGAGGTCGTTTGCAAAGTGTCCAGCATTTGCTGAATGGCGTCCAGTTCAACGCTTTCCCCGGTAAGCGCGGGCGCTCCGGCGTCCGCATCCCGGCAACGCACCCAGAAGAGTTTTTCCTTGGGCTCCAATTCCGAAAAGACGGCTTCAGGACATTCGTCGCGGCAGTAGCGTTCCAGTTTGGCCCACAACTTGCGCGCCCAAGGCGCCGCCAGGGCCAGATCCGCCCCGTAGTCCCGCAGATCGGGCAGGCGGTGCGGGTAACGCACGGCGAAGGTCATGATTTCCCGATCCCGTGAGACATCCCGTACTTTTGGTGCGGCGGGAGCCATGGCGGCTGCGGCGTGACGCTGATTTTTCCGCTCCAGCACAGCGCTGCGCAGTTCGGCTTCAGTCAGCCCAAGCCCGGCTGCCAGGTTTGAGGCAAAATGCTTGAATAATTCGGGTAGTTCCACCTGGGCCAGAAAATTCCGTGCCCAGTCCACCGCATCCCTGGGGGACATGGTTCGCAGCACATTCAGGCAGAAGCTCATGCCGTCGCTGGCGTCACGGCGCAGAGATTCGAAGGCCTCCGGCCCTTCGGTGCGCAGGAGGCTGTCGATGTCGTGCGGGTCGGGGAACAGCACCACCCGGCACGACAGACCGCGCAGCAGGAGCATTTCGCACGAGCGCAGGGCGGCCTTGCGGCCGGCAGCATCGCCGTCAAACAGCAGCTCAATGTTGGAGCTGAAGCCCGACAGGCGCTTGACCTGTTCCGGAGTCAGCGCCGTACCCAGCACGCCCACGGCCTGGGTGTAGCCAAACTGGTGCAGGGTCAGCACGTCCATATAGCCTTCGGTGAGCATAACGTTTTTTGCCGTCGTGATGGACGGCCGGGCCTGGAACAGGCCGTACAGATGCTCCCCTTTTTTGTAGATGGGCGAATCGCTGCTGTTGATATACTTGGCGTCATTTTCTTCGGCCAGGGCGGGCAGGATGCGGCCTCCAAACGCCACCACCTGGCCGGAAAGGTTGCGGATGGGGAACATGAGGCGCTTGCGGAAGCGATCATAGGGGCGGCCGCTGGAAGCGCGGCTCAGCAAACCGCACGAAACGGCGCCCTCGCCGCTGAAACCCACGCGGTGCAGCACGCGTTCCAGATCCTGCCACTCGTCCAGACTCCAGCCCAGACCAAATTTTTCCTGAATGTCCGGGCTCAATCCCCGTTCGGCGATATAGTCGCGGCACAGTTTTCCCCGGCTGTCCCGCATATTGCGGATAAAGTGGGCGGCGGCCACCTCATGCATTTTGAGCATATCGCGCTTTTGTGAACGGTGCCGGGCGGTTTCGGGGTCGGGCCTGTACGAATTGAGCTGAACGCCCGCTTCCTCGGCCAGCTGTTCCAGCGTTTCACGGAAATCCAGGCCGTTGATGCGCCCGTAAAAGTCGAAGATATCCCCCGATGCCTGGCAGCCGAAGCAATAGAAGGTGCCCTGTTCCTCATTGATGGAAAACGAGGGCTTGGTTTCCTGATGGAACGGGCATGGAGCCACCAGGCGAGACCCCACGGGGCGCACCTCCACATAGCGTCTCGCCAGATCGGCGATGCCGATGCGGGCCTTGATGGCCTGGATAGCGTCGGTATTCCTGCTGTTCATGCCTGCCTGCCGTGCGTGCGCCCTCAGCGAAAGGTTACCAGGGTGACCCCGTCGCCGCCCTGATCCTCCGGGGCAACCTCAAAGGAGGCCACGCCGGGAAAGCTTTTTAAAAACTGATGAACCGCCTTGCGCAATGCGCCTGTGCCCCGGCCATGCAGTATTTCCACACCGTCGGGCCCGGCAAGCAGCGCACGATCGAGGAATTGTTCCAGTTCCGCTAAAGCCAAATCAGCACGTTTTCCCCTCAAGTCAAGACGTAAAAAAGAGAATGGCCCGGAAATTCTGGTGGTCAGCGCAGCGCCTGGCGCCGCCGCGCTTCCGCCCGCATCGCCAAGCGGTTCCAGCGCGGAAAACGCGGCCCACAGCGTCACGCCGCCCATGTCCAGCTTGGCCCGGCCGCCGCGTTCGTCCACATCACAGATTACGGCCTGCTTGTTCCAGGGCTTATGGCGAACCCGGTCACCTGCGCGCCACACGATATCCGGAGGGGCGGCCGCCTGCTCCGCGTCATCGCGGCATTGGGCGGCCAGCTCGGCGCGAAGCCTGGCCATTTCCTTCATGGCCTGCCTGGCCGTGGCCTTGCCGCTTTTCCATGCGGCCATCAGTTCGCGGGACTGGCCGCGCAGCTCGTCGTGCAGGCGGGCCAGATCCTTCTCGTAGCGCTCCTGCAGCTGACGGCGCTTGTCGCGGGTGCGTATTTCCTCCTGGCGCAGGCGTTCAAGTTCGCTCTCGCGCTGTCCGGCCAGCTCGTTCAGGCGATCCATGATGGCGTTTGTATCCTGCCCGTCCATGAGCAGATAATGCTCGGCCCGGCGCAGGACGCTTTCGGGCAGGCCGTGTTCCCTCGCCACATCCAGGGCCTGACTGGCTCCCACCTGATCATAGGCCAGGCGGTAGAGCGCTTTTTTTGTGGCCGGGTCGAACAGCACCGACGCGGCCCGCACGCCCTGCCGTGTCAGCGCGTAGGTCTTGAGGGCCGGAAAATGGGTGGCCGTCACCGCACAGGCCCGTTTGTCCAGCACCCCGTCAATAACCGCCTGAGCCAGCGCCGCGCCCTGGGCCGGATCCGTGCCCGCCCCGAATTCATCCAGCAGCAGCAGGGCATCTTCGTCCAGGCTGTCCCAGATGGAGGCCAGATGCTCAATTTGCCCGGTGAAGGTCGAGACGTGATCCTCAAGGCTCTGTTCATCGCCGATGAAAGCATGCACCCTGTTCCAGCGCGGCAGGCGCGAACCTGGCCCCACGGGGGCCGGCAGGCCGGCCAGGGTCATCAGGGTGACCAGCCCCAGTGTCTTGAGCGCCACGGTTTTGCCGCCCGCGTTGCCGCCGCTGATAACCAGCACATGATCCCCTTCGCGCAGCAGCAGATCCACAGGCTCCACCCTGGTCAGGCGTTTCGGGGACGCCGCGGAGCCCTGCGCGCGGTTGGCGGCGGCCTCCAGCGCCAGCAGGGGGTGGCGCGCCTCCCGCAGAGACAGGGTGGCACCGGGTTCCAGGGAGACGGCCCGGCCGTCCAGCGCATCAGCCAGGGCAACCTTTGCCTGGTTGAGGTCGAGCTGAACCAGAAAATTCCAGGCCGCCTCCACCCGGGGCAGTTCCTGGAGCAGCAGGCCCGTCAGCATACGGTACACTTTGCGCTCTTCCTCACGTTCGGCCTGTTTCAGTTCCTGAAGACGGTTGTTCTGTTCCACCAGGAACAGAGGCTCAAAATACAGGGTTTCCCCCGTGTGCGAATAGTCGTGGATAATGCCCTGCAAACGCCCCTTGAAGTTGGCCTTCAGCGGCAGGACATAGCGATCCGAGGCCAGGGTCATGTAGTCATCCTGGAGGTAGTGGCCGATATTGTATTTTTCGGCGTACTCTCTGACCCTGCGCAGGCAGCCCTGGTGCAGTCCTCGCATTTCACTGCGGACGAGCAGCAGACCGGGCGAACTTTCGTCCTTGAGGCCGCCGTCGTCCGCCACACAGCGCCTCAGTGCGGACAGCGACTGTTCCGGCGGGGGACTGGCAAGGGCCAGCGCGTCGAGCAGGGGCCGCCGGGCCGCCCCGGCGTGGACGGATTCCGCGGCCTGCCGCGAAAGTGTCAGAGTTTCCCGCATGGCCCACAAGGCGTCGCTGTCCAGCACCGGATCGCGCCCCTGCAAAAAACCGAAGACCCCGCTGATATCGGGGAAACCTGGCAGCCGGAACTCGCCTTCCGCCAGCCAGGAGCGGGTCTCCTCAAACAGATGCAGGGCGTGGCTGACCCGGGCGGCGTCGTCCAGCGGACACAGCGCCAGAGCCGCCCGCCCGCCCGCCTCGGAAAGGCAGAACCTGGACAACTGGGTGAGGATATCGGGAAATTCCAGCGCCCGCAAAGTGCGTTCGTCCATGCGATCCTTTATCCGTGAATCCGTTCCCGCGCGGTCTTTTTTCGCGGCGGGGGCGTGTTGAGGCGCGTGGCGCTTAACGTCCGAAGCGGACGGACTGTTTCGCCGCGCCGCGGCCTGCCCGATGCGATTGCGCGCAAGCGGCGTGACGCCCCGCCGTTGTGGCCGCCGGCGCCGCTCATATGCATGCCGGTTCGGGGCAAGCAGCCCGGGGCAGAGTCTGCCGCATTGTGCTGGAAATGTGGCCGAATCAGCGCCCGGCCGCCTGAAAGCGGGCCTTGACGGCATCGCTGACGGCTTTGCCGTCCACCCGGCCCCTGTATTCGCCCATGATGGCCTGGATGGCCTTGCCCATCATTTTCATGCCGCCGTCGAGCAGGGGCTCCACGGCGCGGGCAACAACGGCGTCCAGCTCTTCCTGACTGAGGGGCCTTGGCAGGTATCCGCGCAGAATTTCCAGTTCGGCCGCTTCGGCCTCGGCCAGGTCGCTGCGGCCGGCGTTCTGGTATTGTTCGATGGAATCCTGCCGCTGCTTGGCCTGCTTGAGCAGCACATCCAGGTAATCCTCATCGGTGAGCGGGCGCATAAGCTCAACCTGACGGTTCTTGGCCGCCGTCTTGAGCAGGCGCAGGGTGCCCAGCCGTGTTTTTTCATGGGCCTTGTAGGCTTCCACATAATCCTTGTCGATCTGTTCGGCGATGGTCATGAAAACACCTTTGGCACCAGAGGTGCGGATGGAAAATCGCGGAAGGGTCGCCCTGTGCGTGGTGGACACGCAAAAAGCCGGGAATCGCTCACGAAAGACCGATTCCCGGCTCCGGTCATCCGCCTGAGCCCGGAAGAGATCCGGAACCGTGCGGAACATGGTTCGGATATCAGCCCATATTGATTTTGCGCATTTTTTTCAGCAGACGCTTGCGGGCGGCTGCCTTTTTCTTTTTACGCATGACACTGGGCTTTTCGTAGTGCTGGCGTTTTTTCATTTCGGAAAGAATGCCGGCTTTTTCCACCTGCTTCTTGAAGCGGCGCAGGGCAATGTCAAAATTGTCGTCTTCAGTGAGAAACACTCCAGGCAAAGAAATCACCCCCTTATGAGAGAAGTACGGGGCACGGCGAAGCCTGATCCGTACATGCGGGCCGCCTTACCGACTGAACGCCGCGGGGCGGAGCAGTTCCGTCCCTTCGGCGTATCCGGCCGCCCTGGTTGCCATGTTCGCCGCCCCGGGCAGGGCGATCCATGCCAAAGGTGAAACATAGCCGAAAGCGCACACAAAAGCAAGCCGAGCGACATGAAAAAAAATCGCTCTGGCCTCTGTCTCCCCCGCAGCCGGAAGATAAGGGCAATCAGTGCCCGGCCGTGTGCTTCGCGTCGCGTATGGCCTTCATGAAAACAATGCCCAGACCGCATGCCAGAACCAGCAGTACCAGGTACAGCACGCCGAAGAAGATGGCATGGTCAGGCTGCCACAGGGGCAGGTTCCAGGGGAAGGGGCTGTGACCGTTTTCACCGGGGATCAACATGAGAGAGGCTCCTTGCTCAAAGCGCCGGCGCCAGGCCTTTTGCGTTGTGAAAAAAGCGCGGCCCAGACACGCGAAAATTAATGTACCGCTTTTTTCAGTGTTTTGCCAGCCCGGAATTTGACCACATGGGCGGCCGGAATACGAAGCGGCTTGCCGGTGCGGGGGTTGCGGCCAGTGCGTTCCCGGCGTTTTTCCACCGCCAGGGTGCCAAAACCGGTGAAGGTCACTTTGCCTTCGCGCGTCAGCGTGTTCTGAACAGCGTCAAGAATGGCGTTGAGGGCGCGTTCGGCCGCGGCCTTGGTCAGTCCTGCCTTGGCCGCCATGGCGGCGATGAGTTCTGCCTTTGTCATGCTCTCTCCTCCTTTTTTGTGGTTAGGAACACGTTTTGCCGCCTGCGTCAAGGCCGTTAACGCTGATTCGGTTCGGCATAGGCCTCCGACCGGAAAAACAGGGCATCGGCCAGCCGCTGGAAGTCCTGCGGAGTCAGGGTCTCGGGCCGCTGCTCAGGTTTGAGTCCCGCTTCGGCCAGAATGTCAGCCGCCGGCCATGCGGGAAAGCTTCGGCGCACTATGCCGAGTACTTGCTTGCGCCTTTGGCCGAAGCACAGCTTGATAATCCTGGCCAGATGGCCGGGCCGCCTGGGCCGCAGGTCGGGCGGCACGGGGCGGAGAAGCACCACGGCGGACTCCACCCTGGGCGGGGGAAAAAAGGCTTTCGGCCCAAGATTAAAAGCTCTGGCGGGAACCACAAAGCTGCGCATCCACGCGCTCAGCGCTCCATATGCCCGTCCGCCGGGAGCGGCCAGAATACGGTCGGCCACTTCCTTTTGCACCATGAACACGGCGCGCCGCAGATCCGGCATGCGGCTGACAATATCCCACATGAGAGGCGATGCCACATTGTACGGCAGATTGCCCACAATTTTCCAGCCGCCCTGAAGGGCTGTCCAGTCGAAGCCCAGCGCGTCGCCGTGGGTGACCTCCAGGCCGGGCAGGGGGTGCGCGGCCTGCTCCGCGGCCAGGGCGTCGTCTTTTTCCACCAGAATGAGGCGGCTCCAGGGCAGGGGGCGCAGGAAGCGGGTCAGCGCTCCCCGTCCGGGGCCTATTTCCAGCACCTGATCTCCCGTTTCAATCCGCGCCAGCTCCACAATGCGGCGGCACGCGCCCTCATCGCGCAAAAAATGCTGTCCCAGGCTTTTCTTGGGCCGGGCCTGTTCATGCGAGTCCGGGGCCGAACCGTAGCCCCGCGCGCGCGGGCACGGCTCAGACGGCATCGTAAACCTCAAAGCTCATGACCAGCCCGGCCCGGCCCTGGGTGGCCGAGCGCAGCGCGGTGGAAAATCCGAAGAGGCGGCGCATGGGGGCCAGCCCCTGCACGACTTTCAACCCCGCCCGCTCGAAAAGCTGCTCCACCTTGCCGCCGGAGCTGTTGAACAGGCTGATGGCCGCGCCCAGAAACTCCTCCGGCACGCTTATCTCAATCCGCATGACGGGTTCCAGGCACAGGGGCCGGGCGGCCTCCAGAGCCTCGCGCATGGCCATGCCCGCCGCCATGTGGCAGCCGGCGGGCGTGGTCAGGCCTTCCCTGCGGTTCACCGAGCTGAGGGTAACCTCCACATCCTGAACCGGGTAGCCGGTGAGCGGGCCAGACAGGAGGCTGTCCGTTATGCCCTGCAGAGCCTCCTGGCACAGGGCGGCGGGCACGGCAAGCTTTTTGTCCGCGGGAGAAGCCAGGGCCGGAGCCATGCGCACCACATTGCCCGCGCCGCGTTGGCGCGATCTTACGGTCAGGGTGACTTCGCCATGGTGGCGCACATTGCCCAGCTCGCGGTCGAACAGGCCGTGGCCTTCCGCTTCGGCGGCCACGCTTTCCCTCAAGACCACCTGGGGCTGCCCCGTCCGCGGTTCAATACCGTATTCGCGCCGGATGCGTTCCCGCAAGACTTCCAGGTGAAGTTCCCCCATGCCGGATACGATGCGGTGGCCCGATCCCTCGTCAAGCTGCACGGACAGGGTGGGGTCTTCCACGGCGTAGCGCTCAAGGGCTTCATCCAGAGTTTTGCCTTCGTCGGCGTTGCGGGGCTCAAAGGCCAGAGTGATAACCGGCTGATAGGCCGACACGCTTTCCAGCAGGACAGGGGCGCGCGGCGCGCTGATAGTGTCGCCGGTGCGGGCCGAACGCAGACCCAGCGCCGCCACAATATCGCCCACGCCGGCCCTGGCCACCTGTTCCCGGCGATCCGCGTGCAGCCGGAACAGGCGCGAAATACGCTCATCCGTTCTGCGGCCCGCATTGCGCACGCTGTCGCCTTCCGCCAGTGTGCCCGCGTAGATGCGCAGCAAAGCCAGTTTGCGGCCTCCCTCCAACAGCACTTTAAAAATAAGGGCGGCCAGGGGAGCGTCGGGGCGAAGCTCCAGCATGGTTTGCTCTCCGCTGTCGGGGGATGTGGCCACGGGCGGGCTTACATCCAGAGGAGAAGGCAGGTACAGGGTCACGGCGTCCAGCAAAGGCTGCACGCCGATATTTCTCAAGGCCGAACCGGCCAGCACCGGAGTGATGCGGCGGCTCAGCGTGGCCCGGCGCACGGCCGCACGGATGTCGTCTTCCCCGAAATGCTCGCCAAGGTAGGCCTCCAGAAAGCTCTCGTCTTCCTCGGCCAGGCTTTCCAGCATTTTTTCCCGCCAGGGGGCGGCCAGGGCGCGTTCCTCGTCGCTCAGGGGGGCGGCGCGCACGTCCCGGCCCTGAGAATCCTGATCGAAGTCCAGCCGCTGCATGGCGATGAGATCCAGCACGGCCCGGAAGCTTTCGCCCTCGCCCAGGGGAATGTTCAGCGGCACCGCCCTGGCGTCCAGGCGGACGCGCAGCGCGTCGAGCACAGCCGCGAAGTCCGCGCCGCTCCGATCCATTTTGTTGATAAAGGCCAGCTTGGGCACGCCGAAGCGTTCCGACTGCTTCCAGACGGTTTCCGATTGGGGCTCCACGCCTCCCACGGCGCAAAAGACCCCCACGGCCCCGTCCAGCACCCGCAGCGAGCGCTCCACTTCGATGGTGAAGTCCACATGGCCGGGAGTGTCGATGAGATTCAGGGTATGATCGTTCCACAGGCAGGACGTGGTGGCGGCGGCAATGGTGATGCCCCGTTCCTGCTCTTCGGGCATGAAGTCCATGGTGGCCGTGCCGTCGTGCACTTCGCCCATTTTATGGATTTTCTGGCTGTAGAACAGGATGCGTTCACTCAGGGTGGTCTTGCCCGCGTCGATGTGGGCGATAATGCCCAGATTGCGGATGGCCCTGATGGCGGACAGCGCGTCGGCGGAGGCGGTTTTCACGAAAACTCCTTGTCAGGGTAGAGACGGATGGCATGACGCGCGAGGCGGAAAAAGCGGGGGCTCAGGCCCTCGTGCACCCAGCAGGCTTCCATGCCCGGCCCGAGCAGCAAAGGCGCGTAAGCCGCCGCGGGTTCCTCAAAGGCAGCGGGCCTGGCCGTGCAGCAGGCGGCAAAGTCATTTCGCCCGGGCCGCTTGCCGGGCGATACGACCTGTACAACGGCGTCGCCATGCGCCCATTGCAGCCTGTCCCTCAGGGCGGCCTCGCCGGCGCTGTCCGCGCCGTCCGCAATAAGCGCGATACAGGGCGCGGGCCTGTCCTGCCAGAGCCGTACCCGCAAGGCGCGGGCCGTTTCGCGCACGGCCTGAAACAGGGGAGAGAAGCGGCTGCGCTCCGTGGGGAACAGGAGCAGCCTGCCTTCGCCCTGCGCGGTGAGCTCGCGGATCAGATCCGTCACCGTGGGCGCCGAATCTCCGGCGGAAGGCATGACGTACCGGTTTTCCAGACCGGCCAGGTCAAGGGCGACGCTTTGAACCGGCGCGGGCGGCTTGTCCGGCCAGACGAGCAGGATCATCTCCACTCCCGCCAGCACGGCGGGCATCAGGGCGGCCAGAAGCCTTGCCGGTGAGGCGTAGGCCGGATCCATGACGGCCAGCGTCCACGAGACAGGCCCCTCGGCGCGCTCCCAGGCAAATCCGGCGGCCGCATTGCGCACACTGTGCGCTGTTTCGGATGGCGTTTCGCCCCAAAGCTGAAAATACAGGGCGATGGCGCTTTTGAGCAGGGCTCTGAGCGGCGCCGGGCTGTTTTCATAGGCGGCTGCGGCAAGCCTGTCATCCGGGCGCAGGGTGTCCAGCCAGGCTGGCGGCATCGGGCCAGATGCGGAAGACGCGGAGGACGGGGCAAAAAGGGAGGACATGGAGGCTCCAGACATACCGTCCGCAGCGGGCGGCTTTTGGCAAGGTTGTTGAACAGGTCTTCAGGCCGGGCTTTTTTTATGGGGCATCAGTATCAGTTACGACGCTCACGGTTTGGCGTCAACCGTTTGGCGGATGCGGGCCCAGCTTCCGCGCGCATGGAAAAATATGCCGGAAATCAAGTCTTGCTACTGTCGTATACAAGGAAATTTCCAAATTGGCATGTTTTTTGCTTTTGCTATGGCAAGTCGGGGCAATGGCGGCAAATTGCGGCAGTCTCCGGCAAATTTTTGTCCCTGGGAGGCACTGTGACGGCTCAAGCTCCTCTTCTTTGGTTTCTCGGGCTCAGGCCCGAAGACCGGCGCCTGGTACAGGAAGCCGCCGGCGATGGCTACGAGTGCCGCGTGCTGGCCGGAGCGGATGCCCTGACCTTTGCCCTTGAGCGCGGTGACGATCCGCTTTTGCTGTGGCTGGGGAGCGGCATGTGGCGGACGTTGCGCGCGCGGCTTCCCCATACGGCGGAGATACTGCAACTGATTCCCACCGTGCTGGTGCTGGAGGAGAACGCGGAACGGGCGCTTCTGGAGCAGGCCCTTGACGGACATTTTCAGCAGCTCATCCGGTTTCCCCTGGACAGGCAGCAGGTGTTCGACGCCCTGAGCCGGGCGCGGGAAGTGCGCAACATGTATCAGGACATGGAGCGCATGGCGCGGGAAATTATGATGGAGCGCGAGCTTCTGGAACGCAAGTCCGAGGTGTGCGCCTTTCTTTTTCAGTCCATGGCGGGCCTGGACAGTGCCGCTCATGCCCGGGATCTCATCGCGCGCTGCCGCCGGGCCATGGGGGAAGCCTTGTCCGTAGAGACGGTGCATGCCCTGTGGTGGGGCAAGGGAGAGCGGACGTATTGTCTGCTGGACGCGCCTGAAGGAACGGCCGAAGCCGAAGCATGGCAAGGTCTTTTGCTTGAAAGGGCCGCTGCGGACGGCCCTGCTCATGCGCCCATGAGCCTGCACTGCGGCGACGGGAAAAGACTGCCCCGGCCGGAACACACCCTGCTGCTGCCCCTGGAAATACGCGGACGGCGTTGCGGTCTTCTGGCCCTGGATATGGATCGGGCCCCGCGGCTCGGACGGGACTTATCCCAGGCTTTGGATGCCGTGCGCAGGCATCTGGCCCTTGTTTTGTGGGAACGCAGCCAGGACGGGGAATTTTTTGCCGCCCTGCCGTCAGATTCCGCTTCATCCGACGCCTCGCAGGAGCGCCGCCTTTCGGTCTGATCCCGCATCTGGCCCGGGTATTGGCCTGAACCATGAAGTTTGCCTGAAAAAGAGGCCCCGTGACAGCCATTGTCCCGGGGCCTTGATGCCGGCGCGCGAAGGAAGCTCAGGCCCTCGCGGATCGGAGGGCTTCAAATTCCTGCTGCAGCGAGGCCATAAGTTCGTGGACGGAGCGGATGGCGTCCACGCGGGCCACATTGGCCCCGCAAAAGGCGAAACCGCGTTCCAGATTGCCTTTCATGGCATTGATGAGCGCGGCGGCAATGCAATAGGGCGTTTTTTCCTGTTCACAGGTTTTGACGCAATGGAACACGCACTTGAACGGTTTTTTGGAGCCGCTGCGGGCGGCTTCGATGAACTTGTTGAACAGCGCGCGTCCGGGCATGCCCACAGGGCTCTTGATAATGGTGATGTCTTCCTGCCTGGCGTTGAGGTAGGCTTCTTTGAAGCGATCGTCGGCGTCGCATTCATGGGTGGCCACGAACCGGGTGCCCATCTGCACGCCCGCAGCTCCCAAATCGAGGAAGCGGGCAATGTCTTCGCCGGAGTACACACCGCCGGCCGCGATAACCGGTACGGCCGCGCCTTTGGCGTCTTCCAGCGGCTTAACGGCCTCCACCACCTGGGGAACCAGCTCCTCCAGACTGTAGCTGGGATCGCCGAGGTTTTCCGGCGCGAAGCCTAGGTGGCCGCCCGCCTTGGGGCCTTCCACCACAAAGGCGTCGGGCGTGTAGCTGTATTTCTGCATCCACTTGCGGGCGATAAGGGAAGCGGCGCGCCCCGATGAGACGATGGGCACCAGCCTGGTGTGAAACTGCTGTTTTTTTTCCTCGCACATATCGCGCAGAATTTTGGGCAGATCCATGGGCAGGCCCGCGCCCGAAAACACCACATCGGCTTTTT
This sequence comes from Desulfovibrionaceae bacterium, assembly GCA_022510785.1. GTDB lineage: Bacteria > Desulfobacterota > Desulfovibrionia > Desulfovibrionales > Desulfovibrionaceae > Mailhella. The sequence goes on along the minus strand of JAFLSV010000006.1, from coordinate 58,519 downwards.
CCTCAATGGCGGTGCGCACCAGATCGGTAAAGGTGGTCAGGGCCACCATGATATTGACGCCAAGAATCCCCCCGGTAGCCGTACGGGCTTTGCGCAGCTCGTTCCGCAGGGCGCGGGTGTTGGCTTCCACCGGGTTTTGGGCGATGTCCGGCTCCTTCATGCCGATCATGGCAGCGGCGATGACGCCAATGCCGCCTTCCCGCGCCACGGCCGAGGCCAGGCGGGAAAGAGAGATGCCAACGCCCATGCCGCCCTGGACTATGGGTATTTTGGCGATGAGATCCCCGATTTGCAAGGTGGGAAAAGGCATACTGCGACCTTTGGGCGAAGCCCGGGCTTGAAAAGCGGGCCGGGCGGCATCCGGAGCTTCCCGCGCGGACGCCCGGCCTTTATCAGGCGGGAATGGCCATTCTTAACCGAAAAGACACGAAAGCACCAGAGTTTTTATTCTTCACCCGTCCAACAGTAGGTGCAGATTTTCCCTGTCTCTATGCCGATAGCCTCAAGCAGCCCGTTCAGCGACTGATAGCCCAGGGATTCAAAGCCCATTTTTCGGCAGATGGCCTTCAGCATGGACTGGCCGCGCGCGCTTGAGGCGTCCGCGTATTCCTCCAGATGCCGCTGGCCTTCATCGCCCTCAAGTTCCTGCACAATGCGGCGGGCGAGCAGATCCATATCGGAATTGCCGCGGGAAAAGTTCAGATACTTGCAACTGTACATGATGGGCGGACAGGCGGAGCGCATATGCACTTCCGCGGCGCCGGAGCTGTAGAGGAACTCGACCGTCTCGCGCAGCTGGGTGCCGCGCACGATGGAGTCATCCACAAAAAGCAGTTTTTTTCCTTCAATAAGTTCCGGAACGGGAATCTGCTTCATCTTGGCGACCTGATTGCGCACGGACTGGTTGGCGGGCATGAACGAGCGCGGCCAGGTGGGCGTGTATTTGACAAAGGGCCGCGCAAAAGGAACGCCGCAGCGGTTGGCGAAGCCTATGGCGTGCGGTGTGCCGGAATCGGGGACACCGGCGATAAAGTCCACCCTGGGCAAGGCTCCGCGGGCGCTTTCATCGCGGGCCATGATTTCGCCGTTGCGATAGCGCATGACTTCCACATTCATGCCTTCGTAATTGGAATTGGGGTAGCCGTAATAGGTCCACAGAAAGGCGCAGATTTTCATCTCTTCAGCGGCAGGAGAGAGCGTGTCAAACCCCTGAGCCGTCACGCGCACGATTTCGCGCGGGCCGAGCTCATAGATGTCTTCGTAGCCCAGCTTGTGATAGGCGAAGGACTCAAAGGAAACGCTGCACCCGTCGTCGTTTTTGCCCAGATGAACCGGCAGGCGCCCCAGCCTGTCGCGCGCCGCGATGATGCAGTCCGGCGTGAGCAGCAGTATGGTCATGGAACCGTCAATGACGTCTTGAGCGTGCAGGATGCCGGAGACAATATCGTCTTTCTGGTTGATGAGGGCCGCGACCAGTTCGGAGGAATTCACCTTGCCATTGCTCTGGGCCATAAGCTGGTGTCCCTGGGCCGAAAAATATTCCCGCACCAGATCCTCGGCATTATTGATGATGCCGACGGTGGTGATGGCATACAGGCCGAGGTGCGAGCGAACCAGCAGGGGCTGGGGATCGATATCGCTTATGCAGCCTATGCCGCTGCATCCGCGAAAATCCGCTATATCCGATTCAAACTTGGTTCTGAAGGGGGAGTTTTCGATATTGTGGATTTGTCGCTGAAAGCCTTGTCCGGCATCATACACGGCCATGCCGCCGCGCCGCGTCCCCAGGTGCGAGTGATAGTCCACGCCAAAAAACACATCCAGCACACAGTCCCGTCTGGAGACAACTCCAAAAAATCCGCCCATAACGTCCTACGATTGTTGCTGAAGTTTTGCGCAGAACAACGGAAAGCCGTTAATGCGAAAAACGGAGCGGCCTCAAGGAGCGCTCCGTTTTTTCTTCCGTGGCTCGCGGGATGGCGCTCACGGGATAAACGCAAGTGCCTGAAATGACTGGTGAGCCCGTGGCGATTCGAACGCCAGGCCTACAGCTCCGGAGGCTGTCGCTCTATCCAACTGAGCTACGGGCCCACAGGGAACGTTTCCCACGGCCGTTAGATAGCCCCGCTTTGGGTTTCGTGTCAACCGGGGGGCACGCCGGCTCCGCCCCGCCTGGGCGGAGGGCCGTGGAACAGGGCTCCGGGCATATCAGCGGGTCGCCGTCCGGGCAGAGCCGGACGGCGGAACAGCGGGGACAGGGTTTACAGCGTATGGTGCTGCTGGCTCAGCCAGTCGCGGAATTCGGCGATTTCCTTGCTTTGAGCCTCAATAATGTCCTGGGCCAGATTGGCGATGCGGCGGCTGTCGGAATAGAGCAGGGCGGGCAGCGACATTTCCACGGCGCCGGCGTGGTGGGGAATCATAAGAACCACAAAGCGCACATTGGGATCCAGGCCCTGGCCCCGCTTCATCATGTCGGTCATCTGCCGGGCCATTTCCTGATACGCGGCCCTGTCCAGACCGCCCGCGGTGTCCAGCAGGATCTGCAAGTCCATCATTTCCTGCGTCTGATTTTTGCGGATTTTCTGGGCCCAGCGGGCCAGCCTGGGATTGACGGAACCGGGTGCGCTGCGCAGCAACTGATCGGCCATGGCAACGGTTCCTTCATGATGGGCGAGCATGGACGACAGAAACGCGCGGTCGGAATAGTCCCGGGTCTGGCTTTGATCCGTGGCGTCGCGCTTCAAGGCCGGCCGGGCCGGAGCCGGCTGATTCCGGGTTTGGGCGTCACGGCCCGGATGCACCTGGTCGGGCGCCGCCTGAGCCTGCGGCGCGGCAAGGGGCGTGAGCAGCAGGCCAAGCAGCATGGCCCTGGCGGACAGGCGCCCCAGCAGGGTAAGGTTCGGGTGATGCATGATGCTACCTCCTTGTCCGCCATGTATGATCCCTGGCGTGAGTGGGCAATGAGAAGTGCGCGGGCACGAGGGATCGCGCGCAAGGCCGGGTCTGGCCGCTGTTGACAAAGATCGCGCCCGGGGCGAGAGTTTTTGCGTGATCATAACGCGAGGTTTCTGATGAACAACGCCTTTGTGGAATGGCTGCAGACGGTATGCGGGCGAATCGCCGATGTGGAAACACGGGGCAGGGCTTGTGTGGAACGCGGCGACGCTGAGGGATACCGGGCGCTTATGCGGGAAAAGGCCGAATTTCTGGCCGGGCTTGGCGAGGAAGGCCGCGCCCATCTGGCCGCGCTGCCCTCGCCCCTGCGCGAGCGGGCCAGCGCCAGGCTGCGCAATTTTTCGGCCAGCGCGCAGAGCGCCCTGTCTCTGGATTCGGTATTCTACATGTCGGCCCTGCTGTACCCGGACGAGCATGAGCCCGGCGAGCCCAATAATCTGGAGCTCTTTCGGGACGAGGTGAAAGCCGCGCTCTGAGCCCGCTTTTTGTCGCGTTTTTTTTCGGCCCGCCCAGGCTGATTCTGCCCGCTCGCCCTTATTCCCGGCCGGTGCCCTGACACAGAAAGTCCAGCAGCGGCCCGCGCCGCGCGCCCACAAACCATTCTTCCACGGGTACGCCGGCCAGGGCCTCGGCCAGCGCTTCAGGCGCGCGGGGCACGCCTTCAAGGCATTTTTCCAGGTCGGCAATATCGTTCAGCGTAAAAAAATCGCCGTACAGGCGGCAGCGGGTGATGATGCCGTTTTTGACGTTGAAGCGGCATTCCAGCGCGCCCCACGGAAAGCGCTGCCGCCGCCGTTCGGTGAATTCGGGTGATTTGCCATAGTTCCATTCCCAGGCGCGGTATTTGGATTCCGCCAGCTCTTCCACCTGCCCGGCCAGATGGGGCGGCAGCGCGCTTTTTGCGCTGGCGCAGCGCCGGGTCATGGCTTCCATGACGCGGGTCATGCAGGTTTCGCGGCTCCAGCTTTGGGGCAAAAATTCCCGCAAATTGGCAACCCGGCTTTTATGCGAGCTTACTCCCTTGGACTGGTATTTGTCAGGATTGCCCGTCAGCGCCCTGCCCAGCACCCCGGTATCAAGATCCACCATCATGGTGCCGTGGTGCAGCATTCGGGAGCCCGAACGGCGCTGGGCGCTGCCCGAAATTTTTCGGCCGTCCACCGTGATATCGTTGCGGCTGGAAAAGCTGGCCGCTACGCCCACATCGGTCAGAGCCTCCACAATGGGAGCGAGAAAGTCCGCGAAGCCGGGCGGGGACTTGGTGTCCACCCAGGTCAGGAAGGAAAAGTTGATGTTGCCCTCGTCATGGTACACCGCGCCGCCGCCGGTGGGGCGGCGCACCACCGGCAGCTTTGCGGCGCGGATGAAATCTTCGTTGATTTCCTCCAGCGTGTTCTGGTGCCTGCCCACAATGATGGACGGCCCGTTGCGCCAGAGCAGAAACCAGCCTGGATGGCCCGGTTCGAGGGAGTTGAACAGCGTTTCCTCCAGCGCCAGGTTCCAGCAGGGATCAAGCGAGTCTGTGCGCAGGGCAAGCATGGATACTCCATACAGGGGTCAGGCCATGATCCGGGCGCAGAAGCGGCCTGACAGGTTCCGGCAGCCGCCTATGCCATATCTTCGGTCAGCACCATGCTGCGGGCGGCCAGGGTTTCGTCCAGGCGCCGCACCGGCGTGTGATAGGGCGCGTGAGCCAGGTCGTCCGGGCTGGCCTGGCCGCGCCTGACAATCTCGTCCAGCAGCTCCGCAAGCGCGTCAAGGGTCTGCTTGCTTTCCGTTTCGGTGGGTTCAAACATGAGGCATTCCGGCACAATGAGCGGAAAGTAGACGGTGGGGGCATGAACCTGCCCGTCCAGCATGGCCTTGGCAATGTCCAGGGCGCGAAGCCCCTGCGGAGCGGAGGCGACGAACTCGTGCATGCACAGGCGCTGGCAGGGCATGTCAAGAATTGTCTCAAGGCGCTTGCGCAGGTAATTGGCATTGAGCACCGCGTATTCCGACGCCCGCCGCAGACCTTCGCGCCCCAGGCGCAGAATATAGGCATAGGCCTTGAGCACCACGGCGAAGTTGCCGTAAAAGGGCGCGATATAGCCAATGCTCTTGGGGTGGTCGTAGTCCAGGCAGAAGCTTCCGTCTTGCTGCCGGGCCACCCGCGACACGGGCAAAAAGGGTTCCAGCCGGGCGCTGACGCCCACCGGCCCCGCGCCGGGCCCGCCGCCGCCATGGGGCGTGCCGAAGGTCTTGTGCAGGTTGAGGTGCACCACGTCAAAGCCCGCGTCGCCCACGCGCATCTTGCCCAGAATGGCGTTCATGTTGGCGCCGTCGTAGTAGAGCAGGGCATCCACCCGGCGCAGCTTTTCCACCAGGGCGGGCAGCCTGTTTTCAAACAGGCCCAGAGTGTTGGGGCAGGTCATCATAAGGGCCGCCACCGTGTCGTCAAGGGCCGCTTCCAGATCGTCAGGGTCAAGAATGCCGTCCCGGGAGGGAATATTGACCACCTCAAACCCGGCCAGGGTGGCCGAGGCGGGATTGGTGCCGTGGGCCGAGTCGGGAATGAGGATTTTGTTTTTTTTGTTACCTCTGTCGCGGTGATAGGCCGCGATGAGCATGGCCCCGGTGAATTCGCCGTGGGCTCCGGCCATGGGCTGAAGGGTGAAGGCCGCCATACCGGTAATTTCGCACAAGAGGCGCTCCATTTCCCACAGGATCTGAAGCGCGCCCTGGGTGTAGTGTCCGGCTCCGCGCAGTTGGGCCATGAGGGGATGCAGCGCGGTGAAGCCCGGCAGGGAAGCGACGTATTCCATGAATTTGGGGTTGTATTTCATGGTGCACGAGCCAAGGGGGTAACAGTTGGCGTCCACCGAATAGTTGCGCTGGGACAGCCGCGTAAAATGGCGAACCACGTCCAGTTCCGACAGCTCGGGCAGCCGGGGCCTGTCCTTGCGCAGCAGGGAGGGGGGCAGCATGTCGGCGGCGCGCAGCTCGGGCCGCCGGGGCAGCGCGCCCGTGCGGCCGGGGCGGGAATCGGCAAAAAGCGTGTTCACAAAAGTCCTCCCTTGGTGGTCTGGGCGCGCAGGGCGGCGCCCATCAGTTCGGCCAGCATGCCGATGTGCTCGCGGCTGTGTTTTTCGGTGCAGGCCACCAGCAGCACATTGTCCATGCCGCTGTAGTAGCGCCCCACGGGAAAGCCGGGCACGTAGCCCTGTCGGGTGAGCGCATCCGCCAGCCCGTAGGCGTCCACAGGCAGCTTCAGCGCCACTTCATTGCCAAAGGGCGCATCGTTCAGTGTACTCACGCCGGGCAGGGCGCAGAGGCGTTCCGCAGCGTAGCGGGCGCTGTTCATGCCCAGTTCGGCGCTGCGGGTGAGGCCCTCCGGCCCCAGCAGCGACAGGTGGACAAGGCTGCGCAAGGCGCACAGGGCCTGATTGGAACAGATGTTGGAGGTGGCCTTGGCCCGCCGGATGTGCTGCTCCCGGGCCTGCAGGGTCAGCACATAGCCGGGCCTGCCGTCCACATCGCTGGTGCGGCCCACAATGCGGCCGGGCATCTGGCGGATCAGGGCCTTTGTACAGGTCATCAGGCCCAGGTAGGGGCCGCCGAAGCTGAGCGGCATGCCCAGGGCCTGGCCGTCGGCCACGGCGATATCCGCCCCCATGTCGCCCGGCGTTTTGAGCACCGACTGCATGACCGGATACACGGAAATAATGCCCAGCGCGCCCTGACCGCGGGCGTGGGCAAAGAGATCCGTGTAGTCGTCAATCACGCCGAAAAAGTTTGGGTTTTGAACTATGACGGCCGCGCACTCTCCGCCGGCCCCGGAGCCCAGGGCCGCCTTCAGGGCCGCCTGGTCGCTGACGCCGTTCCGGTGCGGCACGGTGACCAGTTCCAGCTGGAGATTGCGTGTGTACGAGGCCAGCATGGTGCGCCAGATGGGGTTGACCGCCTCGTCCACCACCAGCCTGCGGCGTTTTGTCACGCGGATGGCCATCATGCCAGCTTCGAACAGGGCTGAGCCGCCGTCGTATACCGAAGCATTGGCGCACTCCATGTCCAGCAGCCGGCAGATAGCCGTCTGGAACTCGAAAATGGCCTGGAGCGTGCCCTGTGACACTTCCGGCTGATACGGCGTGTAAGCGGTGAAAAACTCGCCCCGCCCCGTGAGGGCGTCCACCGCCCGGGGGATATGATGGTCGTAGAAGCCCGCGCCCAGAAAGCTGACCACATTGGTATGGTTGCGGGCGGCCAGGGCCTCCAGGCGGGCGCACACCTCCATTTCGCTCTGGCCTTTCGGCACGTCGAAATGCTGCGGCCGCATGGAGGGCGCGATGTCGGCGAACAAATCGTCAAGGGTGCGCACGCCCACACAGTCCAGCATGGCCCGGGTTTCTTCCTCGGTGTGAGGGATGTAGGGCATGGCTTACTCCTGGCAGAGCTTTTCGTAGCCGGCGGCGTCCAGCAGGCCCGAGGGCCGGCCGGACAAGGCGACCCGCAGCATCCAGCCGTCTTCATAGGGAGCCTGGTTGACGAGCTCGGGGTGATCGGCCAGTTTTTCATTAATGGCCGTCACCGTGCCGGAAACCGGCGAAAACAGGTCGCTGGCGGCCTTGACGGATTCCACCGTACCCATTTCCGCGCCCTGGGTCAGGGTGTCACCCACGGCGGGCAGCTCCACATAGGTGATATCGCCCAGGCTGTGCTGGGCGTAGTCGGTGATGCCGATGACAGCGTCATTGCCATCCAGGCGCACCCATTCATGGGTATCGGTATAGGACACAGTGGCGGGAATATTCATGGGGGGCTCCATCATGCGGGTTGGGGTGAACGGGACGCTTTAGCGCAGTTTGGCGCGGGCCGTGCCCCCGGCATAAAAGGGCAGTCTGGCGCGCCGGGCGGTAAGGACGGACTTGCCGGCCATCAGGGAGAAAGACTCGCGGCCGGCATGGGCCTTGTCCACGAAGGCCAGGGCCACGGCATAGCCCAGAGAGGGCGCGAAGGAACCGCTGGTGACGCGGCCCACGCTCTTGGTTTCACCGGGCAGGGTCACGGTGTCGCCGCTGCGGGCCGCGCGGCGGCCGTCCAGCGCCAGCGGCACCAGCACCTGGCGGCGGATGTCCGCGGCGTGCTCGTGCCCCGCATACGGCGCCGTGCTGGTGAGCAGGGAACCCAGGCCGGACTCGGCGGGAGTGTGCTCCGCATCCAGCTCATGCCCGTACAGGGCCAGGCCCGCTTCCAGGCGCAGCGTGTCGCGCGCTCCCAGGCCGGCGGGCCTGACGCGCTCATCGCCAAGCAGGGCTTCCCAAAGCGCAAGGGTCATCTCGCGGGAGGGGTAGAGCTCATAGCCCAGTTCACCGGTATAGCCGGTGCGGCTCACCAGCAGGGGCTGGCCGTGAAACGCGCTTTCGCGGAAGGAAAAGTAGCCGAGATCGTGAAAGTCTTCGCCCAGCAGCTTCTCCAGAACGCCCACCGAGGCCGGTCCCTGGAGGTCAATTTTGCCCGATCGGGCCGAGATGTTTTCCACAAGGCCCGGCATACGTTCGGACAGCGCGGCGAAGTCGCCCTCCGCGCAGGCGGCGTTGACCACCAGAAAAAAATGATCCCCTCCCATGCGGTACACGATGAGGTCGTCAAGCACGCCGCCCTGGGACTCAAGCAAAAAGCCATAGCGGCATTTGCCGGGTTTGAGGGTATCAAGGTTGTGGGTGACGGCCAGGGCCAGCAGCCGCGCCGCCCCTTCCCCGCGCGCCACAAACTGCCCCATGTGGCAGATATCGAACACCGAGGCGGCGCTGCGGGTGTGACCATGTTCGGCCAGGATGCCCTCGTACTGGATAGGCATGTTCCAGCCGGCAAAGGGGGCCATTTTCGCGCCGTGGGCGCGGTGCCAGGCAGTCAGAGGCGTTTCAAGAAGTTCGGACACGGGCGGCTCCTTGCGCGGAAAATCGGGACAGACCCCTGTGTCATACGGGAGAATGCCGACGGAGTAAACAGGCATGCCAAACCGGCCGGCGCGGACAGGCCTTCTGCCTTTTTCCGGAGGCAAGCCGCCGGCTGGTGCGCTGTGCCCCGCTGCCGGGCCTTCCGTGTTCTGCCCCGGGGGCCGGATGCCGCGCATTCTGCCTGGGGCGGACACATCGAGAACCCTGCGAAAGGTTTTTAGTCCTGTTCCCGGCCGAAGCTTTCCCGGATGAAGAAGCACAGGATCAGGATGGCGGCGAAGTTGACCACCAGCACCCAGCATGCCGCGCCGTATGCCGCGCCGTAGTCGCCCGTGGACAGGAAGACATTCTTTTGAACCAGGCCGTATGCGCTTTGCAGCGCAATACTCCACAGGGGCGGCAGCATATTCATGCAGCCCGCGGCCGTGCCCACCAGACGCTGGGGAAAGTTCTCCTTGAGGATGGCGTATGACATGGGCGACGCCGCGGACGATCCGAGTATGAAGCTCACCATCAGGGCGCCCGCCTGCCAGAATGCGGATACAGGACAGAGGGCCATAAGCAGGGCCACGGCCACCCCGATGACGGAGCCCGCCCACATGGGCTTTTTGCGGCTTTTCAGCACCACATCGGAAAGCCAGCCCACAGTGGGCTGGATCAGCAGGGATACCACGGCCCCGGCGCTCAGCACGGCGGACGCCGCCTCCTGGCTCAGGCCGCAGGCCTGCATGAGGTAGGGCCCGAACCACAGTGAAACCATGGCGAAGTAAGCCCCCATGGCTCCCATGCTCCACAGGGCCGGCGGCCAGAAGGCTTTGGAGCGCAGCACCTGCCTGATGCCCTGCCAAAGCGCCCGGGCGGAGGGTTTGGGGCGCTGCGCCTGCGGCTCTGGGCTGTCGCGCACACAAAACCAGAGGATCACGGCCAGGGCCAGGGTCAGTCCCGCCGCGCCCAGTATGGGCACGCGCCAGCCAAAGCGCGCGCTTAAAAAGGCCAGAGGCGGCGCGGCCAGCAGGCTGCCCAGACCGCCGCAGCCCAGCATGGTGGACGAGGCCCGCCCAAAGCTGCGGGAAGGAAACCACGCCGCCAGCAGCACCATGCCCGGCACGGTGACGGCCAGACCCACGCCCATGGCGAAGCGCGCGCCGGTCATCCATGTGGCCGAAGGAGCCAGGGCGAAGGCCGCCGCTCCCGTACCGGCCAGCAGAGACAGCAGAACCAGGGCCTTGCGTCCGCCCAGGGCGTCGGCCAGCAGGCCGGAAGGCAGCTGCATAAGCCCGTAAGAGAAAAAGGTGGCGCTGCTGAACAGGGCCACGGCGTCAGGACTTACGCCGAGATCGCGGCTGAGATCCAGGGCGATGATGGCCGGGCATACGCGGTGAAAAAAACTGAGCACATACATGGCGCACACAAGGCCAAGAATGAGCGGCGCCTGCTTGCGGAGCATATCCATAACAACTCGTGAGCATAAAAATGGCGGGAAACAAACATTTCCCGCCGGTGTTGGGTCTATACCTGCATCCTGAGCGGGAAGCTGAAGCCGATGGCCCCGCAGGGGCAGCTGGTGCGGCAGTTGGCGCAATGCCAGCATTCATCGCCATGGATCATCTCCGGCCGTTCGGCCTCGCCATACGGGCGCAGCTCCAGAACATAGCCTGGGCAGTCGTCCACGCAGGTGCCGCAGGCCTTGCAGTGCCCGCAGTGGAAGCAGCGCGCCGCTTCCTCCTGCGCCTGTTCGGCGCCAAGGCCGGCATGAAGCTCGGCAAAGGGCTTGGCGCAACTGTTTTCCGCTTCCTGTTCGGGGGCGTGGCTCTCATACTGCGTGACGCCGTAGATGTCTTCAAACTGGACAACATAGGGCGCGGCGCTTCCAGCCAGATCGTCGCGGGCCTCGATCAGGCCCTCGTCGTTCAGGGCATACACCCGTGCGTCCTCCCCGGTCAGGAAGGCGTGCGCGGCAAAGGCGGCCCGGCGGCCGTCGCCCACGGCCCGCGCAATGGACGCGGGCCCTGCGGAGACGTCCCCGGCGGCGAAAAAGCCCGCGCGGGAAGTGCTCTGCCTGGTGTCCACCTTGATCCAGCCGCGCGGGGTCAGTTCCAGGCCGCCCGCGTTGCCGCCGAGGAAGCTGAGATCTGTCTTCATGCCCACCGCGAAGATGACCGTGTCGCAGCGGATCGTGTGCCCGCCGTCCGGCACGGGATCCAGCGTGAGCCGGCCCGTCTCGTCAAAGCGGCATTCCTTGACTTCGTAAAAATCCGCTCCGGTCACCACGCCGTCGCTGACCCGAATGGCGGACATGGTGCAGGCGTTGTGGATGTGTACGCCCTCTCTGGCCGCAAGTTCCAGATCTTCGGCCGGGGCGCGCATTTCGCCGGCCTTTTCCAGACAGATGACATGCACGTTTTCCGCGCCAAGACGGCGGGCGGTAAAGGCGCAGTCAAAGGCCACGCCGCCGCCGCCCATGACAGCCACGGTGTTGCCCATGGTTCCGGCATACTGGCCCAGGGCCGCCGCGCGCAGAAATTCCACGGCCTTGACGGCTTTTTCCGCGCCGGGGATGGAAAGGCTGTTTTCCTGCGGCACGCCTGTGGCCAGAATGACCGCGTCGGCGCGGGCGGCTATTTCATCCATGCTGATGTCCACGCCGACGCGGGTGTTGACGTGGGCCCGCACGCCGTATTCCAGCACAAGGCCCACTTCGCGATCCACCACATAGCGGGGCAGCCGGAACTGGGGCACGCCGTAGCGGGGCACGCCGCCCAGCATGGGCTGGGCTTCATAGATGGTCACCGAGTGGCCCAGAAGGGCCAGAAAATAGGCGGAAGTCAGCCCGGCGGGGCCGCCGCCGACCACGGACACCCGTTTGCCCGTGGGCGGGCGGCGCTTGAAAAGCGCGGCCCCGCGTTCGGCAAAGTCGGCCGAGGCGCGCTCCAGAGCGCGGGTGTTGACGCAGCCGTCCTTGTGGGCGCGGTTGCAGCTGTCCATGCAGAAATGCGGGCACACGCGCCCCGTAATGCCGGGAAAGGGATTTTTGGCCCGCAGGTAGCGCAGGGCCGTTGTAAAGTCCCCTTGCTCGGCCAGAGCCTGCATTTTCTGGATGGAGTTCCCGGCGGGGCAGGCATGCTCGCAGGGAGAGGTGCGGAACTGTTCCTTGAGGCTGTCGCCAAAGACGATGGGCCTCGTTATTTCTCGACTGTATTTAGGCGGCATGATGCACGTTCCTCATGAATTTGGTTGCGCTTGCAGAAGCGGAGCCTTGCCCCACTGGAACCGGACGCCGAGAGCTTTGCGGCCCTGATCTTCGCCCTCATCGTTGCGGATGAGAAGCAGGGGCTTGGCCATGTCGGGATTGAGGCCGGGGTAGTCCGTTACGCGGTACACGCAGCGGCCGCTTTCCTTGCGTTCCAGGGTGGCCTGAATGGCCAGTTCGCACACGGTCAGAACTTCGCGCGATTCATGGCAGCGCATGAGCTCGCGCAGGGTGCCGGCCCGCAGGCGTCCGCTCTGACCGGCCAGGAAGCGGATTTTTTCCAGCGCCCGCTCCATACCCGCGACCGAACGCCGGAAGCCCATGTAATACATCATGACGTTGCGGGCGGCTTCTTCCAGTTCCTGGTACGAAAGCCCGTCGTCCGCGTCCGCGTGCAGGGGGGCGAACACCGTGTTTTTGACGGCGGCCGCCGTGTCCTCGTCCAGCTTTCCCATTCCCTTCATGCCCGAGGCTTTCAGCGCCGCCTGACGGCCTGCCTCGTAGCCGCCGCACATGGCGCCGGAACAGTACAGGAAGATGCTGCCGCAGAACAGGTTGGGCACCGAGCTTTCAAAGGTGTCGCCCACGGCTATGGTGCCGCCGAAAATGAGCTCGCCGATTTCCACTTCCAGCAGCTTGTGCTGAAAATCCGTTTCAGTGCAGGCCGCCCAGTCGCCAAAGGTGGCCTTGTCGCCGGGCATGAGGACATACTGAAGCTCGCGCACCACCTCTTCGTCCACATGGCGCATGTCCATGTAAAACGGCGGGCCGGAGCCTTCCATCTGTTCCTGAAAGGTGCCCTGAATCTGGTTGTTGCGCACGCCGTTTTCCCACATGGGGTCATACTTGCCCATAAAGCGCTCGCCCAGGGCGTTGATTTCATGGGCGCCGGAACTGTTGACGCCGTTCATGCCCGGGCAGCCATAGCCCTTGGGCAGCAGGGTGGCGCGCTGGTAAGTGTCCAGCTCAGTGACGGCCGCTCCGGCGTCAAAGCCCAGCACCACGCCCGCCCCGGTGTTGTAGGGGTACATCCACACGTTGTAGGGGTTGTGGGTGGAATTGTTGAAGCCGCGCGTGGCTGATCGCCCCTGGGCGGACACCACGGTCCTGGCGCGCACCATGAGGTACTCGCCCGTGGCCACGTTCCAGCCCAGCGCGCCGCAGGCGCGGCCGCCGTCTGTCAGAATTTTCATGGCCATGACGCGATCCAGCACGTTCACGCCCTTTTCGCGCACGATGCGGGCCATGACCCGCTTGATGAGCATGCCGTTGGTGATATGGCACCACCAGGTTCCGGGCTGACCGAAACCCTGGGTGCGGTGATAGCGCCCGTCGGGCAGTTTTCCGAAGTCCACGCCGCCCGCTTCCAACAGCTTGAGCATGGGCTTCATGTGCTGGAACCAGCCGTTGCCCAGCATGGCCGGAGTCCAGCCGTTGACAGGCTTGGAGTAAAATTTGACGAGATCGTCCATGCTGTCGAATGGTGTATCCTTTTCTTCCAGAACAGCCATGTAATGATCGTTGCCGCCGCCGATGCAGCCGGAGCTTTCCAGCTTGCCCTTGTCCAGGAGCACGACGTCAAGGCCCTGATCGCGCGCGCCTATGGCCGCTCCGCATCCGGAAGCGCCGGAGCCGATCACCAGCACGTCGGTTTCAATGAGCGTGCCGAGCGGATGAGTCGAAGTTTTCATGATGAATCCTTAAAAGTTGATGTGCCGGCGAATCAGGCCGCGGCCGTTGCGCGTCCGTGAAACTGAAGCGCCACAAGGCCGCAGAAGAGAGCCAAGCCTGCCGCAAGAAGGGTGAATGTGCCCATGCCAATCCAGACGCCGCACAGGGCGATCACCGCGCCAAGTCCGATGCGCTCCGGCGTTTTCAGGGCGCGCAGTCCGTACCCTGTGATCATCATGGAGAATGCAAGGACGGTAAGGGCGCCCACCACTGCGACCGCCAGCGTTTCCGGCAGGGGGCCCTGTCCGAGCATGAGCGCGGGCCGGCCCACCACCAGATACGGAATGGCGAAGCCCACCGCGCCGACCATGGAGGCCTCCATCGCCGTGCGCATATAGAGTGATCCCGCAATGCCGGCCGCGGGCAGGGCCGCGATGGCGATGGGCGGCGTCAGGCAGGAGAAGCAGGCGAAGACAAACACGAACATGTGCGCCGCAAAGGGCAGTACGCCCATGTTGACCAGCACGGGAATGCCCACCATGGACACCAGAAGATAGGCGGCCAGGGTGGGGACGCCCATGCCCAGTATGAGGCACACGCACATGGTGATGAACAGGGCCAGGGGTATGCTTCCCCCGGACCACAGGACAATGAGCTGCGGAATTTTGATGCCGAGGAGCGTCTTGGTCACCGTGGTCATAATGGGGCCGAGCACAGCGCAGGTCACGCCGATTTTGGCCCCGGTCACCGCGCCGTCAATAAAGGCGGGCAACACGCCGCGCAGCTGCGTCCAGTTCCGCGAGCGGGCGATGTCAATGCAGTTCAGAGCCAGAAGCAGCATCATGGCCCAGAAAATGGTGAACATGGGGCTGTAGCCCTTGACCAGCAGGGCAATGATGGCCAGAAGCGGCAGCACGAACAGCGGGGCGTCGTTCATAAAGGCCCGGAATGAGAAGCTGCCGATATCGGCCGTGCTCATGTGGATGCCGAGTCTTTTGGCCTGAAGCTGGGCATACAGCCCGACGGACAGAAAATAGAGCAGCGAGGGGATAAGCGCCGCCGCCATGACCGTGACGTAGGGCACTTCGGCCAGTTCGGCCATGACAAAGGCTGTCGCGCCCATGACCGGCGGCATGATCTGCCCGCCCGACGACGCGGCCGCCTCAATGGCGCCGGCCTGGTAAGGCTTGTAGCCCACCTTTTTCATGAGCGGGATGGTAAAGGCGCCTGTGGCCGCCACATTGGCCATGACGCTGCCCGTCACCGAACCCATGAGGGCGCTGGAGACCACGGCCGTGATGGCCGGCCCGCCGTCCAGCTTGCTGCCCGTGAGCATGCCCACCTGATTAAAAAAACGGGCCGCCCCGGTGGCTCCGAGCAAACTGCCGAACAGCACAAACAAAAATATGTAGTTGGCACTGATACCCAGCACCTGCCCGTATATGCCGCCGGACAAATCCAGCCCGTAGCTGATGAGCAGCTCATCCAGTCCGATGCGGGGTGCCTGCAGGGGGCCCGGGAGGGAATTGCCGAACACCGCATACCCGATGAAGCACAGGGCCACGAGAGGGAAAACCAGGCCGAAGGAGCGGCGGGATGCCTCGATGCCCAGCCCTACCAGCAATATGCCCGCCACAACATCCTGCGATGTCAGGGCCAGCATGGGCCCGCGCTCTTCCTGCAGAGCCTCATAATTGGCAAACATGTAGCCCGTGGCATAGAGAGACAGGCCAATGAGCGCCAGGGCCAGAATTTTGCCGCCGGTCTTCTTTTCCCGGGTGAACGACCACAAAAAGACCAGAACCAGCGCCATCATGTAGTGCAGGTTCTGGTGGCGGATGGGGCCGATGACCATCCACTGCGTATACATCAGGTGATACAGGGCCATGGCCAGGGCCAGCCCGGCCATGATGAGGGTGACTACGCTTTTTTTGTTGTTTTTTTCCATGGTGTCCTCCCGGATGGGGGGGGCCGGATGGGGGGGCCGGACGGGTGCCGCCGGACGGGAGAGAAAAGCCATACGACAGGCAGCGCCTGTTGCAGAGACAGGCTTTCCGGGAAAAGCCGCGGCGGGCAGGCCGCGGGCACGGAAGAAGGCTCAGTATGCATCCGGAGCGCTCCGGGCGGATTGCGCCCGGAGCGCTCCGGTTTCAGGCCGATTAACGCAGGCCTTTTTCCTTGTAGTAGCGCAGGGCGCCGGGATGAATCAGCTCATCGGGCACGGTGGGCACGATGAGGTCGGGCCACACGCCTTTGGCAGCCGCGGAGTAGGTTGCCATATCTTCGCAGTGTTCATGGAGAACCTTGGCGATGGTATAGGCGACATCGTCATCCAGCTCGTCAAAGGCAAAGAGGCCGAGCAGGTCGCGCCA
Organism: Desulfovibrionaceae bacterium; assembly: GCA_022510785.1. Lineage (GTDB taxonomy): Bacteria > Desulfobacterota > Desulfovibrionia > Desulfovibrionales > Desulfovibrionaceae > Mailhella. Next base: position 42,332 of record JAFLSV010000006.1, on the reverse strand, counting down.
GGCGGGCACATCCCGTGGGGGCACGCCTTCGGCGATGGAGCCGGCGGGCAGGGTGCGCGTTTCATAGCTGATCTTGTCGGCGGCCGCGGCCTTGGCCACCGCTTCGGGGCTCAGGTCGATGAAGTGGGCATGACCGCGCGAAGCCTGCATTTCGCCATAGGCCGCGACAGGCACATAGGGCGGATTCTGGCGGGTGCTGATGCCGAGGATCATGGCGTCGATGGAACCGTCAAGGATGGCGTCGCGCATGCTGCCCCAGTTCATGAATTCAAATTTGATGGAGCCGGGGTCGGAACAGCCCGCGCTGACAATGGAGGCGTGGTTGTGACCGAGAACCGTGGGCTTGGGGCCCAGACCCACGCGCTTGCCCTTGAGGTCTTCCACCGTCTGAATGGCCGGATCAAAGGTAATGAGGGTCTGGATGTTTTCGCTCATGTTGGCGATGAGCTTGAGACCGGTATAGGCCTTCTGGTACGGGGGCTGGCCCGCGCGGGCTTCCAGCACGGGAACCAGCGTGCCGGCCACAATGCGCCGCGCGGGTTCCTGAGAAGCCTTGGTAATGCCCATGCCGGTGCCGTTGGTTTCCACGGCGGTGGCCGTCAGGCCGGGAGCGTGAGCCTTGAGGATTTCCGTCAGGGCGTAGCTCATCTGGTAAAGGGTTCCGCCGAAGATGCCGGCCTGTATTTCCACTTCCGCTGCCATGGCGGGGGCGCTGAACCCCAGGAAGAGAATGCAGGCCGCTGCAAGTGCGCGAGTTGATTTGAACATGGTTCACCTCCTGTTGTGAAAATAATCTCGATCCGGACATGTGTTGTCAAATCAATACTATTTTTATATTGTATGATTTTATCATACATTAAGGGACGTCGCGCTTCCGCCTGGTTCCGGGCCGGGCGGGGTGTGATCTGGGCGGGCGGACTCACCGCAGGCAGGACGCAAACGAGCATGGCCGCTTTGCTGTGCAGTGTCCGGACGGGCACGCGCAGGGAGTGAACACGCTGCGTGTCCGGACAAGGGAAGGCATCTTCAGGCACGGCATACGCGCAGACAGGGCGCAAGCCGGGGGCAAGCTCATGATAGAAGAATTGAACGGTGACTTTTTCCAGCAATTGCGGGGTTTTTATTACACGGCCCAGACCGGCAGCATCCGGCGCGCGGCCCGTCTCATGAACCGCAATCCTTCCACCATAAGCTGGCAAATACGCCAGCTTGAGCAGACGCTGGGCACGGTGCTTTTTGATCGCTCCGTGAAGCGCCTGCATATTACCCCGGAGGGGGAGCGCCTTCTGGCGTGGACCATTTCCACCTTCGAGCTTCTCAAGGGCATGCGATCCGATGTGGGGGCCAGCTCAGGCATATTGCGGGGCACGATCAGCATTTCCAGCAGCCTGCCTTTTTCTGCCGTTGTGGTGGGCACCATATCCGATTTCTGCAAGGCCCATCCCGATGTGCGCATCAGAATACGCCGCGCCCTCACCTACGAAGTGGTGGACGATGTGGCCGGCTCACGGGTGGATTTCGGCCTTACCGGCATGACGCAGGAGGCCTCCAACTGCGCGCTGGAGGAACTGTTCACCTCACGCCCCCTGCTCATTGCCCGCCGCAACAACCAGTTCCTGTTGCCCGAGCGTCCCGGTATGGATGACATATCCCGCCTGCCCTTTATTTCCTTTCTGGGCGAAAATATGGAGGAAAGCGACGATCCGTATTTTGGCGTGTCTCTGCGCACCTGGCCCCATCCGCCCAATATCGTGCTCAGCGTCAACAATTATCACCTTATGCTGCGCTATGTGAAACAGGGCCTCGGCGTGGCGATCATGGATGAAATGTGTCTGGCGGCCAGTTCCTACGGCGCCGCGTGGGATGACATCATGTCCTATTCGCTGGAAGGAATCCTGCCCAGTGTGCGCTGCGGCATTCTCATGCGCAAGCACAAGCGGCTCAGTCCGCAGGCGGCGGCTCTGCTGGAAAACATACGCATCGGCATACCCCGCCATGCCCGCGCCATGCCGCTGCTTGAGGAAAGCACGGGGGAAAGCACGGGGGAAGGCGTATAGTCCGGCTCGGGCGGAAAAAGACCGGGTTTCAGGCGAAGTTGTCGGGCAGGGCCACAATGGCCAGTTTGTGCCTGTCAGCCAGGGCCAGGCTGGCTTCCCGATCAAAAAACAGGGTTTTGCCCGCCTGGATGGCCAGGGCCGCATAACCGCCTTCCACCAGGTTCTGGATGGTGGTCAGCCCCACCGAGGGCAGATCCACCCGTTCATCCTGGCCGGGTTTGGCGATTTTAACGGCCACGCAGCCTTTGCCGCCCAGTTCTGCGCCGCGCTTCAGGGTGGCGTCAGTTCCTTCGAGGCACTCCACGGCGATGACCATGCCCTGCCGCGCCACAAGGCACTGGCCGATATCAAAGCGTCCCATGCCGGCCGCCACGGGCCAGGCGTAGCGGATATCGGCCCAGGTTTCGGGGGCGGGGTCGCGCCGGGTCAGCGTGCCGGGCGGACAGCGCAGCGAGGGCACCAGATCGGCGGCCGACAGCATTTCAAAGCCCTCTTTTTCCAGCTCGCCCAGCACGGCGCGCAAAAGCGAGTCGTCTCCTTTGGCGCGCAAGGAAAAGACCACTCTGGAGGCACGCCAGTCGGGGCGAAAGTCCAGGGCGCGCGGTTTGTTGATGGTGCCAGCCAGGCACAGGCGGCGCACCCCCTGCTGATGAAAGTAGGCCAGCAGCTTGTTCAGCTGGCCGAGGTGCAGCAGCTGGAACACATCGACATATTGGGCAAGGGCGGGATCCGTATGCCCGTGAAAGCCGCACGCCGCGACGGAAAGCCCCGCCTCGTGCGCCCCCTGGGCCACGAGGCGGGGAAACTGTCCGCCCCCGGCGATAATGCCGATATGCTCGGGCATGAACGCTCCGCCAAGTCCGCCTATCCCGCCGCAGCGACGGCGGCTTCCTGAGCCGCGGCCTGCTGGGCGGCGGCCTCATGCTCGGTGATAAGCTGGTATATCCGGTCGCTGATGGCCTGCAGGTCGGGTTTGGCGAACTGGCCGTCGGCATGGACGCTTTCGCACTTGTGGGACATGGCCGGCGTAATCAGCGAGGAGAACATGGCCACCGGAAGTTCTCTCAGAACAGGGTCTTCCTTGATATAGCGGCACAGGGTCAGCCCGTCGAGATTGGGCATTTCGATATCGCTCATCACGCCATGCAGGAAGTCCGTCACCGGGCGGCCGCTCTTGATGGACTGTTCGCGAACCTGCTGCAGAAAATCCCAGGCCTGCTTGCCGTCGGCAACCTGGGTAACCTCGAAGCGGCCTTCGGCTTTCAGTCTGCTCAGCACCAGGTGCCGGATGCTCACCGAGTCGTCCGCGTGCAGAACATGGTACACCCGGTCGGGCTTGGGGGCATCGGGCGAGACTTCATCCATGCGGATGCTCAGGGCGGGGCACAGGGTGCCCACAATGGCTTCCATATCCAGCAGGAAGATGACCCTTTGTTCCAGGCGAACCACACCGGTAATGGAGTTGTGGCTCATCCGCAGCAGAAATTCGCTGGGCGCTTCCACCTGCGACCAGCTGATCCGGTGGATGCGCGTCACGCCCGACACCAGAAAGGCGTTCTGGACTTTGTTGAATTCGGTGATGATCACCTTCGGATCCTCACTGGGCCCGCAGGTTTTGTCCAGAAAACGGCAGAGGTCAATCAGCGGCACGATGCGGCCGTCCCGGTTGGGGAAGGCTCCCTGAACGCAGGGATGCCGCATCTGCGGCATGGCTGTCACCGGCTGCTGGCGGATAATTTCCACCACCTTGGAGACATTGATGCCGTAGTAGCCCCGGTATCCGCCTTCTTCATTGATGAAGAACTCGACAATTTCCAGTTCGTTGGTGCCAGCTTCCAATAAAATTTTGGTTTGCGACATATCGTCCGCCTCGTCGGGGAAAATGTTGCGCAGTGCGGCGCAGAGGTTTCGCGCCATGCCCGTCCTCTGGGCTTATCGGACGGTTTGAAAAAAAATATACACTTTTTTGTCACGTTTTTCTTCCCTTCCGGGAGGAGGGGATCAAACGTCACGGATGCCTGACCTTAATCCATTTGGAATGATTTCGCAACTCCAGAACTTGGGGAACCCGGGGAAGACGGGGCGCATGGAGACGGGGCGCCGTCTTCCGACCCGGCCGCCGCGGACTTGCTTTGACGGACAGTTACGGATACAAGAAAACAAATGTCAAGCCAACGTATTCTTTTTCTTGCGCCCGCCAACGCCGTCACCCGCATTTTTCCCCAATTGCGCGACGCGGGCTTTGAGGTGTCCATTGCCGAAAACCTGAAGGGCGCTTCGGCGTTCGTGCGCAAGTCCGGCCCGGGAATCATCTTTGCCCGGCCTTCCCTGCCTGGTTTTCAGGTGGAGGATTTATTGGCCGTGGGGGCCGATGACCCTGATTTTCCGCCCGTGGTGGTCATTTCGGATCGGGGCACGGCGGACGATGCCCGCCGCTATATGGAGCTTGGGGCGCGGGATTACTGGCTGGAACCTCTTTCATTTGACAAGGTGGCGGCTGTGGCCCGTCCGTCCCGTCCCTCCGCGGCCGCTCCGGCGTCCAGCACGCTGGGCGGGCGGCGTCCCGTCGTGCCGGAGGGCTCCGGGCCGCGTATTGTCGGCAGTGATACGGCCATACGCCGCGTGCTGGCCCTGGCCCGCCAGGTGGCTCCCTCGCGGGCGACGGTGCTTATTTCCGGCGAGTCCGGCACCGGGAAGGAAATGTTCGCCCGCACGCTGCACGCCTGGAGTGATCGCGCGGCCGGGCCCTTTGTGGCGGTCAACTGCGCCGCCCTGCCGGAACATTTGCTGGAAAGTGAGCTGTTCGGCCATGAAAAGGGAGCCTTCACCGGGGCCATAGCCCGCAAACCCGGCAAATTTGAACTGGCCGACAGCGGCACCATTCTGCTGGACGAAATTTCCGAGATGGAGCTGGGCCTTCAGGCCAAGCTTCTGCGCGTGCTGCAGGAAAGTGAGATAGACCGCGTGGGCGGCACCGAAAGCATTAAGGTCGATGTGCGCGTGGTGGCCACCACCAACCGCGATCTGGAAGGCTGGGTCAGGGAAGGCAGGTTCCGGCAGGATCTGTTCTTCCGCCTCAACGTCATTCCCCTGCGCCTGCCTTCCCTGCGGGAGCGGGGCGACGATGTGCTGGAACTGGCCCGCTTTTTCATCGATATGTATGTGCGCGAATATGGCCTGGCCCCCACCTCCCTTTCGCCCGGGGCCGAAGCCTGGCTGAAGGAGTATGACTGGCCCGGCAACGTGCGTGAACTTCAAAATCTCATGGAACGCGCCGTCCTGCTGGCGGGCGGCAAGCCCATTGCTCCCGGCCATTTTCTGCTCGATCCCGACAGCTGGCCTCTGTTCGCGACTGAAGACGCCGAAGTGTCCGAAACGGAGCAGCCCGGCCCGCAGCCCCCCGCTTCGCCTGCCCATGGCGAAGAAAGCTCCGCGGCGGCCCCTGCCGCTGCCGGCGCGCAGGCCGCCGGCAACGGCGCGCTGTTCGCCGGGGCGGTCATCCCCCTGCACGAAATGGAACGGATTATGATCATGAAGGGCCTGGCCGCCACATCAGGCAACCGCACCCAGGCGGCCGAGCTTTTGGGGATATCCGTGCGCACCTTGCGCAACAAGCTCAATGAATACCGCGGTATGGGCATTGACGTCGATTGATGCCGCTTTTGTGCCGCGTGAGGCTCCGGCCGGCGGAAAGCCCGGCTCTTTTTTTTGACAGGCGGGGAACAGCTCCATGAACATGACTCACAAGATACTGCGCAGCCACTTGGTGGAAGGGGACATGGTTCCCGGCCGGGAAATCAGTCTGCGGGTGGATCAGACCCTGACCCAGGACGCCACGGGCACCATGGCGTGGCTCCAGTTTGAGGCCCTCGGCCTGCCCCGCGTGCGCACCGAGCTTTCGGTCAGCTACGTTGATCACAATACCCTGCAGATGGGCTTCCGCAATCCGGACGATCATCGCTTTCTGCGCACGGCCGCAGCCAGGTTCGGGGCTGTCTATTCGCCGCCCGGCGCCGGCATCTGCCATCAGCTTCACCTGGAAAATTTCGCGCGGCCCGGCCGTGTGCTGCTTGGCTCGGACAGCCATACGCCCATGGCGGGCGGCATGGGCAGTCTGGCCATGGGGGCGGGCGGCCTGTCCGTGGCGCTGGCTATGGCGGGCGAGCCCTATGCCATCCCCATGCCGCGGGTGATTCTGGTGCGGCTGTCCGGTCATCTGACGGGCTGGGCCCAGGCCAAGGATCTCATTCTGCATCTGCTCGGCGCCCTGAGCACTCAGGGCGGGGTGGGGCGCGTGTTTGAATACGGAGGCCCGGGGGTCAGCACGCTGTCCGTGCCCGAACGGGCCACCATCGCCAATATGGGGGCCGAGCTGGGCGCCACGGGTTCGCTGTTCCCGTCCGATGAGCAGACCCGCGAATTTTTGCGCCGCATGGGCCGCGAGCAGGACTGGGAAGCGCTGACCCCTGATGACGATGCCTCCTACGATGATGTGATTGATGTGGATCTGTCAGCTCTTGAGCCTCTGGTGGCCCTCCCCCACATGCCGGATCAGGTCATGTCCGTGGCCCGCCTGTGCGCTGAAAGACCGGACATGCGCGTTGATCAGGTGGCCATCGGCTCGTGCACCAATTCATCCTATGCCGATCTGGAACAGGTGGCCGCCGTGCTGCGCGGCAAGCGCATTGATCCCTCCACGGATGTGTGCGTGTCGCCCGGTTCGCGGCAGGTTCTGTCCATGCTGGCCGCCGATGGCGCGCTGACGGATCTGCTCGGTGCCGGGGTGCGCGTTCTGGAATGCGCGTGCGGCCCGTGCATTGGCATGGGCAGTTCGCCGGTGTCCGGCGGCGTGTCCGTGCGCACCTTTAACCGCAATTTTGAAGGACGCAGCGGCACACGCGACGCGGGGGTCTATCTGGTCAGCCCGGTCACGGCGGCCCGCTGCGCGCTGGACGGCCGCTTTACCGATCCGGCCGGATGGGGCGAAGCTCCGGCCCGGCCCGATTTTCCGCACGCTGTGCCTGACGGGCGGCGGCATTTTCTGTTCCCGCCCGCAGATCCGGCCGAAGCTTCGGCCGTGAGCATTGTGCGCGGCCCCAACATTGTGCCCCTGGAGCAGTTTCCGCCGCTTGAAGATCACCTGGACGGCACGGTGGTTCTCAAGGTGGGCGACGGCATTACCACCGATCACATTATGCCCGCCGGGGCCGAGATAACGGCCCTGCGATCCAATGTGCCCGCCATTGCCCGCCATGTGTTCAGCCGGGTGGATTCCGACTTCGTGCACCGGGCCGAAACGGCGCGCAATTCGGGTCTGGCGGGCATCATTGTGGCCGGGCAGAATTACGGCCAGGGCTCCAGCCGCGAGCATGCGGCTCTGGCTCCACGCCATCTTGGCATACGGGCGGTGATCGCCTGCTCGTTCGCGCGTATCCACCGGGCCAATCTCATCAACTTTGGCATTCTGCCCCTGATTTTTGTCAACCCCGGGGACTACGGCCGGGTGAAGGCCGCCGCCCGCGTGTCGTTTGCCACCGCTGATTTGACGCCGGGCGGGGAAATGGTCATGAATGTGGAAGGCACGGGCGGCATTCGGGCGCGCAATGACCTGTCCGCCGCGGAATGGCGGATCATCCGCGCGGGCGGTCTGCTCAACGACGTTCGCGGCCGCAACGCCGCGCGGTTCTAGATTGCCCTGGCAAAAGGCCCGGGCTGGATGGAGTTTTTCCGGATTTTTTTTCAAGGCAGCAAGAGGGAGTCACCATGCTCGACGGCATCCGTGCCAACGCCCAGTCCTGGGGCGTCAAGCTGGCATTCGGCATTATCATCGTCGTATTCGTGTTCTGGGGCATTGGCGGGCGATCCAGCCCGCGCGGCATCGTGGCTACGGTGAACGACCGGAACATCACGGAACTGGAGTTCCGGCAGGCCTACGCCCAGATGGAACAGAATATCCGAAATTCCATCCCCGGGGCGACACCGGAGCTGCTGCAGAGCCTTGGGCTGGAACAAAACACGCTGCAAAGCCTGGTGATGCGCAAGCTTCTGGAAGCCGAAGCGGAGCGCCTGGGCGTGGAAATCAGCCCGTACGAGCTGCGCCGCGTTGTGGAGTCCATGCCCTATTTTCTGGACAAGGACGGCGGCTTCAGCGCCGACCTGTATCTGACAACGCTTCAGAATTCCGGCCAGAGCGCCGCCCAGTTTGAGGACAATCTGCGCCGCGACATGCTGCCCGAAAAAATGCAGGCGCTGCTTTCCGCCGGGGCTTATGCGGCGCCCCAGTCCGTGCGCAATATCTACAATTATCAACAGGAAAGGCGCAAGATAAACTACATGCTGTTCCCGGCCGAAAAGCATATGTCCCTGGCGGCGCCCAGCCAGCAGGACATTGAGGCGGCCTATGAGGAACGCGCCCGTCTGTATGCCGTGCCGCCGCGCGTGCGGCTGGAGTATGTGGCCCTTGATCCCGCGCAGATGAGCGATCCTTCCGGCATTGACGACGCGGCCGTGAGCGCCGCCTATGAGGCACGCAGGGATTCGTTCTTTGTGCCCGAACGGGTGCGGGCCTCTCATATTTTGATTCTCGTGCCGGAAAATGCCAGCGCCGAAGAGATCAGCAAGGCCGAAGACAGCATTAAGGCCATTGAAGAGCGCATCCGGGGGGGGGAAGACTTTGCCGCCGTGGCCCGCGAAAGCAGCCAGGATCCCGGCAGCGCCGCCAGGGGCGGCGATTTGGATTGGTTTGAGCGCGCTCAGATGGTGCCGGAATTTGCCGATGCGGCCTTCGCCCTCAAGCCGGGCGAAATGTCCGGGCCGGTGCGTTCTCCCTTCGGGTTTCATCTGATTAAGGCAGCGGAGCATCAGGCGTCTGCCACGCGGACTCTGGAAGATGTCAGGGATGAACTGCGCGCCGCGCTGGCAACGGAGCGGGCGGTCACAGGGCTTCAGGACAAGGCCGACGCCCTGCTGGCCGCTGTCATGGGCGGTCAGGGCATGGCCGAAGCCGCCGGAGCCGAGGGCCTGACCGTGAAGGATTCCGGCCTGGTGTCCGCCGACGATCTGGCTCAGACTCTGAGGCTGCGCGCGTCCGACGTGCAGGCCGTTATGGCTGCCCCCGCCGGGGAAATTCTGGACAGCCCCCTGCCCACCGATGCGGGCCTTCTGGTCGTCCGCGTGGCGGAATCCCTGCCCGCCATGACCAGGCCCCTGGACGAGGTTCGGGATGAACTGGCCGCCGCCCTTACCCTTGACAAGGCCCGCGCTCTGGCTGTTGACGAAGCCGAACAGGCCCGCGGGGAATTTGCGGATGGCAGGCCCGGCAAGGATCTGGCGCCGGAAGTCAGGGAATCTGAAGCCTTTGATCGTCAGGGCTATGTGCCCTACCTGGGCGTGAGCACGGATCTGGCGCGCGCCGTGTTTGAGGTGCCTGCCGCGGATGCGGGCAAAGACCTGTGGCTTGACAGGGCCTTCCCCGTGGACGATGGGGCCGTGCTGGTCAGCCTGGCCGAAGTGTCCGCGCCGGACGAAGCTGCCTGGCTCACCGAAGGAGCGATGCGTGAGCAGCAGGTGCGCAGTCAGCGCGCCGCGCTTATGTTCCAGGCCTATATCATGGAACTTTCCAGGCGGGCCAGGGTGCGTATCCTTATGCCGGAACTGGTGCAGCCCCGGGCCGTGCCGCAGGCATAAGGCATGGGTGTCAAGCAAGGCACGGACTCGGCCAGGCCCCTTGACATGGAATTCCTGATGGAGCTAGCATACCGCAACGTGAATCCCCCTCCCGTTCTCTGATACGGGGATCGCATGACAGCACTGACCAATGGAGGAGGTTGTTCCATGAAAAAGTTGCTGACGTTCGGCGCCGCTGCCCTGCTCGTCACTGCCCTGGCGCTGCCGGCGTTTGCCGAACAGCCGGCCGTTCCCGATGGGCCCGTCAAGATGGAGCTCACCAAAAAGCCTGTGATATTTGATCACGGCATTCACACGGCTCAGCAGTGTGACAGCTGCCATCCGACCATGCCCGCACACTTTCCTCCTCTGGAAGTGAATGCCTCGCAGCGTTGTGTCGTCTGTCACCATCTCATTGATGGCGAACATCCCGACTCTGCCGCCTGCTCAGACTGCCATGCCTACGATCCCAAGGACAAGTCATCAAACAGCTATTTTGGCATCATTCATGCCCGCAAGGTGCAGGAAGGCACCACCACCTGCCTTCAGTGCCACTATGATGTGATCAAGACCCGGCCTGAGAAAAAGCAGGAACTGACCGCCTGCGTTGGCTCGGCCTGTCATCCCAAGAACTAGGGCGGTATTCCGCGCTGACCCGCTTCACCTGGCCGGCGGAAAACTTTTTTCTCTTTGCGCCTGGTTGCGATGAAAAAGTGCCGCAGTGCGCGGGAGCGGATCGGAGGAGCTTCCATCATGGAAAAACTGCTGATATCCGGCGCGGGCGCGTTGCTGATCGCCGCCCTTGCTGTGCCGGCATGGGCAGGGCAGCCCGCTGTGCCTTCCGGGCCCATCACCATGGAACTCACCAAAAAGCCGGTTGTGTTTGACCACAGCTTTCATAAGGAACGGCAATGCGTGGAATGCCATCATGAGGTGGACGGCGCGGCCAATTTCCAGAAGTGTGCCAGCGCCGGCTGTCATGATGCGCTGGGTCAAAAGGACAAGACGGTGCACAGCTATTTTCGCATCGCCCATGATCGCAAGGTGGAAAAGTCCTACTCCTGCCTGAAGTGCCATGGTGAAGTGGTGCAGGCCAAGCCCGACGCCAAGAAGGCGCTTACGGCCTGCGCGGGCTCTTCCTGCCATCCCAAAAACTGAAGTCCCCGCGGATAAATCGGACAGCAACCCCCCGAAAGGGGGGTTTATTGTTGGATTTTCCGGCAGTGCGGCGGGGAGGGAGGCCGGGCGCACGCCATATCGCACGGCTTTCCCCAAGTTTGCCGGACAGAAGGCCGCAACGGAAGATCGGCCAGCCCGGCAAGGTCGCCCTTGCGTTCTTCATCTTTTTTTGTATACCATAACCAAAGCACGTCATTTACCTCATTCCGAATTCCGATCCAGCCAGAGGACAGTATGGACCCTTCCCGCACTTCCCCGTCTTCCGAGGTCGAGGACGACATCATTGAGCTGACCGATATCGTCGAAAAAGGCTCAATACCTTCTGCGCCAGGTGGTAGCGGAGATGAGGATACAGGACTGGAATCCCTGATGGCCGATCTTCTGGCGGAAAGTGACGACGCGCCGGCCAGGGAGGAAGAGGACTTCGATCTGGACGCTCTGCTCAAAGCGTCCGGCCTGGATGACGATGGCAGCCTGAACGAAACAGGCGCGGCTGCCCCGGCCGCGCCATCGTCTGCCGGTGCTCCCGGTGCCGCCGCGCTGGATTCGGCGGATATGAGCGATATGGATGCCCTGCTGCGTGATCTGGTGGCGCCGGAGCAGCCCAATTCCCCCGCTGCCAAAGCGGAATCCGCGCCGGATGCCGATTTTGGCGCGCTTCTTCAGGCCAGCGTGGAGCACGGGGACAAGTCGCAACAGGCGCCGGCTGGCGCGGGCTCGGAAGTGGATGCGGATGATTTGGATTCCCTGCTCACATCCATTATGGAACCGGAATCAGCGGATACTCCTGCCCAGTCGTCCGCCGCGCCTGCCTCCCGCCAGCGCGCCGCGGTTGCCCGGCCAGCGGATACTCCTGCCCAGTCGTCCGCCGCGCCTGCGGTGGATGCGGCCGCCGATCTCGGTGATCTGGATGATCTCTTAGGCGACCCGCAGCCTGATGCCCCGCGGCCCGCAGCGCCACCGGCTGCGCCCGCTCCTGAAATTCCGAAACAGAATTCCGCTCGCGCGGCTGCGGCAAAACAGCCCACCCCTCCCCCGGCGGTGGAAGCTCCGGCCGTCAAACCGGCTGCCGGCTCAACGGATGAGCTTGACCTGGATGCCCTGCTTGGCGAAGCTCCGGTCAAAACTCCGGCTTCGGCGTCCGTCCCTGAGACTCCATCCATGGAAGAGGATGACGACCCCCTGAGCGGACTGGATGAACTGCTCGCCTCTGCGGATGACGGCGGCCCCGGTGGCCCGGCTGAAGAGGATTTGGGCGATCCCCTTCTGGTGGGAAAGGCCGAGGCGGCCGTGCCTGCCCAGGATGGAATGGCGGGCCGCGCGCGCACTGTTTCCGCCCATATTGCGGCCACACAGAAAAACATGGCCGATCTGGCCGCCGGCAATGGCGGAGCGGATACCGCGTCTTTGAGTGACCTGCGGGATCGGGTGGACGAACTGGCAGCCGAGCTTCGTGAGCTGGCTGAAAGTTACGCCAGCGGTCTGGCGGCGGCCGAAGCCCGCATTTCCGCGCTGGAAGCGGAACTTGCCTCCGGCGGCGCGCCTGCGGCAATGTCCGGGGATATGGCCCAGCTGGAGCAGCGCCTTAAAGCCGTGGAAACCGCGGGTGAGAAGGTGGCGGCCGAGGCCGCCGCCCGCGTCATCCGTGAGGAAATCGCGGCGCTGCTTACGGAAATGGGGCCGGAGCTCTAGGTTTTCTTCACATGCCGTTCAGACCTGTCCGCCTTTTTTACAGCCCATGCGCAGAGATTGCCGCCTCTGGCGGCGCTGTTTCCGTCAGGCGCATTGCTTTTTCCTAACCCCAGTGTGCGGAGCCCACGATCATGAGTTCGCTTGCCCCTGGTCAGAGACTGGAAGCCCGCTGCACCCGCTGCCGTGATGTGACGGGGCATGTCATCATCGCGCTGGTTGACGGGCGGGTGGTTAAGGTTGAGTGCTGCGCCTGCGGCAGTGTGCACAAGTATTATCCGCCCGAGGCTCCGGCCCGCGAGGTCAAACACCGCGCGCTTCGGGTTCGGCCAGGGCATGAGCGCGGCGAGGCTGTTCTTGCGGCGACGCGCAGGCAACCCCGCCCCGGGGCGGCTTCCGGGCCGGGCGCGCCTTCCCGCGCCGGGCAGCACACGGCGCGGCTCCAGGCGGAACTGGAGCGCCAGTGGCAGGATGCTCTGGCCCGAAATCCGGCCACGCCTGAGCCCTATGCCATGACCGGAAACTACGCGCTGGGCGCGCTGGTGGATCATCCCAGTTTTGGGGTAGGCATGGTTCTGGCACTGACGCCGCCGGATAAGATGGAAATTCTGTTTCGTGAAGGGATCAAGGCCTTGCGTTGCCAATGTTGAAATTCCTTGGGTTTGACCGCATTTTTTACTTGATTCCCGGCCCTAAGCAGGCAAGAATCAGCTTTACGTTCAATCCGACGCCGGAGGCCGCATGTTTGTTGTGGGCAACCTGCTGATGACTGTGGCGCGTTTGCTGCAAATCGTCATTAATCTCTATACCTTTGTCGTCATCATCTCGGCCCTGCTTTCCTGGGTAAACCCTGATCCGTACAACCCCATCGTGCGGACACTGCGTTCCCTGACCGAGCCGGTCTATTACCGCATACGCAAATGGCTGCCCTTTGTTTTTATGGGGGGGCTTGATCTTTCGCCCATCATCGTTCTGCTTCTCCTTCAGCTTTTCAACGGAGTGGTGGTGGCATCCCTGTTTCAGCTTGGGGCCGGGATGGGGCCGACGCGGGCCGGATTTTTTTAATGCCGGAGCGATGTTCACCCGGGCCGGAGCGCAGGGTGAACCTTGTTCCCTGATTTTCAACCAACCTCCAACTTGACGGAGTCAGCGCCATGGAAGAACACGATCTCAAACGGCTGGAGAAGTACGCGGCCACCGATCCCGAACTCAAGGCTCTGTGGGAAGAGCATATGCTTTACGAAAAGCAGATTGAAAAGCTCAAGGCCAAGCCGTACCGCACCCCCGCGGAAGAGCAGGAATTGAAGGCGCTGAAAAAGCAAAAGCTGGAAGGCAAAACCCGCCTGCATGTCATGCTGGACAACTATGAAAAATAAGCTGGGCATGCCGGATCGTCGCTTCCGGCCCTGATGTGTCCTGCCGGCGTCCGGCGGAGTATTGTGGCGGGGTGTTCTTGCCTTCCGCCGGATGTGCCGGTGTTCCCTCTGAGGCGTATATAGCTTTCGCTTCAGTGTTCACCATGAATACTTTGTTCCAAGGATGATCCATCATGGAAATGACTGGGGCCCGTATACTTATGGAATGTCTGAAGCGCGAAGGCGTGGAACTTTTGTTCGGCTATCCCGGTGGCCAGGCTATTGACCTGTACCACGAGCTGACCAACCACCCGGAGCTGCGGCATATTCTGGTTCGGCACGAGCAGGGCGCCGCGCACGCGGCCGACGGTTACGCCAGGGCCACGGGCAAGGTAGGCGTGTGCATGGTGACATCCGGCCCGGGGGCCACCAATATTGTTACCGGCCTGGCCACAGCCTTTGCCGACTCCATTCCGGTGGTGGCCATCACCGGTCAGGTGCCGACCTATCTCATCGGCAACGACGCCTTTCAGGAAGCCGATATCGTGGGCATTACCCGACCCTGCACCAAGCATAATTTTCTGGTGAAAAATATCGGCCAGCTTGCCACTGTGCTGCGTCAGGCCTTTCATCTGGCCCGGTCGGGCCGGCCCGGCCCGGTGCTGGTGGATATTCCCAAAGATGTCCAGATTTCCCGCGCCGAATTCGTGTGGCCCGAAGAAGTGCGCATGCGTTCCTATAACCCCACCTACCGTCCCAACCTCAATCAATTGCGGCGGGCGGCGGATCTCATCCTGGCGGCGGAACGGCCTCTGCTCGTCGCCGGGGGGGGCGTTCTTTCGTCCAACGCTTCCGAAATTCTGGGAGTTCTGGCCCACAGGCTCAGTATTCCCGTCGCCACCACCCTCATGGGACTGGGGGCCTTTCCCTCCGACGATCCGCTCTGTGTGCGCATGCCCGGGATGCACGGCGCCTATGTGGCCAACATGGCCATGAACAACGCCGATTTGCTCATTGGCGTGGGGGTTCGCTTTGATGACCGCGTCACCGGCAAGCTGTCCACGTTCGCGCCCAAGGCCAAAATCATCCATATTGATATCGATCCCACGTCCATCCGCAAAACCATTAAGGTGGATGTGCCTGTGGTGGGCGATTGCCGCATGGCTCTGGAAGGCATATGGGAAGTTCTGAGCTCCCGCCTTGAGGCCGCGCCCCGCGACTTGCGGGGTGAACGCGCTCCCTGGCTGAATCAGCTGGACGAATGGCGCAGGGCCCAGCCGCTGACCTATGTGAAGGGGGGCAATCTCAAGCCCCAGCAGGTGGTGGAGGCGCTGGAGCGCATCAGCGGAGGCGAGGCCATCATTGTGACCGAAGTCGGGCAGCATCAGATGTGGGCCGCGCAGTATTGGTCGGTGCGCAAGCCGCGCACCTTCTTCAGCTCCGGCGGTCTGGGCACCATGGGCTACGGGCTGCCGGCGGCCATCGGCGTGCAGCTCGGCCTGCCGGGCAAACTGGTTATTGATATCGCGGGCGACGGTTCCATTCAGATGAACAGCCAGGAATTTATGACCGCTGTCGCCAACAAGCTGCCGGTGAAGACGCTCATCCTCAACAACGGCTATCTGGGCATGGTTCGGCAGTGGCAGCAGTTGTTTTACAACAGCAACTACAGTCAGACCAATATGGAGGCGCAGCCCGACTTCGTGAAGCTGGCCGAGGCCTATGGCGCCGAAGGCTACCGCATCACCACAGAGGAAGAGCTGGAAACCGTGCTGCCCAAAGCCCTGTCCTCTCCGTCCACCGCCATTATTGATGTGCGCGTTGAACGCGAGGAAAATGTTTATCCCATGGTGCCGGGCGGCGCGGCTTTGGATGAGATGCTGCTGATCTGAGTATCCGCACTGCCGCGCCAGGCTGAGAGCGGACATGGGCGGCGGGCCAGGATGTTCCTGGAACGCAACAAGGAGAATTTCATGCGCCGAGTGTTATCCGTGCTTGTGGACAATGAACCGGGGGTGCTGTCCCGCGTGGTCGGGCTGTTCAGCGGCCGGGGCTTTAATATTGAATCGCTGAATGTGGCCCCTACTCTTGAGCAGGGGGTGTCGCACATGACCATCACCACCAGGGGCGACGCTCAGATTATTGAGCAGATTATCAAGCAGCTGCGCAAACTGGTCTCGGTCATCAAGGTTGTGGATTTTGAAGATACCGCCACGGTGGAACGGGAAATGGTGCTCTTTAAACTCAATGCGGAAGAAAGCAAACGCAGCGAAATTTTGCGCATTGTGGATATTTTCCGCTGCAAGGTGGTGGACGTCAGCCCCAGCGAGTTCACCATCGAGGCCACCGGTACCTATGACAAGCTCGACGCCATCATTAACCTGCTCGCCAGGTTCGGCATCAAGGAAATCGCGCGCACCGGCACCGTGGCTATGCGCCGCTCCATGCAGGCCAGTGCGGAATAACTTTTTTCCATCAGGGAGGATTTGTTATGAAAGCCTATTACGAACAGGACGCCGATCTTAACGTGCTCAAGGGAAAAACCGTGGCCATTCTCGGCTACGGCAGCCAGGGCCACGCCCATGCGCAGAACCTGCGCGATTCGGGCGTCCATGTCATTGTCGGCCAGCGCCCCGGCGGCCCCAACTATGATCTGGCCAAAGAGCACGGCTTTGAGCCTCTTTCCGCCGCTGAGGCCGCCGAACAGGCCGACATGATTATGATTTTGCTGCCGGACGAACATCAGGCCGCCGTCTACGAGCGGGATATCAAGCCTCACCTCAAGGCCGGCAAGTCCCTGCTCTTTGCCCACGGGTTCAATATCCATTTCGGCCAGATTGAGCCGCCGAAAGATGTGGATGTTTTCATGATTGCGCCCAAGGGGCCGGGGCATCTGGTGCGCCGCACCTTCACCGAAGGTGGGGGCGTGCCCTGCCTGGTGGCCATCCATCAGGACGCTTCGGGGCAGGCGCTCAAAAAGGCTCTGGCCTATGCCAAGGGCATAGGCGGTGCCCGTTCGGGCGTTATAGAAACCAGCTTCCGTGAAGAAACCGAAACTGACCTGTTTGGCGAACAGGCCGTGTTGTGCGGCGGTGTGTCCGCCCTGATCAAAGCCGGCTTTGAAACCCTGGTGGAAGCCGGTTATCAGCCGGAAATGGCTTACTTCGAGTGCATGCATGAAATGAAGCTTATTGTGGATCTCATGTACGAAGGCGGTCTGTCCCGCATGCGCTACTCCATCAGCAATACCGCCGAATACGGCGACTATCGCACCGGCCCCCGCCTGATCACCGATGAGACCAAGGCCGAAATGCGTCAGGTACTTAAGGAAATCCAGAACGGAACCTTCGCCCGCGATTTCCTGCTTGAAGCCCGCACCGGCTATCCCCAGTTCAAAGCCATGCGCCGCATGGAATCGGAACAGCAGCTGGAACAGGTTGGCGCCAATCTGCGCGCCATGATGCCCTGGCTCAAAAAGAAATAAGCCCGGCGCTGTTTTCGTGTATTTGCAAGGGCCCTGTCCGGTCGGACAGGGCCCTTGCGGTTTTTGAACGGCCGTCCCCGGCTGCGCCAGGATTCCTTTGCCCCCTGAGAGCAAAGAGTCCTTGCCGGGTTCAGGCGTCGTTGTGGCTCAGAGCCTGCACAAAGCCCATTTTGGAATCGCCTGTGCCGGCTTTGGTGCCGGCAATTTTCGCCAGGAAGGCGTTGCCAAGTTCGCTGATATGCTTGTTGGTGTTATCAAAATAATCGTAGTGTTTCTGTTCGTCTTCCAGTGTATTTTCAAACAGCTTGGCACTTACGTTATCATTGTTGTCCCGACATATGCGGGCAAACTGATTGTAAACATGGATCACATTTTCTTCAAGTTCGATATTGTAAGGGTAAATAGTCTTCAACTCCTGTCCTTTTTTTACTTTTTCTGATAGTTCACTGCCTGGCTCTCCATCAAGTTGTTTAATGCGTTCGGCAAAATTTTCAGCATGAGTCATTTCGTCGATGGCTATGCGTTTAATGTTTGCCGCAAATTTTCCGTAATCCTTGTCATTAAGGTTATAGTGCTGATTCATGTATTGCTGGATGGAATGGAGTTCCATGCTTCTGGCTTTGTTCAGCACGTCCACCACTTTCTGCACATTTTCCGCGCTCATAGTGCTCATAAGTTCCTCCTGATTGTCTTGTGCCAGGTGCTCTCTGCCCTGTGGAACCGGGCAGGAGGGAACCTGACGTTCTTAAATTCGTATGGTAGCCCGGCCTGTTTCGCGCAGGCAATGATTGACGTATGAGAGAGGAACCGGCATCACGGATTTCGCCCATTGCGTGGTGGACTTGCCCCTGTGCCCGCGCTATGTCTGGATTCAATCAGCAAAGCCGGCCAGCTTGCGCGGCAAAAGACGCGGGCGGGAGGTGCCATGGCGGAATACGCCGATATTGTGATTCCTCTGCTGTTGTCCTTGCGGGTAGCGGGACTGGCGACCTTTTTTTCCTTTGTCACCGGGGTGGGCCTGGCGTGGCTGATGTCCAGGCGGCACGGCTCGCTTTGTTCGGTTATCGACGCGCTGTGCACCCTGCCCATGGTGCTGCCGCCTACGGTGCTCGGCTATTACCTCATTCTGCTCGCAGGCCGGCGGGGCGTGCTGGGTTCTTGGCTGGCGGAGTTCGGCATCAGCGTCATCTTCACATGGCAGGGGGCTGTGATCGCGGCCACGGCGGTTGTGTTCCCTCTCATGTATAAGTCGGCCCGGGTGGCGCTGGAATCGGTGGATCACAGTCTGGAAGACGCGGCCCGTACCCTGGGTGCATCGGAATGGGCGGTGTTCATCCGGGTTTCCCTGCCGTTGGCCTGGCGCGGTCTGTTCGCGGGCGCCATGCTGGCCTTTGCCCGTGGCATGGGTGAATTTGGCGCAACCTTGATGATTGCGGGCAATATCCCCGGCAAAACGCAAACTCTGGCTCTGGCCATTTACGCCGCCTTTCAGGCCGGCAACGACAGCCGGGCGACAGTGCTGGTTCTCATTACTTCAGGCCTGTGCATGGCGGTGCTGCTGTGCGCGGAATGGCTTCTGGGTGAAAAATATCCATGAATATGCTCGAGATGGCGATACACAAACGCATGGGCAGGGCGGGCTCTGATTTTGAGCTTGCCGTGGAATTGCGGCTGCCGGAAAACTGCCGCTGCGCCGTGCTGTACGGCCCGTCGGGATCGGGCAAGACGCTTACGCTGCGCGCTTTGGCCGGCCTGCTTCGGCCCGATGCCGGTTTCATCCGGCTGGGCGGAGAAACCGTGTTCGATGCCCGGGCCGGAGTGAACAGGTCAGTGCGTGAGCGGCGTATTGGCTATATGTTTCAGGATTACGCCCTTTTTCCTCACCTCAGTGTCGCCGGAAATGTGGCCTTTGGCCTGACGGGCTGTTTTGGCCTGCGCAGCGCCAGGGTGAGGGAACAGGTGGCCGGCTGGCTGGAATTTTTTGGCATCGGCGAATTGGCCGAAAGGCATCCCGCCGCGCTGTCCGGCGGACAGCGGCAGCGTGTGGCCCTGGCGCGGGCCATGGCTGTCCACCCCCGGCTGCTGTTGCTGGATGAACCGTTCAGCGCTCTGGATCCGTTGCTGCGGAACCGTCTGCGTCAGGAATTGCGCGACATGCTGGATCGGGTGGAATTGCCCGCTCTGTTCATTACCCACGATCCGGCCGATGTGGAGGTTTTTGGTGATCAGCTGGTTCTGTACAACCGGGGCCGCATTCAGGCTGTGCTGCCTTTTCGTCAGCAATGCGCGGGCCGCGCGGCCGCGTCTGAGCTGGAGCATCTGCTGGACGATAAGGGTATCCGGGATCAGGCCGGCGTATGTTCAGGGAGAGTTCCTGCCGGCAAAAAGGCCTGTCAGGCATAGCGGCGGCTCAGGCCGGGAGCCGCGCCACCCCTCTTGTGGGGGGGATACAAAACTTTTTCACCCTCAACCGGAGCCATTATGAAAGCCGTTTCTGTTTTTGCTGTGTGCGTGGCGTTCGTGGCGTGTGCCGGAACCGTGCGCGGGGCTGAGATCACGGTGTCGGGCGCGGCCAGCCTGACCAACGCCTTCACCGATGTGAAGGCCGCGTTTGAGGCAGCTCATCCCGATATTCATGTGGCGACCAATTTTGCGGCGTCCAATCCCCTGCTTCAGCATATGCGTGAAGGCGCGCCCGTGGATGTGTTCGCTTCGGCCGATCAGGACACCATGGACAGGGCTGGAGCGGAAAAACTCATCGATCCGGCCACGCGCCGCAATTTTGCGGCCAACACCCTGGTGCTGATCGTTCCTGTGTCCGGCAGCGGCACGGCGGCAATCTCAGGCTTGGCCGATTTGCACATGGCGGAACGGATAGCCGTGGGCAATCCGGACTCTGTGCCTGCCGGCCGTTACACCCGCGCCTCGCTGCGGGCCGCGGGATGCTGGAATGCCCTCCAGCCCCGGATGGTGCTGGGCGAAAGCGTGCGCCAGGTACTCGGGTATGTGTCGCGCGGCGAGGTGGACGCGGGCTTTGTGTACGCCACCGATGCCTTTATTGCCAGGGACAGTGTGCGTATTGTCGATACCATGAGCGGCCACGATCCCATTCTGTATCCCGTGGCTGTGGCCGCTTCGGCCAGGGACAAGGCGGCCGCGCGGGCCTTTGTGGAATATCTGTTCAGCCCCGAGGGCCGGGCCATTCTTGCCGGTTATGGTTTCGGCGAAGTCAGGTAACGATTTGCTGCGTTTCTTCACACCGGAGACCAGGGTCTCCGGTTTAATGAAAACAGGAAACGCAGACGGAGGTTAAAAACGCGAACCACTGGCGTCCATCTGTCTGGGCGGGATTGACCGTGTGCGGCAGGGGGGAATGAAAAAATCAGAGAGGAAGATCCCCCGCTTTGCCCATGCGCGCGCATGCGCCATCCCAGGCGGCCCGGATGACCAGGCGCAGGCGATCCTTCTGCCCGCGGAACATGCGCCACGACAGGGGCAGGGGCAGAGCCACCAGAGCGAAGGGAAGAGCGCGGGCGCGCTCGCGGCGCAAGAGGAAAAAGCGGTTGCGTACATAGAGATAGTCCGCCACCGGAGGCAGGTCAGGTTCGTCGGTCACGGCCAGCACAGGGGTCAGTGCGCCGATATTGGGGGTCTTATGCCGCACCAGGGCGCCCGGAGCCCAGTTCAGCCGGAATCCGGCCTTGCGGGCGCGCAATCCGTATTCCACATCCTCATAAAAGCGGAAAAAACGTTCGTCGTACAGGCCTATGCTTTCGATCAGCGGACGCATCACCAGACAGGACGCGCCATTGACATAGTCAAGCCGGGCTACAATGTCCCTGCGGTCAGTGAGGGCGTAACGCTCCACCCCCTCGTCAAGCAGGTGCGCCGTACCGGTGCGGCGGTTCCACCAGCCTCCTGCCGCGCATTCCAGCAGATCCCTGTCATGAAACAGCAGCGTGGAGCCCACAAGCCCGATATTGTCCTCATCCCTGGTATGCCGGAGAAGGGCGGCCAGGGCGTAGGGCTCGGGCAGGGTATCGTTGTGCAAAATCCAAAAGGCGGCGCATTTCGGATCATACAGAGCCAGGCGCAGGCCCGCATTCATACCCCCGGCCGTGCCGTCGTTTTCCTCGCGGCGCAGCAGGGTCAGCGGAGCCTGAGTGTTGTCGTCCCCAAAGACCTCAACCGGTTCCGGGTGACCGGTACGCGCCGCCAGCTCCCTCCAGCCGGCCAGAATGCGATCCGCCACCTCATTGCCGGAACCGTTATCGCACACCACAATGCGGCGTGGAAAACCGGATTGCGCATGCACCCGTTCCAGACAGGCCAGTGTGTCCTGCCAGTCGTTGTAGGTGAGGATGATAACGCCTACGTTCGCATGATCCATGCGTGCCCGCTCCTTGCGCGCCGGAAGAGCGGCGCGTGCCGCCAGACTATGGCGTACTCGCCGTGATTTCGTCAAGGTGCCCTGCGCTTTTGCGGGGGCAGCGCCCGTGTGCGGGGCAGGGTACGGCATTCATGAACCGATCCGGAAATTCCGAATCGGTTCATGCGCGCTGAGGCGGCTTATTCAAAGCGGCTGATGCCGGTGATAACCACCATATCCACAGGGACGGCCTCGTGTTCGCCCTGAGCCCTGGTTTTGAGCTTGCGGATTTTGTCCACCACGTCCATGCCGTCCTCGACCCTGCCGAACACGCAGTAGCCGAAGCCTTCGGCGCTGTCATCCCTGTGGTCAAGTTCAGGGTTGTCCTCCACATTGATGAAAAACTGGGCCGTGGCCGAATGGGGCTCGCTTGTCCTGGCCATGGCGATGGTGCCCCGCAGGTTCTGAAGCCCGTTGGCCGCTTCATTGATAACAGGAGCGTGGGTGGCTTTTTCCTCCATGCGCACGGAGAGTCCGCCGCCCTGAATCATAAAATCGTTGATGACGCGGTGAAAAATGGTGTTGGTGTAAAAATCCTCATCCACATAGCGCAAAAAGTTGGCTACCGTGGCCGGAGCCTTGTCCTCGAACAGCTCCAGCAGAATATCGCCCGACGATGTTTCCATAAGAACCAGTGGATTGCTCATGATGTATTCCTTAAAATAAAAAGTTTTGCCTGTTGTGGCCGGAACGGCGGCAAAAGGCAAGCCCCGTTCCTGCCGCCGCGCCGGCAAGGGCGGACTGAAAGACTTGTGAGAGCGGCCGGAGCGGGATATACACGGCCCATGAGGCATGTGGATAAGACGGAAGAACAGGCCATGGCCGTGGCTCTGCTGGACTGGTTCCGGCGTTCCATGCGGGCCCTTCCCTGGCGGCGGACCTATGATCCGTATGAAGTCTGGATAGCGGAAGTCATGCTTCAGCAGACCCAGATGGAGCGGGCCGTGGGATATTTTCAGCGCTGGATGGAGCGCTTTCCTGACGTGGCGGCCATAGCGGCCGCTTCTGAAGAAGAGGTTCTGAGCGCCTGGGAAGGCTTGGGCTATTACCGCCGCGCCCGCTTTGTCCACGCGGCGGCCAGGGCGATATGCGAACGGCATGGAGGCCGCATACCTTCAGGAAAGGAGGCCCTGCAAGCCCTGCCCGGCCTGGGAGCATACACTGTGGCCGCCATACTCGGCATAGCCTTCAACCAGGATGTGGTTGTGGTGGATGCCAATGTGGAACGGGTTTTCACCCGTTTGCTGAATATCGATGCTCCGCCCAAAAAGCACGCGGCCGCCGCCCTTATCGGAGAAACTGCCCGGCGCTTGCTGCCGCCCGGCCATGCCCGTGAGTACAATGAGGCGCTCATGGAATTGGGCGAACTGGTGTGCAGAAAAGTTCCGCTCTGCGCCGGGTGCCCCTGGGCGGCGTGGTGCGAAAGCCGCCGTTTGGGAGTGGAGAAACAGCGGCCTGTATCCATTCCCCGGCCCGCCAGGGTATCCGTCTGTACCGGGCACGGAGTTCTGATGCACAAAGGGTGCGTCCTGCTTGTCAAGCGGCCGGAAACCGGCCTGTGGGGCGCTTTGTGGGAATTTCCCGGCGGTGAGCAGGTCGGGGATGAATCGCCCGCCCGCGCGGCGGAACGCGCGTTTGCCGCCTTGGGCCTGGATGTTCAGGCAGGAGATGACTTGGGCAGCGTGCGCCACGGGTACACCAACCACCGCCTGACAGCCCGCTTTTTTCGCATGGCGGCGCCTTCCGGTGTGGATATGGCTCAGGCTGTGCGGGCGCTGGAGCCGTGCGCGGATGTTCGCCTTGTACCCTGCCGTGAAATCGGCGCGCTGGCCATGCCCGCGCATCATCGCAAACTGGCGGATCGCTTTTTTTCCCGGGCCCGGCGGCAGGGCGACCCGCGGGAACAGGGAAGCCTGCTTGAAAATGGGCGTTAAGGCATCAGGCACAGCCCAGACACCGTTTAAGGAAGTCATGAAAATGCGCAAGACTGTTTATTGGATGGAAGGGGACGGCATAGGTTCGGAAATCTGGCGGGCTGCGCGGCCGGTATGGGATGCCGCCGTGCACCGGGCCTACAACGGCCAGCGCAGCCTGGAATGGGTGGAGCTGCTGGCAGGAGAAAAGGCCGTGGCGGCCACGGGGAATCCTCTGCCGCAGGAAACGCTGGATGCCCTCTCCAGGGCAGAGGTGGCCATCAAGGGGCCGCTGGGCACACCGGTGGGCGGTGGTTTCCGCAGCCTGAACGTCACCTTGCGCCAGACCTTTGATTTGTACGCCTGCATCCGCCCTGTGCGTTGGTTTAAGGGCGTCAGTGCCCCGGTCAGGCATCCCGAGCGCGTGAATATGGTCATTTTTCGCGAAAATACGGAAGATGTGTATGCGGGTATCGAGTATGCGGCGGGCACGCCCGAGGCGCGGCGGCTGGGCGGCCTGCTGCGTGACGAACTGGGTGCCGGCGTGCCGGAAGGCGCGGCCCTGGGCATAAAACCCATGACCGAACACGGCTCCAAACGCCTGGTGCGGCGGGCAGTGCGCTATGCGCTGGATCACGGGCTGCCCAGCGTCACTCTGGTTCACAAGGGCAATATCATGAAGTACACGGAGGGCGCGTTCCGCGCCTGGGGCTACGAGGCCGCCGCCGAGTTCGGAGACGCGGTGGTTCTGGAAAAGGACGCGGACAACTGCGCGGGCAAAGTTGTCATCAAGGATCGCATTGCCGACGCCATGTTCCAGGAAGCCCTGCTGCACCCGGAGCAATACAGCGTGCTGGCCTCGCCCAATCTGAACGGCGATTATCTGTCCGATGCCCTGGCCGCGCAGGTGGGCGGCCTGGGCATGGCCCCCGGCGTCAATATGTCAGACAGTCTGGCACTGTTTGAAGCGACGCACGGCACGGCCCCCAGGGCGGCGGGGAAGGATATTGCCAATCCCGGCAGTCTGTTGCTGTCCGGCGCCCTGATGCTGGAACACCTGGGCTGGAGCGAGGCGGCGCGTCTCGTGGAACAGGCCCTGGGCTCCGTTATCGCCGACAAAACGGTCACACCGGATCTGGCGGTGGACATGCCCGGCGCGCACGCGGTTTCGTGCTCGGAATTCGGGCGCCTGCTGACACGGAAGGTGAGCGGCATGGACATGTAATTTTCGCGCGCCGTTCCCCGATTTTTCCCCCGGCCGGGCAACCGCGGCGCGCTGGCGGGAGCCGGGGCATTCCCGCCGTTCACATGCCGGCGGGTCGTCCGGCTATTTCCGCCTTGAGCCTTTCATCCTCGCCGGGATTGAGCATGCGCTCAGCGCTGAGGATGGCGTCCAGCTGCTCCCTGGTCAGGATATCGCGCCGGAGCACCAGTTCATACACGGAATCTCCGGTATCCAAAGCTTCGCGGGCGATTGTCGCAGCCTGTTCATAACCGATATACGGATTCAGCGCCGTCACAATACCAATGGAATTGCGCAAAAGCTCAAGGCAATGCCCGGCATTCGCGGTAATGCCGTCCACGCACAGATCGCGCAAGGTTCGGCAGGCCTTGCGCAGTCTGTCGATGGAAGAAAACAGCGAATACGCGATGACCGGTTCCATGACATTCAATTCCAGCTGTCCGGCTTCCGCGGCCATGGAGATGGTCACATCCTTGCCGATGATGTCGAAGCACACCTGATTCACCAGTTCCGGTATAACAGGGTTGACCTTGCCCGGCATGATGGAAGACCCCGGTTGTCTTGGCGGCAGATTGATTTCATTCAGGCCGCAACGGGGGCCGGAGGACAGCAGGCGGAGATCGTTGCAGATTTTGGACAGCTTGACCACAAAACGTTTGAGCAGTCCGGAAATCTGCACATAGGCTCCGGTATCGAATGTGGCTTCGACAAGATTTTCCGCCATCACCACGGGAAGCCCTGAAATTTCTGCCAAATGCCGTGTCACCAGTTCGGCATAGCCGTTCGGGGAATTGATTCCCGTGCCTATGGCCGTAGCTCCCATGTTGATATCGTTGATCTGCATGCGCCCTTCGCCGATGCGCCGGATATCCTCTCCAATGGTGATTGCCCAGGCGGCAAATTCCATGCCCAGGGTCATGGGAACCGCATCCTGCAACTGGGTTCGGCCCATTTTCAGCACGTCCTTAAATTCTTCCGCCTTGTTTTCAAACCCGGTGCGCAGGTATTCCATATCCTCCATAAGAGTGGTCAGTTTGGTATACAGGGCCAGGCGAATCGCCGTGGGATACACGTCGTTCGTACTCTGCGAGCAGTTCACATGATTGTTGGGGTGGCAAAAATGGTATTCGCCCTTCTGATGTCCCATAAGCTCCAGAGCGCGGTTGGCGATAACCTCGTTGGCGTTCATGTTGCAGGAGGTACCCGCGCCGCCCTGGAAAACATCGATGGGGAACTGATCGTTGAACTTGCCTGCAATCACTTCATCGCAAGCCCGGCAAATGGCTTCCCCTATGGGTCGGGGCAAGACCCCAAGTTCCATATTGGCCTTTGCCGCCGCCTTTTTAACAAAGCCGAAGGCCTGCACAAAGTGCGGCAGAGAGGAGACGGCAATGCCGGAAACACGGAAATTTTCCAAGGCCCTGCACGTCTGGATACCATAGTAAACGTCGGAAGGAATATTCATCTCACCGAGAAAATCGTGTTCCCTGCGTGTGGCGTTCATGGCGTTCTCCTTGTGGAGCAGCGGTTACCGTTAAACCGGCCGCCCGGTTACACCCTGTTTGGAGTCCTTTATGACCATTTTTTCCGCATGCGCCTGTTTTCATTGTATCACAGGATGAGCCGCAGGAAAAGCGCGCTAAGCGCCGCCCCGGAGTGATTGTGGAAAAAACAGGGAAAGTGACAGATAATCTATTAAAATAGTTATAGTTTTAATTTAAAATATCTTCAGAATGCCCTGCGTGAGCGTAATTTTTGCTTGCCATTCCAGCTCTTATGGGTTAAAAATTATCGCTTGCGGAGAGGTTTCCGAGCTGGCCTAAGGAGCACGATTGGAAATCGTGTGTGGGTAACACCACCGGGAGTTCGAATCTCCCCCTCTCCGCCAGAAATTTTTTTAAAGAATTCCAAAGAAGTCCGGAAATCGTTGATAGTAAACGGTTTCCGGATTTTGTTTTGTCCAGTGACGGGTAACGAAAACCTTAAAAAAACCACCTCGTGTCTGGGTATTTTTCTGGGTATGACACTGAGATCAACTCCGAACTGAGAAAACTTTCCAACCCTGACGCAAGAAGGCGGCATGGCCTTGACCATCAAGGGAATTGAGGCGGCAACGCCAAGATTTGGTGAAAAAAGCGGCGCATGGTGTACAGGAGCAGTCGCGACATGGGGGCGTACCTCGCTGCCGGGCGTGAATTTCAGCGTTTCGCCATCCGGTTATGCATCAGGCATTGGGGATTTGGTCATCCAGCGTGGTTCACAGGATGCTGATCCCCGTGGCCCCTGCCGGAGAGCCGGCCAGGGACAGGGGGGCTCCTTCCCTGTCCACGGTCTGCCCGGTTGTCCACAGCGAGGTGCAGGGAATTTTGGCAAGGTCGCAGCGATGGCGGTATTTGGCCACCACATCGCGCACTTCGCTCATCAGCCCGTCGGAAAGCGTCACCGGAGAAAGGCCCAGAGCGCGGAACTGGCTGTTTTCCACAATCAGGCCATTTTCCAGATCTTCCTTGCGCGGATCGGCATAGCTGCGCACTTCGCAACCCGTCAGCCGTGAGACAAGCACGGCCAGTTCCCGCACGGACCATGTTTCCGTGGCCTGATTGAAAATTTTGACCCTCTCTCCCGGCAGCGGCGGGTGTTCAATGGCCAGCTTGATACATTTGACCGTATCCCGGATGTGGATGAACGCGCGGGTCTGGCCGCCTGTGCCATACACGGTGAGCGGATGCCCCACAACGCTCTGCACCAGAAAACGGTTGAGTACCGTGCCGTAATCGCCGTCATAGTCAAAGCGGTTGACAAGGGCCTCGCTCATTGTGGTTTCATCGGTCGCCGTGCCCCATACAATGCCCTGATGCAGATCGGTAATGCGCACCCCGTCGTTTTTGTTGTAAAAATAGAAAAACAGCGCGTCCTGGGTTTTCGTCATGTGGTAGACGCTGCCGGGGGCCGGCGGGTACATGATCTCCCGTTCGACGCAGGATCCGTCCGGCGCCTCAATGCGGACGGGCAGATATCCTTCGGGGATGGGCATTTTGGTTGTCGTGTAGCCGTACACGCCCATGCTGCCAAGATGCACAAGGTGAACGTCCAGCCCCGACTCCACAATGGCGCAGAGCACGTTGTGAGTGGCGTTGAGGTTGTTGTCCACCGTATAGCGCTTGCAGGCGCTGCTGCGCATGGAATAGGGCGCGGCGCGCTGTTCGGCGAAATGGACAATGGCCCGTGGCCGCACGTCGCGCAGGAGCCCCAGAAAGCGGTCGTACTCGCGGGCGATATCAATCAGGATAAAGTCCATGGATTTGCCCGAGGTCTCGCGCCACGCGGCAAGCCGCTCCTCCAGCGGAAGAATGGGCGTAAGCGAGCCAAGGCCCAGATCCACGTCAATTTTTCTGCGGGAAAAATTGTCGGCAATGACCACATGATAGCCGTTTTGCGAAAGATGCAGGGCCGTGGGCCATCCGCAAAAACCGTCGCCACCCAGGATCAGAACTGTGTTGTCCATGCTGTCTCCTGCTGAACATGGTTTATCGTGAACGGACGGGAAGAGAGGAAAGAAAATGCCTGGAAATATCCTGTAATTTTCGTGCATTGCTGGCATTGGCTATGGCCAGGACAAGAAAGAAGTCCCGGGCGCTTCCGTAGCGCCGGATACGCCTGATGGCTTCAGGATCGGGCGGGCCGTATTCCGCGTCCTTCCCCGGACGGGCTGGCTGGCGCGGCAAAAGGCTGCATATCCTGCCCGTGTTGAGCAGAACGAGCTTACGCAGATAGCTTTTAAGCCTCACACAGTCGTCATGCGGCAGTCTCAGCGCCCCGAAGCGATCCGGCAGGGCCAGATACATACGCATGGCGTCCACGGCGCGGGCCGCCGCTTTTTCCAGATGCGTGCCGGAGGGCGGATTGTATCGGTACACAGCAAGGTCACAGGGTGTATAGCTGTGCGCCAGCAAAAGAAAATGCGCTGTCAGGTAGAAATCTTCTATGCGAAAAATGGGCACGGTGTGCTCAAGGCTCAGCAGACGCAGGTAAAGGGCGCGACTGTAGAGCTTGTTCCATACGGAATGGGCGCGGCAGTCGCCCGTCAGCCAGGTATGAAAGATGGCGCTTCCGTGCAGAGCCTTGGCGTGAAAGGGCATGGCGTTGCGCCAGGCGCACAGGCGCCCGCCGCCGTCATCGGCCAGGGTGACATAGTGCAGAATATCGGTGTGCGCGGCGTCGGCCGCTTTCACCGCCCGCGCATAGGCCGTGGGCGAACACAGGCCGTCGTCGGCATCCACGAAGGCCAGCCAGCGCCCCTGGGCTTCTCTCATGCCGTGCAGGCGCGCCGCCAGGGTGTAGCCCCGCTGGGGCTGGCGCAGCAGGCTTACGGCAAGGCCCTTTTGCCGGAATTCATCCACAAGCGCGTCACAGCGGCGCTCCGAGGCGTCATCCACCACAAACACTTCCAGCCGTAGCCCCTGTTGCCCCAGCACATCGTCCAGCGCCCGCGCAAGTTGCTCCGGCTGATTGAAATAGGGAATGACAACAGTCAAATCCGGTTGATTTTTACTGTCAGAATTCATAATATATCCTGCGGGCAGTGCGGGTAACAGACTGCACATTAGCGTGTGTGGACAACAAAGCGGCGTCAAAAAGTTGTTCTTCGTCAAGAAATGGCATAATTTCCGCAAAAATGGTGTCAGGATTTTCGCCGGAAAAAAGACGCTTTTCCGCTTCAATGCACAGCCTGCCCATATTATTGGTGATGCGGCGATTCAAAAATTCATAAAACGTTTGCGCCGCTTGCGGATCAACATCATTTTTTTCCAGAAGTGGAGCAATAACCTCTTTCAGCTGCAACAGGTCATGCACGCGTCCGGCAAACTTGGTCATGGGCCAGGACTCGCACAAGCGGTAGTGATAGATGTATTCTTCGCACCCCACATAGGATTGGGCGTGAAGAACTACAAGAGACACAAAAAATTTGTCGTCAAAGCGGAATATGGTTCTGCCCCGCGCCAGGGGCATGACCCGCTCCAGCAGGGCGCGGGAATAGATTTTGCCCCAAAAGACAAGCGGCGGGTACGGACAGGCGGCATAGGCGGCAAACACGGCGCTTTTGCGCAGTTCATCCTGCGCGGGCGGCGCGGCCCACAGGATTTCCCCTGTTTCCGTACCGCCGGGGGTCTGACCCAGCGTGCGGAAGTGCGCCAGTTCGCACCCCTTTTCGTGTTTGCGGGCAAGGACGCGGGCAAGGCGCTTTTCGCCCAGCAGCGTATCGTCCGCGTCCACAAAAAGAATGTCCGGCGCGACGGCGGCGGCCACGCCCGCCAGCCGGGCGGCCAGGGCATAGCCCCGCACGGGCTGGCGCACCAGTCGCACAGGCACGGCATGGGCTTTCGCCCACCGCTCTACCCGTTCCGGCCCGTCATCCGTCGAGGCGTCGTCCACCACAAGAATTTCCAGCGCAATACGCTGGGCAGCCACGCTGTTCAGCGCGTTTTCAATGCAAGCGCCCTGATTGTAAAGAGGAATAATGACGGAAAGTTCAGGCGTCATCCGTTGTGCTCCATGCCTGACCATGCCGGGGCATACGAGTCATTGCGCCATTTGGGCAGGCTTGTGTAGGGGGTACAGGTACAATGCGGTTCAGTGCAGCGCATGGGCGTGATAAATTGTGGATCCGTAAAAGGATTTTTTTCCAGAATGGTATATGGCATACGGCCGCAGAACTGCCCCTTGGAAACATGCCCATATTCATCCAGGTAAATGGATTGATAGCCGGCACTGCAAAACATGCCCGTATAGTGGAACATATCGTGCCATAAACCTTCAAGAAATGTGACATCCTTTTCACCATGTTCCGTAACATGACGGTAAGAAAAGTATTCCTTTCTGCCATTTGACGGAGCAAGCAGGGAAAGACTCTCTTTCTTATAACCTTCCGCAAGTTTGCCCGTCGCAAAGTCCATCACGGCATGGACGCTGTAATGGAAAATGCCCGCCGCATCCAGCTGCGTCCGTATTTTCTTGATGTGGGATTCCTGGGGCGGCGCAACCAGTTTCAGATGAAACCAGTTTTTTCTTTCCTCTGGGCTGAAGGACAGCAGTTTTTCAATCAGGTCAGACACACGGGTCTGCCCCGGATGAATGGTAATGATGAAGCGGCATTGCAGTGTGGGCGCAAGGGACAGAAGCGCGCGCATCCGCCGTGGCGACGCGCTGCCGTTGCTCAGCATGGTGACGACAGTGCCGGCGGGAAACAGTGTCGCAATGGAAGAGAGCATATCTTCCAGGTGGGGATATAAGGTTACCTCTCCCCCGGAAAGAGAAAAGCGGTACGACGGTCTGGAAAGTCCGGCAATCATGCCCAGAGCCGCGCGCATGATTTCCGGGGACATATGGATGCCGTCCCTGCGTTGTTCCTCATTGACGCAATAGGCGCAATGGAAATTGCATTTTTGTGTGACCTGCCAATGGCTCTGAAAAAAATTTTTTGTGAAGTAAGGGGGAAAGCCGGCCTGAAGGTAGCGCATTCACACACTCCGAAGCATCATTTACATGCGGACGCCGTACAGGGGATTGCCGACGCGGTACTGCCGGCGCAAATGCCGGGCAAATCTGGAATAGGATGAACCAAACATAATAATGGGCATTGAGGGGTCGTAGTCCCCGGCAATACGGGATGCGTCGATGCGCCCCGTCTCCGCCGCATGGCCCGGAAAGGCAATCCGGCCCACGATGCGGCTGTCCGCCAGCAGCTGACATCTGGCGGCATAATCCGGCGTGGCCTCGCCCATAACCAGAACGTCCCTGCCCGCCATGTCCCGGGCAAGCGCGCCGCAGTACTCTTCCAGGCGTTTTGCGCGCAGTTCCCTGCTTCGCGTCTGGAGAAAATCCACCTCGCGTTCTCGCGCAAGTTGCGATATTTCTTCTTCCGTCTGCCGGATTTCCTCTTCCGTGGCGAAGTGGCGCAACTGGGCGCGCAAGGCAAGCCCGGCCCATGTCCGCACGGGCAAGCGTTGCAGTTTTCCCCCATCGAGGTTTTGGGTAAGGCGCGAGAGAGGCTGTGGGAAAAACTGAAAATCCATGCACAAGGTGCGCCAGGGCGCGACGGGATCATAGGGCAGCGAGGCCATGAGAGCGCATTTGGCCTCAAATTCCTCATCGCTGTTGAGGCTTGTGCCGCTGACAAAATGAAACTGAATAACAACAAACTGCTCAAACAAAATTTGCGCAAGGGTCATGAAATCCGTAAACCTGTGAGGACGACCGTAGACATGGCGGGCCATGCGCTCCATGCCGGCCTGAAAGCCAATGGAATAGCCATACATGCCGGCGTCCAGAGCCGCATCCAGCAGTTCCGGGTGGCGCAAAAGCTGTTCGTGATGCAGATTGGCGCGAAACGGCAGGCCGATGCGTTCCTGATACTGGCGAAAAAAGGCGGTAAGCCGTCGCGGCTCGTCCACCAGATATTCGTCCTTGAAAAAAATGCGCTGGACGCCCTGTGCCCTGGCCTGCTCCAGCTCCCGCAAAACCTGTTCGTCACTCCGGCGGCGGTAGCGGGGCAGGATATGCCCTTCCTTTTTGTACATGCCGCCCAACACCGGGGCCGCGCAATAGGCGCACGCGCCAATGCAGCCCCGCCCGGTCAGAATATAAAATGTTGTGTCGTCAAAGGCCGGATCGCGCTCCTCCACGCTGTCATCATGAATAAAAGTCGTGACCGCATCGCCGGTAAGGGGGGAGGGCAGTGCGGAAATATCCCGCAGCGGCGCGGCCATCGGCGTGCGGGCCATATTCCCGTTATCCAGATAACAGGCATTGGGAATATGATGTGGAGGAGAGAGCAGAGGAGATTGCAGGGGCAGGCTGTCCAGCAGGGCGGCAAAGGATATTTCGCCTTCTCCCCGCAGAACCATATCCGCGCCATGCCGCAAATAGTGCTCCGGCGCATAGGTGGGGCCGTAGCCGCCGCAGATGATGGGAACGCCGGGGCAGGTATCGCGGATGCAGCGTAGCATATCCGGCATAATGTCGTCATTGGCGCTGCGGGTGGAAATGCAGATCAGCTCCGGGTTCAGCTGTTGAAGTTTGGTTTGCAGCGACGTGAGTTCCCCGGCGGAAAAGGGACGCCCCCTGAGCTGATTGACATGAAACGTGCCGTTGACGCAGATATGCATACTTGTTGTACTTTCATCAAGGGTATCTTTTGTTACGACAGAATAGCCCTGCACAACGCAAATATGCACCGCAAAGCCCTTTTCCCTGGCCATGGCGGCCAGTATACGCATACCCGTGGCCATTTCTTCATAGCAATTGATGAAAACAATCACGGCTCCTCCCGATCATGAGCGGATATATTCGGGTTTATCTTCCGGCAGTCTCCATTTTGGTGTTTGAAGAAATGTCAGGCAGGTGCAAAAATCCGCAGGGCAGACGCAGTATGTTGACAATTCGGGGATGTTGCGCAACCGACGCTCGGATAAATTGAATTTTTCACCAAGCCGCAGAAACCCAAAACAGCGCGCGCATGTGCCATCAGGCGCAAGTCGCAGGGTATTCCTTCCGGCACAGCATTTCATGCCTTTGTAATTAAATTTTTCAGGATGCAGGCCACGTGTTATGCGATCAAACTCTTCCACTGAATGATCCGTATATTCATGGAAAAGTTGTTTATGATTTGCAGTAGGATGTTGCTGCATAAATCCAAGCTCTTCAGGGCTGTACTGAAATGGAATTCCTTTTTGGTGTGTAACAACAGATAAAATGGTTTCTATATTATTAATACTGAAAATATCAATCATCTTTTTGGTTTCTTTCAATTTTCCTGGCAGAAAAAGTATTTTGCATTTGATGTCATCATGATGCCCAAATTGTGCAATTTTTTTCGCAAATGAGACAATCTTGATCTGTTCCGTATGGACGGAAACAGAAAACATTATTTTTGTATTTTTAGCCGCCGCATATAAGGATTCTCCTTTTTCTGGCAACAGAGAAGCATTAGTTGCAATTTTAATCATTTTATTAGTCGACGAAATTGTTTCATCTATTTTTTTAACAAGAAAATTGATGTGAGGATATAGGAGCGGTTCTCCTCCTGCCACAGCAAATTGATATGTATCATTTTTACGCTCTTCAAGGTCATCAATAAATTGTGCAAGTATATTTTTATCAAGAATTCGTTTTGCTTTTTCCTTTGACGCGCTGTTTATGCAGTATGAGCATGAAAAATTACATATATCCGAAACATTTATATTGACACACATGCGATTTTTCAGGAACCCTTTTTCATTCCCGGCGCGGAGGATGATCTTTCCCGCAACCGGTTTTTCCTGGTGCGCGTATTCCATGACACTCTCCTTGTCACTTGGCATAGACAATGGTTTCCGCATACCAGGGTCTGTGATGCCCGCAAAAATACGTGTACGGCAGGGCACAGCGCAGCAGCATGCGCGGTATGGTAATCCAGTCGGGGCCGCGACGCCCGTGATAGATGGATATCATCAGTTTCGGGGAATGGGCGGCCAGGGTTGCGCGTGCGCCCGCCAGCACTTCGGGTTCCGATCCTTCCACATCCAGCTTGATGACCGTGGGTGCGGGGCGCGCGGAAAAATAGTCGTCAATGCTGGCGCAGGGGCATGTGCCAGGCCCGTCGCCGGCATCCGTGGCAAAGGCGGCGTTGGAGGCCTCTGTCCCGCTCAGGCTGACATATCCCGTGTTTTTCCAGAGCGCCCGGGGCTCAAGGCGGATTCCATCATAGGGCGCAAATGTGTTCCGTAATTTTTCGCAATTGCCCGGAACAGGCTCAAAGGCGTAGATGATCCCCTGCCGCTTCATGGCGTCAAAAAAGCGCAGCGTGCTCGCGCCGGTGTCAATGCCCCCTTCACACACAATATCACCGGGCGTTACCGAAACCTGCGGATGAAAGTACTGGTCATATCCCGCCAGCGGAATATAGCCCGGCTCCGCCTCAAGCCTGCCCCGGCAGACGGCCATATAGGCATATTGGCTGTCCGCGTCCCCAAGCACGTTGACAAAGTTCAGGACGGTATCCCAGTCTTCATCCGTCAGGCTTTCGTGCCTTGCGCGGCCGTAAAACAATTCCGTGCTGTGCCGCTCCACGCCAAACGTCGCCATGCCCTGCGCGCGCAGGCGCAGAACCAGCCGGGTAAAGTGGCAGAGCCGGGGCGCTTTGGCCGGCCTGCAATACAGCTGCGCATCCATGCCGGGTCTCAGTTCGGCAAAGTTGCGCACAACACACTGCCTGGCTATGCTGTCTGGAAGAACTTCGGGTGCGTCCAGCGCATAAAACACGGGCAGGCGCTTCAGTTGCCGCCCGTAAAAGGCGGCCGCCTCTTCCAGATCGGACGCGTGGCAGGCGACGACGGTGCGGCCCGGGTCAAGGCCCGTGCGCGGAGCGCGCAGCAGGGGCAGCTCGTCCATGGCCTCCTTCAGCTCGCGCACACTGTCAAAGCGCAGCCTCGGCAGGGGCGCGGGAGCGACAGGCGTATGCTTGCGCGGCACAAGATCCAGGTGGAAGGCTTCCTTTATATTCTGCCGCAGGGTGTTGTGCATGAAGCGGTGCCACTCGTGCTCCACCAGATGCACATATTCCTTTCTGACAAATATGGCGTTGTACTGGTGCCGAAACTGAAAATCCCGCAGGATGGGCACAAAGCCCCGGTTCAGCAGCGTTGCCATGATGTCCCGGTCACACGCCTGCCCGGCAAATTTGGGCTCGGACTCCAGCTCGCAATAGACGGCCAGAGTTTTATCCAGAACGTCCGCCGCTCCGCTCAGAACCTGGGCGCAGAAGCCTTCGGCGTCTATCCACAGGGCGTAGCGGCTGTCTGGGGGGTCCGCCGCGCACAGGGTGTCCAGCCGGGCTATGGGCACCTGCACGGCGCAAAAGGACGAAGCGCCGGATTCGATGCGGCGCAGAACGCTCTGCCGTCTGCTGTCGCAGGGTTCGGCCTGGCCGTCGATGCTGTCATAAATATGGAAGGACGTGGTGCCGTCGGTATCGCCAATGGCACAGTGTTCGTACCAGACCCCCTCTTTCCGCACGCTCCCTTCAAGCAAAAAATGAGCATGAACATAGGGATTGGCTTCATAGGCGCGGACTGTCCTGTCCGGGTGCTGGGCCTTGACCTTTCGCGAAAAGGCGGCTTCGTGCGCGCCAACTTCAAGCGTGGTGGTTATCGGCAGCATACCCTGCATCCGCAGAAAGAAATGTGCCACACGCTCCGCACTTTTTTTGCGGCCGCTCATAAGGATGAGATCGTGCAAGGCGGCCTGTCCGGCCAGCTGAAGCTGAAAAAGATCGATGATATCCGCAGGCATGGCTTTTGTATTTCTCTTTACTTATCCGCCACGATGCCGATTTTCAGCGCCGGGTTACCAGCCATGCGGCAGTTATCCTTGCATCCCTTGTAGAGCGCTCCGCCCGGGGCAAGAAGATTGCCATCGCCCATCCGTGCGTGTTCAAGAATCACGCTGTACGGGCCAAGATGATTCCCATTTCCAATTTTTGCACTGCCCAGAACAATGGAATATGGCGCAAAAAAATTGAAATCACCTATCTCAGCATCATGAGAAATAGTGGAAAATCCGTTAAGATAGTTACCATTTCCAATGTTTGCATTGCAAAGTACTGTGCTTCCACGTTGTAAAATATTGCCTTCGCCAATAATTGCAGATTGAGAAATGGATGTCCACGGATGGATCAAATTCATAAATGATGCGCCGCGTGACTTGAATGTCATGAATATATCACGGCGCAATTCAGGATTGCCAACACCAATAATAAACAGTTCATCTGAATGAATTACATGGGCATCAGCGGTTCCCAGATAAAAATGCTGCAATTCCTTGAGATCGCCGGCGTAGCCTTTCCAGTCCAAAAATCCGGCAAAGCTGGAGTCTTGGGCAAGGCCGGGGGCACTTTCCAGAACTTCGCGCAACAGCCAGTAGCATTCGCGAGCCGCTCCGGAATTCCCGATGATGACAATCTTCGACATATCAGTAGCGTCCTCCGGCCAGCACATAATTTTGTCCGGTGAGCCAGGACGCCCGTTCCGAAAGCAGAAAGACCGCCATAGCGGCAACATCTTCGGGCCGTCCAAAGCCGAGCGGGTATTCCCGTAACTGGTGCTCTCTGTAACTTGAGCCCATGAATGCTTCCATGGCCTCCTCCATAGGCGTGTCGATAATGCCCGGTGAAAGGCAATGCACACGCAAGCCCCTGGATACAACTTCCTGGCTGATGCTTTTGGCCGCGGCCGCCAGGGCCGCCTTGGCCGCGCCGTAGATGAGATGCCCCTTTTCAGGAAAGATCGCGGAAGCGGATGCCAGAAAAAGCAAGGCCCCGCCCCGATTGAAAACCCGCCGGTCGCAAAAGCCCTGCGCAAGCAGAAGCGGCACATGGAAATTGAGGTCAAAATGCCGCCGCGCCTGCCCAGGATCATAGGACTGCAAACTGTCCATCAGCCCTTCGCCCGCCGCGTGGGCCAAGCCCCAAAGTTTGCCGTGATCCCGCGCGATCTGGCGCACCCACTGCGGGAGACTTGCCATGTCTTCCCGCAAATCCCTGTGGAGGCTTGTCCATCGTTCTGGCGCGCAAGAAGCCTGACGGGCATGCTCCAGTCTTTCCTGGTCACGTCCGCACGCCAGCACCGTTGCCCCTTGCGCGATGCACTCCAAGGCAATGGCACGGCCGATGCCGGAACTGGCCCCGGTGACCAGGATCGTCTGAGCCGGGGAGAAGAGTCGATCCAGGGCGGGCGTCAGACAATGCCTCCTTGAGTTAGTGCCATCAGGTCGGCAACCGTGTGGCAGGCATTGAAGGCGTCAAATTTGATCTGCTGCCCGAATGTCCTGTCAAAAAAGGCAATCAATACCATTCGGGCCACGGAATCCCATTCCGCAAGACTTGCCAGGGGCGTTTCTTCTTGCACGGGCTCATCGCGCTGCAGTATTTCCTGAAATTCAGCAAGAAATTCCTTTTTAGTCATGACGGGTTCGCTCTCCTCGCAGAATCTGCTCCCAGCGTTCGATATGCTGCCGCCGTGTCGGGCGATCGGGGTCGGGTTCGTAGTCCAGGGGCGGAGCGCAGTCCCACTCCGCGATATCGCACAGGCACGATCCCCAGGAAAGACCGATACCATACCCGCACAAAAGGACTTTTCCCGGTGCCTGCCGCGTGTTCCCGAAGGTGTCGCACAGCGCAACGGGGATGGAGGCCGACGCCAGGTTACCGTATGTGCCAAACGATGCCGAAGGCGCCTTCTCCAGCGCAAAACCGGTCTTGGCGGCGATGCTTTCCACAATCTGCCTGTTGGCCTGGTGGAGGATAAGCCAGTCGATGTCTTTTTCTGTCAGGCTGGCATACGCCAGGGCTGCGCGGATATGTTTCGGCACAACATCCATCGTAAAGTTAAAAATGGCTCCCCCGTCCATGTATGTTTTCAAAAGCCGCCATGGATTGCCGGAAGGATCCAGAATGTCCTCGAACATACTCTCGTTGTCCGCAGGGTCGGGAACAAGAGGGATACGGGCGCCGCCGCCAGGCGTGATGATGGCGTCAAAATCGCGTCCGTCCGTGCCCAGCCCGAAGTGCATGGGGCCGGCCTGTTCATCCCGGGCAAGCAGAGTGGCGCTGCCACCGTCGCCAAAAACGGGGACGGTGATCCTGTTGCGGATGTCCCTCCCGGCCAGGTTCACATCCCCCACAAGCAGCAAAACCTGGCGTGCCGCACCGGCAGCAATAAGCGAGCTGCCCAGCCACAACCCATAGACGTAGCCGGAACAGCCCTGGTTGACATCAAACGCGGCGCACTGCCGATCAAGGCCAAGGCGATGCTGCAGTTCACAAGAGGTTGCCGGCTGCACCCAGTCCGTGGCCTGGCTGACAAAAACCACGGCATCTATCGCGCTCCGCGCTGAGGGAAACACCCGCAGCAGGGCATCGGCCGCATGAGCGCACAGATCGGAGGCAGTCACATCCGGCGGGCATATCCGCCGGCGATCCATCCCCAGCGTCGTGCGTAAGCGCGTCACCTTTTTGGCATCGCCTCCGTAAAAAGCGCCTTCGTCTTCAAGGCGAATTTCCGTAGTGGGCACGGCCGAGCGTATTCCCACGATACGGACATGACGCAGGGTATGAAACATATCCTCCCCTCTATGAGCATATGGGGGCTGTTGCCACTGACCACATTCCCGTTGACAGGCACAGTGTCGATTTTTCGTGGACAAAAGGGATCTGAAAAAAATAACCTGCTCAATTTAATGGTAATTTTTTCAAAAAGGGCGGTGAAAAATTTTTCTCCAAATGTTGATATTGCCAAAGAATGTGCTTTGATATATTGCTCTTCAAAGATTCATCGACGCTGTGCCTGTCGATGAGCCATCCACATATGTCTGAAGAAAGCCTGGCGAAGCCGGGGCTGTCCAAAGTCGTCCAGAAATTTTCGCGCGTTTTTCGTTAACAGCCTGCTATTTTTGTGGGAGGCACATCGCCCCCCCTGCACCATTTCACACACGGTCAAGGAATGCCTCCTCTCACAGGGGAATTCTCTCCGCGATTGGAAAGCTGCCGGCGGTTTTGGGCTGAGTGAAAAACTGCCCGCGGTTTCCGCCGCCGCCAGCAAGGATGCCTGTCCCAGGTGGGCATATCGCATAGTGGTGCGCGGATCACCGTGCCCCTGCATCTTTTGCGCCTCATGCAGCGAATGTCCGGCATTCACGAGAAAACTGGCGAAAGTGTGCCACAGGTCGTGGATACGCACATCGGCAAGCCCCAATTCCCGCCGGAGCGTAGTCCAAAACAGAGAGAGGCCGGAAAGGGGCTTGCCCGGAGCATGACCTGGGAACAGCCATGGATTGCCGAGAGTACGGGGCATGGCGTGAAGAACGCCCAGTGCGGCGTCTGACAGAAGGGTATGGCGCGACTTGCCTGACTTGGACAAGGGCACGATGAGCATTCTTAAATCCAGGCGGATATTTTCCCATCTGGCCTTGAGGCTTTCGCTTTTACGCGCACCCGTGAGCAGAAGCAGGCGGAGGGCATAGGCTTCCATACGGTCGTTTTTTTCCAGCGCCCGCATGAGCCGTTGCGCCTCATTCCGTGTGAGATTGCGCTCCCGTTGTATATGGATTTTAAAGGGTGGGACGCCTGCACACGGCGATTGCCCGACGGAGAGAATGCCGCACCTTTCCGCCAGAGAACAAATTGTCTTGAATACCGCCAAAATGCGGTTGCATGTGGCGTGGGTCAAGCCACTGACTGACAGCCCGTGCAGCCAGTCTTCCACTTCATGACGCTGTATGCCGGCAAATCGCCTGTGCCCGAACACCGGGGAAAGGTGCTGGCGGGCGATGCGTTCATCCACCCGCCAGCTCCGTTTGTGAAGTTTGGCGTACGGCACATAGACGTCTGAGGCAAAGGCATCCAGGACGATGGATGTATCATGCCCTCCTGCTTGTGTTTTGCTCTTTTCCGTGTGGTCTTCAAGCGCAAAAAATCAATATGTTGCGAAATTTTAATATGCAAAAATTATACCTAATATTACATTATTTCAATGACATGTTGAAGTTATTATATGTAGGTTCCGTATTAACCAAAATAAATCTTTAAAATTTGCTTATTTTTCACATAGTTATCGAAAATTTTATCTTCATAATACCCATGATCTACCAAAGATTTTTGCCCTGAAGTAGTGAATCCAGGTGAGTCCGCAAAAAAAAATTTGACGAGGCGCACTTTTTTGATTATACTATCAAGCGTAATAAGAAAATAATTAGAAATTGTTTAAATGATATTCAGATAAGTATCTACCTAATTATATTCATTTAATTTTTAACTTTTCTTTAAAGTGTATATAATATTTAAACGGATGGGAGGGTATTATTATGTCAAGGAAATCAATTAATCAGAAAAACCATTGGTGGGAATCATATATTATTAGATATGCATTAGGGGCTATTATAGGATCAATATGTGTATATTTTTTATTAAATAATATTTATATTACTATAGACGATAAATGTGGGCAACATAATACTATTTCATCATGTGAAAATAATATAGAAAGATGTATAAAATTATTAAATGTCGCTTTATTAAATGGAAACCTTAATGATAATGATTTAGGTATACCACAATATATTCTTTTATTAATTTATGGCTTATGTTTTTCTTATGTCGCAAGCGCCCCTGGTCTCGTTTTTCATGTAATGAGATATAAAATATGCAAAAAATATTTAAAACTTTTTGGCAATAAAAGCAATAAAACTACAATATATTCAATAAAAATTTTAATATTTTTATTGATCTTCTTAAGCTCAGTAGGTTATAGCTACTTTTTTTATTTTGACACTTGGTTTTTCATAATATCAATATTGATTTTTGGATGGTTATTTGTTGTACAAGCTCATTATTTAATAAATACTCCAATTTATTTAATACAATTTTATCACGATCTAAAAAAAGCAAGAGATGGGAATATAATAGATAAAGAATCATATCAACACTTAAGAGAACATGGAAATGCCTTTCTAATAATTATTTTTGAAGCATTTCTCACGGCATTTCTATATGATCTGTACCTAATATTTTGCAATTATAGGTACTTATTAATGGCTCTAATTGTTTGGATATTACCAGCAGCTTTTGTTTATCTTATTGCATATACTCTTGAATTTCAAATGGTTTACAACTATCAAAACAAGAATCACTAAGTTTCAATTGTCAGACCATCCAGTATGATCTACTTTTGGCTAATAATATGATAGGGGTGAAGCAGCAAATTGACCTCTCCCTCAAAAATTAGTCCGTTGAAAAGTTAGTGTTCCTGTCGTAAGGAACACGGAATGAAACGCAGTCGATTCAGCGAAAAGCAGATCATTGAAATTCTGCGCCAAGCCTAGGCCAGAGTGCATGTAGCGGACTTGTACCATCAGAACGGTATCTTTAACGTCACGTTTTATAAATGGCGGGCAAAAAATGGGGAACTGAGCGGTATCTGACCATGAAATCACTTGAGGAATAGGCTAAGAAAAAATCTGACCAAGTGGGCCATTAAATGTGATGAGATAGACCCGCTTCCTATAATCCCAAACGGCGTCATTTTGAAGAAGCGCCCAAAAGGAAGCAGGCCATGAAAAAAATTTACTTTGTTGGACTGGACATTGTGAAGAATATTTTTCAAGTATTTATGGTTAATGCCAATGGGAAGCAAATAGCCAATAAGAAAATAAAACGCACTGACGTAAAAAAATTGGGTCATGACTAGCTGAGGGGTTGTTCCCGCAGCATTTTGAGAATAATTTTTTCT
>JAFLSV010000055.1 GCA_022510785.1 Desulfovibrionaceae bacterium | reverse complement strand
CTTGGAGACGGGCATAGCCGTCCGGCAAAGAGACGTTGGCAAATTCGTCGAACATCAAACGCACGGGAATGGGCAGACTGCCGCCGTGTACCTTGTCCGCTTGAAAGTAAAGCTCTTGAAATGCCTGAGAATAGAGCATACCCACAAGGAAGTTAAGGCTCACGTCGTTGCTGTCCGGGATAATGCAGAAAATGGCCTGTTTCCGTTCACCCAGCTTTCCCAGCTCCATCTCGTCTTTCGCCGTGATACGCTGTATCTCCGGCAGGGAAAAGGGAGCCAGGCGCACGGCGGCGCTGATCAGGATGCTCATGGCGGTTTCGCTGGGGGCCTGCTTGAAAACCTTATACTGCCGCACGGCGATATGGTTCGGGTTTTCTTCCTCCAACGCTTGAAACAGGAGATCAAGGGCGGAAACGTGGTCGCCGTCCCCCTCCTTTGCCGCGCCGTACTCCAGCATGGTCAGCATCATTTCCATGGTCTGATCCTGCGGCGGGGCCTCATGGAGCAGATAGAGCATGAGCGCGCTGTCCAGCGCGGTTTCGGATTTCTCCCAAAAGGGGTCATTGGAATGGGCGTTTTTCGGGGTGGTGTTGCGGATAAAGTTTGCGATCAGCTTCAGCACGTCGGCGTCGTTGCGGATGTAGTGGAACGGGTTATAGCAGTCTGAACGCTCCGGGTCAACAAGGTCGAAAACCTTTATCGTGTAGCCCTCCCGCAACAGCAGGGGG
Source organism: Desulfovibrionaceae bacterium (assembly GCA_022510785.1). GTDB lineage: Bacteria > Desulfobacterota > Desulfovibrionia > Desulfovibrionales > Desulfovibrionaceae > Mailhella. The sequence continues at coordinate 948 of JAFLSV010000055.1, read as the reverse complement.
ATGGAGTCGCGGGCCAGCTCCCCTTTCGGGTCGGTTGCGATATAGGATGCGTTGGCCTCGTAGATATTGGGCTTTACAATGTACCTTGTCTTGCCCGCGCCGGAGCCGCCCACCACGATTTGCAAAAGGTTTCGGAAGTGCTGGCGGCTGTTCAGGCTCATCCGCAGGTTCTGCGTCAGAATGGCGTTGCGCTTCGGGTCTTTGTCCCGATACTTTCGGTCAAGCTGGCGGGCGTCGCCCCAATGGGCGCTGCCGTGTTCCTCGCCGGGTCTGCGGTTCTGCTTGGATGAGATATACATGACAACGGCAAAGGCATAGATCACCAGCGCCCCCAGCACGAATTTAAGGGTATAGGGCGTCCAGCGCAGCAGAAACGGGTGGTCTGCCCACTCGGAGAACCGGGCCAATATTTCGGAAATTGTCATGCCGTCCTCATAGCCGGAGGCCAGCCCCGCGCCGATCCACATAACGGGCAGGGCAAGGAACAGCCACTGTGTATAGCTGCCGCCTGATTGATTTTTCACCGTACACCCCGCTTTTTTGCCGACAGATCCCGGCGCTCTCCCTGCTGGGGCCGGAGCGCGGCAAGGATCGAGTCCCGGTTATGCCTCACTTCCCCGGCTGTTGCGCCGCCCTGCGTGATGGTCGCGGTGTGCAGGTTGCGGATGCCGTGGGCGGCAACTCTGCCAAAAAAACAGCCGTCCAGCGTCGCGTTCAAAAAGCCGACTCCCTCCAATCCGCAGTCAACGGTATTGCAGGACTTCAGACGCGCCTCTTGGAACGAAACATTTTGCAGGGTGCTGTCATGGAAATGGGTATGGATGATGTGTGCCTTAAAAAATGTGGCAAACTGCATGGCGCAGCTATGAAACTCAGAGCCGGAAAGCCATGCCCCGTCAAAGGTGGCCTCCCTGATCCGGCACACGGCAAAGGTGCAGTTGCTGAAAT
>JAFLSV010000054.1 GCA_022510785.1 Desulfovibrionaceae bacterium | reverse complement strand
AAAAGCTGATCCGCATGAAGGAACTGGCGGAACAGGCGGCCACGGGTACCTATGATTCCACCCAGCGCCTGATGATTGATTCCGAATATCAGCAGATGGCGTCGGAAATCACCCGAATCGCCAACGCCACGGACTTCAACAACATCAAGCTTCTGGACGGCAACCTGTCGAGCGATAGGCATGACGGCAGCAAGCTGAAGGCCGAAGGCAAGCTGAAGATCCACTTCGGCACCGCCAACGACAGCGCGGAAGACTACTACTACATCCAGATAGGATGCGCTACCGCGTCCGCTCTGGGCGTGGGCAACCAGACCGACGAAACCCGCGCCGGGCACGACGTCTCGACCCAGGAGAACGCGCAGAAGGCTTTGGAAGCCATCAACAACGCCATTGTGTCCAAGGACAACATCCGCGCGCACCTTGGCGCTCTGCAGAACCGTCTGGAAAATACCATCAGCAACCTTCAGATTCAGGCCGAAAACCTGCAGGCTTCCGAATCGCGCATTTCCGATGTGGATGTTGCCACGGAAATGACCAACTTCGTTCGGAACCAGATCATGACACAGGCCGCCGTGTCCATGCTGGGCCAGGCCAACTCGCTGCCCCAGCTGGCTATGCAGCTTCTGTAACGACGGTTTCTGTGGAGGAGAGCGGCCCCGCGGTTTTTCCGCCTGGCTGGCAGAACGCAAAGTCCCCCATCCTTCGGGTGGGGGACTTTTTGCGCGAAGGAGGGGGTAATTCCGGCCCTAGCCGCCGATGGCGCTCATGGCCTTGTGCGCCGCGGCGCCCTGCCGCTTTTCCAGCATATGGGCGCCTATGGGCTTGCGCAGCGTGGCGCGGCGCATGACGCGCAGCAGGGTTTCGTCGCTCAGGCGGGGGGCCCGCAGAATGGGGGCCAGGCGGTACTCGTGGTCGTCAAACAGGCAGCTGCGCAGTCTGCCGTCCGAGGTGACGCGCAGGCGGTTGCAGCCGGCGCAGAAGTGATGGGTCAGCGGAGTGATGAGCCCGAAGCGCCCCATGCCCCCTTCCAGGGCATACATGCGGGCCGGGCCGTCCGTATCCGCGTGGGGCGGCAGGGGCGTCAGGCCGCACAGTTCCCGGGCGGCGCGCAGAATGTCCGTGGCGGGCCAGTAAGAGCGGCCGCTCCACACGGTGGAGTCGCCCATGGGCATGAACTCGATAAAGCGCACATCCAGCGGCCGGCTGCGGGCCAGATCCAGAAAGCCGGGCAGTTCGTCGTCATTGACTCCCCGCAGGGCCACGGCATTGAGCTTCAGCGGAACCCCGGCCTTGAGCAGGGCGTCCATGGACGCGAGCACGCGGGGCAGAAGGTCGCGCCCGGTAATGCGCTCAAAGCGCTGGGGCCGCAAGGTGTCAAGGGACAGGTTGACGCGCACTCCAAGGTCGCGCAGCAGCCCGGCGTAAGGAGCCAGCAGGATGCCGTTGCTGGTGAGGCACAGATCCACATCGGGCTGGGCGGCGCGCAAACGTCGCAGAAAGTCGGGAAAGCCCCTGCGCACAAAGGGTTCGCCTCCGGTCAGGCGCAGCTTGCGCACGCCCGCGGCCACGGCCACGGCCACAATGCGTTCCATTTCCTCGTAGCGCAGCACCCTGTCGTGGGGAATAAAGGTTTTGTCCACGCGGCAGTAGACACAGCGCAGATTGCAGCGGTCGGTGACAGACAGGCGCAGATAGCGCACCTGCCTGCCGTGGCTGTCAACAAGAGGCGAGAGGCAATCCATAAAGCATCCTTGAGATCCTCCCCTCTCTTATAGAAGCGGCGGCCCCGGGCACGCAAGGGCCGGGCCGTGGATGGAATGGAAAAATCGTCCTTAAGCTTTTGGTTCTTCCGCCGAAAAGAAGGGTGAGTGGGGAAGGGAGCGAGGCGACCGCCGGATGAGAGCACGACGGCCCCCCCGATCAAGGCATGGATGCCGCACCTATTCAAGGAGGAATTTTTCATGTCTCTCACCGTTAACAACAACATCATGGCCATGACTGCGGCCCGGTACCTGTCTTCGTCATACAGCAGACTGTCGGATTCAACGCGCAAGCTGTCTTCGGGACTGCGCGTGGGCACGGCAGCCGACGACGCGGCGGGACTGGCCATCCGCGAACTGATGCGGGCTGACATAGCCGCTCTGAATCAGGGCGTGCGCAACGCCAACGACGGCATATCGCTCATTCAGACCGCTGACGGCGCCCTGCAGGTTATCGACGAAAAGCTGATCCGCATGAAGGAACTGGCGGAACAGGCGG
>JAFLSV010000053.1 GCA_022510785.1 Desulfovibrionaceae bacterium | reverse complement strand
CCCACGAGACGGCCCACGTCTTCTTTCTGGAAATGGAGCGGCTGGAGCGCGAGGGACTGGCTGACGAGCGGACGCGACAAACGCGATGCCGCCCGTGCCGTGGAAATGGCGCTGGATGACCTCAGCGCCGGGCGTCCCGTGGACGTGGGGCCGGTGCTTCGGGAATCACAGGCGCTGGGCCGGGCCTATGACACGGTGCGCGACAACCCGCTGGGCGGCCCGCCGGATGAGGTGCTGGCCACGCTTTCCTCGCCGGAATTTGAGCGCATTCTTGTGGAGCGCGGCCCGGCGGTACTGGAGCCAAACGGCGAGTTGATCGTCAAGGCTGATTCTTTTGTGAAAGCCTTTGGATCACGAGGCTGGGGGCTTGTCAAAATACTCTGGCGGCACGGCGAAAAAAGCGAAGCGGCTCCACGCTTTCAGGTGACACGCGACGATCTTACCGGAATGCCGCAACGCTTCCGCGACTTTGCGCCCGTTCAAAACGCGAAGAGAGAGGTAAGCAAACGGGAAGCACGCTGGGTCATAGACAACGGCGACGGAACACGGACGGTGTATTCCATTGCCAGGCGGAAAAAGGGGCACGACTCGCCCACGCTGATAACCGTCTTCCGCACCGGATTTGACAGATACGGGCTGTCAGAAAAAAGAAAGCCCTCCGTGTCCCTGGCGGGAGAGAACCCTCACAGAGGAGGCAAATCCCCTGACTACCAGGATACTGCCGGGGGAGGTTTTGAAATCACTCGTCCCGGAGACAAAGGGCTTGACAATACCATAAACTCTGGCCGCCCCCATGTCAATGTGTCCCGCCAGGGCCTGGACGGGCCGGACAGCCGGCTGGTGTCCATGTATGTGGGGGATGCGGACAAGCCCGCGTCCGCGCGAAAAAGACAAAATCTCCCCGAGTCCTCCGCCTCGAGGGTCTTCCGAGGCGAAGATACCGGTCAGGGGATTACAATTTCACACCTGACGGTCGGGGAGAAATATGGGGGAAATCCCTCCGTGTCCCTGGCGGGAGAGAACCCTCACAACAGAGGCAAATCCCCCAGCCAGGATACTGCCGGGGGAGGTACTGCTCACTCGTCCCGGAGACGAAGGGATGAAAACACCATACGTACCGGCCGCCCCAATGTCAACTTTGCCGTGGAGCAGCGGGAGCATTATCCCGCCGCGCCGGATATGGCGGCCCATAATGAACAGGCGGCGCGCGACGCCGCTGACGCCGCCACGCTGCAACAACTGGACGAGATGACGGCGGCGGGGAAGATGGACGAGGAAAGCGCCCGCGCCCTGGTGGAATCGCGGGACATGGCGGCCCGCGCCGAACAGTATGACGAACTGGGCCAGAGCGTCATTGAGTGTATCTGGAATGTGGGGGGGTAAATATGGCGACCATCAGCAAGAGCGATTGCATCACGGCCTTGCGCAACAACGGGGCGACGGAAAGCGAGGCGCGCGGCATCACGGCCCGCGCCGGGCCATGTTGGAATATCACGGCATCGACGCCGCGCGCTGGGATGTCATGCGCAAGATGGTGAAGGAAGGGCCGGACGGCAAGCGCTATTTCTTCCCCGACGAAGCGGCGCGCCTGACGGATGCCGACCTCGCCCCGCTGCTGCCGGAAAGCCTGCGCCGCGCTTCAGCCGTTGCCGAGCCTGCGAGGTTTACGGATGCTTCAGCCGTTGCGACGCAGGAAGCTACGGATGAAGACAGCAATGGGGTACTCCGCGCATTGTACAAGGAAATCGCTGTCGCCATCCCTAAGCCTCGCGGACTCGGCAAGGGCTGGCGCGAAGACAGCAACTGGTCACGCAACACGCGGCGCGAAGAACCCGCTGTCGCCATCCGTAAGCCCGGCGAGCCGGGCAACGGCTGCCCTTTGTGAACCTGTGGTTTACGCGGGCGGCGCTGGACTGGGGGCTGCTGTACCATGTGCGGGAAATGCTGTCCCCCGGCGCGCTGCGCCGCACGGAACGGAAGATGAAGTCAGAGTTTGGGCAGTCTTCATCCTGCCGCCCTCGGAGTCATCAAAAGCGGGGCTCCTGGCCTGTTCGGGACGGAGCGAAGGATTGAGCGGCCATTTTCATGGATAGGGCGAATGGTTCTGTTGTTCCGCATTGTTGACGCCATATTTAAAAGGGGGTAGGCTTTTTCTAAAATGGCTCGCGTGAACCCGCCCGCCGGCTCTGCCGGCGGATTCGCCGGAAGCGCGGGCCGGCCTCCCTCTCCGTCAATCCATCCCGGAAGTTCGCCAAGGAGGATCCCATGTCTTCGCTCTACACAAAAGAAGAAGCGCTCGCCTATCACAGCTCGCCGCGTCCGGGCAAGGTCGAGGTCGTGCTGACCAAACCCTTTGCCACGCAGAAAGACCTGTCCATGGCCTATTCTCCCGGCGTGGCCGAAGCCTGCATGGAAATTCACCGCGATCCGGCCCTGGCCGGCGTGTACACGGGCCGCTCCAACCTGGTGGCCGTGGTCTCCAACGGCACGGCGGTGCTGGGTCTGGGCGACATCGGCGCCGTGGCCGGCAAGCCCGTCATGGAAGGCAAGGGCGTGCTCTTCAAGTTCTTCGCCGACGTGGACGTGTTCGACCTCGAGGTGGGCGAAACCGATCCCGATAAGCTGTGCGAGGTGGTCAAGGCTCTGGAACCCACCTTCGGCGGCATCAACCTTGAGGACATCAAGGCCCCGGAATGCTTCTACATTGAGGAAAAGCTCAAGAAAGAGATGAAGATTCCCGTGTTCCATGACGACCAGCACGGCACGGCGGTCATCTCCGGCGCGGCCCTGCTCAACGCCTGCGAAATCAGCGGCCGCAAGCCCGAAGATATGCGCGTGGTGGTCATGGGCGCGGGCGCGGCGGGCATTGCCTGCGCCAAGTTCTACTGCCTGCTCGGCGTGAAGCGCGAAAACGTGTTCATGTTCGACTCGCGCGGGCTCATCCATCAGGGCCGCGGGGACTTGAACCCCTATAAGGCCGAATTTGCCCAGCCCGCCAACGCGGGCGATCTCGCCGCCTGCATGAAGGGCGCGCACCTCTTCCTCGGGTTGTCCAAGGGCAATCTGGTCACGAAAGACATGGTGCGCTCCATGGCCGACCATCCCGTCATCTTCGCCATGGCCAACCCCGTGCCGGAAATCAGCTACGAAGACGCCAAGGCCGCCCGCCCCGAGTGCATCATGGGCACCGGCCGCTCGGACTACCCCAACCAGATTAACAACGTGTCCGGCTTCCCGTACATCTTCCGGGGCGCGCTGGATGTGGAAGCCACTGAAATCAACGATGAAATGAAAATCGCCGCGGCAAAAGCCCTGGCCGCCCTGGCCCGGGAGCCCGTGCCCGCCGGCATTCTGAAGGCCTATGGCGTGAATTCCCTCTCCTACGGGGTGGATTACGTCATTCCCAAGCCGCTGGATGAGCGCATTCTCACGGCCGTGACCCCGGCCGTGGCCAGGGCCGCCATGGACAGCGGGGTGGCCCGCCGTCCCATTGCGGACATGGCCGCCTACACCAAGGGGCTGGAAGCGCGCGTCAAGGCGTCCCACGGCCGCATCCTGCCGTTCATTGACAGCTATCGCAAGTGACTTTCGCACGCAACGACGCGGCGCGCGGCGGAGGGCGGAAAATGTCCGCCTTCCCCGCGCCGCACAACCCCCGGAGGAAGTTTTCATGATGCGCACCCTGTTGACCGCCTGCGCCGCGGTGCTGCTCAGCGCCTCGCTCTGCCTGGCCGCCCCCATCACCATGAAACTCGGCCACATCGCCGAACCCGACAATCCCTACGGCCAGGGAGCGGACTATTTCGCCAAACTGGTGAAAGAACGCACCAACGGCGAAGTGGATATCC
>JAFLSV010000052.1 GCA_022510785.1 Desulfovibrionaceae bacterium | reverse complement strand
TTCATCCGGCAAGGTGGCGTGAAATCCAGGGACACGCCGCAAAAATGACGGTATTGGAGATTGGTCTGCGCCGAGACGCGGGAAGCGCCACGCTGAAATTTTCTCAGGGAAACGTGGTGCACTCCGCCAGCATGTCTTTTCAGGCAGTCATATTCACAACGATCTTCGCGAAGTTGAGGAAGAAGTACCAGTGAAGGCACTGCCACCAGCAAGAGAGGCTTAATATGACGATAGAAGTTATCCTTGGTGATATTACAAAATTAAAGGTAGATGCTATTGTAAATGCTGCCAATAATTCTTTGCTCGGTGGAGGTGGTGTTGATGGCGCAATTCATTATGCCGCAGGATTAAAACTTTTAGAAGAATGTAAAACTTTAAATGGCTGTAAAACAGGACAGTCAAAAATAACAAAAGGTTATAATCTTCCGGCAAAATATGTAATCCATACGGTTGGCCCTGTTTGGCGTGGCGGAAATAGTAATGAATGTGAATTATTAAAATCTTGTTATTTTTCATCTTTGTCTTTAGCAAAAGAAAATAAAATTAAATCAATTGCTTTTCCTGCCATATCCTGTGGTGTTTATGGGTTTCCAATTGAAAAAGCCTGTAAAATTGCAATAGAAACGGTCAAATATTTTATTTCTAATAATAACTGCTTTGAGAGGCTTATTTTCATTGATATAAACAACATGATTGTTGAAATGTATAAAAGACTGCTATAAATATTGAAAAATTCCAAAGGCAGGACGATGAAACGATTAAGACAGTCCGCATGGCTTTCCGGACGGAGAGCCATGCGGACACGGTATCGGGGAAGGTCAGGCCTGATCAGCGACGGTAGCTGAAGGGCGCGGCGTCACCGCCAGTCTGCTTCCACCCGTCAGGAGAAAGGGGCGCGTGATCGCGATGCGGCCGAAGTTTCCGGCCGCCGTCGTCGCTGGACTGTACCGGAACCGCGGGGCTCATGCCCTGATCACGCACGGCCGGCTGGTAGTTGTGGCGCGGCGGCACCGTCTTTTTCGGGCGGGTGCCGTTCCAGCCCGGGTCGGTTTCCTGGTTCTGCGTGTACCTGTTCTGGGATATGGGGCGCACCACGTCGCGCTGGCCGGGCTTGTTGAACATGGGCCCGTCATAGGGGCCAGGCTGCAGCATCCCGGAACCGGCTTTGTCCATATTTTTGTCCGACATCAGGGCCTTGCCGCGCTGCCTGAGTTCTCTGGCATGGATGCTGTCTGTGTCGCTGTTCACGGGCGCGGCCAGGGCCGATCCTGCGCCGAGCAGAAGCGACAGCGCAGCCACACCGAAAAAAGGCACAAGCTTTGAAGACATAAGATCCTCCGAAAGGTTTCCGGCACTCGTGCCCGAAAGCGGGTTTGAAGGGCGGAGGCCGGGTTGTGGTACGGGTTTCCTTATCTATAGCCATGAAGAGGGCGGGGGCCAGAGACCCGGCTCCGCGACATAGCGCCTGATCCGGAAAAAATAGAATGGCGCCGGCTTCTTCTCGCGTTCTTTCCGGCTTCACCGCGTCCTGCACCGGGCAGGGCCTTTTCTTCCTTGTTTGACAGGCGGATCACGGAACGCTAAAAAACGAATCACATCGTTTCCTGGCCGCTGTTCCGCTTTCCCTTTTCGCTTTTTTAAGGAAAATACCATGCGTATTGGCCCGTATACCCATGAAGAGTTTATGGAAGAGGCGCGCAAGTTTCACGGTTATCCCGCGCCCGGCCTGATCATCGGCGGCTACATGGTGGAGCTGGCGCGCAGCCATATGCCCCGCGGCGTGCTGTACGACGCCATCAGTGAAACCACATACTGCCTGCCGGACGCCATTCAGCTGCTCACGCCCTGCACCACGGGCAACGGCTGGCTGCGTATCCTCAATCTGGGCCTCTATGCCATGAGCCTGTATGACAAGCGCGATGGCCGGGGGGTGCGCGTGCATCTGGATGTGGACAAGCTGGAGCCGTATCCGGCCATCAGGGCCTGGTTTCTGAAGACCACGCCCAAAAAGGAACAGGATGCCGATCAGCTGCAGGAAGAAATTTACGAGGCGGGCATCGCCATCCTGTCCGCGCAGGATATAGAGGTAAAGCCCGGTTATCTCGGCCGCCGCGACAAGGGCCATATTGTGCGCTGCGCCCTGTGCGGCGAGCCCCATCCCGCCGCATTCGGCACGGTGTGCCGATCCTGCCAGGGCGAATCGCCCTACGCCAGGGGGCCGGGCCTGTCTTTCAGCGGCGCCCCCGTTCTGCGTTCCGTGCCCGTGGCCGAGGCCGTGGGCGGAACCGCCCTGCACGACATGACCCGCATCGAGCCCGGCGTCTCCAAGGGGCCGGCCGTGCTGGCCGGGCAGGTGATTTCCGGCGGCGATGTGTGCCGCCTTCAGGCTATGGGACGCAACGCCATCTATCTGGACGATCAGAAGGTGTCTGATCACTGGCTGCATGAGAACGAGGCGGCCGCCGCCTTTGGCGCCCGCATGCCCGGGGAGGGGGTGGTCATGGATGAGGCCATCCGCGAGGGCAAGGTCAACTTCCGGGCGGCCCGGCGCGGCCTGCTGCGGGTGGACACCGTTCGCCTGGCCCTGTTCAACCGGACGCCCGACGTCATGTGCGCCTCACGCCACACGGGCGCCGTGGTGGAGCGGGGGGGGCGCGTGGCCGCCAGCCGGGCCATTCCCCTGTATCTTTCCCGCGGGAATTTCCTGCGGGCCTGTTCCGTGCTGGATCAGGGGCCGCTTTTTTCCGTGCTGCCCCTGCGCCGGGCCAAAGTCGGCATTCTGGTGACGGGCACCGAGGTCTTTCGGGGGATTATCGAGGATCGCTTCCAGCCCGTCATTGAGCAAAAGGTGACAGCCCTGGACTGCGAGGTGGTTCACGCGCTCAAGGTTCCGGATGAGGCGGATCGCATCCGTGAGGGAGTGGAACGCCTGCTGGATCACGGGGCCGACCTCATCGTGACCACCGCGGGCCTGTCCGTGGATCCTGATGACGTGACCCGCAAGGGTCTGCTGGACGCGGGACTGGACGACACACTCTACGGCATGCCGCTGCTGCCCGGGGCCATGAGCCTGGTGGGACGCATCCGCAACGGCGGGCGCGGGGCGCAGGTTATGGGCGTGCCGGCCTGCGCCCTGTTCCACAAGACCACGGCCTTTGACGTGCTTTTGCCCTATGTGCTGGCCGATGCTCCCCTGAGCCGGGAATTCGTGGCCGAACTGGGCCACGGCGGCCTGTGCCTGGAGTGCAGAACCTGCTCCTACCCCAAGTGTGCCTTTGCCAAATAGGATTTCTGTGGTGACGGCGCACGGGCTCCGCTCTGACGTGACCGGCGTGGTGCTGGCCGGCGGCCTGGGCAGGCGCATGGGCCGGGACAAAACCGCGTTGCGCCTGCGCGGGGGTGAGGCTGATTTTCTGTCACGCGCGGCGGCTCTTTTGGCGCGGGTGACCCTTGACGTGCGCGTGAGCTGCCGCGCCGATCAGGCCCGGCGCGCGACCCGCGCGGGGCGGCCTCTTCTGCCCGATGCCGCGCCTGATGCCTTTGCCCCCGGGCCGGCGGACGGGGTTATGCACGCGCTGCAATCCTGCCTGCGCAGTCTGGAGCGGCCCTGTCTGGTTATCCCCTGTGATATGCCGTTTTTGACCGAAGATACCCTGCTGGCCCTGCTGGCCGCGCGGGATGCGGGTCTCGCGGCGGGACGCGGGCCCGGCGTGACGCTCTACCGCAGCGCGGAAAGCGGGCGCCTGGAACCCACGGTGGCCGTGTATGAACCCGCCGCCCTGCCGTATCTGGACGCCGCCGCGGCGCGGGCCGAGCGCAGCCTGTTTCGGGCGCTGCCGCCGGAGCGGCGCGTCTGTCTTGAATACGCGGCGCGGGACGCGCGGATATTTTCCAATATCAACACGCCGGCCGACCTGGAGGCCGCGCGCCGCGGCGCCCTGCCGTGAAGCGCCGGGCGCGCGGACGCGGCACGGCGCGTGCCTGTCCGTCATGAGCGGGAAAGGGCATGGTTCCGCGAGGCATTCACCTTTTTGATGATTTCACGAAAATTTTTCTTGAAAATTCAAAGAATTGAAAAGCCGTTTTCCTTGACATGGTGAATGGTTCGGTTCCGCCGCGGTATTGACAGCGCCTGTTTTTCGGGCGTATGGTGCGCTCCGTTCAGGTGTCCTGACCGGAGCCTGACAGCGCCGCGGCTTTGCGCCATGGCGGCGCGCCGAAAGGCTCCGGGGACTTGATAGGGAATCCCGTCCAAAGCGGGAGCGGACCCGCCGCCGTAGACCCTGTATCACGACTCTCCCTGTGCGCCACTGGATCGATCGCTGGATTAATCCGGGAAGGCCGGGAGTTGTGGGGTAAGCCGGAAGACCTGCCTGAACGGTGCTTGCGCGTTTCGCTCTCCTCATCCGGGTGCGCCGCGCAAGGGCTGCCGGCTCGGGGCATGGCCGGCACAGCCTGTTGTGAGGATAAAAAAACGGTATCCTCCGCCGTCGCGTACGGCGGAGGATATTTTTTTCTCCCCTCCCGCCCCCGGCGCAGCCCGGACTGCGTGCGTCTTTTCTTTATCCGCGATTCGGGCGCGGGCAGCAAGGAGGATACGGATATGAAACATCTTTTTCACGGCACGGCGGCGCTTCTTTTGTGCCTGACTCTCAGCGGCGCCGCCTGGGGCGCGGACACGCCCAAAAAGGGTCTGCTGCTGGTGGCCTTCGGCACCAGCATGGAAACGGGCGCTCCTGCCTACGAGGGCATTGAGGGCGCGTTCCGTCTGAAGGATCAACCCGTGGTGTGGGCATTCACGTCCAATATTATCCGCGCCAAGATGGCCCGGCAGGGCGTCAGGCTGCTGACCGTGCCCGAAGGACTGGCCCGTCTGGCCGAACAGGGGGTTACGGATGTGATTGTGCAGTCCCTGCACATCATGGGCGGAGAGGAATACGCCAAGATGGAGCGGCTGGTTCTGACCGAGGTGCTCACCCATCCCGATCGTTTTGCCAGCGTCAAGGTGGGCCGGCCGCTGGTGGAATCCATGCGCGATGCGCGCGAGGTGGCGGAAGCCGTGCTCCATTCCCTGCCCGCCGCCCGCGCGGCCGGTGACGCCGTGCTGCTCATGGCCCACGGGCAGGGCGAGGGCCGCTGCGACATGGTTTTTGCCGGTATGCAGGGCGTTGTCAACGAAACCGACCCTCTGGCCTTCATGGCATCGGTGGAGGGATATCAGGGCATAGACCAGGTTTTGCCCCAGCTCCAGGCCAGGGGGGTCAGGCGCGTGTGGCTTTTGCCCTTCATGGTGGTGGCGGGGGATCACGCCCATAACGATCTGGCCGGGGACGAGCCCGATTCATGGGCGTCCCGGCTGAAGGCCCAGGGAATGGAAGTTTTTCCCGTGCTCAAGGGTCTTGGCGAAAACCCCGGCGTGCAGTCGGTGTTTGTGCGCCATGCCCTGGAAACGGAAGACGACTACGCGCACCCCGTTATCAAGACCAGCGCCGCCGACTAGCCCGGCGGAAGCCGCGTGTCTCCCCCCGGGGGAGGGGCGCGGCTTCCTTCCGGGGCGCCATGGCCGGCGCGTTGATCGAAAAGCGTCTTTAAAAAGGAACCCCCCGGCATAGCCGGGGGTTCTTCATATGCGCCTGTAAGGCTCT
>JAFLSV010000051.1 GCA_022510785.1 Desulfovibrionaceae bacterium | reverse complement strand
TGAGCAGGCTGTCCGCGTCCAGCCGTCCCCACACCGTATCCCAGAAGGGGGCCAGTGCGTCCTCTTCCGCCTGACGCAGGGCTGTTTCCTCGGCGACCTCCTCAGCCTCTGCCGGCGTCACCAGGCGGCCCCTGTCATCCCGCACCAGCCCCTGAAAGGTGAAGCGCGACAGGACATCGGACACGGGAATGCCCATGCGGTTCAACGCCTTTGCCCGTTGCATGATTATGCCCAGCTGCGCGTCCACAAACTGGCCCACGCTGGTGTCGGGGCTCATGCTGGATGTGATCTGTCCCATGAGGTGCGGCGCGGATTTCACGGCCTGAGTCATCTCGTCCCGCAGGCGCGCCAGTTCGCCCTCAATGGCGGAGCGCTCCAGCGCGTCCTCTTCCGCCTGCTCGATGAGGCCGTCCAGGTCAGCGGGCAGGTTGTCGTTGAGCTCCGATGCCTCCACCGCGCTCATGGCCCGCGGGGCCTCACGCATGATGTCGGCCACGGCCTTCATGGCGTCAGGAGAGAGCATGGCCTGCACCCGGGCGGCGGGCATCACGATGTCATGCCCCAGCGCGGCGGCTTCTTCCAGGTCGCGCATCTCCCAGCCCAGCGGCCCGGCCAGATCCACGCCCTGCTGCTGCAATTGCAGGGCCGCGTCCGCCGGAATCAGCACATCGCCGTCCATGCCGGCGGTTTGCAGATAACTTTCCATCCGGGCCGGGGAGAGCTCGCGGGTTTTGCTGGCCGCCACGCTGTCGGCAATCCGCTTGTGCGCGTCGGCGAAATCGCGCGCCCGCAGGGCCGCCTGCGTGTCCAGCGCCGCTTTCAGCCCGCCGGGCAGCACATGGAACCATGCCCCGGTCAGAAAGGCCGTCAGACCCGCGTCGGCCATGCGCCGCATCCCCTCGGACGACAAAGCCCCGGCCTGACGGCTGCGGTAGTAATTTTGCCCCGTATCGGACAGCCAGTTCTTGGCGGTGGCCTCAATCTGTGCGGAAAGGCCCTCCTGCACGGCCTCCTGCCCGCCCTCAATGGCCCCGGACTTCAACGTGCCCAGCCCGAAATCGACAAAGACCCGCCCAAGGGATTTGTTGCGGGCGGCCTCGCGCACGGCATCCCGCACCAGATGCTTGTCCAGAGCGCCCTTGACGGACTTCAGCACCGGGGCGCCTATAAATTTCAGGAACGCCGCCTCGCCCAGAGCCTCCACCCCGCCGGACAGTCCGCCGTACAGCGTGGCCGCGTTCCGCACGGCATCCTCAATGAGGTAATTGCCGGCGTCGTCCTTTTCCATCAAAAGATCCGCCGCCATGGCTCCTTCTTCCGAACGCCACGCGCTGTGCAGGGTTCCGGCCAGCGTGCCGGCAATCGCTCCGGCCTTGGTTCCGGCCAGCGTGCCCGCGCCGGGAAAGAGAAAGGTGCCCGCCAGGCCGCCCGCTATGCCTCCGGCCGAGGCCCAGCCCGCCTGCTCGGGCAAATCCCGGCTGAACATGCGCGGAAGCTGCTCAATGGCCTCCCCCAGCCCCATAAAATCCGCGCCCTGCAAGGTCTGGAGCTCGGCGTCAATCCCGGCTATCTGCCGCCGCAGCGCCTCCAGACTTTCATAGGTGCGATCCTGAAATTGCAGCCCCAGAAGGCTGCGGCGCACTTGCAGCTCCCCGCGCCTCCAGGACTTTGCCAGGCCGCTCGGGTCGCCCGTTCTCAGCAGATCTTCCCGGGAAAAATCCTGCTCGCTGAGAATACCGGAACTGGTCAGAGTCTCGTACACACCCAGCAGGGCCTGCCTGTCCTCGCTCAAAAAGGCGGCGTTTGTCTCGTCCTTGGCCGTCCAGGCGTTGGCGACGGGATTCTGCTCAATCTCCCGCGCCTTCGCTTCCATCGCGGCGTTTTGCCCGCCCACATCGGCCATGCCGTAGTTCAGATCCAGCACCCGCGCGATGCGCTCCACATTGGCCGTGTCTTCGGCGCTCCGCAGGTTGGGGTTGTTCAGGGCCATGCGCAGCGAGCTGGGCTGTGCCGCCGGCGCGGCCATCCGATCCAGAAAATCCTGCATGGTCGCCATCACCGCACCCCCGCGCCCTGCAAAAGCTTCAGTTCCTCATCCGTCCATTCCGGCGCAATGCCATACTGCCGCCGCAGCCACACCGCCTGCCGCATGAGCTCCCGCACCCTTTCCGGGGCGGAAGTGAAGAAGGGATACTCCCCTTCCAGCTCGCGGTTCAGCGACGCGCGCATGGCTTCGGGAATATCCGGCCGGAACTGTCCATCCGTCCCGTCCAGCACCCGCGTGTATAATCTTTGCGATCTCGTGTACCATGCGCCGCTTTCCTGGCCGTTCCACAGAAGGCCGATGGCCTCCTTGATGCGCTTCTCATCCCAGCTTTCCCCGGCCGGAATCATGGTCATGAGCGCGGCGTAAAGCCGGTTTTTCTCCGTGCCATTGGCCACATCCTTGCCCAGCACGTTGTCGATCAGCTTGTCGATCCGGGTCTGGCTGTATTCCAGGCCACGGCCCCCGTATTCCAGCGCGGCCTTTCTGTCCGCGGCGTTGAGATTCAGCTCATAGACAAGCGCCTGCTTTTCGGTCTCGGACAGAGTGCCGAAGCGCTCGTCAAAAAAGGCCCGGTACGCCCTCAGCCCGGCAGAACTGGCCTCCGCGTTGCCCTTGCCCTCGCGCTGAGTTTCAAGCTCCTTGACGGCCGCCGCCTTGGCCTCGTCGGAAATGCCGCTCTCCTGGATGAGGCGGATCTTCTCGTTGCTGGTGTACTGCGGGTTGGCCTCAAGCATCCTGTCCACCATGCCCAGCTCCTGCGTCAGGCCCGCCTTGCGCATCAGCTCCCGCTCGTCGATGTCCGCCCTGGCGCGCTTGCGCACGGCGGATCGCAGGTCAGGCTCCATGTCCGCCGTCAGTTCCACCACTTTGGCCATGCGCTCATCCGCCGACCATGTGGACGGAAACTCGCTGACGCCGCTCATGACGTCCTGATAGCCCTGCTCCACCCGGGCTTCGTCCGCCGCCGCTTCCGCCTTCTTCCGCTGTGCCTCGGCCTTCGCCTCCAGGGCGTCCTTTTTGCTTTGAATCCGCACTTTGGCGTCGGCGATGTCCTTGGCCGACATGCGGGGCCACCCCGCTTCGCCCTCCGCTCCCTTGCGCGCCGCGCTCCCCTGAGCCAGCAGCCGCTCCGCCGCGCGCACGTCGCCCCCGGCCAGCGCCTGTTGAAGGGCCCCGGCAAAGACCCTGCCGGAAAAGTTCCGCAGGCCGTGCCTGAGGGCTTCCCCGCTGTAGCCCTTGCGCCGCAGAAGCTGCTCCGCGTGCCACAGGCCTTCCCCCAGGCCCCGGTCAAAGTCCGCCTGGCGGGCATAGCTGGTCATGGCCCATTCCGCCCGCTCCTGAGACGCCGCCTCGTCGTTGCGGTTGAGCATGACCAGCCGCTGCTCCCCGGCGTATTTTTGCGCCTTGAGGGAACTGTCCGCGTCAAAGTCGTCGGCCAGCAGGGTGAAGTAGTGCCGCGTGGCGTCAGTGGCGCCCCTGAGAAGCTCGCCCCGGAGCTGACTGGCCCGCGCCGCCCGCTGTCCGTCCGCGTCCAGAGCATCCTCGCCCTGCCGGGTGAGGATGCCGCCCTCGCCGTACAGGGCCTGATTCATGTCCCGCCGGTATTGCGTGATAAGCTGGGTGGCCTTGGATTTGGAGTAATCGTCGTAGGCCCGGATTTCCGTCTCCACCGCCCCCGTCACCGCCTTCCCCAGCCCGGCCGCCGCCTTGGTCTGAGCGTCCGCGCCGGCCGCCACAATGCGCGCGGCGGAGTCGTCCACCCGGGCCGACACAGCGGAGCCCGGCGCGTGACCGGCGACCTGCCGCTGGTAGACGGGCAGCGCCCCGCCCCGGTCACGGGACGGCACCCGCATGGTTTCGTAAATCATGCCGCAGCCCCTTTAGTGTCTGACGATGCTTTTGCTGTATGTCCCCAGCGCCCTGTCCCAGTGCCGGATGTCCGTGGACGGCTGCGCGGCCTTGTATTTTCCCCACGTTGACCCCATTTCCGCGATGCCGCCAATGGCGGCGCTGGCGGCGTTGAGGTAGCCCGCGCTTTTGGCCGACGCCCCCTGCGCGTCGTAGGCCGCCGCCCGCTGGCCGTAGCCCCGGGCCTGAAGCTGGGTATTGTAGGCCCGATCCAGCCCCGCGCTGTAGAGATTGAGGGCGTCCATCTCGCCCTGGGCCGCCGTGTCGGCCGCAAGCTCAAGGCTGCCGCCCACGTCCAGGGCCGCGCCGCCGGCCCCGGCCGCCGCCCGCTGGCGGCCGATAAGCCGGGCCGCTTCCTGCCGCTTTTCGATCATGGCCTCGTAGCCCTCGCGGCGTTCCGCGCCGGCCTGCTCTTCGGCCAGCTGCTGATTCTGCCGGCTTACGGCCGCCTGATATTTCGCCTGCTCGGCCTGGGCCTTGCCCTGCTGGATGGAGGAATAGATCCCCATGCCCGTGCTGATGGCCGTGGCGGCCAGAGTCGCCACCGTGGCCGCTGTTGTGGTAATCATGACTTACACCTCCCCGAAGTCCACGTCCGCGCCAATGGCCACCAACCGGAACGGCATGGGACGATCCTGCATAATCCAGACGCTGGCGTCGTTGTCCTGCCCGGCGGGCAGGGCGATTTCCACATCCCCGCTGAAGGGCCGCACGGCGTCGCCAAACCTTTCGGGCACGCAGGGAATGTCGTAGAAATGCCGCCTCTGCCAGGCGCCGGGGTCAAAGAGATCGCCCCGTTCGGACGCGGCGTAGGCCCCGCCCACGCTGCGGAAAAGACGCAGCACGCACCTGCCGTAGGCCCGGCGCTTGCCGAGCGTGCTGCCGGTCTGGGCGTCCGTCTCCACGGGCAGGGGAGCCAGCACCGAGCGGAAATTGAGCCCCGCGTGCACCACCCGGGCCGGATAGCGAAGCTGAATACGCCCGTCCTTCACGATGTGCCCCCCGCCCGGCGAGCCCCCCGGCGAGCCTTCCGGCGAACCGTCGGCCAGCACGGCCAGCTCGGCCCCCTCCAGATGGTCGAGGCCGTCCACCTCGGTCACGGGCTCGTCAAAGCGCCGGGTGAGTCCGCAGTCCACAAAGAAGGCCTCGGCGATATCGTCCGATTCCCGGAAGCGCCGGGCCAGGCGCTCCAGAAAATACCGCTTCACTCCGCCAAGCTCGCGCTCCACCACCAGCAGAATGACGTCCTCGCCGTCTCCGGACAGGCTGATGACCGACAGCACCCGCCCCGCCGTGACGTGGCGGCTCCAGGCGTAGACGTTCTGCTCCTGCATGTAGGTGAGGCACAGAAGCACGCCGTCATCCCGCGCGGCCCACACCGTGGAGCCCGGCGACTGCTGGAAGGCCCACTGCCGGATGCCGTGCCCCTCCACCAGCTGCGGAGCGAGCAGCGAAAGGTCGTTGCCCGAGTAGCCGTCGTTTTCCCACGAATAATGCAAATCGCGCACATGAAAGCCGCCCCTCTGGCAGTGCAAAATGGAATTGCCGATGATGATGGGCTGAAGGCCGGACGAGCCCCAGCAGGACTCCACGCTGATGCGCACGTCGCTGGGGGTGATGGCCGCCCCGGAGCTGGACGCCTTGTATTCCGCGCCCGAGGTGCCGATGAGCAGCTCTCCGAAGCTGGCCAGCCAGGTGATATCGTCAATGCTGCCCGAGGCCAGCATGTATTCCACGGGGTCGTCGTCCTGGAGCGGGCGGGACTTGCGGAAATTCTCGTAATCCCCGCTGCGGCTCATGTAGAACGAGGCCGGGTTGTCCCGCGTGCCCCCCAGCACCATGCGCTGCTGATGAAAGGTCACCGTGCCCGGATGATTGCCGTCCGCGAAGGGATTCCAGTCCTCCTTGGGGGTGACGGAGGTATCGGCCTCGAAGTTCTGGTCGGTGAAGCCGGTTCCGTCCGCCACCCCGATGAAGCCATAGTAGCCGGCGGACTCGCGGTAGATGTTGTACTCCGCGGCCCCGGCCACGGCGGGCCAGGTCAGGGTGACATGATTGCCCACCACCCAGTCGGTGGGAAACTTGCCCGCCGCCTCGCCCACCGGAGACGGCAGGGACTCCATGCCGTCGGCGTCCACCGCCGTGACCACATAGCGCAGGGTGCAGCCAAGCGCGGCGCTGTCGTCGGGGTTGTCGCGCACAAAGGTCACCGTGGGCGCGCCCGGCGCCTCCAGGCTGCGGTTGAGCGCCACGTCGCCAAGCGTCCACTCATAGTCCGGGGCCCGCCCCGAGCGCGTGAGCTTGCGCAGGGGATAGTTCCGGTGGGCCAGATAGACCACGTCGCCCACCTGGGCCATGGACAGGCCGTACACGTCGGAAAGGGCGTAGTCGCACTCAAGGTTCGCGGCCTGCATGACGCCGTCCGCGCCGGCCACCCGGATGCGGCCTTCGGAAAAAATCAGGGCGTAGTTATGGGCGCTTTCCGTGTTGAAGCGGAAGGACGCCAGCACGGCTGGGCCGGGAAGTTCCGCCAGACAGCGGGTGCCGGGCCGGCGCTCGATATCGCCGTGCAGGTTGGGGATGAAGTTTTCACAGCACTGGAGAAAGGTGCCGAACTTCTGCAAATCGTAGCGGGCGGACAGGGAGGGCGTGACCTCCCCGCCCGTGAAGTTGCGAAAGGCGATGCGGCTCATGCGGGCTCCTGAATCTCTGAAACGGCGGCCGGGCTGATGCGCCGGATTTCGTCCAGGCTTTTCGCGGCCAGCGCCAGCTT
>JAFLSV010000050.1 GCA_022510785.1 Desulfovibrionaceae bacterium | reverse complement strand
CCGGCCATGGAGGATTTCAAGCTCGATCTGGTCATCGGCCAGGGGCCGGCGGCCCGCACGGTCAAGCTGGACATCGAGCCCTTCACCCTGGTGGGAGCCACCACCAGGCTGGGGAACCTGACCTCGCCGCTGCGCGACCGCTTCGGCATTGTCAGCCGCCTGGAATTTTACTCGCCGGACGATCTGGCCCGCGTGGTTCTGCGGGCGGCGCGCATCCTTGATGTGCCCATCACGGACGACGGCGCGCGGGAAATAGGCCGCCGTTCGCGCGGTACCCCGCGCATCGCCAACCGCCTGCTGCGCCGGGTGCGCGACTTTGCCAGCGTGTCCGGCGCCGGGGTGGTGGACGGCGAACAGGCCCGCAACGCCCTGACCCGCATGGATGTGGACGAGCTGGGCCTGGATGAGATGGATCGCAAGATTCTGACCCTGCTCATCGAGCACTTCGACGGCGGCCCCGTGGGTGTCAAAACCCTGGCCGTGGCCTGCTCGGAAGAGGTGCGCACACTGGAAGACATTTACGAGCCCTATCTCATCCAGTGCGGCCTGTACAAGCGCACCCCGCGCGGCCGCATGGCCACGGACAGGGCGTACCGGCACCTGGGCAGGGTCAGGGAGCTTCCGGCGCGCTCCCCGCAAGCTTCCCGGGGGGCGGCGCGGCGTGGAGATGGCGGCGATCAGCATTCGCTGTGAGGATCGGCATTCCCGGGACATTCCGGGCGCTCCCGGGTATGGCCGTCTTGCCGGGCGTTTATCCCTTCCCCGGGCGCTCCCCGGAACATTTCCGGACAATGCGGCTTTCCCCCGGGCAGATCCGCGGCCTGTCGGGAAAAGCGTGAAACGTGGAGGATTCAGGCATGGCTGAAGTAGAGCCCAGGGTGGAATTGCTGGCGCATACGCCAGAGCCTC
Source organism: Desulfovibrionaceae bacterium (assembly GCA_022510785.1). Taxonomy (GTDB): domain Bacteria; phylum Desulfobacterota; class Desulfovibrionia; order Desulfovibrionales; family Desulfovibrionaceae; genus Mailhella. The sequence continues at coordinate 6,160 of JAFLSV010000050.1, read as the reverse complement.
TGGCCGTGATTTACGCGGCCTTCCGGCAGTGCTACCACGCGGGCTTTGTGGGCGATGCGTGGCCGGAACTGACGGCGGACGGCGCGGACAGGGACAGACAGGCGGCTTTTGTGCGCCAGGTGCTGGAATCGGGCCACGGCAGCCCGCTGGAGCATGTCAGCTTTACCTTTGGCCTGTCCGGGGTGTCGCGGGCGCTGACCCACCAGCTGGTGCGGCACCGCATAGCCTCGTATTCGCAGCAGAGCCAGCGCTATGTGGACGCCTCGGACTTTGACTATGTGCTGCCCCCGGCCGTGGCCGCCAATGCCCGGGCGCGGGCGCGCTTTGAACGCTTCATGGCCGAAGCGGGCGCGGCCTACCGGGATATCAAGGCCCTGCTGGACGCGGACGGCCGGAACGCTTCCCGTGAGGATGCGCGCTTTGTCCTGCCCCAGGCGGCGGCCAGCAATATAGTGGTGAGCATGAACTGCCGCGCCCTGCTCAACTTTTTTGAGCACCGCTGCTGCATGCGGGCCCAGTGGGAGATCCGCCGTGTGGCCGGCATGATGCTGAAGCTGTGCCGGGGAGCGCTGCCCGAAATTTTTGAGCGCGCCGGGCCGCGCTGCGAACGCCTGGGCTGGTGCCCGGAAGGCGGGCGCTTCAGCTGCGGGCGCTATCCGGCGCGCAGCCAAGGGGAATAGGACGCGGCGCCGGACGGCTTGGGCGCGCGTTTGCCGCCCGCGCCTACTCGTCCCGGTGGCGAGCCTCCCCGGGCAGAATGCCGCGCGGGCTTTCCCGCACAAAGCGGACAAAGTCCAGAATTTCAGACAGATGGCCGTATTCGGCTTCCAGTTGATCCAGGGCGTCGGGCCGGGGCAGCCCGGAATGCCACACCAGGCGGAAGGCCTGCTTGAAGGCGCTGACCAGCTCCTGGCTGGCCCTGGCCCGGCGCAGGCCCACAATGTTGGGCGACTGCACCGCGGCCCGGTTGCCCACGGCCAGCATCCAGGGCGGCAGATCCTGGGCAATGCCCGACATGCCGCCCACAAAGGCGTGCGTGCCCACGCGGGCGAACTGATGCACCGCGGACAGACCGGCAATGATGGCTCCGTCGCCCACCAGGCAGTGCCCGGCCAGGGTGGCGTTGTTGGACATAATGACGCCGTTGCCCACCACACAGTCGTGGGCCACATGCACATAGGCCATGAGCAGGTTGTCGCTGCCAATGCGCGTTTCACCGCCGCCGCCCTCGGTGCCCCGGTGCAGGGTGGCGAACTCGCGGATGCTGTTGCGGTCGCCTATCACCAGGCGCGAGACCTCGCCGTGGAATTTGAGATCCTGCGGTTCGCCTCCCACCACCGCGTGGGAATGAACATGGTTGTCCCTGCCCAGGCTCGTATAGCGCTTGATGACGGCGAAGGCGTCAATGCGGGTGCCCTCGCCCACCGTGACGTCGGACTCGATCACCGCGCAGGGGCCCACCACCACCGCGTCGCCGAGCTCCGCGCCAGGATCAACAAACGCTGAAGGATGAATTGTCGCCGGCATCAGAACGCATCCCTGTCCATGGCCGAGGCCGTCAGCGAGGCTTCGGCCGCCAGCACGCCGTCCACATAGGCGCGGGCGTCCATTTTCCACAGGCGCAGCTTGTGATGCAGATGCGTGCACTCAATGTCCAGGCGATCACCGGGCACCACGGGCTTACGGAAGCGGGCCCTTTCAATGCCGCTGAACAGGCACAGCTTGTCGCTGAGGCTCTGGCCCTCCGGCAGGCTGTGGGCCACCAGCAGTATCCCGGTCTGGGCCATGGCCTCGATAATCAGCACGCCCGGCATAACCGGCATGCCCGGAAAGTGCCCCTGAAAAAAGGGCTCGTTGAAGCTCAGGTTCTTGTAAGCCTTGATGCTTTCGCCCCGGGTGATGTTCACCACCCGATCCACCAGCAGAAAGGGGTAACGGTGGGGCAGATGATCAAGAATGTCCTTTATGCCAAGGGTATTGTCGTTCATGAGCTGTCCTTTGCGGCTTCATGCACGGCGGCCGGATTGCCGCCGTCCCCGCAGTCATTCGTCCCCGTCGTCGTTGCCCTGCCGCGCGGGATGCCCCGCCCGCGTCCGGCCGCCGCTGTCCCTCAGTGCTCCGCCTGGGCCTCACGGCGCAGCGCTTCCATGTCCTTTTCCAGTCTGGACAGGCGCTTGAACAGTTCCGGAAAACGGGGCATCAGGCTCAGGGTGCGCAGATAGGTGCCATAGTCCACGGTGGGCGATCCTCCCACGGTCTGTCCCTCGGGGATGTCCTTGGCCACCCCGGACTGGGGGCCGATGGTGACCCCGCTGCCTATGGAAAGATGCCCGGCCACGCCCACCTGTCCGGCCATGGTCACATTGTCGCCCACCTGGGTGGAACCGGAAATGCCCACCTGGGACACGATGAGGCAGTCCTTGCCCAGGCGCACATTGTGGCCCACCTGCACCAGATTGTCGAGGCAGGTGCCGTCGCCGATCAGCGTGGCGCTGAGGGCGGCGCGGTCCACGGCGCTGTTGGCCCCCACTTCCACCCGGTCGCCCGCCACCACCCGGCCGATCTGCGGCACCTTGCGGATGCCCTCGGGCGTGCGGGCAAAACCGAAGCCCTCGGCCCCCAGCACCGCGCCGGGCTGGAGCACGCAGTTTTTGCCCAGGCGCGTTCCGGCCATGAGCACCGCGTTGGGGTAAAGCACGCAGCCCTCGCCCAAAAGGCAGTCCTCGCCCACATAGCAGCCGGGAAAGATGCGGCAGCCCCCGCCCAGACGGGCGCGGGCCGCAATGACGGCAAAGGGCGCCACATCGCAGCCCTCGCCCAGCACGGCGTCGGGGTGAATGGAGGCCAGGGGACTCAGCCCTGAAAATTCGCCCTGGGGCACGGCAAACAGGGCCGCCGCCCTCGCGAAGGCGGGATAGGGATCATCGGTGATGAGGGCGCGCGTGACCTCGTGGGCGTGCTCGGGCCGCACGATGACCGCCCCGGCCCGGGTTTCCGCCAGACGGGGCGCGTATTTGGGATTGGCCAGAAAGCTGAGCTCATCAGGGCCGGCGTCATCCAGGGTGTTGACGCCGGCCACGTCCATGTCCACGCCCTGAAGGCGAAGCCCCAGGCGATCCGCAATGTCCGACAGGCGCAGGCTGCGGGCGCTCATCACTTTTTGGCGGGCGCCTTGCCGCCCAGGTTGAACTTGCCGCCCTGGGCCTTCCACACCTTGTTCACTTCCTCCACCAGGCCGGCGGTGACGTTGGTGGCGTCGGAGGCGTACATGATGACCGCGCCGTCGATGATGATGTCATAGCCGTTCTGCGAGCCGTAGTTGATGCAGGCCTTGGTGAGAATATCCTGCATCTGGGCCGTGATGGCCTGCTGGACATCATTCAGGCGCTGGGCGAAATCGGCCCTTTTGGCCTCGAAGTCCCGGGCCTGGGTCTGGATTTCCATGGCCTTGTCGGCACGGGCCTTGTCCGACAGCGCGGCGGCCTGCTTGTTGAGGTCTTCGGCCTTCTTGTCGAGCGCGGCGGCCTGGGCTTCCAGATCGCCGCGCTCCTTGCCGAACTGGGTCTGAAGCTGCTTTTCGGCCTCCTGGCCGGGCTGGCTCTGCGCCGTCACCTGGGCCATGCTGGCCACCCCGATTTTGCCCTCCGCCAGGGCCGGAGAGGCGGCGGCAGCGGTGAACACACAAAAGGCCAGAGCCAGCAGAAATGCACGATTCATGATGAAAAACTCCTTGCGCTCCCCCGGAGGGGGGAGGACGTGGTATGAAAAGCCGTATCGGGCGCGAAAGACCCGGAAGCATCATACGGGAACAGAAAGCGAGAATAGCCTTGCCGCAGTGGGGGCGTCAAGGCTGTGAGCAAAGGCGCGGCTCTCCCGCGCCGTCCGTCCCCCGCAGCGTTTTCAGCCGCTTCAGAATGGCCGTGGCGCATTGGGTGGGGCTCAGGGTGGCGGAATCCACGGCGAAGGCGGCCCAGCGGCGGTACAGGGCCTCTCTTTCGCGATACAGGTCAGCCACGCTCTGCCCCGGTTCCATGGCCAGCCCCCGGTCGGGATGACGGGCAATGCGCTCTTCCACCACGGCCAGGGGCGCGTACAGGTACACAATGGGCCCGAGAGAGGCCAGGTGGCGCATGGCGGCATCGCGGTACACCGCGCTGCCGCCAGGGGCCAGCACGCAGCGGTTCAGCCGCAGTGTACCGAGAATGGCGGCCTCGATATCCAGAAAGGTCTCTTTGTCCACGGCATCGGTGATAGCCTGCAGAGGCGCGCCATAGGCGGCCTCGATGAGGTGATCGCCGTCGGCAAAGGCCCACTTCAGACGTTTTGCCAGCACTCTGCCCACAGTGCTCTTGCCCGCGCCCGCCATGCCGATGAGCGAGACACAGAAGCCTTCAGGCAGATGGGGAAAGCGCTTTTGCGTATCTGGCTTCAGGGAGAGAAAAGCAGGCATGGGACGCCTCCCTATCCGTGCGGACTGGCCCCATTCAGAACCACAGCGCGGCCTTGTCCGCCTTGCGCAATTCCAGGCACACGTTGCTGCCGGGCAGATGCCTCAAAAAATCATCCAGCCGTGCCAGCGGGCTGTTCTCCAGGCTGGATCGGCAGAGCCGGTGCCCTTCCGGGGCTTTTCGCCGGGACTCCCGTGAACACAAGCACCAAAAGGCAGGCCGGGCACAACCCGGCCTGCCGAGCGAGCAGAAGGGGGACACCCCTTAACGCTTGGAGTACTGGTACCGGGCGCGGGCGGCGGCCAGGCCGTACTTTTTGCGTTCCTTCTTGCGGGCGTCGCGGGTGAGGAAGCCGGCGCGCTTCAGCGCGGGGCGCAGGGAGGGATCCGCCGCCAGCAGCGCACGGGAAATGCCGTGACGCACCGCCTCGGCCTGACCGGTGACGCCGCCGCCGGACACGTTGACCCTGACATCGTAGTGATCCAGCAACTTGGTGAGCACCAAAGGCTGGCGGATGATCATTTGCAGGGTCTTGCGCGGAAAATACTGATCCGCGGGGCGACCGTTGACTTCAATGGAACCCGAACCGGCATAGAGGCGGGTGCGGGCGATGGCTGTTTTACGGCGGCCGGTGCCGTAGTCAAACGTGGACATGGGGCGCGCTCCTAATTCTGAAAGGTCAGCGGCTGGGGAGCCTGGGCGGCATGAGGATGCTCTGCCCCGGCATAAATTTTCAACTTCTTCAGCATGGCGCGGCCCAGGCGGTTTTTGGGCAGCATGCCGCGCACGGCGTGGCGCAGAACTTCGGCGGGCTTGGTGGCCAGCTGCTTTTCCAGGGTAATTTCCTTGAGGCCCCCTACCCAGCCGGAATGGCTGTAGTATTTCTTTTTCTGGAGCTTGCCGCCGGTCACACGGATTTTGTCGCAGTTGATGACCACGATGAAGTCGCCGTTATCCATGTGCGGGGCAAATTCGGGCTTGTGCTTGCCGCGCAGGCGGTGGGCAATCTGGGAGGCAAGGCGGCCAAGAATCTGGCTGTCCGCGTCCACCAGGTACCACTGGCGATCTATGGTTTCCGGAGTCGGAGTAAAGGTTTTCATGGGCTGTCTCCTGTCTCGCTCTATGGCAAAGACCGAATGAATAAGCCGTTAAGAAACCGCTGTCAACAGAAAAAGACGCTCTTCAGGGCCGGCGCATCCAAATTTTGATGAAGTGGCGCCCGCTGAAGATCTGTGACAGGATAGATCCGGGCTGCGCCTTGTTTGTGGTCATCCCCTCAGGGGGACGGGGCTTGACGGGATTGAAGCCGATTCTGCGAAGAATTGCCAGATTTTTCAGGGGGGTATCTTTTTTGATGATGCAGGCGCCTTCATGGCAGGCCACATCCAGCCCTCCAGTGGAGCGTCTTTTCGATCCCCCAGTGTTCACGGACTGCCCTGACGATTTTTCGGCATCCGGGGGAAGGCTGAAAATAACATATCGTGTTTCAGATATAGATTTACTTTTTTTCATCAGAGGAGCTGATTTGGCCACGGCATCGAGTTTTGTCCATCCGCCAGGGACATGCTCCAGCCAGGGGGCGGCGCTGATGCAGGCGCATGTTTTTTTTTCGATTCTGCCATGCCCTTTTTCCAGAGATTCCCAGAAATCCGCCTGAATTTCCTGATGAGTCCGGGCGAGCTTGAAAAGAGCGGTGACCTCTTCGTATAACT
>JAFLSV010000005.1 GCA_022510785.1 Desulfovibrionaceae bacterium | reverse complement strand
CATGAAGTTTTGCATTCAGGCCGCCTTTTGCGCGTCCGATACAGCGGGAAAGGCCCCTTTTTCAGCAGGCTTGCCGCACCCCCCGGAACACTATGAGACCGGGGGAAGCAGCGCTTGATACAGGCAATCCGGGCATGCGAAATGCGAAAGATGAAAAAGATCCTTTATTGTCCCCTTCTGGAGCCAACAATGAGAACTTTTTCAGCTTTTGGCAATTAACGAGTCCTGAGCCTAGATCTCCGCGTCCCGCAGTGCCCTATCCATGGTCTCGACAATGCCAAAATCCAGCATGCCCTGGCTGGCCATGGGGTACATGACGGACATGGCCTTATCGTGCGGCATGCCCGCGCGATAGGGGCGATCTTCGGTGAGTGCCTGATAGATGTCGCAACAGGCCATAAGGCGGCATTCAAACGACAGCTCGTGCTCCCTGAGCCCGCGCGGGTACCCGTTTCCGTCCAGCTTTTCGTGGTGAGAGGCCGCCCAGCGGCATATCTCTTCCAGGCCGCCCACGTCCTTCAGAATTTCCCAGGTCATTTCCACATGGCGCTTCATGATCTCGTACTCTTCAGGAGTCAGCGGGCCCGGTTTTTCCAAAATAGCGGCGGGGGTGGACAGCTTGCCGATATCGTGCAGATAACCGGCAATAACCAGGCGATCGCAGTGCTCGGGCGACAGGCCGTATACCTTGCCCATATAGCCGGCCTTGGTCGCTATCCCGCGCGAATGGAGCATGGTAAAGCGTGATTTGGCATCAACAATAAACGCGAACATGCCGCACAGCCGCAGCATGGCGTCCGTGGACAATTCCACCCTCCGACAGGCCAAGTCCGCGGCCAGGGAGGCGTCGATACGCTCGTCAAGCACATCATTGAGCAGCTTCGGCCCTATATGATCAAGCAGGGCATCCACTACATAGGGCGCGTATAGTTTCCCGCGAAAGCGCAGCACATGGGAGCGTATGTCCGCTTCCATATCGGGCCGGGCCGTGCCCAGCGCGAGGTGCAAATCCATATTGTCGGCCAGGCGCAGCACGGCCGCGCGCACGGGTATGGCATCCGCGGCAAGCCCGTGAAACCCCGTGCCGTTCCAGTTTTCGTGGTGATGCAGGATAATGTCCGCCGCGTTGCCCACGAAAGGAAAGGCCCGCGCGTTTTCCTCGCCTTTTTCGCAATGGGCGGAAAAGCCCTCCAGACGCGATATGCCGCTGCGTCCGGCTTCCAGCATATAGGCGGTCAGCGCGTTGTCGTGCAGCACGGCGCAGCAGCCCATATCAAAGACATCATCGTCGGAAAGCCCCAGAGCCCGGCACAGGCGCATGGAAATGCAGGCCACCCGCTTGCCGTGATTGGTGGTCACGCCAAGCAGTTCACTTTCCACACAGTCCAGGGCCTTGGACAACGAAAAAAGAAGTTCATTCAGCAAAACCTGCATGGGCGGCACCTCAAAGACAGCGAATCTGGCGAGAAACGAAGGCTTGTTTTTCAGAATACCCTACGCGGGACATAATGCAAAAATGGTTCAAATGCAATCCCCGGGCAACCCTGCCAGGGGCAGGCTCGCTGGCAGATACCGCGCGACGCGGCGGACATGGCTGCCGCGGCAACGCCCGCGGGCAGACAGCCCGTGGGGGGACACGGGCTGTCCGGAACGTCCGGCAAAACCTGATTCGGGCGCTGTACGGGCTTGGCGGAGCCCGGGTCAGGGCTGGCAAGATGCCCGGGCACGGGCTGTGCCAGGGCACAGCGTTCAGGTGTTCTATCGGCTCAGGCAGGTGATGATGGACTGACCGTCCTCGTTTTCCACGCCATGGGTATCGTGCCCGAAGCCGGGGAATTTGGCGTCAAACGCTTCCAGCGCCTTGAGATACCCAAGCAGCGGCCCGTCGGCCGGGCCGGCGTTTTCGCCGGGCATGAGCAGCGGGATGCCCGGGGGATAGGGCACAACCCCCGTGGCCACGGTGCGTCCGGCCATGGCATCCAGTCCCATGCGCTCGGTACGGCCCCGTACCAGATTTTCATAGGCCTCCGTCGGGCTCATGTCGGGCACTGGCAGCACGGAAAAGGCCGCCGACAAAAGGCGTGTGGTCTGGAGCGCTTTCATGGTGCTGAACATATCGGCGCACAGATCCCGAAGGCCCATATTTGCGTAACGGCGGGGATGGGTGTCGGTGAGGGCGGGCAGGGCCTGAGCCAGCGGAGTATTGGCGTCGTAGTCGCTTTTGAAGCGGAGCAGCGTATCCACCAGGGTTCCCCATTTGCCCTTGGTCACACCGATGGAAAAAAGGAACAATATGGTGAAATCCGTGGTTTTTTCCACCACAATGCCGAAGCGGTTCAGGTAGGCCGTAAGCACCGAGGCCGGAATACCCCGCTCCATAAGGCCGCCTGGCCCCACGCCGGGCGTGGTCACCGACACCTTGATGGGGTCGAGCATGCAGTATCCCTCTTCCACGTTGCCGAAGCCATGCCAGCTTTCGCCGGGGTTGAGCGTCCAGCATGAAGGGTCGGAGACCAGGCGGGCGGGGTCGGTCTTCCAGAAGGGAATTTTCTTGCCGGATTCGTCGGGATAACTGTCCGGCTGCCACACATTGACGAACCAGTCGCCGTGTTCGGCGTAGCTGGCGTTCAAGCGGGCTATGAGACGGCGAAAGGCCACGGCCTCGCGAATGGCTTCTCCGGTCAGGGCCTCTCCGCCGGGGCCGTCCATCATGGCCGCGCTCACGTCGTTGGATGCGATAATGGCATACTGGGGCGAGGTGGAGGCATGCATCATGAAGGCTTCGTTGAAGCGGTGATGCTCAATGGGACGGCGGCCGTCGCGCACATGGATCATGGACGCCTGGGACAGGGCCGCCAACAGCTTGTGCGTGGACTGGGTCGCGAACACCGTGGGCTTGTCGTCTCCGTGTTCGGCCGGATCCCCGTGCATGGCGTGGCGATCCCTGTACAGGGGATTGAAGCGCGCGTATCCGTACCAGGCCTCGTCAAAGTGCAGGCGATCCACGCTCTGACCCAGCAGTTCCTCCACGCGGCGCACATTGTAGCACAGGCCGTCGTAGGTGGAATTGGTGATGACGGCATGCACCGGTGTGGAGTCCATGTCCCGCCCGATCAGGGGATTGGCCTCAATGGAGGCCCGGATGGCCTGAGGCGTCAGGCTTTCGGGCAAAATGGGCCCGATAATGCCGTACTGATTGCGGGTGGGCATGATATAGGTGGGCAGGGCCCCGGACATGGTGATGGCGTGCTCCACGGACTTGTGGGCGTTGCGGTCGCACAGGGCCACCTGCCCGCGCGTGACGCTGGCCATCATGATTACCCGGTTCGAGGTGGAAGAGCCGTTGGTCACATGATAGGTTCGGTGGGCGCCGAACACACGGGCGCTGTACTGCTCACTCTCGCCGATGGAGCCGGAGTGATCGAGAAGCGAGCCCAGCTCGCCCACCGAAATGGACAGGTCGGATCGAAACAGATTTTCCCCGAAATAATCAAAAAAGGCCCGGCCCACCGGAGACTTCAGGAAGGCCGTGCCCCCGGTATGGCCCGGCGTATGCCACGAATATTCGTGCACCTGGGCGAAGCGGGTCAGCGCGCCAAACATGGGAGGCAGCAGCTTTTCGCGATAGGAACGCACCGCGGCCCTCACCCGCCCCGCGATAAAGGCGGCGGTGTCCTCAAACAGCCAGATGAAATCGTTGGTGCGGCGCAGGGCCTCAAGGGGAATCTGGGCCGCGTTTTCACGATCCGTGAACAAAAACACCGGCACATCGGCGTTCCTCTGGCGCACCGAATTCAGAACCGCGGAGGCCGGGCCGTGGCCGGCGGCGTCCTCCAAATCCCAGTCCAGCAGAACGGCCTGAATGAGCGGATCGGCCACCATGAGCATGGCCGCATCAAAGGACGAGTTTGCCGCCAGCACCTCCATATCTTCCTGTTCCAGGTGAGCCTTGAGCTTGCGGACAAGGCGGCCGCCCACGGTTTCGGCCTCGCACTGATCGTGGACGAGCAAAACGCGGATCCCCAGCTTGTCGGGGGACTGAGCTAAGATCATATGTCGCACTCCTTGCGGAAAAGGGTTTTCATAAAGCCGGTTTTTCCAGCGGGGAAGACACGGCGGATTCCGCCGCCGCGCCCTCAAAGCCCATGCCCGCGGACGGGGCGTCCGGAACCTGGGTCAGAATGCCGGGCCGGGGCGCGCGCTGGCGGACACTGATGTTCCGGTGGGCCAGCGCGAACCAGAAAGTGGCCACGAGCATGAGCACCGTCATGAGCAAAGACGCGTAACGCACCCACGCGGGAGAAATGCCGCCGGGCCGGATCTGCTTTTCCTCGATTTCGCGCTTTCGGTTGAGGGCCACGGAGTAGAACACAATGGTGGCGATGACGAAGATGAGCGACCAGCGGGTCTGCTCGCCGTCCGAACCCAGAAGGGCCGCCAGGCTGTAAACCGCGCCGATGAAGCCCACCACGGTATAGGCCGCGAAGCTGTTGGACGGCAGCACATGATAACCGATCACCTTGATGGAAATGCAGGAGTAAATATACGGCAAAAGCGTCAGAATCACCGCGATGGACGCCAGTTTGCCGAACTGCTCGCTGGCCGTGGGCGACATGGTGGCCAGCACCTGAAGCGTCATGAGCACGGCCACAATGGCCAGACCCGCGGCGGGCACATTCTTTTTGTTGACCCGGGCAAACACGTTGCCGAACAGGCCGTCATCGGCCGCCGCCTTGGCGCTCTGTCCCACCAGCAGCGTCCAGCCGGCCAGCGATCCCAGGCAGCCGACGGCCGCGCACAAAGCCACGGCGTTGGCCGCCCAGTCGCCCAGGGCTATGCGGGCCGCGTCGGCAAAGGGCGCGGAGGACGACACCAACTCCTTGCTGGGAATCATGCCCATGATCACCGAGGAGCTCAGCACATAGCATATCCCGGCCAGGATAACCCCGCCCATGGTGGCGATGGGCACGTTGCGCCGGGGGTTTTTGACCACCCCGGCGGACACGGACGCGCTTTCCACACCGATAAAGGCCCACAGGGTAAAGGTCAGCGTGGCGCCCAACGCCTGGATGTCGCCCTCGCCCGACACGTTCCATGACGACGTGAACACCGTGGGATGAAACCAGAACCAGCCCAGAAGGGCCATGCCGATAATGGGAACAAGGGCCACAATGGTGGTCAGCGACTGAATGCGCCCCACCAGGCTGGGCCCCAGCATATTGGCGTAGGTGAAAAGCCAGATGACAAAAATCTGGGCGAAGGCGAACATATAGGGATTGCGCAGGCTGGGGAAGAAATGGGTAAGGTACCCTATGCCCCCCACGGCCAGGCCCACATTGCCGATGACGTTGGCCAGCCAGTAGATGAGGTTGGTCTGATACCCCATATAATCGCCAAAGGCCTTGCGCGTGTAAGCGTAGGGGCCGCCCGCCGCCGGATCGATGGAGGCCAGCTTGGCGAAGGTCAGGCCCAGGCACACGGCCCCCACGCAGGTGATAAGCCAGCCGATAAGCGCGATGCTGCCTATGGCGGCCAGGTTGGCGGGCAGCATGAACACACCCGATCCCATCATATTGCCCGCAACCATCAGGGTGGCGGCGACAACTCCGATTTTGTTCCGGTCGTCCTGACCGGCGCTGGCAGCGGCGTTCTGACTCATGGCAGATCCTCTCGCGGCAAAGAAACGTTTTCGGAAACGCGGCGGGACGCATGCGAACACGGCCCGCGCACATGCCTCACCGTAAGATCAAGCTTTTTTGTGTGGCAATGAGAGTTCGGGGCAAAGGCATTGAAACAACGCGGCAGGCTTCCCGTCCGCCGGGGAACCGGGCGCAGTTTCCTTGACACCCCGCGCGGCGCAACGCTACAAGCGATGCATGCGAACTCTTTCCTTGCGGGAAAGGCTTGCCCCCTGGCAGCCCCTTCCCCCGCTGGCCCTGGCGCTGCTCTTCACCACAGCGCTGTTTTTTTCGGCGCGCCTGGGTCTGCTTTTTTTTCTGCTGCCCGATATCACCCATACCGGGCACATCGCCCGCGCGCTGTACATCGGCCTTAAGTTCGACGCGCGCTGGGCGGTCTTTCTCACCCTGCCTCTGGCCGTCTGCCTGCTGATCCCCGCCCTGGAACGGCGGGTGTCCGCCCCCGGCCGCGCCCCGGCCCGGGTTCTGCTGTGCGGGGTGCAGGCGCTCCTGTTCAGCGTGGCTCTGCTCATTGTCATCCTGGACTTCGGCTTTTTCTTTTACCTGCACGCCCGGCTGGATATGAGCGCTCTGGCCTTTGCCGAGGATCCGCTCATCTCCGCCGCCATGGTCTGGCAGACCTATCCGGTGCTGCGGCTCCTGGCGCTCTTCATCCTGGCCGTGGCCCTGTATGGAATTCTGCTGGCCCGCGCCCTGCGCCGCCATGTTCCGACACCCGTGCGGCGCGGCGGACAGCCCGCGGAAAAAGGAGCCGTGTCGCGCGCGCGGCGCGGCCTGCTCACCCTGGCGGCCCTGATCGGGCTCTTTGTCATGGGCTATGGACAAATCAGCTCCAACCTCTTCCCCCTGCGCTGGAGCAACGCCTATTTCAGCGCCGACGGCAATATCGCCCTGCTGGCCCTGAACCCCATGCAAAACCTGTATGACACCCGCCATTACGGAGAGGCCGTTCCGCCCGATCCCGAGGCGGCGGCCGACGCCTGGCCGCGTATGGCCGCCTGGCTGCGGCTGCCTCCGGGGCAAAAGCCCCTGACCTACGCCCGCGCCTACCCTGTCCACCCGGATCGCCCGGACGGGGAACGGCTCAACGTGGTGATCATCGTCATGGAATCCCTGGCCTGGCCGCGAACCTCCCTGGCCCCGGCTCCGGCCGGAAGCGACGATGGGGGCCCCACGCCCTTTCTGGCCGAACTGGCGGGCAAAAGTCTGTATTATCCCAATTTTTACGCGCCCACCCGCACCACGGCCCGCGCCATATTCACCAGCGTCTCGGGGGTGCCCGACGTCAACCACACGGGCGGAACCACCTCGCGCAACCCCAGGCTGGTGGAGCAATCCACCATTCTCAATGAGTTCCAGGGCTACGAAAAATACTACATGATCGGCGGCAACGCGAACTGGGCCAATATCCGGGGGCTGTTCCAGCACAACGTCGAGGGCCTCCGGCTCCTGGAAGAATCGGCCTGGAAGGCCCCCAACGTGGATGTCTGGGGCATTTCCGACCTGGCGCTCCTGCGCGAGGCCACCGAGGTGCTGAGCCGGGGCCCCAAGCCCTTTGTGGCGTTTATCCAGACGGCGGGCTTCCACCGGCCCTACACCATTCCGGACGACAACGAGGGCTATGTGAGAGCCCCCGAGCCCACGGCCGCTCTCTTGAGGCACTATGGCTTTGAAAACCCGGAAGAATACCAGTCCATCCATTTTGCGGACTGGGCCCTGCGCCGCTTTTTTGAACGGGCCAGCCGGGAGCCCTGGTTTGACACAACCCTTTTCGCCATCTTTGGCGACCACGGGCTGAACAACAGCTCGGCCAACATAAGCCCCGGCTATCTGGCCTGCGGACTTCAGGCCTGGCACATTCCCCTGCTGCTGTACGCGCCCGGCGGCCAGATTGCGCCCGGCGTCAACACGGCGCCGCACACCCAGCTTGACGTGCTGCCCACCCTGGCCTCGGCGGCGGGGGTGCCGTTCCGCTCCAATACCCTGGGCCGCAACCTGCTCGATCCCCGCAACGACCAGGACGCCATGGCGTTCATCAGCGCCTCGGACGACACCCGCTTTCTGATTAAGGACGGCTATTGCTTCGCGCGGCGCGCGGATACCGGACAGGACGGCCTGTACAGACTGGACGCCCCCGCGGCGGACAATCTGCTGAACGCGGAGCCGGAGCGCGCCGCCGCCATGAAGCGGCAGGTGGACGACTTCTATCACAGCTCCAAATACTTGCTGTACCACAACGACAAGACGACCCTGGAGCAGGCCGCGCCCGTCCCCTGAGCCGCCCGGCGCCCCCAAATTCCCCACGGCGATTCGGCGCCCCGCTCCGTCCAGCCTTGTGCGGCCACAGCCTGGGAAGCGTCTCCGGCCTCATTCTCAGGATCTTGCTATTTTTAAAAAAAATGTGCTACCAAGGCTTCACCCCATGAGCCCGCGCTTTATCCCGCGAAAACCGGGGCGGCGCTTCCCCTCCATGGAGGCCCAGCACGAAGGAGTGTCACGCATGTGGAAGGCTCTGCTCACAAGCCTGTGCCTGGTGCTCGGCACAGCCGGCCAGGCTGCGGCCCATTTCGGCATGGTCATTCCCTCCGCCTCCACGGTCAGCGACAGGGAAGAGGCCCGGATCACCCTGAACCTGTCCTTCACGCATCCCATGGACATGCAGGGAATGCCCCTGGCCCTGCCCAAAATCTTCAAGGTCGTGGTCAACGGTGAGGAACACAACCTTGTGGACAGCCTCCAGCCCGCCACCGTGGCGGATCACGAGGCATGGTCGGCGGTCTACGATATCAGGCGGCCCGGCGTCTACCAGTTTGTCATGGAGCCCATGCCCTACTGGGAGCCCGCGGAAGACCGCTATATCATCCACTATACCAAAACCTGCGTGGCGGCTTTTGGCGGCGAGGACGGCTGGGATGAACCCGTGGGGCTCAAAACCGAAATCGTGCCGCTGACCCGCCCCTTCGGCAACTATGCGGGCAATGTCTTTCAGGGCCGGGTGCTGCTGGACGGCAAGCCCGTTCCCTACGCCGAAGTGGAAGTGGAATACTACAATCAGGATCACGCTCGCAAAGCCCCGAACCCCTATCTGGTGACCCAGGTTATCCGGGCCGACGCCAACGCCGTGTTCACCTATGGCGTGCCCTTTGCCGGATGGTGGGGCTTTGCCGCGCTGACAGGCTCGCCCGACAGCCTGGAACACGACGGAAGTCCCAAAAGCGTGGAACTGGGCGCCGTGCTGTGGACGCAGTTTGTCAACCCGTAATACCGCCAGGGGATGTCAGCCTCGTCCGGCATGTGCCGGGGCAGGCATGTCCTGAAAGGTTGCCGTATGCATCTTTCCGAAGGAGTGTTGTCGCCGCCCATTCTGGCGGCGGGAGCGGCGCTGGCCGCGGCCTGCACGGCCGCCGGCCTGCGGCGGCTGGATGGCGAGCGGCTGATGAGCGCGGCCATGCTGTCCGCGGCCTTTTTTGTCGGCTCGCTGATCCATGTGCCCATCGGGCCGGGCAACGTCCACCTTATCCTCAACGGCCTGCTGGGCATGATTCTGGGCTGGGCGGCCTTTCCCTGCATGCTGACGGCCCTCATGCTTCAGGCCGTGCTTTTCCAGTATGGGGGCATCACGGTGCTGGGCGTGAACACCGTGACCATGGCTTTTCCCGCCGTGATGGCCTGGTACCTGTTCCGCCCCCTGCTCGGGAAAGGGCCGGCCGCGCGGGCGCTGGGAGCCTTTCTGGGCGGAGCCCTGGCCGTGGCGGGCGCGGGGCTCATCACGGCCCTGTGCCTGGCCGGCACGGATGAAGGTTTTTTGCGTTCGGCCCAACTGCTCCTTCTGGCCCATATTCCGGTGATGATTGTCGAAGGGCTGATCAGCATGCTGACCGTCTCGTTTCTGGCCAGGGTGAGGCCGGAGCTTCTGGCGCCGCGCTGAACCAGCCTTTGCCCGAACGGAGCGCAGTCCACACCCGCAGGAGCTCTCATGCAGCGTTTTCTTTCTCCCCTGTGCCTGGCGTTTGTGTGCCTTCTTCTGACGGCCGGACGGGCCGGCGCTCACCGCGTCAACATTTTCGCCTATGTGGACGGGCCCGACATCGTGGCGGAATGCGGCTTCAACCGCAGTTCCAGGGTCAGACAGGGCCTGGTTGAAGTCTTCGATGCCGTCACAGGCGCCAAAATAGCGGAAGGCCGCACCGGGGACAGCGGAATATTTCGCTTTCCCGTGCCCGCGGCTGACATCCGCAACGGCCATGGCCTGCGCATCCACATCAACGCGGGCGAAGGCCACGAGAACGACTGGATCATGGACGCCTCGGAGCTGAATGACGCAATCCGCGCCCTGCCCGGCGGCGAAGGGGGCAGCGCCACGGCCTGCGCGCCTCCCGCCCTGCCCGCAGACCCCCCGGCCTCCCTCCCCGCTGTTCCCGGACAGGGCGGCTGGGCCACGCCCGCCGATGTGGAACGCATTGTGGACGCGGCGCTCAGCGCCCGCCTGGCGCCCATCCAGCGTCTGCTGGCCCGGCAGAGCGAGGGGGGGCCCAAGCTGGCGGACATCATCGGCGGCATCGGCTGGATTTTCGGGCTGGCGGGCGTGGCGGCGTATTTCCGGCGGAGGCGCTGACCGTGTTTGACGAAGTGTTCGCCGACGGGCATACGCTCATCCATCGCGTGGATCCCCGCTTCCGCCTGGCGGCGCTCATCCTCGGGGCCGCCTGCCTGGCCGTGCTTCAGCGCGCCGAATGCGCCGCGGCGGGGCTGATGGGAAGCGCCGCGCTGCTGGCCCTGAGCCGCCCCCCCCTGGGGCCGCTCTTCCGGCGGGTGCTGGCGGTCAATGGGTTCATCGCCTTTGTGTGGATCACCGTGCCCGCCACCATGCCCGGTGAACCCGTCATCTCCTGTGGACTCTTGAGTTTCAGCCGCCAGGGCGTGGAGCTGGCCGTTCTGGTCACCCTCAAATCCAACGCCATCCTGTGTCTCTGCCTGGCGCTGGCCGCCACCATGCCGTCGCCCACGCTGGGGAGCGCCCTGCACAGCCTGCGCTGTCCGTCCAAACTGGTCTTTCTTTTTTTGTTCACCTGCCGCTATATCCATGTAATCGCGCACGAACAGCGCCGCCTGAGCACGGCCGCCCGCCTGCGCGGCTTTGCGCCGCGCACCAGCCTGCACAGCTACCGCACCCTGAGCCGGATTCTGGGCATGGTGCTGGCCCGCAGCCACGATCACGCCATACGGATTCATGAAGCCATGATCCTGCGCGGCTTTGACGGCAGCTTCCAATCCGTGGCCGCATTCCACGCCGCGCGGGCGGATGGCCTTTTTCTGGCCGTCACAAGCGCGGCACTGATCAGCCTTGCCCTGCTGGATCGCTTCCCGGAGGTTTTTGGTGTCTGAACGCGCCATTTTCGCCCTGGATCATGTTTCCTTCTCCTACCCGCCCGATCATGCGGTGCTGGATAATGCCAGCTTCGGGCTGGAAGCGGGACAGCATGTGGGCCTGTACGGCCCCAACGGCAGCGGCAAAACGACCTTTTTCCGCCTGGCCCTCGGGCTGGTGACGCCGGATGAAGGACAGCTCCTGTTCCACGGAAAGCCCGTGCGCGGGGAAAACGATCGGCGCGCCCTGCGCCGCGCGGTGGGCCTGGTGCTCCAGAACGCCGACGATCAGCTCTTCTGCCCCACCGTCCTGGACGATGTGGCCTTTGGCCCGCTGAATCTGGGCCTGACAAAGGCCCAGGCGCGGCAGCGGGCGGAGCAAACCCTGGCGGAACTGGGGCTGGAGGGCTTCGGCCCCCGCCTCACCCATCGCCTGTCCGGCGGGGAAAAAAAGCTGGTGTCCCTGGCCACGGTTCTGTCCATGCGGCCCGAGGCCCTGCTGCTGGACGAGCCCACCAACGACCTGGATCCGGAGGCACGGGAACGCCTTATCGCCGTGCTGACCAGCCTCACCACCGCGCGGATCATCATTTCCCACGACTGGGATTTTCTGACCCGCACCAGCGAAAGCTTTCTGACCATTGTGGCGCAAAAGCTCATCAGGGCCGCGCCCCCGCCGGGGCGCGCCCGCGCTCACGCGCACAACCCATGATCCGCGGGGAACCCCTTTCTTTTCCCCGTTCTTCGGGAAGCGCCATTTTTTCGTTCTCATCCGGTCTTCCGACATATCATTGATCCCCTCCTGTCTCTCGCCATTAATGAAAAAGACGCCGTCCCGCGCGGGGCGGGTTCTGCGGCGTCCGGTCCTTTTCCGGCCATTCATCCTTGCGAGAGATTCCCCTCATGAGCATTGTCCCAGTCTTCACGCCCGCCTGGCAGCGTTTTAAAACCGGCTTTCTCCGGCGGCGGGCCGCCCGCCGCATCCGGGATTCCGAACCTGTGCTGCGCGCGGAACTGTTCAGCGCCGAGCGCATGGAAAAACACGGCAGGGAACTGGCCCAGAGCCACCGGCTTCTTTCCGGCCCGCACCGCAACCATCTGCTGACCCGGCTGGCGGACAATGAGGCCGTGCTGGCCGAATGCTGCGCCATGTTCCGCGCTGTCAACGCGCGGCCACGGGAGAACCGGCGCATCACTCCGGCAGGGGAATGGCTGGTGGACAACTCCTACCTGATCGGAGAACAGATCCGTACCGCCCGCCGCCATCTGCCGCCGCGCTACAGCCGTGAACTCCCCCGGGTGGCCGCCCCGGCGCGCGCCGGCACGCGCCGGCTTTCGCAGGGCCTGCCCCGTGTGTACGATATTGTTCTCGAAAACATTTCCCACAGCGACGGCCGCCTGGACAGCCAGGCCCTCAGCCGTTTTGTGGCGGCCTACCAGACGGTGACGCCCCTCACCCTGGGTGAGCTGTGGGCCATCCCCATCATGGCGCGTCTGGCCCTGCTGGAAAATCTGCGCCGGGTGGCCGCCCGCGTCATGAGTGCCTGGCGTGATCACGCCCTGGCCGTGGACTGGGCGGATCGCATGCTTGAGGTGGCGGAACGCGAACGCAAAAATGTGGTTCTCAGCGTGGCCGAAATGGCATCGTCCTCCCCTCCGCTCAGCAGCGCCTTTGTGGCGGAATTTGCCCGGCGCCTCCAGGGCCAGAACAGCGCCCTGACCCTGCCTCTGGCCTGGGTAGAGGAAAGGCTGGCTGAAAGCGGCAGCTCCATCGAGGCCATGATCCAGCGCGAAACCCAGCAACAGGCCGCGGATCAGGTCTCTGTCAGCAATACCATAACCAGTCTGCGTCATCTGTCGGCCGTGGACTGGCGCGCCTTTGTGGAAGAGCTCAGCCTGGTGGAATCCATCCTGCGCGAAGACCCGGCGGGAGTCTACCCGGCCATGAACTTCGTCTCGCGCGACCATTACCGCCACCTTGTGGAAAAAATGTCCCGCCGCGCCCGGCTCCCCGAACAGGATGTGGCGCGGGCGGCTGTGGAGCTGGCCAGACAAGCCTCCCCGGACGGCGGCGCCCGCCGGCCGGCCGGCACAGCGCCCCCTGGCGGACAGCCTTCGGAAAACGCCCCTGAAGAACGCCTGACGCGCCATGTGGGCTTCTACCTGATGGGCGATGGCCGGCCCCTTCTGCGGAAGGCCGCGGGCATGGCAGAACGGCCCGCCCTTCTCCGCGCGGCCTTTGCCCTGACACACGCGCTCAGGGCCAATCCTTTGCCCCTGTATCTGGGCGCGGCCCTCATCCTCACCCTGCTGTCCGCCTGGCCCTTCGCGGCAGCCCTGGCTCCGGACGGGCATGGGGAGGGGCTTCCCCTGTGGCTCCTTGTGCCGGTCTGTCTGATTTTCGCCCTGCCCGCAAGCAGCACGGCCCTTTCCATCGTCAACCGCCTGGCGCTGCGGCTGACCCCGCCCGCCTTTCTGCCCCGGCTTGATTTCAGCCACGGCATACCACCCTCGTGCCGAACCATGGTGGTCGTGCCCACCATGATCGGCTCTGTCGCCCAGGTGGAGGCGCTGCTGGAAAAACTGGACGTGCTGTCCCTTGCCAACCGGGACGAAGCCCTGCAATTCGGCTTGCTCACCGATTTTCCCGACGCGCCCGAGGAAACAGGCCCCCTGGATCAGGCACTGCTGGAACACGCAAGGCGGGGTATCGACGCCCTCAACCAGACCTGGCAGGCCGGCCCGGGCACGCGGGCCGATCGTTTTTTTCTGTGCCACCGCCCCAGGCTGTGGAACGAAGGCGAAGGGGTGTGGATGGGATATGAGCGCAAGCGCGGCAAACTGGCGGAGTTCAACGGCCTTTTGCGCGGCAAAAACCGTGACCGCTTTCTGCTGCTGGCGGGCGGCGCGCTGACCGATCCCGACGGCCTGACCCGGCCGCCCGTGCGCTACGTCATCACGCTGGATACGGATACCATGCTGCCCAGAGACGCCGCGCGCGAACTTGTCGGCGCCATGGCCCATCCTCTCAATCAGCCCGCTTTCGACAGCGAACGGCAGAGGGTCATCGCGGGATACGGAATCCTCCAGCCCCTGGTGGGCGTGGGTCTGACCAGCGCGGAACTGTCGCCCTACGCCAGACTGTTCTGCTGCGAGGCGGGGATAGACCCCTATACCCGCAGCGTCTCCGACGTCTATCAGGATCTGTTCGGGCAGGGCTCCTTTATCGGAAAGGGAATCTACGATGTGGACGCCTTTGAGCGCTGTACCGGCCAGCGCTTTCCTGATAACCGCATCCTCAGTCACGACCTTATTGAAGGCGGCTTCGCCCGGTCGGGCCTGATCAGCGACGTACAGCTGTATGAAGGCTACCCGGCGCGCTACAGCGCCGACGTCAGGCGGCGTCACCGCTGGATTCGCGGCGACTGGCAGCTCCTGCCCTGGCTGCTGCCCCGCGTCCCCCGGCGGGGGGGAGGCCGCGAACGAAATCCGCTGTCAACCCTGTCACGCTGGAAACTGTTCGACAATCTGCGCCGTAGTCTGGCGCCTCCCGCCCTCCTGATCATGCTGATCACGGGCTGGCTGATCGCGCCTCAGCCCCTGCTGTGGACACTGGGCCTTGCGGCCCTGCTGTTCGCGCCGTCCCTGGCGGATTTCATCACAGGACTGGCCGGCACGGGCCCGGGAGACTCCCGCCCGCGCGCCCTGCTTCACTGCCTGAAGCCGCAACTGGCGCGCGAGTTTCTGAACCTGGCCTGGCTGCCCTTTGAAGCGGGATACTGCCTGGATGCCATTGCGCGCACCCTGTGGCGCGAGGGAATCAGCCACCGGCATCTTTTGCAGTGGAACCCGTCGCACGAGGCGGAACGCACGGCGGAAGCCAGCCTGCCCGGCCTGTACGGCCTGATGTGGATATGCCCGGCACTGGCCGTGACCCTGGCCATGGCGCTGTTCAGACACAGCGTGAGCCTGGCCGCGGCCGCGCCCTTTCTGCTGCTGTGGATCGCCGCTCCGGCCCTGGCCTGGCGCCTCAGCCTGCCCACCCGTCCCAGGATCTTTGCGCCCACCCGCGAGCAAAGCCGCTTTCTGCACAGCCTGGCCCGCCGCATCTGGGCCTTTTTCGATCACTATGTGCGCGACGAGGACAACTGGCTGCCGCCGGACAACATTCAGGAAAGCCCGGTGGCCGCCGTGGCCCACCGCACTTCGCCCACCAACATGGGGCTGGCCCTGCTGGCCCATCTGGCGGCTCACGATTTCGGCTATCTGAGCTCGGGACGCATGCTGGAACGCCTGGAACGCATGCTGAATGCCATCCACGGCCTGGAGCGTTATACCGGGCACCTGTACAACTGGTACGACACACGCACGCTGAAAACCCTGCATCCCCCCTATATCTCCACTGTGGACAACGGCAATCTGGCCGGCCATCTGCTGACACTGCGATCCGGCCTGCTGGAACTGGCCGACGCGCCCGTCTGGAACGCCTTCTTTCTGCCTGGTCTGGCCGATACTGCCGAACTGCTGGATTCGGCGCTCAAGGCCGAAAGCCCCGGGTGTCCGGCCTGGCGAAAGTTCCGCAAGGCCCTCGACGAAGCGCGGGCACGCTCCTTCCCGTCTCTGGACGAGGCGGCGGACTGCCTCCAGGGGCTGCGAATACTGGCCGATGGGCTTGAGTCCGCCTGCCATGCCGACCCGGACGGCGAAGCGGCCTTCTGGCTGGCGGCGATCATCCGGCAGTGCCGGGACATTCACGACGATCTCCGAAATTTTCTGCCGCCCGCAGGCGTGACCCTCGCCCATCCCGATCTGGCCATGCCCACCCTGCGGCAGCTGGCCGGCCTGGATGCCAGCGCCATGCCCGGGCCGGCCAGAGATCGGGCCATGCGGGTGCGCGAGCTGGCCGCCGGGCGCCTGGCCCAGGCCGAACGCCTGGCCCGCCAGGCGGCGGAACTGGCGGATATGGATTTTCGCCTGCTGTATGACCCCGGCCGCGACCTGCTCAGCATTGGCTACAACGTCAACGAGCGCCGGCGCGACACCTCGTGTTACGACCTGCTGGCCTCGGAAGCCCGGCTGGCCTACTTTGTGGCCATCGCGTCGGGCCAGCTGCCGCAGGACAGCTGGTTTTCGCTGGGCAGACAGCTCACCGCCGTGCACGGCAAGCCCGTGCTGCTGTCCTGGTCGGGCTCCATGTTTGAATACCTGATGCCCTCCCTGGTCATGCCCGGCTATGCCGGATCCCTGCTGGACAGTACCTGTCACGGAGCCGTTCTCCGCCACATCGAATACGGCCATGACCACGGCGTGCCCTGGGGCATATCCGAATCGTGCTACAACACCCTGGACGCGGGCCTGTCGTACCAGTACCGCGCCTTCGGCGTGCCAGGCCTGGGCTTTAAACCCGGCCTGGGCGACGACATGGTTATCGCGCCCTACGCATCGGTCATGGCCCTCATGATCGAGCCCGAAGCGGCCTGCCGCAATCTGTGCCAGCTGAGCGCCCAGGGGGCGGGCGGCCGCTTCGGCATGTATGAGGCCGTGGATCGCACGCCCGCGCGCCTGCCCCACGGCAGGGAGGCAGCCGTGCTGCCGCTTTTCATGTCCCACCACCAGGGCATGAGCCTGCTGGCCCTTGACGCCGTGCTGCGGGGCAATCCCATGCAGCGGCGTTTTATGGCCGACTCCGGCTTTCAGGCCGTGGATCTGCTCTTGCAGGAGCGCGTGCCGAAGGCCGCGCCCGATTCCCCGTTCCACGCCGCGGCCAGCCAGACGGGCGCGGTGGACGCCTCAGCCCGCGGCGGGGAAAACCGCCTGCGCATCTATACCAACCCCAATCTCACGCCGCCCGCCGTCCAGCTTCTGTCCAACGGACACTATCACGTTATGATCAGCAGCGCCGGAGGAGGCTGGAGCCGTTGGCGCGACCTGGCCGTCACCCGCTGGCGCGAGGATTCCACCCTCGATAACCTGGGGCAGTTCTGCTACCTGCGCGATACGGTCAGCGGCGAATTCTGGTCCACTACCTGTCAGCCCACCTGCGCCCATGTCGAGCACTTTGAGGCCATCTTTTCCGACGCGCGGGCCGAATTTCGCGTCCGGCACCGCGAGCTGAACGCCCATACGGAAATCGTGGTCTCCCCGGAAGACGATGTGGAACTCAGGCGTCTGCACATCACCAACCGCAGCCGTCTGATCCGTCACCTCGAACTGACGACATACGCCGAAGTGGTCATGGCCCCGCCCGCCGCCGATGCCCAGCACCCGGCCTTCAGCAATCTGTTCGTGCAAACCCGTATTCTGCGCCCGCTCCAGGCCCTGCTGTGCACCAGACGAACGCGCGACGAACACGAGGAGCCGGTATGGATGTGCCATCTGGCGGCCGTGCACGGCGCGGACATCAGCGCCATTTCATACGAAACGGATCGCGCCCGCTTCATCGGGCGGGGCCGCAGCCTGGCCGAACCGGCGGCCATGGACAGTGAAGCCCTGTCCGACACGGCCGGAGCCGTGCTGGATCCCATTGTGTCCATCCGTGTTCGCCTGAGCGTGAATCCGGGCCAGACCGTGACCGTCGATCTGGCGACCGGCATGAGCCGTTCCCGCGAGGACTGTGAGCGACAAATCGCCACCTTCCGCGACCGGCGCCTGGCCGACCGGGTCTTTGACCTGGCCTGGACTCACAGCCAGGTGCTGCTGCATCAGTTCAACGCCTCGCTGAGCGACGCCATGCGCTATCAGGAACTGGCATCCTACATTGTGTATGCCGACGCCCGCCTGCGGGCCAAACCCAGCGTGCTGGCCGCCAACATGCGCAGCCAGTCCGGGCTGTGGGGGCAGTCCATTTCCGGCGATCTGCCCATTGTGCTGCTCAAAATCAGCAATTCCGCCAACATCGGCCTGGCGGCCCAACTGGTCAAGGCGCACGCATACTGGCGACACAAGGGGCTTGCGGTGGATCTGGTCATATGGAACGAGGAGCGCACCAGCTACCGTCAGCAACTGCAGGACAGCATTCTGGGCCTTGTTCCTTCCGGCCCTGAAGCCCACCTTCTGGATCGGCCGGGCGGCATTTTCGTGCGGCCCGAGCGGCAACTGTCGCGGGAGGAACGCATTCTCATCCAGGCGGCGGCCAGAGTTATCCTCAGCGATTCACGCGGCACACTGGAGGAACAGCTGTCCCGCCGGCGAAGCGAGGCTCCCATGCCCGCGCGGGCCGTATTCCGAAGCCGCCGCCCCGGTGCGCAGGCGTTATCCGGCCCTGCCGCGCCAGCCGACGCTCCCGCGCCGGACGGGCTTATTCTGCGCAACCCTTACGGCGGATTCAGCCCGGACGGACGGGAATACGTCATCACCCTGCGCGAGGGCCAGGCCCTGCCCGCGCCCTGGGTCAATGTGCTGGCCAATCCCGGCTTCGGCTCCATGGTGTCCTCCTCGGGCGGGGCCTATACCTGGAAGGAAAACGCGCACGAGTTCCGGCTCACCCCATGGGGCAATGATCCGGTCACGGACAGCTCGGGCGAGGCCCTGTACCTGCGCGATGAGGAAAGCGGGCGTTGCTGGTCGCCCACCCCCCTGCCCCGGCATGGATGCGGCGGCTACACCATACGCCACGGCTTTGGCTACAGCGTGTTTGAGCACCGTCAGGACGGCCTGTTCACGGAACTGACCGTATATGTGGCGCGGGATGATCCGGTGAAATTCCTGGCCCTGCGCGTGGTGAATGAATCCGGGCGGCCCCGCCGCATTTCCGTCACAGGCTATGTGGAATGGGTGCTGGGCGACCTGCGTGAACGCACGGCCATGCATGTGGTCACCGAAGCCGACCCCGTCACCGGCGCCCTGTTCGCCCGCAACGCCTATTCGCTGGACTTCCCCGGCCGCACGGCCTTTTTTGATGCGGCCGGCCAGGAACGCAGCTTCACCTGCGACCGCCGGGAATTCATCGGCCGCAACCGCGACCTGAGCGCTCCGGCTGCCCTGAGCCGCACCTGTCTTTCCGGCCGCGCGGGGCCGGGCCTTGACCCCTGTGCCGCCATCCAGATCGTGCTTGATGTGGGGCAGGACGAAAGCCGCCCTGTGGTCTTTCTGCTGGGCGCGGCCCGGAGCGTTGAGGAAGCCGCCCGGCTGGCGCAGCGCTATCGCGACCCGGAGGCCGCCGCCGGGGCTCTGAGCGAAGTGCGCGACAGCTGGCATGCCATCCTAGGCTCGCTGTCCGTATCCACCCCGGATCCGGCCTTCGACGTGCTGGCCAATGGCTGGCTGCTCTATCAGGTCATCGCCTGCCGTTTCTGGGCGCGCAGCGGATACTACCAGTCCGGCGGAGCCATCGGCTTCCGCGACCAGCTGCAGGACTCCATGGCCATGATCTACGCTTTGCCCGATGCCGCCCGCGCCCATTTGCTGCTCTGCGCGGGGCACCAGTTTCCCCAGGGCGACGTGCAGCACTGGTGGCATCCGCCCGTGAACCGGGGCGTGCGCACCCGCTGCTCGGACGATTATCTGTGGCTGCCCCTGGCGGTGTGCCGTTATGTGGAAATCACCGGCGACCGGAGCGTACTGGATGAACAGGTGCCCTATATCGAGGGGCCGGCCCCGGCCCCGGATCAGGAATCGCTGTACGATCTGCCCATTCCCTCCGCCCTGGTCGAAAGCGTCTACCAACACTGCGTGCGGGCCGTGGAGCATGGTCTGCGCCGCGGCGGGCACGGCCTGCCCCTGATGGGCAGCGGCGACTGGAACGACGGAATGAACAGGGTGGGCGAACAGGGCCGGGGTGAAAGCGTCTGGCTTGGCTTTTTCCAGTACGATTTGCTGCGGCGCTTCGCCGGCCTGGCCCGCCTGCGCGGCGACGAAGCCTTTGCCCTGCGCTGCAGCGCCGAAGCCGACGCCCTGCGCGAAAATCTGGAAGTTCACGGCTGGGACGGCGAATGGTACCGGCGCGCCTATTTCGACGACGGCACGCCCCTGGGTTCAGCCCAGAATGAGGAATGCCGCATCGACAGCCTGAGCCAGAGCTGGGCCGTGCTGTCCAGGGCCGCTCCGGACTGGCGGCAGCGCGCGGCCATGAAGGCTCTGGATGAGCATCTCATCCGGCGCGATCTGGGCCTTATTCAACTGCTCAGCCCGCCCTTTGACCGTTCCGCCCTGCACCCGGGCTATATCAGGGGCTATGTGCCCGGCGTGCGCGAAAACGGCGGTCAATACACCCATGCCGCCCTGTGGGCCATCATGGCCTTTGCCGCCCTCGGCGACGCGGATCGCGCCTGGGCTCTGCTGAATATGGTCAACCCCGCGCGCCACGGCGACAGCGCCGAAGCTGTCCATACATACAAGGTGGAACCCTACGTCATGAGCGCTGACGTGTACGCCGCGGCGCCCCACGAAGGACGGGGCGGCTGGAGCTGGTACACCGGCGCGGCGGGCTGGATGTACCGGCTCATGCTGGAATCTCTGCTGGGCTTGTCCGTGCGGGGCGACCGCCTGCGCCTTGAGCCGCTCATGCCCCGGGACTGGCCGGAATTCCGGCTGGACTACCGGCGCGGTTCCAGCCTGTATCACTGCGTGGTGACCCGTGTGAACCGCCCTCAGGCAGGCTCCGCGGGCAGCGAGCCCCCCCGCCTGCTCCTGGATGGACGGCTCCAGGCCGGCCCGGACATTCCCCTGGTGGACGACGGTGAGGATCACAGCGTGGAACTCTTCCTGCCCCCGGCGTGAGTTTTTTTAAAGCGAAGCATTTTCATTCAGAATCTATTTGCCCGAACTTTCCCTGTCCTATAGGCAGGTAAAAAAAACCGGAGGTATCGCCATGTTCACATGGGCCATCATTTTCCTCATTGTCGCCGTCATCGCCGCCGTGCTGGGCTTCGGAACCCTGGCCGGCACCGCGGCCACCGCGGCGAAAATTGTCTTTGTGATAGGCTTGATTCTGTTCCTTGTAAGCCTGTTCTTCCGCCGTCCCTCAGTCACAGGCCAGCCTTAGTTTCATGCCGCTCCTGTAACCGCTCAGGCGACGCACCCAGGTTGGGCGCGTCGCCTGTCTTGATGTTGAGCGCGGCTTCTTCGGTTCCGGGGCCGCTGGTCATGAGGCGAGGCCGCTCCGCCCCTGCTCTGGATGCCGTCCCTGCGCGCTGCGATGTCAGACAGGGATATGCGCCAGTCTGACACGCAAAGCCGCGCCCAGGTCTGCCGGTTCAGACCGTAACCCCGTAATACCCCACATGCCAGTCAACAAAGCGGCGCAGGCCTTCGCGCAGCGGGGTATGCGGCGCAAAGCCGGTCAGGCGCGAAAGCTCGTCCACGTCGGCATAGGTGGCTTCCACATCGCCGGGCTGCATGGGCAGAAATTCCTTGACGGCTTCCCGGCCCAGAGCCTCTTCCAGCAGATGGATGAACTCCATCAGGCCCACAGCCTCGTGGTTGCCAATGTTGAACACCCTCCAGGGCGCCGGGCTGGTTCCGGGATGGGGATGGCGCGCGTCCCAGTGGGGATCGTGCCCGGGGGGCAGGGACAGCAGGCGGATCACGCCTTCCACGATGTCGTCAATACAGGTGAAATCCCGCCGCATGTGCCCCTCGTTGAACACCTTGATGGGCCGCCCCGCCAGAATGGCCGAAGCGAACAGATGCGGCGCCATATCCGGCCGGCCCCAGGGGCCGTATACCGTAAAGAAGCGCAGGCCCGTGCAGGGAATGCCGTACAGATGGCTGTAGGCGTGAGCCATGAGTTCGTTGCTCTTTTTGGTGGCGGCGTACAGGCTGGCCGGGTGATCCACGTTGTCCTCAACCCGGTAGGGCATGGCCCCGTTCAATCCGTACACCGAACTGGACGAGGCGAACACCAGGTGCTCCACAGGGTGATGGCGGCAACATTCCAGCACGTTGGCAAAACCCACCAGATTGCTCTGAATATAGGACTGCGGGTTGACGAGACTGTAGCGCACTCCGGCCTGGGCCGCCAGATTGATCACATGCGTGGGCCTGTAGTCGGCAAACAGGGAATTGAGCAGAGGGGCGTCGGCGAGATCGCCGCGCATAAAGTGAAAGCCCGGCCGCGGCGTCAGAAGGGCCAGGCGATCCTCCTTGAGGCGGACGCTGTAATAGTCATTCAGATTGTCGATGCCGACAATTTCCGCGCCCCGCTCCAGCAATACCCGCGCCAGATGAAAGCCGATGAAGCCCGCCGCTCCGGTCAGCAGTACTTTCATAGATTCCTCGGTTCAGGGACGGGGAGGTGCCGTTTTTTTCACATCCCGGCGCGGGCACAGATCCGCCATGTCACAGTCTCCGCACCGGGGTTTGCGGGCGTCGCACACGTCGCGTCCGAACCAGACCAGTCGATGATTCACGTCTCCCCACGAATCGCGGGGAAAAATTTTCATCAAATCCCGCTCAATGCGCACGGGATCCGTGTTATCCGTGAGGGCGAGCCGGTAAGAAATACGCTTGACGTGCGTGTCCACGGCCAGACCCTCATTGATGCCATAGGCGCCCCACAGCACCACATTGGCCGTTTTGCGGGCCACACCGGGCACCTGCACCAGTTCGGCCAGGGTGCGCGGCACCTCGCCCCCGTGCTCGTGCGTCACGCGCCTGGCCGCGCCCAGCAGATTTCTGGCCTTGTTGTGGTAAAAGCCCGTGGGCCGGATCACGGACTCCACTTCTTCCTGCGTGGCGGAAAGCAGCGCCTGGGGGGTGGGCCAGCGCTGAAAGAAAACGGGCGTTATGGTATTGACCCGGGCGTCCGTGCACTGGGCGGCCAGCACGGTCGCTACCAGAAGTTCCCATGCGTTGCTGTGCTCCAGCATGGTTCCGGGCCGGGGATAGCGCCGCGCGAGCCGGGCCAGCACCTCGGCCGCGCGTGCTCTTCTTTCAGCTTCGCCTGCTTTTTTCATACCCTTCCCCCGCCATGGCGTGCCCTCCGCCTGAACGGCGGCGGCTCAACCGGATGCATGGCTTGTTTGTGCCACAGAAGCCGCCATTGGGCAAGAAAACCTGTCCCGCCAGTCCGCACCCTGTCCCCGCTGCGGGAACAGGCGGGCCATGCTGCGCGCAAAGCCGCTTGTCAAGATGCCGGGCGCCCGGTACAGTGATGCCCGTGTCGTTTCCCCGCGGGATATCTGGCGCCGGCCCGTTTGCTCCGCGCCGTGTCCGCATCCCCCACCCAGGAGGCCCCATGGCCCTTTTCGTGTATATCACCTGTTCCTCGCCCGACGAGGCGGAGCGCATCGGCCAGGCCCTGCTGAACGAACGCCTGGCGGCCTGCGTCAACATCCTGTCCTCGCCCGTGCGTTCCCTCTATCTGTGGAAGGGAAAGCGGGAAGACAGCCAGGAGACCGTGCTCATCGCCAAAACCATGGAAGACCGCTTCGCCGCGCTGAACCGCGCGGTGCGCCGCCTGCACAGCTATGAAACGCCGTGCGTGGTCGCCCTGCCCCTGGCGGCCGGAGATCCCGAATTCCTCGCCTGGGTGGAGGAATCCACCCGGCCCGCAACCCTTGCCTGAGCGGAGCGCTTATGTCCATCCATCTTTCCGGATCCGTCGCCTATGACCGCATCATGACCTTTCCCGGCCACTTTGAAGACCACCTGCTGCCGGAAAAACTGCACAGCCTCAATGTCTGCTTCCTCATCGACCACATTGAGGAAAAACGGGGAGGCACGGCCGGAAATATCGCCTATACCCTGGCCCTTCTGAAAGAAAAACCGTGTATTTACACCTGTGTGGGCAGGGACTTCACGGGCTATGACAGGGCACTGGAGGCCCTGGGCATATCGCTGGCGGGCATTCGCCGCCTGGAAGAAAGCCTGACGGCCTGCGCCTATATCATCACGGACAAAAAGGGCAACCAGATTACCGGCTTCAGTCCGGCCGCCATGAACACCCCCTGCGATCCGGCCCTGTATCCGAAGTGCGCGGCCGGAGACTGGGCCCTGGTGGGCCCCGGCAATGTGGAGGATATGCGCGCCCTGCCCGCCCTGTACCGTGACACCAGAACGCCGTATATCTTCGACCCCGGCCAGCAGGTGCCCGCGCTCACGCCCGAGGCCCTGCTGGAAGGCTTCAGCGGCGCGGCGCTGCTCATCGGCAACGACTATGAAATTGAACTCATCGGCACCATGACCGGGCTGACCAGGGCGCAAATGCTGGAGCGCGTGGGCTGCCTCATCACCACCCTCGGCGGCGAAGGTTCCGAAGTGGCGCGCCGGGACTGGGACGCACCCCGCCGCATCGCCCCCATCAGCGTGCCCCGTGTGGCCGATCCCACAGGGGCGGGCGACTCCTACCGGGGCGGGCTGCTCAAGGCGCTGCACGCCGGGCTGGACATGGAGACCGCGGCCAGAATGGGCACGGTGTGCGCCAGCTTCTGTGTTGAACAATACGGCACGCAGGAACACAGCTTCAGCAGGGAAAGCTTTGTGAAGCGCTACGAGGCCGCTTTTGGCCCCTTCCCCGCGCTGAGCTGGTAGAGCGCGGGCATTCTGACGCAAACGCCCCGCCGGCGGGGGAACGCTTCGCAAGGAAGTATCCCCCGTCAGCGGGGCGCCTGACTTAATGGGAGCGGCGTTGTCAGCACAGGCCGCCATCACGCCGCCCAGGCGCAGGCTCCGTGAGCCTACATTTCCGGCGGAAGCTCGTTGAGCTGGGCCTGCGTGAACACCGGGCCGTCCAGGCACACATACTTGCCGCCGATGTTGCAGCGGCCGCAGATGCCTATGCCGCACTTCATGCGCCTCTCCAGCGTGGTGACGATGTTTTCGTCCTGAAAGCCCAGTTCACGGAACGCCGCCAGGGTAAACCTGATCATGATGGGCGGCCCGCACAGCGCGGCAATGGTATTGTCCGGGCTGGGGGCCAGTTCCTTGAGCACGTTGGGAATAAGCCCCACCTTGTGCGGCCACCCCTCGGCGGGACTATCGATGGTCAGGGTGGTCTTGAGATGGGGGTGCTTCAGCCAGCCGGGCAAATCGGCCTGAAAGGCCATGTCCGCAGGCGACTTGGCCCCGTACAGCAGGCTGATCTGCCCGTAATCCCCGGCGTTTTCCAAAAGGTGCAGCAAAATGGTGCGGATGGGAGCCATACCGATGCCGCCGCCCACGAAAAATACGTTTTTGCCCTTCCACTGCTCATAAGGGAACCAGTTGCCCAGGGGAGCGCGCACGCCCACCTTGTCCCCGGCCTGGAGCTTGTGGATGGCATTCGTCACCTCGCCCGCCCGGAGCACCGAAAACTGCAGGTAGTCCCGGCACGAGGGCGGCGTATTGATGACAAAGGTGGATTCGCCCGCGCCAAACACGGACAGCTGCCCCACCTGACCCGGCTGATAGCTGAACTTTTCCCATGCTTCGTCACTGTCGAAGCGCACGCGGATGGACTTGATGGTGGGAGTTTCCTGCACCGTTTCCACCACCGTGGCAAGTTCCGGCAGGTAAGGGTTCTTGTGGCCGCAGGTGCACTGATGCTCGCTCATGATCACTCCTTACCCGAAGACTTTTTGGCGCTTTTGGCTTTGGCCGGTTTGGCAGCCGGAGCAGGGGCGGCGTCACTGTTCACGCCGGGCGCGCCCTTCACCGCGTCCGCCACCACCTGCCGGATGTCCAGCGACACCGGACAGCTGACCACGCAGCGGCCGCAGCCCACGCAGGAATAGGCCCCGTCATAGGACTGCGGGTAATAGCTGAACTTGTGGCTGATGCGGTTGCGCATGCGCTTGAATTTTTCCGCCCGGGGATTGTGGCCGCTGGTTTCCAGCGTGAACTGGGGCGACATGCATGAATCCCAGCTGCGCAGGCGGCGGCCTTCCAGGGGCGAGCCCTCGTCAGTAATGGTAAAGCACTGGCAGGTGGGGCACAGGTAGGTGCAGGCCCCGCAGGACAGACACTTGGCGGTGTGCCTGATCCAGAACTCGCTGTCCGTGAAGCGGGCGGCCACCCTGGCCGGGATGTCCTCCAATCCGGAAGGCGGGCACAGAGACCCGGCCGCCCTGGCATGGGCTTCTTCCACGGCGGCCTGCCTGTCACCGGCATCGGCAAAGCCCGAGGACTCCAGAAGTGCCCGCCCCCTGTCGCTGACGGCCTCAAAAACATAGCCGCCGTCCACAGCGGTGAACAGCAGATCCGAGCCTTCGCTGTCGGCGGGGTGACTGCCCGTCCAGTGGCAGAAGCAGGTGGGAGCGGCCGCGGGACAGGCCTGGGTGACGATGATCGTGGCCTCACGCCGGGCCGCGTAATACGGATCCTTGAACGAGCCGCTCGTGTAAGGCCGGTCAAGCACCACAAAGCCCCGCGCGTCGCAGGGACGCAGCCCGAACAGCACGGTGGGCTCCGCCTGGCAGGGGGCGTCAAGACCGACGTTGAGTTTGGCCGGATCCTGCTCGTCCTTGGTGGCCGAAAAGCGCACCAGGGTTTCGCTGTGGGGCGCCATGGCCCCCTTGGGCGAGGCGGTGGCCCGGCGCAGCAGGGCGGCGGGGTCGCTTACGCCGTCCAGATCGGCGGCCGCATAGGGACGAAAGAGCACGCTGGGGCCTTCCTGGCGGGGAGCCAGCACACGGTATTCCGCGGCCAGTTTTTTCAGCCAGCCAAGAAGGGCGTCGGGCGTGGCAAAGCGGAGGCTGCTCATGACAGTTCGCGCTCCTTGATATTCGGTTCTTCCACCTGATAGGTCAGCAACGGCGGCGTGGCGGTGGGATCCATGCCCGCGGCGTACCCGAAGACATTCTTGATCATGCGGCTGAACTGCTGCTTGAGCGCGAACACCGGAATGCCCATGGGGCAGGCCCGCTGGCATTCGCCGCAGCCCGTGCAGCGCCCGGCCAGATGCTGGGCGTGGATGAGCTGGAAGAACATCTTCTGCAGCACGTCGTCATCCTGCGTGAGCCATTGGGGATCGCGGCTGTCGGACACGCAGTGGTCGCGGCACACGCACATGGGACAGGCGCTGCGGCAGGCGTAGCAGCGGATGCAGCGCTCCATCTGGCCTTTCCAGAAGCCCATGCGCTCTTCCAGCGTGAGATCATCCAGGAAGCGCAGCGCGCCGGAGCGATCATCCGCCGGGGCCTCCGGCTCGGTCACGGGCCGGCCGACGAACCGATCCGAAACGAGCGCGTTGGGCTTGACGCACTGGCGGCACTTGTCCTGAGCCAGATCCTTCATGGGCAGTTCAAAGTCCTGCCCCGACGCGCTGACCACCAGGGTGGCCCCCTGGCCCCGCGCGGCCTCGATGACCGCGTTTTCCGGCAGGCGGGCCCGGATGCGCGACTCGCTCACCGTGCCGTTGCAGCCCATGCCGAAAATCACCACGTCGTCGCGCTTGATCAAATCCTCGGCCAAAAGCTCAATAAGCCCCTTGCTGTCGCAGCCCTTGACCACCACGCCTATTTTGCGGCCCTTGTACTGGGGCAGGAAGTTGGCCAGGTTGTGTACGTTGAAGGGCCCCCAGACCAGCTCGTCCACGTCTTCCGGGGTTTGCATAAAAACAGGCTCGGCATGGACGGCGTCAAAGCCGCGCTTCCAGCCCAGCACGCCTTCCAGCTTGCGGCCATCGGCGCCGGGCTTGGCGGCAAGGGCGTCCCTGATGGCCTGCTTCAGTTCGCCCAGCGAGGGATTTTCCCCGCAACCCAGGGGCCGGATGGGTTCCAGCAGTTTTTCGGGCTGGTTGAAGGGCAGATCGTAACGGGGCTTAATGTCCGCCCAGCGGGGCGCGGGCCCCAGCCTGTGGATGCGGTCGGTGAAGCTGGTGACCACTTCCTTCCAGCGCTGGCCTTCCGAGGCCGAAACCCAGGTGTACTCAAAGCGCTCGGGATCAATGCCCACGATGGGCAGAAAATCCTTGAGCATCTCCAGACGCCGCCGGGCGTAGAAGTTGCCCGAGGAATAATGGCAGTCGCGCGGGTGGCAGCCCGACACCAGCACACCATCCGCGCCGTGCATCAGGGCTTTCAGGACAAACAGGGGATTGACGCGGCCCGAACAGGGCACGCGGATGATGCGCAGATCCGTGGGCTGGGCGGCGCGGGCCGTCCCCGCCGTATCCGCCCCGCCGTAGGAACACCAGTTGCACAGAAAGCCCACAATACGGAGCTCTTTGCCGGTCAGGACAGACATAGGGCGTTAACCTCCGCAAGAATCTGATTGTCGGTAAAATGGGCCACCTGAATGGCCCCCTGCGGGCAGGTAGCCGTGCACAGGCCGCAGCCCTGGCACACGGTTTCCACCACCTCGGCCTTGGTTTCGCCCCGGATGACCG
Organism: Desulfovibrionaceae bacterium; assembly: GCA_022510785.1. Taxonomy (GTDB): domain Bacteria; phylum Desulfobacterota; class Desulfovibrionia; order Desulfovibrionales; family Desulfovibrionaceae; genus Mailhella. Next base: position 54,628 of record JAFLSV010000005.1, on the reverse strand, counting down.
TTTCCTTGATGGCCTGATACGGGCACACCCTGATGCACTTGCCGCACCCGACGCAGCGCTTGATGTCCACTACGGAAATCTGCGGGTCGTTCTCCAGCTTGGGCTTGGAGAACAGGGACAGAACCTTGGCCGCCGCCGCGCTGCCCTGGGCCACGGAAGCGGGAATGTCCTTGGCTCCCTGGCACACGCCCGCCAGATACACGCCGGCGGTATTGGTCTCCACCGGGGCCAGCTTGACGTGCCGCTCCATGAAAAAGCCGTACTTGTCGTACGAAATGCGCAGGGTTTCGGCCAGATGGCCCGCCCCGCGCGAACCCTCGATGCCTACGGCCAGCACCACCAGATCGGCGTCCACCTCCACCTGCTGTCCCAGCAGGGTGTCGGCGCCGCGCACGATATAGCCCATGCTGCCATCGGGCCGCATGGCGGGCTGAATGGCCGACACGCGGCCCCGCACATAGTTGACGCCGTATTCCTCTATGGCCCGGCGGGTGAATTCGTCGTACATCTTGCCCGGCGCGCGGATATCCATATAAAAGACAAAGGCCTGGGAATCCGGGATGTGATCCCGGGTCAGGATGGCCTGCTTGGCCGTGTACATGCAGCAGAAGCCGGAGCAGTACGGCCGGTCAATGGATCGATCCCGCGAGCCCACGCACTGGATGAACACCACCTTTTTGGGCTCCCTGCCGTCCGAGGGGCGGTGGATATGGCCGCCCGTGGGGCCGGAGGCCGACATCATGCGCTCGTACTGAAGGCTGGTGACCACGTCGGGCAGACGGCCGCCGCCGTATTCGCCAAGCACGGTCCAGTCCATGAAATCATAGCCCGTGGCCGCGATAATGGCGCCCACCTGTTCGGTGACAAGTTCGTCCTGCATGTCGTAGCGGATGGCCCCGGTGGGGCACACCTTGGCGCAGACGCCGCATTTGCCGGATTTCAGCTTGCGGCAGTGCTCGGCATTGATGACGGCCTTTTTGGGAATGGCCTGAGGGAAGGGGATATTGATGGCCGTGGTCTCGCCCACCTTTTCGTTGAAGGCGTCGGGCGTATGCCTGGACGGGCATTTTTCCGTGCAGGAACCGCAGCCGGTGCACAGCGACCAGTCCACATAGGTGGCCTTCCTGCGGATGGTCACCGTGAAATTGCCCACAAAGCCCGAAATGCTCTCCACCTCGGCGTAGGCGTACAGCGTGATATTGGGGTTCTGGGCCACGTCCACCATTTTGGGCGACAGCACGCAGCTGGAGCAGTCGATGGTGGGAAAGGTCTTGTCCAGCTTGGCCATCTTGCCGCCGATGGTGCTTTCGCGCTCGACCATGACCACTTCCACGCCGCCCTCGGCGGCGTCCAGGGCGGCCTGAATACCGGCCACGCCTCCGCCGATGACCAGAACACGCTTGGTCACGTCAAACTGCTTGGCGTGCAGGGGCCTGTCGCGGCGCAGCTTTTCCACCGCCAGGCGCACCAGTTCGGCGGCCTTGTTGGTATTGGCCTCGCGATCCTTGCCGATCCACGAGACATGCTCGCGGATATTGGCCATTTCAAACATGTATCGGTTGAGCCCGGCCCGCTCCACCGTGCGGCGGAAGGTGGGCTCGTGCATGCGCGGCGAACACGAGGCCACCACCACGCCGTCCAGGCCGTGCTCCCTGATGGCCTGAACAATGCCCTCCTGCCCGGGTTCCGAACAGGTGTACATGGAGTCCGTGGCAAAGGCCACGTCCGGGTAGCCGAGGGCCATTTTCGCCACCGCGGCGGTATCCACCGTGGCTTCAATATTGCTGCCGCAATGACAGACAAAGACGCCGATTTTCATGACGCGGCTCCTCCGGCTTCGTGTGATTCGGCCGGCCTGGCGGCCGATTCCGCCTGGGCCTGTTTGGCTTCAGCGGCGACACGCGCCTTTTCGGCCCGGCAATCCGCCAGCTTCTTGAGCACAGGCCCGGGACTGACGGCCAGCTTTTCCAGCTTCAGCGAGGCGGCGGGCAGACCGAAAGCCAGGGCCATGAGCTGGGTATAATAAAACACAGGCATGTCAAACGCGATGCCTGTGGCGCGCCCGGCCTGCCCCTGGCGCAAGTCCAGATTCATGTGGCACAGGGGGCAGGCCGTCACCACGGCGTCGGCCCCGAAGGCCTTGGCAGACGCGAGTATGCGGCCGCTCAGGCTGGAGGTCACTTCCTTCAGCGCCACGCCCATGGCCGCGCCGCAGCATTCGGTCTTGAGCGGAAAGGGCACCACCTCGGCTCCCAGAGCGCTCATGATCTTGTCCATGGCCGTGGGGTTTTCGGGGTCGTCAAACTTCATGATTTCGGCCGGGCGGCTCATCAGGCAGCCGTAATAGGTGGCGACCTTCAGCCCTTCCAGTGAGTTGGTCACGCGGGTGGCAATGGCCTCCAGCCCCACCTCTTCCAGAAGAACCTGAAGCACCGAAAAGGTGTCGGGCAAATCAGCCGAACCATCCTCGCGCGCCGGGGTGGGCGCGTCGAGCAGTTCGTCCACCCTGGCCTTGAATTCGGGGGCCCGCATGCGGTGACGGGCCATTTTGAGATTGGAGAGACAGCTGGGACAGGGGGTCACCACGCCCCCGGCCCCCGCGCGGCCGGCCAGCATAAGGTTGCGGGCGCCCAGCGCGCCGGACAGCACGGTGTCCATGGCGTGAGCCGGGGTGGAGCCGCAGCAGTTCCAGTCCTCGATTTCGGCAAATTCCAGCCCCAGGGCGCGGCACACGGCGCGTGTGGAGGCCTCGTATTCGGTGGAGGTTCCTTCGCCGGAACACCCGGGATAATAGGCGAACTTCACGGGCTAACTCCTTTTTTCCGCATACCGCTTGAAGATGCGGGCCACTTCATCCCGTCCCTGAATGCGGTGCGGCAGGAAGGGCAGTTTGCGTTTGGCCAGCGCGGTTGGGGCGATATCCATGTTGCCCCAGCCCCGGCCTGTGCGCAACATGTAGTCGGCCATGACACCGATTTCAAACGAACGGCCGGTCAGGCGCACCGTGTCCAGAAACGCCTTCCAGAACGATTCGATGGGCCGGTGCTGCACCCTGCCCTCGCGCCGGGCCATGTGGCGCAGGGTCTCCATGACGCGGGCCACGTCGATGTTGTTGGGACAGCGGGCCGTGCAGGTCTGGCACGAAAGACAGAGCCACAGCGAGCGGTTGCCCAGCGCCTCGTCCTTGAGGCCCAGCTGGGCCGCGCGCATAATCTGGCTGACCTGGCGATCATAGAACTGCGCGCCGGGGCAGCCCGCCGTGCAGTTGCCGCACTGGTAGCAGGTGGAAAGATTCTGGCCGCTCTCCTCCTCCACGGCGTGGAGAAAGTTCGCGTCCCGGGCAAAATCAAGCCTGATGGTGTCCATAGGGGGGTTCCTTCTGAGGAAGATCCACATGCCTGGCGAAAAAGCCGGCGCCTTTGCCGCTTTCCGGATTGGAACGGACGCCGCGTTGCGCTCCTCCCTGGCATCCTGTCAGGAAAGGCGGCGTCACGGAAGCTTTTATAAGAACATACTTCAGGGCCCAAGTCCAGCCTTGCCAGCCGGAGATCATCCGCACCGGCGCCTGTGGCCCAGTTTTTGATACAGGCGGCAAGCCGGGCATGGGCAGCCCCCGCGGCGCACTCATCCGCGCATCCGTTCCGGCAAGCGGCGGGCCATGCCCGCGCCTGGCGCGCACAGCCAAAAAGCGGAGGCATGCACCTTTTTGATGATTTTGTGAAGGTTTTTCGTGTTTTTTCAGTATGATAAAAGATAGTTTTCCTTGAAGGGGCAAAAGTCTCAAAAAGCGCTGTCCCTTGCGGATTTCCGCAAAGCGTATTATTGTATTAAACAACGCCAAAGAAACGGCGTTTCCTGTTCGACAACACACACGGCCCGGCCGTGCGGGAGGTTATGTGTATGAATGATTTGCGGGATCAAACCGGCGCGCTGTCGCAGGCGCGTTCCACCGCCTCGGTCTTTATGCAGCAGGTGTATCTGTGGATGACGGCCGCCCTGGGCGTGACAGCCATAGCCGCCTACGCCATGGCCACCAGCCCGGCCCTGCTTCAGTTTTTCTTTGGCAACAGCCTCATGCCCATCCTGACCATGGTGGCCATCTTCGGCCTGGTCATCTACCTGTCGGCGGCCATGCCCCGGCTGTCCGCGGGCGCGGCCACGGGCTTCTTCATGCTGTACGCGGCGCTTATGGGCGTGTTGCTGGGGCCGGTTCTCCTGGTGTACACGCAGTCCTCCGTCAGCCAGGCCTTTGTGGTCACGGCCGGCATGTTCGGCGGCATGAGCCTGTTCGGCACGGTGACCAGGCGTGATCTCACCGGCATGGGCAGCTTTCTGATCATGGGCCTGTGGGGCATCATCCTGGCCAGCATCGTCAATATTTTCCTGCGCAACAGCGCCATGGACTTCGCCATCAGCGTCATCGGCGTCCTTGTGTTCGCGGGCCTCACCGCGTACGACACGCAAAAGCTGCGCGCCATGGGTGAAAGCGCCCCGCTTGACGACAGCCTGGCCATCCGCCGGGGCGCCATTCTCGGCGCGCTGACCCTGTATCTTGATTTCGTCAACATGTTCCTCATGCTGCTGCGCCTGTTCGGCAACCGCGATTAGCGCATCGGGGCGGCGCTGCATGCGCCGCCCTTTTTGTATGGCCCGCCGGCACCCCCTCCAGAACACCCTCGCCCCCCTGCTGCTTCCGCTGTCCCTCATGTACGGCGGCGCGGCCCTGCTCCGTCGCCGTCTTGCGGAACACGGCCTTCCGCGCGCCCGCTTTTTTTCCAGACCCTGCGTCTCCGTGGGCAATATTTCCTGGGGCGGCACGGGCAAAACCCCGGTGACGGACTGGCTGCTCGACTGGGCAGGCGCGCGGGGGCTGCGGGCCGCCGTGCTCACCCGCGGCTATGGCGCCAGGGCGCCGTTCCGGCCCTTTCCCGTCAACGCCGGCGCAAGTCCCGCGCACAGCGGAGATGAGCCGCTCATGCTGGCCAGACGCCACCCCGAGGCTCTCATCCTGGCTGATCCCGACCGCAACCGGGCGGCCCGCCACGCCCTGGGCGATGCCCTTCCCCCCGCTCTCTTCATCCTTGACGACGGCTTTCAGCACCTGTCCACGGGCCGCCACCTCGATCTGGTTCTGCTGGACGCTGACGACCTCGACGACGGGGCATCCTCCGGCTGGAACCGGGTACTGCCCGCCGGAACCTGGCGCGAGCCGGCCGCATGCCTCAACGCGGCCGATGCCTTTGTGCTCAAGCTGGACCCGGCCGCATGGCCGGACGCCCTGCCCAAGCTGCGCCGCCGCCTGGCCTCCTTTCCACGCCCGATTTTCGCCTTTTGCCTGCGCCCGCAGGGCTTGCTCGCCTGCGGGCAAAATTCCGCCCCTCTGCTGCCCGCGGACGCGGTACCCGGCCCCTACCTGCTGACCAGCGCCGTGGGCAATCCCGTCCAGGTGCGGCGCAGTGCCGAATCCTTCATGGGACGGGCGCCGGAAGCGCATCTCATCTTTCCCGATCATCACGACTACAGCGGCCGGGAAGACGCGCGGCGCCTGTCGGCGCCCGGTCTGCCCGTGCTGTGCACGGCCAAGGACGCGGTCAAGCTGGGTTCCCTGAAACTGCCCGCCCTGTACACCCTGGAAGTCAAGGCGGATTTTTATGCGGCCGCCTGGCCGGACGACGCCCAGGGGCCTGATTTTGAAAGCTGGTGGAACGCCTGGTGGGCATGCACCCCTTTTCTTCCGCACGCGCGAGCCCAGGCGGGGCACGCCCGGTGCGAAGCCCGCGGAACGACCGGCGGAGCGCCCTTGTGAAAAAACATGATACCCTGACGCCGCAGACCCTGATCGATGTGCTGTCCGCCGCGCCCCACCCGTTGAACCTGGACGAAATTCTGCGCCGCGCGGGACTGTCCCGCCGCCTCAAGCGCGAGGCGCTGGCAAGCCTGCGCCACATGGCCGGCGAGGGCTCTCTGGCCCGCCTGCGCGGCGGAACCTGGACAGTGGCCGACCGCCTGAAAAAAATCAGCGGCATCCTGTCCATGCGGCGATCCGGCGCGGGCTTTGTCAGGCCCGAGCAGCGTGATCCACACGGCGTCCACGCCGTTTTCATAGCGCCGGAGGCCATGGGAGATGCCTGGGACGGTGATCTGGTGGAAGCGGCCCTGCTGCCCGGCCGGCACGGCTCGGAAGGCCGTGTGCTGCGGGTGCTGCGCCGGAGCCGGGAAGAGCTGACCGCGCAGGTGCTGCATGCGGCCCGGCGTGACGCGCTGGTACTGGCCCGCCCCATGGACACGCGCCTTGCCTTTGACATGCTGATCGACGTCTCCGGCCTGCCCGCGGCCCCACGGGAGGGAGAGCTTATCCGCGTGACTCCCGGAGAGCGCCTGCCGTCCCCCCCGCCGGCCCTGTCCCCCCCGGCGGGGCGGCCACCCGCGCCATCCGGGAAAGACGCGCGATGGTCGGGCACGGCTGTCCGCTCGCTGGAGCCCGGCGATGAGGTGGCGGCGCAGGAACAGATAACAAAATTCAGCCACGCCATCCCCCAGGGCTTTCCCGACCATGTGCGGGCCGAGGCCGAGACCGTTGCCCGGCGCGAGCCGGAAGGGGAAGAGCCCCTTGACCTGCGCGATCTGCCCCTGGTCACCATTGACGGCGAGGATGCCCGCGACTTTGACGACGCGATTTATGTGGAACGCCAGAACGACGGCTGGCGCCTGCTGGTGGCCATTGCCGATGTGTCCTTGTATGTGCGTCCCCGCAGCGCTCTGGATCGCGAGGCGCGGGAACGCGGCAATTCCGCCTATTTTCCCGCTTCGGTGGAACCCATGCTGCCCGAGGCGCTGAGCGGCGGCGTGTGCAGCCTGCGGCCAGGCGAGGATCGCCGTGTTCTGACGGTGGATCTGCGCATGGACAGGGCGGGGCGTATCCAGGGCACCACGTTTGCGGCCGCGCTCATGCGATCGCGGGCGCGCCTGACCTATACCGGCGTTCAGGCTCTGCTGGACGCCGCGCCGCGCGATGACCCCCCGGAAGGAAAGAACGCCATGCCCGCCGAGGTGGCCGCCATGCTGCGTGAGGCCGCGCAGCTGGCCGACTTGCTCATCCGGCGCCGCCGCGGGCAAGGCGGTCTGGATCTGGATCTGCCCGAAGCGGAATGGGTGCTGGACAAGGGCCGGGTCATGGCCGTGCGCCACCGGCGGCGCCTGTTCAGCCATCGCCTGATTGAAGCCTTCATGGTGGCGGCCAACGAGGCTGTGGCCGCGTTTCTCGGCGCGCGCGGCGCCCCTGTGCTGTACCGGACACACCCGGAGCCAGGCCCGGAAAAAATGGCGGATCTTATCCGCTCCCTGAACGCCACGGGCCTGCCCCTGCCCCGGGCCGCCGCCCGCATGACGCCCGAAGCCCGGCTGCGCTGGCTGCATGGCGTGCTGGAAGCGGCCGCGGGAACGGATCAGGCCTTTCTGGTCAAACGGCTGGTGCTGCGCTCCATGATGCAGGCCCGCTATGATCCCCGGGCGGAGGGGCATTTCGGCCTGGCCTCGCCCCTCTACTGCCACTTCACCTCACCCATCCGCCGTTATGCGGATCTGGTCACCCACCGGGCCCTGCGCCGGGCGCTGGGCCTGAGCGCGGGCGGGCCGCTCCCCGCCGGCCACCGGCTGCTGACCGTGGCCGAACAGTGCAACAGCCGCGAGCGGGCGGCCCAGAATGCGGAACGGGAAATTACCCGCCGCCTCGGCTGCCTGCTGCTGCGCGGCCGTGTGGGCGAGGTCATGCACGGCGTGATCAGCGGCGTCATGCCCTTCGGCCTCTTTGTGGAACTGGAGGGGATGCCCCTGGAAGGCATGGTGCGTGTGGAAAGCCTGGGCCGCGACTTTTTCGGATACGACGGCGACCGTCAGGAACTGCGCGGCCGCCTGAGCGGCCGGGCCTATCGGCTGGGCGGGGCCCTTGATGTGCGGCTGACGGATGTCAACGTGGAGCGCCTGGAAATACGCCTGACGCCCGCGGCTGCTGATCCGCCGCCCCGGAAGGGCCGCGCGCCGCATTCCGGCAGAAGGGACATGCCGCCCCGGGCGGAGCGCCGCCATGACCCACCCCGCCGGACAAAAACGCAAAGCCGGGCTCCGCGCGTGAAAGCCAGGATCGGGCACAAACACGATCCGTCACGATCTGGACAATGACAGAGGCCGCGGGCAGTCCTTCACCCCTTGACATGCCCCGGCACACAGGCTAAAAAATAAAGTTCGGCACCATGCCGCTTTTGGTGTCTCCACGCCCAGACAAGGCGCTGAGACGACGTATTGTGCACTCATGAAGCGTCAGCCGACGCTCTCTTTTCTTTCTTGGGAGGCATTATGGCCCGCATTACCGTCGAAGACTGCCAGCGCCGCGTGGAAAACCGCTTTCTGCTTGTTCAGATGGCCATCAAGCGGGTGCACCAGTACCGCGAAGGGTACGAACCCCTGGTGGAATCCAAAAACAAGGAAGTTGTCACAGCCCTGCGCGAAATAGCCGCCGGCAAAATTCTGCCGGAGGATCACCGCTTTTATACTCCCCTGGAAGACGGCGCCTCTCCCGTTCTGGACGACTAGCCCCGGCATGGCCGGGGAGCCGGCGCGGGAACAACAGCAGCAGTATGAGTCAGCGCGATTTTTACGAAATTCTGGGTGTGGCGCGGGATGCCTCGGATGAGGAAATCAAACACGCGTACCGCAAACTGGCCCTGCAATACCACCCGGATCGCAACCCGGATAATCCAGAGGCGGAGCAAAAATTCAAGGAGGCGGCCGAAGCCTATGACGCCCTGCGCGATCCCGAGCGCCGGGCCAACTATGACCGCTACGGCTCGCCCGATCCCTTTGGTCACGGCGGCGGTTTCTCCAGCGCGGATGACATCTTTTCGCAGTTCAGCGATATTTTTGGCGACCTCTTCGGCTTCAGCGCCCGCCCGCGCGGCCCTCGCCCCACGGCCGGGGCCGACCTGCGCTACAACCTGACCGTTTCCTTCCGGCAGGCGGCCAAGGGCGCCGAAGTGCCCATTTCCATCCCCCACCATGTACCGTGCGATGAATGCGAGGGCACGGGGGCGGCCAGGGGCACCCATCCCGAAAGCTGCAAAAAATGCGGCGGGAGCGGCCAGGTGCGCCACTCCCAGGGATTTTTTCAGATCAGCGTGCCCTGCGCGGCCTGCGGCGGCCAGGGCTTCACCCTTCCGCATCCCTGTCCCAAGTGCAAGGGTCAGGGCATCATCCAGCAAACGCGCGATCTCACCGTCCGCATCCCGGCGGGCGTCTATGACGGCGCGCGCCTGCGTCTGCGCGGCGAAGGAGAACTGGGCGCGCACGGCGGCCCTCCGGGGGATCTGTATGTTGTTCTGCGGGTGGAGGAAGACAAGATCTTTGGCCGCCAGGGCCAGGATCTCATCTACACCGCCGCCATATCCTTTCCCCAGGCCGCCCTGGGCGCACGCATCGAAGTACCCGGCCTGGATGAAACGCTGGATGTGGACATCCCCAAGGGAACTCAGAGCGGCACCGTCTTCCGCCTGGGCGGCAAGGGTTTGCAGTACCCCGGGGAACAGCGGACAGGGGACATGCTTGTGGAAGTCCGGGTGCAGACTCCCACCCGGCTCACCGACGAGCAGGAGCGCCTGCTCCGCGAATTTGAAAAGATAACCAGGGCACAGGAAAAAACCCTGGGCGGCAAGGTCAAAAAGGCCATGCACAAATTCGGCAAGGCCATGGGCATGGACTAAAAAATTCCCGCATGAATGAATGCCAGCCAATGAGTGAACCGAATGCCGCCTGATACAGTGTGGATCAGCGTTGTTGTTTTTGTGGGATGGATGCTGGGCGGCATTGTCGGCGGAGCCACCGGCGTGGGCTCCATCATGGTCGCCATGCCCATTCTGACAACGGTGCTGCCGGCCGGTGAGGCCGTGCTGATCTCGTGCCTTATCGGCGTGTACGGCTGCATGCATCTGGCCCTTGCCTACCGCAGGGATTGCGTATGGCCGGATATCCGGGCTCTGGGCATCGGCATTGTCCCGGGATGCGTTATCGGTGTGCTGGCCCTGAAACTGGCCTCTGTCAGAACCCTTGAGCTCATGATCAGCGCCATGCTTGCCGTGTTTGTCCTCCTGCGGCTGTTCCGCAAGGCGACAACGTACCGCCTTCCCGAATCCACGGTTCTGGGCGCCGCGGCCGGGACAGTATGCGGCTTTGTCGCCTCATCGGTCGCCATGGTCGGCGCCCCCCTGGGGATCTATGCCTTGCTCAGACACTGGGAACCCGACCGCGCCCGCGGCAACATGAGCGTGATTTATATTTTTACGAGCCTTGGAGCGGTGACGATGCAGGCGCTTTCCGGCCTGTACACCATGGAACTGCTTCGGATTTCGCTTGCCGGCATAGCGGGATGCGCCCTGGGGCAGTTTGCGGGAGTGCGCCTGGGCCGCAATATCAAGGAAGAGCTGTTTAACCGCCTGATCCTTACGTTTCTGGCTGTGGCGGCGCTGGTTCTTTGCGTGCGCGCTGTGGGCTGAGGCGTTCCGGGCCGGCGCTCACTGCCGGGACACTCCGCTTTTGCGGCTCCGGAGTTTCGCGCGCTGCCTGCCCAGCCAGAACCGGGGCATTCGCTTTTTTGATAATTTCAAGAAAAATTTTCCTTGAATTTCAAAGGATTAAGAAGCTGCCTTCCCTGATATGGCGGATGGTTCCCAGAACCAGCGCCCTTGTCTCTTATCCAAGAAAAGGATAGGCATATGCATTCTTCCGGTATGCGGCAGGGCTCTCCATGGAATTTGAAATTCTCCGCGAAATAGTTGTCCTTTTCGTGCTGTCCATCGCCGTGGTGCTGGTGTGCCACCGCCTGCACATTCCGTCCATCGTGGGTTTTCTGATCACCGGGGCTCTGTGCGGGCCTTCGGCTCTGGGGCTGGTGCCCAACATGGCCGCCGTGGACACCATGGCTGAAGTGGGCGTGGCCCTTCTGCTGTTCACCATCGGTATGGAGCTTTCCGCCGGCGAGCTCATGCGGCTGAAAAAACCGCTCTTTGTGGGAGGATCGGCCCAGGTGCTGCTCACCGCGGGCGCGGTTGCCGGGGCCACCGTGTGGTGGGCCGGACTGTCCCGGGCCCTGGTCTTCGGCTGCCTGGTGGCGCTGTCCTCCACGGCCATTGTGCTGAGCCTGTTCCAGCAAAAGGCCCAGACGGAATCTCCGCAGGGGCGCATGTGTCTGGCCGTGCTGATTTTTCAGGATCTGGCCATTGTTCCCATGATGCTGCTCTTTCCCCTGCTGGGCGGCGAGCTGGACACCGACGCCAGCCACATGCTGTGGACGGTGGGCAAAAGCGTCATCGTGCTGGGCGGCCTGGCCCTGTTCAGCCGTTTTGTCCTGCCCCGGCTCATGCTGCGCGTGGTGCGGGTGCGCAGCCGCGATCTCATGCTCATGACCACCCTCGGCCTCTGCCTGGCCGTGGCCATGGTCACCTCCTCCCTGGGGCTTTCGCTCTCGCTGGGGGCCTTTCTTGCCGGGCTCATGCTGGCGGAGTCGGAATACAGCCTCAACGCGCTGGAAAACGTTCTGCCCTTCAAGGAAGTCTTTACCAGCATCTTCTTTATGTCCGTGGGCATGCTGCTCAACATGGCCTTTTTTGTGACGCATCTGCCCTTTATCCTGCTGGTGGCGGGAAGCATCGCTGCCGTCAAGATCGCCATGGTCATCCCCGTGGTGCGGCTGGTGGGCTATTCCATGCGCACGGCCATCATCACCGCGTTCAGCCTGGCCCAGATTGGAGAATTTTCCTTTGTGCTGGCCCGCTCGGCCCTGGGCCTCGGCCTGCTGGATACGGAAACCTACCAGATTTTCCTGGCGGCCAGCATTGTCACCATGTCACTCACGCCGGTGCTCATGGCCGTGGCCCCGCGCGCGGCCGCCCGCTGGCTGCGCAAGTCCCTGGCCCAGACGGAGGCGGAAGCCGCCGAGGAGGGCGGCCCCGACGGCGCCGCCAGGGACAGCGAGGAAAAAGGCATTATCCGCGACGGGCGGCTTCTGCGCGATCATCTTATCATCATCGGCTTTGGCATAGGCGGCAAAAATCTGGCCAGCGGGGCGCGCGAGCTGGGCATTCCCTATATTATTTCCGAGATGAACCCCGATACCGTGGCCCGCTACCGCGACCAGGAACCCATCCGGCACGGTGACGCCAGCTTTCCCCTGGTGCTGGAACATCTGGGCGTGGCCCGCGCCCGCGTGCTGGCCATTGTCATTTCCGATCCGGCGGGCACCAGGGCCATTATCGCGGCGGCCCGCGCCCTGAACCCCGCCCTGTATATCGTGGTTCGCTCGCGCTTTGTGGGCGAGGTGTCGGCCCTGCGCGAGCTGGGCGCCAATGACGTTATTCCCGAAGAGTTTGAAACCTCCATTGAGGTGTTCGCCCGCGTGCTCAACCACTATCTGGTGCCCCGCCAGACCATCGACAGCTTCATCGCCCGCATCCGGCAGGAAAACTACGGCATGCTGCGCCAGGTCAGCATGGCCTCGACGGATGTCAGCGACCTGCGCCACAGCCTGCCCGATCTTCAATCCGCGGCCTACACGGTGGAACAGGGCTCGCCCCTGGAAGGCAAAACTCTGGCGGAAAGCCGCCTGGGACGCGCCTACAGCGTGACGGCGGCGGGTATCCGGCGGGACGGAAAAACCCTGACCTCGCCCCCGGCTGACACCATGTTCCTCGCGGGAGACGTGGTTTACCTGTTCGCCACACAAACCGCGCTGCAGGCCGCCGCTGTGCTGTTCCGCACGCCGGAGGCCCGCGAAACCGCGTAAGCCCCGGCCGCCGCTGACGGCGCCGCCCCCACGGAATGCGGGTCTGCCACCGGCCCGGCATGGGCGCGGCTTGCCAATGAAGCCGCTCTCGCCTACACGAAAAGCAGACAGGGGAGGTACCATGACCCGATATTTCGCCTTTGTTCCCATCCTGCTTTGTCTGTGCGCGAGCGCGTGCGCCAGCCGGAGTTCCGTCGCCGGCCTGGGCGAGCGCATGGTGTTTCTGGAACGGGAAGTGCTGGCCGTCCGCACGGAGGAAAACGCCCTCAAGGATGAGCTGCACCAGCTGGAACTGCGGGTGGAATACCTGGAGAACGAAGCCCTGAAACGGGGCGAGGCCGTGCCCCCGCGCCGGCCGGGAACGGCTGCCGCCTCCGGCGCTGCAAGCGCCCCGCAGACTGAAAAAAGCGTCCCCGCTCCCTCTCCGGCCGGAAAGAGTCCCCAGACAAATGCCGCGGCCAGGCCGGAGTCTCCCCAAAGCCCCGCTCCCGGCGCCCTGCCGTCACCGCTTTCCGGCGCCGCCCCCCAAGCCGCCGCATCCGGTTCAACGGGCGAGGCTCCCCCGGAAACGCCGACAAGCCTGCCGCCGGCCATGCTGCCGCGTCTGAACGAAAGCACTCCGGCCACGCCCACGCCCGCCGCCGCGCCGTCAAAGACCCCGGCCCGGCCTGAGCGGAACGCCTATGACGCGGCCCTGCAATTATACCGCACAGGCCGTTATCCCGAAGCGGAGGCCGCCTTCCAGGCCTTTCTGGAAGTGTATCCCACCAGCCGCCTGGTGCCCAACGCCCTGTACTGGAAGGGCGAAACGCTGTACGCGCGCGGCCGCTACACGGATGCCATCTTTGCCTTCAAAGACGTGCAGACGCGCTTCCCTCAAGATGCCAAGACCCCGGATTCCCTGCTTAAAACAGCCATGGCCTATCAAAAGCTGGGCGATGCGACGAATACCTCGCTGCACCTGACCGTCCTGTTTGAAGACTGGCCCAAGGCCGAAGCCACCCAGCGTGCCCAGCGCATGGGGCTCAAGCCCTGAGGCAGTCCCATGGGTGATCCCGGCCCCCTCCCCACCGCTCTGTCCAGACTGGACGAAAGCGCCAGGGCCGAATACTGGGCGGCTCTGGCGCTGCGCCGGACAAAGGGACTGGGCGCGCGCAGCATACACCGCCTGCTGACCCATTTTGGTTCAGCCTTCGCCGCTGTGCACCATGCGGCCCGATGGGCCGAGGCCGGGGTGCCCGTCTCCCGCGGCGCGGGCCTGAGCGACGGCGCATGGCGGCGCGAGGCCCGGCCCGAGTGGGAGGACAGCCGCGATTTGGACGGCGTTATCCTGCTGTGGACGGATCCCCGCTATCCGTCCCTGCTGCGGCAACTGCCCGATGCCCCCGCCCTGCTGTACGCCCGGGGCGATCTGTCCCTGCTGAACAACGCCTGCCTGGCCGTGGTGGGCTCCCGCGCCTGTTCGGCGGACAATCTGCGCCGAACCCGCGATCTGGCCCGCGAGCTGTCGGCCTGCGGCGTCACTGTGGTCTCGGGCCTGGCGCGCGGCATCGACAGCGCGGCCCACACGGCGGCCCTGGCGGAACAGGGCCGGACCATCGCCGTGCTGGGAGCCGGGCTGGACGTGGTCTATCCACCCGAAAACCGGCAGCTTTACCACGATGTGGGCGTCAGGGGGCTGCTGCTCAGTGAATTTCCACCCGGAACCCGCCCGGAGGGCCCGCATTTTCCCATCCGCAACCGCATTATCAGCGGGCTGGCGCTGGGGGTTGTGGTGGTGGAAGCCGCGCCGCGCAGCGGCAGCCTGATCACCGCGCGCCTGGCGCTGGAGCAGAACCGGGCCGTGTACGCCGTTCCTCCGCGGGGCTGGACGCCGCCGGTACCGGCAGATAGGGCGGATGCCCCACAGACGGACGGCACAGCGACGGAAAACACGCCCGATCTCAACGGATGCGCCAGGCTGCTGGCCGATGGCGCCCGCCCGGTTCGCGGGGCCGCCGACATCCTGGAGGATCTGCTGCCGCAGCTCCGCCACCTGCTGGATCATGTCCCTCCCGGGCAAAGCCCGCCCGCCGAAGCATCCGCTCCGCCGCATCTGCGCTCCAAAGCCGCGCCGGGCAGCGCAGCGCGCAGGCCGGGCGCCCCGGCCTGCGCCCCGGATTCCGCGGAAGGACGGGCTCTGGCCCTGCTCCAGACCCGCGGCCCCCTGCACATGGACGATTTGCTGATCCTGCTGCCTGACCAAAACGCAGGCTCCCTGAGCGCCCTGCTTCTGATGCTGGAACTGAACGGATCGGTTCAACGCCTGCCGGGGGCCGTCTATGAGGCGCGCCAGTCATGAAGCGCCCGCCCGAAAAGGCTCTGCCCCCCTCTCTGCGCGATCTGCCGGACTGCGCCGCCACGTTTCTGGCCTGGCTGGAATTGCAAAAAGGGGCTTCTCCGGCCACAATCGCGGCCTATGGCCGCGATCTGCTGGACTTTGAACGCTATGTGCGCCAGGAAGGCGCCAGCCTGAACATGCCGCGCACCGTGACCAGGCGGCACGTCCAGGGCTTTTCGGCCCGGCTCTTTCATGAAGGCAGCGCCCGCAGCACCACGGCCCGCAAGCTTTCGGCCCTGCGCTCCCTGTTCCGCCATCTGCTGAGAACCCATAAAATCAGTGCCGATCCGTGCCGGGGCGTGCGCAATCCCCGCCAGGAACAGCGGAACCCGTCCGTGCTCAACGTGGATCAGGCCTTTGATCTGCTGGCCGATACGCCTCCCCGCGCGGCGGCCGCGGCCATGGAAGCCGCGATCCGTATCCGGGATCATGCCCTGCTCGAACTGCTCTACGGTTCCGGGCTTCGCATTTCGGAAGCGCTGGATCTGGACGAAGGCGCCTACAGCCCCGGCGCCCGCGCAGTGAAAGTCATGGGCAAGGGCGGCAAGGAACGCCTGTCGCCCCTCAGCGACACCAGCCGCGCCGCTCTGGACGCCTGGCTGACGGCCCGGCCCCTGCTGGCCGGCCATGATGAAACGGCGCTGTTCGTGGGACGGCGCGGGGCGCGCCTCCACCGCCGTCAGGCGGCGCGCATTGTGGGCGAAGCGGCCAGACTGGCGGGCATACAGCAGCATCTTTCCCCGCACCATTTGCGTCACTCCTACGCCACGCACCTGCTGGAAGGCGGCGCGGATCTGCGCAGCGTGCAGGAGCTTCTGGGCCACCGCCGTATTTCCACCACCCAGCGATACACGCACCTCAACCTCGACGCGCTGACCAGGGTCTATGACGCCGCCCATCCGCTGGCCGACGCCAAAGACAAAAAGGAAACGCCATGACGGACAGCGGGGAATCCATGCCGCGCCCAAAAAGTTCCGGGGCCAATCCCTCAGACGGTTCCGAACTGCGCTTCAGCGCCTGCGGACGGGCCTGGCGTCTGCGCCGGGCCGACCTGGAAGCGCTGTGGGCCGCCATGAGCGAGGACGACCCCGGCTGGCGGCAGGATGAGCGGCTGCCCTACTGGGCCGAGCTGTGGCCCTCGTCTCTGGCCCTGGCCGCCTGGCTGGCGGATCGGCGCGAAGACATCAGGGGCCGCTCCTGCCTGGATGTGGGATGCGGTCTGGGTTTCACCGCGCTGGTCGGACAATGGCTGGGCGGCCGGGTCACGGGCATGGACTGCGACGCCGACGCCTTGGCCTATGCCCGCGTCAATGCCCAGCTCAACGCCGTGCCCGGCGTGACCTGGACGCTCATGGACTGGCGCAGGCCCACCCTTGAGGAGGGTTCCATCCAGCGCGCCTGGGCCGCGGACATCGTGTACGAAAAACGCTTTGCCGCGCCCGTGGCGGCCTTTCTGGCCCATGTTCTGAGCCCGGACGGCACCGCCTGGATTGCGGAACCGGGACGAACGGTCTTCCGCTCGCTGCTGGACGAAATGCCCGCCCACGGGCTGAGCGGCGCCAGGGTCAGCTTCGCGCCCACCTGGCCCCTGACGGCCCAGACGGTGCCCGTGCCGGTCAGCATCTGGGAAATCCGCCGGGCGGAGGCCTGACGGCGCCGGGAAGCCTTGCCGAAAGCGCTGAGGCAGCGCCCGCTCACAAATTCTTCCGCACCTTGTCGCGGCCATAGTCGCTGATGACGTAGCTCTGTTCCAGATCGCCCACGGCGCTTAGCCGCTCGGAGACCACCCTGACCACGCCCACGGCTTTCAGTGCCTGCAGCTGGGCCTCCACGTTGGCCAGACGGATCAGGCGGCTGCCCGCGTATTCCGGGCGCAGAGCCTCCGCGACCTGGGCGGGCGTGCGGGGCTGCCCATCCAGAAGCAGGGCGCCCACGGCCAGACGGAAGGGAGCTTTAATGCCGAACATGGGGCCTCCTTGCGGCCATGCCGCGCATATCCCGTTCCGCCCCGGCGCTTTTACAGCGGACAGCGGCCTGGCGGAAGGCTCCGCGCGCCTTCCGGCGACACGCGGGCCGCTTGCGGGGCACGGGCGAACTTTAGTCCACGTTGCGCAGGTTGATGATATCCCTGGGATTGCCGATGACCAGAAACATGCCCGCGAAAATAATCAGGGATCCGATAACCAGATTGCGGGTGATGTCAATATCCGTGAACAGGGCGCTGAACAGCACCCCCCACAGGGAATAGGTGATGTTCAGAGACATGGCCCGGCTCACCCCGGTCATGTTCATGGCCGGGTACCAGCACAGGTAGGATGTGCAGCCGATAACCCCGGCCAGCATGACGAAAAGAAGCCCCGCGCTGGTCAGGGCCTCGGCCAGAAAGCGGGCGGAGGAAAAGGCGGACTGTCCCAGGGACAGATACAGCATAACGCCGGGCACGATGAACAGGCCATAGAGGAGCGCGGATGTGAACTCCCTGATGCACAGCGCCACGGCGGGTTCCGCCAAATCCATGCCCGAGGTCACGCATACCCCTTCCGCCGCCCAGCCGAAGGCGGCCAGCACGGCAAAGGCTATGCCCAGATAAAAAGAAAAGCTGCCCGCGTCCGTTTCAGGCGGCGTGTACCCGATAACGACAGCCCCGGCCACGCACAGGGCAAGCCCCACCCAGGCCCGGCGGCTGATGCGCTCCCGAAGGAACACGGCGGCCAGCACGGCGGCGATGGCGGGGTACAGCGAGGTGATGGGCAGGGTATAGGCCGGCCCGGCCAGGGACACGGCCATGAGATAGCCGCCCATGCCGAGCGGCGCGCCGAACAGGGCCCCCAGCACGCACAGGCGGCCCGGCCGGCTGACCAGGGTGCGAAAGACTTCACGGGCGCGGCCCTGTCCGGCGTTCCAGCCAAAACAGAACAGCGCGGCGCACAGGTCGTGGACACCCGCCGCCAGCAGGGGCGCCAGCAGCCAGACCGCGGGCAGCGTGAACGGCGCGCAGCCCAGCCCCTGCCCCAGGGCCAGCCCGTCAAAACTCCAGATTATTCCGGACACAAGGGCCAGCACCAGACCTTTTTTGGCGTAGCCCAGCTCCTTTTTTTCCCGCGCCCGGGCCAGCTGAGCCGCCATGGCGTCCGCGGCGTTTGTGGATTGCGTCATGCTCCCCTCCCGGGTACCGCCCCGAACCACGCCGGGACGCGGGATTTTTTCCGGCGGGCCGCTCCGGCACGGCCGGCCGCATGTTTGCATGGAAAGCCGAACTGTGAAACAACAGGACTGCGGAACATTCCCGTCTTCCTCCGCGCAGCCCCATGCCGTCCCCACGACCATTTTTGACGAGGCGCGCCATGCACAGCACCGTTTCCGACGTGCGCGAAAGCTACTTCAGGCTGCTCAACCACATACCCGGCCTGGTCTATCAGTGCCGCATCCTGCCGCCGGAATCGCCGGGGGCGGGGCACAGCTATGTGCTCGAATTCGCCAGCAGCGGCTGTTACGATCTGCTGGGGCTGACGCCCGAAGACATGCTGCGCAACAGCTGGAACACGATTGAACGCATGACGCCCCCCGAGGATCTCGCCGAAGTGCGCCGGGTCATGGAAGCCAGTTTTGCCGAGCGCCGTCCCTACCAGCTGTATTACCGCCAGATTCTGCCTTCGGGCAGGGTCAAGTGGATATGGGATCAGGGCGAGGGCATTTACCGGCCGGGTGAGGCTGAGCCCTATTGCCTGCAGGGGCTCATGCTGGACATCAGCGATCAGAAATTTGTGGAGCTGGAGCTGCAGGAGGAAAACCGGCGCCTCAAGGCCACCATGGAACATGCGGACGGCCTGGGCCCCATGGTGGGGAGCAGCCCGGCCATGCGCCGGATGTACACGCAGATACTCCGGGCGGCCGAAACCGACGCCAACGTCATCATTTATGGCGAAACCGGCACGGGCAAAGACCTTGCGGCCCAGGCCATCCACGCCTTCAGCGGCAGGCGGGGCCCCTATGTGCCGGTCAACTGCGGGGCCATTCCCGAGCAACTGATGGAGAGCGAATTTTTCGGCCATGCCAGGGGAGCCTTTTCCGGGGCCTACACCGCCAAAACGGGGTATATCGAGGCGGCCCGCGACGGCACCCTGTTTCTGGATGAAATAGGCGAGCTGCCCCTGCATCTTCAGGTCAAGCTGCTGCGGGCGCTGGAAAACAGGATGTACACCCCGGTGGGAGATCACAGCCCCAAAACCGCGTCTTTCCGCCTTATCGCCGCCACCAACCGGGATCTGGGGGCGCTGGTGCGGGAGGGCAAAATGCGGTCGGATTTTTATTATCGGGTGCATGTGCTCTCCCTGACTGTGCCGCCCCTGCGCGAACGGCAGGGCGACATCGCGCTTTTGACCGAAGCCTGGCTGGAACGCCGGGGCATGAGCGCCATGCTGCCCCTGCATGTCCGCGAGGCTATGGAACGCTATACCTGGCCCGGCAATGTGCGCGAGCTGCACAACTTTCTCGATCGCTACGCGGCGTTCGGCGAGGCCGCCCTGGAATCGCTGGGTGAGGCGGGCAGCCTCAGCGCGCTGACCCTGCCCCGGGCGGGGCTGAATCTGGAAGACGCCACCCTGCGCCTGGAAGAAACCCTGATTCGCCAGGCGCTGGATCAGTGCCGCGGGCGGCGGGGACAGGCCGCCGCCGTACTGGGCCTCAATCTGCGCACCCTGCAGCGCAAGATGAAACGACTGGGGCTGAAGTAGGCCGGCGGCTCCATCCCTGCCTTCCCGGGCAACAAAGAACTCCCCTTCCGCCTGTTTTCAGGCGCAGTCGTGCTTCTCCCACGGCTCGCGGCTGTTGCGTTCCAGCACGGATTCCATGCGCAGGATGGCTTCCTGAAGCTTTTTGATTTCGTCCCGCTTGAAGTTGGGATTTTTGAGCACCTGGTAAATGATCCCGCCGGTATAGGTTTCATCCAGGGGCAAGTCGCCTATGGCGGCCATGGTGACGGCCAGATCCTGGGCGTTCACGGCCCGGTCGACGCTGCCCGCCTTGGCGTTGATGGCCATGCCGTAAAGGGCCGCGCCGTTCCCGGCGGCGACCAGGAGCAGGGTGCGGCGATCCGCCGCTTCCAGGGCCGGAGCCAGAGCGGCCGCGCCGTGGGCCACGGCCAGGCCGTTTTCGCCGGACATGGCGGCCTTCATGGCTTCGGCGTCGGCGGGCACCTCCACGCCGCCCATTTTCCGGGCCAGATCAGCCAGGCCCGCGCTTTCGGCACGGGGCAGCAGGGCGGCCTTTTTCTTCAATTGCTCCAAAGCCTCGCCGGAGCCGTTCCAATCCATATCCTCAGCCAGCACGAGCAGCACTTTTTTTTCGGCCATGACAGTCTTCCTTTTGCGGGGCCGGACATGCGGCCCCGCCGTTCAAAAGCGTGACAGGAACCCGGGAAAATGGTCTCCATTCCCGGGGCAGGAGTTTCAATCCACCAGATTCGGGTTTTCCATAATCTGATATATGGGCGCGCCCTCGGCGTCGGCCGGGACGGGGTTGCCCGTGATATAGCACAGGGTCGGCACAATGTCGGCCAGCCAGCGCGGCCGCGGGTAGCGGCAGCCCTTTTTGATGTTGGGGCCGCGGAACATGAGCAGGTTCTTCAGGCTGCCGCAGCCGGATTCACCGGTGGGGAAGCCGTAGCCGTGCTCGGCCATGTATTCGGGTTTGAGGGCGTAGACCACGTCACCCGCCTGTGCGCCCCCCATGCCGAACACATGGGCGTCTTCCCTGCGCACGGCCAGCAGGATGGGCCGCTCGCCGGTGTCGGGGTGTTTGTAATCCAGAAGGGCGTCGATAATCTGGCTGCGCACCTTTTCGTAGTCTTCGGGCTCCACAATGCCGCCGGGGTATTTGCCCTTGAGATTCACATACACGAACATGTAGCGCTGGGGCACGGCCTGGGATTTGCTCACATCCAGCACATAGTCGAACCCTTCGCTTTCCTCATAGATATCCCAGTAGTTTTCGGACTTTTTGGGCTCGTAGGAGCACAGGCCCGCCTGCCTGAGGGCGGCGGCGGTGTTCAGGATGGGGCCCATGGGGGTGGCGCCGTGATCCGAGCACACGCACATGAGGGTTTCGTCACCCATGAGCTTCATGAGACGCCCCAGAAGCCGATCCTCGATTTCGTAAATGCGGCGCTCCATGGCGCGGGCGCGGGCGCGCACCTTGTCATCCGCGCTGTCCACCTCGCTCAGCCAGCCGTGATAGAACCAGTCGATGGGATGCGAATGCATGTAGAACAAATCCCAGTCGGGGTTGGCCTTCAGGGTGGACTCGATGACATTCCACAGCCAGTCGCTGTGGAACTGGGTCAGCTCGCACACGGTGTCCGTGTCAATAACGCCGTGCAAATAGGCCACCAGGCCGATGTCGTTGGCCGTGATGTGACGCGAAAAATCAATGTTTTTCGCCGCTTCCGGCGGGGCGATAAAGCCGGTGCGCCCGGAAATGCCGGACACATACAGCTTGAAGTCCTCGGCGTCGTCCGACAGGGTCAGCAGCTTGCAGCGGAACACGCCCTTTTCCGTGCGGCCATCGGCCTTCACGGTAAAGTCGTGCTCCACGGGCTCGCTCCACTGCCCCGCCCTGATGGTGAAAAAGGCCTTGGCGTAATCCTTTTCCGGACACAGGGCGAAAGTGTCAAAGCCGTCGTCACCGCTTTCCCACGCAAGGCCATACCACACCTGATCCTCAATGGGCTCGATGGATTCCTTGAAGCGCATCTTCACCTGCATTTCCAGGGGCTCATCGCAGTCAGGCAAATTCGCCCAGCCCTCAGCGTCTTCAAAGCGCCCCTGGGCACCCATGTGATAAAACTCGGTGGAAATGACGTTTTCAGACGCCAGAAATTCCTTGTGCTCATTGCCGTTCAAAGGCCAGCGGGTTTCCGCCGGGGTCAGGCCCTGGCCCATGATCATGACGCCGTTCGTCATGTGCGACGGCCAGGACATGGGGTAATTAATCACCACACACTTTTTGCCCGCCTTGTCCCATGCATCCCAAATGGTCTGGGCCGTCAGGATATCCGAGCCGAAAGCCTGGCAGGTCTTCTTGTGCTCCAGGCTGTTGCCCTCCAGATAGTAATAGTAATCCTCCACGCCGTGCGTGCGGGGATAGGCCCCGGTGCAGATGGTGGCCCACGAGGGCGGCGTGACGGTGGGCAGGTTGTAGCCTTCAGGAATGAAACTGCCTTCGGCCATAAAGGTTCGGAAATTCTCCAGGCCGCCCTCGGCCAGCATGGCCTCGAGGCGTTTGGGGATCAGGCAGTCATACCCGATAAGGGCGGCGCGTTTCGCTTTGGCGGCCATACAAAACTCCTTGGTAGCATTGCGGTGTGAACGGGCAAAACGCCCATGCCGCCCCACACATATTCAAAAAATATGCCAGAGACAGTTCTCCCTGAATGCGGACAATCCCCAGCCAGAGACGCCCGCTGAGGGCCGCCTTTGCTGAGTCAGCCGTCCGAAAAACGCGGTTCATCCTTATTAATTTACATGTCCTCCTGGCCCGCCCGTCGGCCCATGCTTTTTCCCGTGTGCGACATTTCTGTCGTATTTATCTGAATTTTTTTTGTTAACTTAGTCTTTTTTATACCATTTTTTAAAACGACATATATGGCGTTAAAGGCGACATATTTATCATCTTATATATGCTCCTTTTGGTTCTTTTTACAAAAACCCCCTAAAATTATTTATTGTTATTCATGGCACAATATATGCATTTTTTAGGAATCATCGACCCACCTCAACAGGAGATTAGGATCATGAGTCAGGATTCGGATTATCGGCCGGACAAAGACATTGACCTGCGCGATGAATGTCCGTCGGACATCGATCTGCGCCCCGAATGGAAAATTTTTGTCCCCGCCATTCTGGTGATCTTCCTTATCAGCATTCCTTCTCTCCTCTACCCCGCGGCATCCGAAAAAATTATCGGGGCCATCTACCGCCCCTTCGCCGCCAACTTTGGCACCCTGTATCTGTGGATTACCGTCTTTCTGGTGCTTTTGTGCGCCTTTTTCGCGTTCAGCCGCTATGGCAACATCAAATTTGGCGAACCGGATGAAAAGCCCGAGTTCTCCCTGACGTCATGGGTGGCCATGATTTTCTGTTCCGGCGTGGCCGGGGCCGTCATGTTCTGGTCCATTGTGGAACCTTTGTGGGATCTGGTCACGCCGCCCCAGCATGCCGAGCCCCTGAGCCTGGAAGCCTATGAGTGGTCACTGACCTACCTGCTGCTGCACTGGGGCCCCAACGCGTGGTGCACCTATTTCATCACCGCCCTGCCCATCGCCTACATTTTCCATATCAAGCGCAAGCCCTTCCTGCGCATCAGCTCCGCCGCCGAAATGATCATCGGCAGGCACAAGGATCGGCTTTTGGGCCGCACGGTGGATGTTTTCTTTATCCTTGGCCTTCTGTTCTGCACGGCCGTGACCATGTGCATCTCGCTGCCCACGGTGGAGGCCGCCCTGGTTCAGGTGTTTGGCATTACGCCCTCGTTTTCGGTGGAAATCACCATTCTGCTGGTCAGCGCGGCCATTGCGGGCACCAGCGTGTGGCTGGGCCTCGACAAGGGCATCAAATGGCTGAGCAACGCCAACGTGGTCATCGCCCTGAGCATGATTGTCTACGGCGCGGTATGCGGCCCCTCGACAACCCTGTTCAACATCTTCACCAACAGCCTGGGCAAGATGCTGGGCAACTACTTCAACATGACCTTCTGGACCGATCCCTTTGGCGGAAGCAGCTTCCCCCAGGACTGGACCATCTTCTACGCCCTGTTCTGGGCCGGATACGGCCCCTTCATGGGGCTGTTCATCGCCCGCATCTCGCGCGGCCGCACCGTGCGTGAAGTCATAGGCTGGGGCATGTTCGGCACCGTGGCCGGCGGCTTCCTCATTCACGGCGTGTTCGGCTCATACACGCTGTGGGCCCAGCATACCGGTCTCATCGACGCCGTAAGCATCCTCAAGGAACAGGGCGGCCCCGCGGCCATGGTCTCGGTGCTGAGCACCCTGCCCGGCAGCACAGTTCTGCTTTTGGCGTACTGCGCCTTTTCCACCATCTTCCTGGCCACCAGCGTGGACTCCGGCTGCTATATCGTGGCGTCCACGGCCACCAGAACCATGCCCTACGGCTGCGACCCCGAACGCAAGCACCGCACCTTCTGGGCCGTGGCCCAGGCAAGCCTGGCTCTCGGGCTGCTGGCCATAGGCGGGCTGGAAGTCGCCAAGATATTCGGCAACTTCTCGGGCGCCCTCATGGCCCTGCCCGCGCTGCTTCTGACCGCCTGCTGGCTCAAGATTATCCGCCAGGATGGAGACAGACTGGCCGCGTATTACACGAAGAAAGACTAGAGGGTCTTTTCCGCACGGTACTC
Organism: Desulfovibrionaceae bacterium; assembly: GCA_022510785.1. Classification (GTDB taxonomy): domain Bacteria; phylum Desulfobacterota; class Desulfovibrionia; order Desulfovibrionales; family Desulfovibrionaceae; genus Mailhella. The sequence goes on along the minus strand of JAFLSV010000005.1, from coordinate 30,014 downwards.
CCCCATGCGCATGAGGGGCTGAAAGGCCACGCCTTTCAGCCCCTCACTTCATGCCTCGCTCAGATCTCGCCGCGCCTTCGATCCCTCGGCGCTCAGCTCCATGCCCGCGCGGCACAGCCGCGACGGGCCTTCGCGCCTCGGTCAGGGCTCGCTACGCTCGCGGCTCCGCCGGTCAGGGAAGCAACAAAAGCGAAGCGGATCAGCCTTCCAGGCCGTATTTCTTCAACTTGCTGTGCAGCGTCGCGCGCGTTATGCCCAGACGCCTTGCCGCTTCGCTTTTGTTGGCGTCGGTTTCGCGCAAGGTGGCCTCGATGGCCCTTTTTTCCACATCCTCCAGCGACATGCTGCCCAGCGAGGACAGGCCGCGCTGAAGCGCAGGGGGCGCGTTCTGCACCGTCAGGGGCAGGACGCGTTCGGTCACATAGTCCGAGGTGGTCAGAATCACCGCCCGTTCCACGGCGTTCTCAAGTTCGCGCACGTTGCCCGGCCACGAATAGCGCAGCAGGGCATCCATGGCCTGGGGGGTGAATCCCTTAAGTGCCTTCCGGTTGGCCGCCGCGTGGCGCTCCAGGAACGCCGCCGCCAGCAGGGGAATATCTTCCTGCCGGGCCCGCAGGGGCGGCACCTCCAGCCCGATGACGTTGAGCCGGTAAAACAGATCCTCCCGAAAACGGCCGGCCGCCACTTCCTCGGCTAAAACCCGGTTGGTGGCCACAAGAACGCGCACATCCACGGTCAGCGGCTCGTCGCTGCCCACCCGCTGCACCTCGCCCTGCTGGAGCACCCTGAGCAGCTTGGCCTGAAGGCTGAGGGGCATTTCCCCGATTTCATCCAGAAAAAGCGTGCCCCTGTCGGCCTGCACAAAGCGCCCTTCACGGCGGCGATCCGCTCCGGTGAACGCCCCTTTTTCATGCCCGAACAATTCGGATTCCAGCAGATTTTCGGCCAGGGCCGCGCAGTTGATGGTGACAAAGGGCTTGTCCCTGCGCAGGCTGGCGCTCTGGATGGCGCGGGCCACCAGCTCCTTGCCCGTGCCCGACTCGCCGCTGATGAGCACCGTGGCTTCGGTGGGGGCCACGGTCTCCACCATTTCCACCAGTTCGCGGATGGCCTGACTGTGCCCGATGATGGGCGAATCCTGCTGCGTGAGGCGGCGGCGCAGTTCCTGGTTTTCCGTGGCCAGACGGGTGTGATCCAGGGCCCGCTCCAGAGACAGGCGCAGCACGTCAAAATCCAGAGGCTTGGTCAGATAGTCGTAAGCTCCCAGGCGCAGAGCCTCCACCGCGCTTTCCACCGAAGACCAGGCCGTCATGATCAGCACCGGAATGGCCGGGTTCCAGGCGCGGATCTGCCTCAGGGTCGTCATACCGTCCATGTGGGCCATGCGCACGTCGGTCAGCACGGCGTCAAAGGCGTGTTCACGCACCAGGGACACGGCTGTGGTGCCGTCATCCGCCTCCTCCACGGCATAGCCCCAGCCGCGCAGCACGGTGCGCAGCATGGAGCGGTGGGGCTGGTCGTCATCCACAATAAGAATAAGCGCGCGCATTTTCATGATGAGCCGTCCTTGCGGGCAGAATCCGCCGCGGCCGTGAAGGCCGGCGGAGATGGAGCCTCGGGCGCGGATGGGGACTGCACCGGCTCCGGTGGCCGGCGGGGCAGGGAGAAATGCACCGTGGTTCCCTGACCGGGCTCGGAACTCAGCTGCACCGACCCGCCGTGGGCCTCCACGATGTTCATGACCATGACCAGGCCCAGTCCCGTGCCCTGACTCTTGGTGGTAAAATAGGGGTCAAAAACCCGGCTCAGCAGCTCGGAAGGAATGCCGGGACCATTGTCCACCACATCGAGCATAACGTGGTTTTCATCGGAGGACAGGCACAAACGCACCGTTCCGCCGTCCGGCATGGCTTCCACGGCGTTCAGGCAGACATTGAGGACGGCCTGGCGCAGGCGGTCGGGATCAATCCAGGCGAAGACCGAAGGCCCCTCACGCCGCAGCTCCACGCCCCGCTGGCCGGCATCCTGGCTCAGCAGCCTCAGGATGTCGTCCACCAGGCGCCCCATGTCGGTGGGGGCGGGGTGAATGTGCGTGGGCCGCGTGACGCCGATGAGGTCGGTAATGACCCGATTGAGGCGATCCACCTCCTGCACCATGATCCGGGCGGCCTGGTGATCCTCGCTGTCCTCGGGAAAGCGGCTGCCGAAATAGGTGGCATAGCCCTTGATGGAACTTAAGGGATTGCGCAGTTCATGGGCCACACCCGCAGCCAGATCGCCCACGGCGGCCTGTTTTTCCCGGCGGAGCATCTCCTTTTCCAGGCGCTTGACCTCGTCCACCATGCTCTGGGCCAGCTTTTCCGCCTCGCGCATCCGGCGGCGTGATTCCATGCCGCGCTCGAAATAGCGCAGGGCCGCTATGCCGGTGAGGGCGGTCAAAAGCACCAGCATGCCGGAGAGCAGGGCGGATCGCATGTTCTGTTCCTGCATGGTTTGCAGAAGGCGGGCATCCTGCCCCACAAACACCTGTATCCGTTCCGGCGTCATTCTGGACATCCGGTGACCGAATTCGGGGCGGGCCGGTTCCGAATGGCGGAGGGGCATATTTTTTTGCAGCGTATCACCCCTGGGCCGGAACAGAGCCCGATGAACCACAAAGGCGCGGTGACCCTCCATGCGCATAAGAGCCCAGGAACCGCCGTCTTCGCCTTCCCCGCGCTCGTGCAGCTGAGCCAGAATTTCCGCGTCCAGGGGCCTGCCGTCGGCCTGCAGGCGGCCCCCCACCCGGCCGGAGTCGCTGTGGGCGATAATTTCACCATCCCCCAGCGTTACGGCCACAAACAGAATATCCTCGCGCGAGGCGAGATCCTCCAGCAGTTCCTGCACGCGCAGCCCGGAGCGGGTGCGCATATCGCTGCGCAAGGAGCTTTCAAAAATCTCAATGATGGCGTTGCCGCGTTCCGCCAGCAGGCGGGCCACGGATCGCTCGGTCTGCTGAATATTCCGCCCGGTGAAGACCACCACCACCAGAAACAGGATAAAGGCCGCCCCCACCATGGGCAGGGCGGCGGGCAGAGCGCGCGGCTCGCGGGAGTTGTGAAGCGTGTGCGGCATGCCAGAGCCTTATGACGGGTCAAGATTGTTCACCAATAACCCGTCTTGCGCTGCGCGGCAAGCCCGCTCCGGAAGCCGTTTTTTTCAGGCGAAGTGGTCAAAGCCGCCCACCGGGCGGGGACGCGAATTGAGAACTATCTCCTTTCCGGTCACCACGCCCAGCCGTCTGGCCACGGGCAGGGCCCGGATCAGATCCGCCCAGCCTTCCGGCGGACAGGTTCCCGCCAGGGCATAGTCCTCGCCGCCTTCAAACGCGAACGACGCCGCCTCCAGCCCCTGTTCGGCGGCATAGCGCCGCAGCTCGTCCGGCAAAAAAGCCGCGGGCAGCTCAAGCTCGGCGCCGCGTCCGCCCAGCAGGCGGGGCAGATCGCGGGCCAGTCCGTCCGAGACATCCATCAGGGAATACCTGTCCGGGGCCGGGGCTGCCAGACGGGCCAGCAGCCTGCCCTCATCCACCAAGGGCCCGGGGCGCAGATGCGCCGAGCAGGCCGCGGGCCAGGCGGCCAGAACCGCCGCCGCCCCGTCCGGCCCGTCGGCGGTCTCCAGAAGATTCAGTCCCACCCGGGCCATGCCCAGGCTTCCCACAAGGAACAGAATGTCGCCTTCCTGCGCCCTGGCCCGGCGCAGCCCGCGCGGCAGATGGGCCGGAACTTCGCCCCATGCCGTGATGCTGATATGGAGGCTCCGCGCCCGGGCGAGATCGCCCCCGGCCAGCCCCACCCCCCAGCGCCGCGCAAGCCGGGCCATGCCCTCGGCAAAGTCGTGCAGCCAGGTCTCATCCTCGCGTCCGGTGAGGGTCAGGCCCAGGACAAAGCCCAACGGCCGGGCTCCGGCTGAAGCCAGGTCGCTGAGATTCACCGCCAGAGCCTTATGGCCGATATCAGCGGCGGAAAAATAGCGGCGGCGGAAGTGGACATCCTCGACAAACACGTCGCAGGTGACCGCCAGGGAGCCGCCCGGCCGCAAAACCGCGCAGTCATCCCCCCGCCCTACCAGCAAAGCGGGGCAGGATACGGGGAAATGCTCGGACAGCAAGGCGAGAATGTCATCTTCGCTGCGGGGTGTTCGTATTGTGCGCAACTTGCTTTTCCCCTTGGTTTTTTTCAGTATTTTCCGCACCTGATTGCGCACACCCGCTTACGCGCCTTCCAGGCTCAGGTATGCGGCCAGAATGACCTTGAGGCCAAAGCCCGGGAAATTCACGCGGTATTTGTCGGGGGGCAGTTCCTCCACAATTTTGCCCCGCCCAAAGACCCGGTGACGGCAGTAGCCCAGGCGGCGGGGCTGAACGGCCCGCTCCGCATCGGGCGGGCTTTCCGCATCGGGACTGGCGGCCACGGCGGCCAGATACCCGGCCTCAGGGTCTTCCGGCCGGCCGGCGCGCCGAACGCGGGTCAGGGCCTCGCCAGCCTCTGCCGGCTCAAACTCATCGGGAGCCTCCGGCTGCTCCATCCGGACACCTGGCGGGATTCCGCACCGGAGACGGGTCAGGGACGGCCGGGGGGAAAACATGGCTCCGGGCAGTGTGTCCGAACCCGCCGGGGGCCGCGCCCTCCGCCGGGACAACGCGCCCCCGTACCCCTCATGGATTTCCTCCAGCCCGCCGCGCTCATCCAGCGCATCCAGGGGCAGCTCGCGCACAAAGGGGCTGGGCGTGGCCGGCTCCTGGCCGCCCGCCGCGCGGCTGAACAGGGTCATGGGCACAAACAGATCCAGCGTATCGCGGGCGCGGGTGCACGCCACATACATGAGGCGGCGCTCTTCCTCAAAATCCTCGGGGCGGGTCAGGGCGTGACGGGAGGGGAAGCGATCCTCCACCAGGTCGATGATCAGCACAGCGGACCACTCCAGCCCCTTGGCCGAATGAACCGTGGACAGCACCACCCGGTCCCTCTCCTCGTCCCGCTCCTGTTCGTCCGGGCTTTCCAGCGACAGATCGCCGATGCAAAGTTCCAGATCGTCATAGGCGGCGGCGATGGTGGACAGCTCCTCCAGCCCCTGAAGGCGGCGGGGCCAGTCGTCGGGATAGAGCATTTCCAGGCGGGGACGGTAATGCTCAAGAATTTCGCCCACCGTGCGGTCAGGCGGCAGGGCCCTCAGCCGCAGCTCAGTGACCAGTTCCATATCCGCCAGGAATTCGGCGTACTTGGCGCAGGCTTTGGCGAGCGCGGCCTGATCCCCGCGCGCGGCCACCTCGTACAGTCTGCGCGAAGTCTTGGGGCCGATGCCCCGCGACAGGCCGGCCACACGCTCAAAGGAGGGCAGATCCAGCGGGTTGACCACCAGGCGGGCAAAGGCCAGCACATCCTTGACATGGGAGGCCTCGGCGTAGCGCAGGCCGCCGTATTTGCGGAAGCCGATGCCCCGCTTGTTCAGCTCCACTTCCAGGTGGTAGGACTGATAGCCCGCCCGGAACAGCACCGCGATATCACAGGGGCGGAAACGTTCCAAAAGCTCCTCAATGCGGCGGGCCGCCATCTGGGCCTGGGACAGATCGCTCAGGGGATGATACAGGCGCACGGCCGCGCCGTCAGGCACGCCGCGCCGCGAAAAAAGGCGCTTGCGATAGCCTTCGGGCGCGTTTTCCAGAACGGCGTTGGCCACATCCAGCACGGGCTGCACCGAGCGGTAATTCTCTTCCAGCCGCACCAGGCGCGTGCCGGGAAAAAGCCGGGGAAAGTCCAGAATATTGTGCACCGTCGCCCCGCGAAAGGCGTAAATGGACTGGGCGTCGTCGCCCACGGCCATGACGTTGCCCCCGCTGTCGGGCTCGCCGGCCAGAAGACGCACCAGCCGGGCCTGCACCCTGTTGGTATCCTGGTACTCGTCCACCAGAATCTGGCGGAAACGCTGCCTTTGAAGCTCCAGCACATCCCGGCGATCGCGCAGCATGGCCTCCAGCTCAAAGAGCAAATCGTCATAGTCCAGCAGGGCGTGCTCCCGCCGGTACTCGGCATAGGCCCCGGCCAGGCGCCCCAGATCCGAAGCGTGGGGCAAGAGATGCTGGGCCTCGCGCCGCAGCACTTCCTCCAGCTCCAGTTCCTTGTTGCGGGCCTTGCTGAACAGCCCAAGAATGGTCTGGGTGCGGGGAAAGCTGCGATCGCCCCTGCCTATGGACAGCGCTTCCCTGCAATGCTGGATGGCGGATGTGCTGTCCGCCGCGTCCATGACGCTGAGGCCCGCGCCCCGCTCCATGACCCAGCCGGGGGGATAGCGGCGCAGCACCGAAAAGGCGAACGCGTGAAAGGTGCCGCCCTGGATGCCCATCAGCTGCTGATCAAGCAGCAGGGAAGCCCGATCCAGCATTTCATGCGCGGCCTTGCGGGTAAAGGTCAAAAGCAGGATGGAGCTGGCGGGCAAGCCCTGCTCCACCAGCCAGGCCAGGCGGTGGACAATGGTGCGGGTTTTGCCGCTGCCCGCGCCCGCAATGACCAGAACCGGGCCTTCCGGCGCTGTCACCGCCTGGCGCTGGGCCTCGTTGAGTTGGGATATATCCACGATACTCCTCTTGCGTGGGAAAGACGGACAGCGCGCATGTCAGGAAAGTTCCCGGGAAGCGGACTGACGCGGCACGGCTTCTTCGGGCGCAACGGATCGGGCGGCCCCGCGCAGCAGCGCCCACAGCGCGGGCAGGCCCAGACCTGTTCTGGCCGATACCGGCAAGGCCATGTCCCCCCCCAGCATGGGCGCCCATTCCTTCTGCCGGGCGGCTCTCTCGCGCTGATTGCACTTGTCGGCCTTAGTCAGCACCGGCACAAGGCGCAGGGCATGGGCCCGGGCAAACTCCACCATGGCCCGATCCACGGCCTGCGGCGGCAGGCGGCAGTCCAGCAGCAGAACAACGGCCCGCAGGCCCCGGCTCTGGCACAGGCAGCTTTCTATCAGCGTTCCCCAGGCCCGGCGCTCCTCCTTGCCCCGGCGGGCGTAGCCGTAACCGGGCAGATCGGTCAGGCAGAAGCCGTCGGGCACAACGCGGAACAGGTTGACCGAGCGCGTCTTGCCCGGCGTGGCGCTGACCCTGGCCAGCTGCCGCCGGCGGGCCAGGGCGTTAATCAACGAGGACTTGCCCACATTGGAGCGCCCGGCCAGGGCAATCTGAACCGTATCGGGCAGGGCGGCGCGCAGCTGCTCCGGCGTGAACAGGGTGGCCGCCAGTTCCAGGGTGGGCAGGCGAAACGTGTCATCACCCGGGGCCGCTTCCGCGGAAGGGGCGGACAGGGGCGTCCGGTCGGAAGGGGCGTTCATGAATCCTCGCACGGTTGACAAGAAGGGGACGCATCGACACAATGAGATTTTTCAGGCAAGTTCCGCAAGAGTAGCCCTGTCCGGTTCAAAACGCAACGCGGGCGGCGCGCGCCGTATTCCGCGCGCGTCCCCTGTTCATAAGGAACATCATGCCCTACCGCATTCTTGTGCTCAACGGCCCCAACCTGGGCGCCCTCGGTCAGCGTCAGCCGGAAATATACGGCAGCGAGGGACTGGACGCCATTCCCGGCCTGGTGCATGAGCTTTTGGGAGAGAATGCCGCGCGCCTGGAATTTTTCCAGTCCAACCACGAGGGCGCGCTCATTGACCGCCTGGAGCAGGCCCGGCGCGAGGGCGTGGACGGCGTGGCGTTCAACGCCGGCGCGCTCACGCACAGCAGCCTGGCCCTGGCCGATTGTCTGGCCTGGATTGGCCTGCCCTGTGTGGAAGTGCATGTGAGCAACGTGTTCGCCCGCACGGAAGATCCCATCCGCCAGCGCAGCTTCATGGCCAAACACTGCCTGGGCGTCGTTTCGGGCTTTGGCCTGAGCTCGTATGCCCTGGCTGTGCAGGCCCTTGTGTTTCACCTCAACCGCCAGCATTCCTGAACCCCGCCCGGAGGCAGCATGTATTCCACTACCGATTTTCGCAGAGGTCTCAAAATCGAACTCGACGGCACCCCTTATGAAATTGTCGAGTTTCAGCACTTCAAGCCCGGCAAGGGCGGCGCCATGGTCCGCACCAAGCTGCGCAACATCCTCAACGGCCGCGTGGTGGACAACACCTTCCGATCCGGCGAAAAGGTCGGCAAACCGGACATGGAACAGCGGGACATGCAGTTCCTGTACCGCGAAGGCGAGGATTTGGTGTTCATGGATATGGTCACCTACGAGCAGCTGCATCTGTCCGAGGAATTCACGGGCGGTAAGTCGGCCTTTTTGAAGGACGCCCAGGAATGCCGCGTTCTCCTGTACAATGGCGAGCCCATTGACATTGAAATCCCGGTCAGCCTGGTGCTGGAGGTGACGCAGACCGAACCGGGCGCCAAGGGCGACACCGTGTCCAACGTGACCAAGCCCGCCGTGCTGGAAACCGGCGTCACCGTCCAGGTGCCGCTATTCGTCAATACGGGCGACAAGATCAAGGTGGACACCCGCACCCGCGAATACCTGGGCCGCGAATAGCTCTTTTCCTCCGCGTTTTCTCCGGACAACGCGCCTGACGGCGCAAGGAGCCTGCCACGAACGGACAGAAACTGATCCGGGAACTGCTCGGCCTCTTCTTCATTTTTTGCGGATTGCTGATCCTGCTCAGCCTGTGGACTTTTGATATTAAAGACCCCACGCTCAACCAGTCCATCAGCGGGGAGACGCTTATCCGCAACTCAGCGGGCCTGTTTGGCGCCTGCCTGTCCGGCTTTCTGACCGATATTTTCGGCTTCGCCTCCTATCTGTGGGCCCTGTTCTTCCTTGCCATGGGCGCGGGGCTGGTCTCCACATGGTTTGTCGTGCCCTGGTACCGCTGGATAGGCTATCTGCTCCTGGCAACCTGCCTTATCACCCTGTCCGAGGCGGCGAACCTGGGTATCCGCGATGTGCGCGGCGGCGGGGTAATCGGCGCCTGGCTGTTCGCCAGCGGACATCAGATATTCAGCCCCGCCGGATCGGCGCTGGTGTGGCTTTTCGCCCTTCTGGCGGGCATGGAGCTGTCGTTCAAGATTTCATGGCTGGCGCTCACCGGACGGGGAGTCAGAACCGCCACGCGCACAGTCAAAACCATGCCCAAACCCCGGCTGCCCCATGTGCGCCTGCCCAAGCCCAGACTGGCCCTGCCCGGGGCCGGCGGCCCGAAGGGGAAAGCCGGCGCCGGCGATGCAAGCGCGCCCATCCTGGATATTGACATTGCCCAGCCCCCCCGCCCTGACAGCGCCCCCGGGGGAACGGACAAACCCAAAACGCCGGGCAGGGAGCCCAAACAGCAAGGCCTGCTTGCCCACTTCAGAAAAAAAGGCAAAGAGGCCGACGACGCCCGCCTGCCCCTGCCCCCCTTCGACCTGCTGGCCCCTGTGCCGCCAGACAGGAACTCCGCCCGGCCCGACCCCGCCGTGCTGGACGCCAGGGGCAACGCGCTCATGGTCTGCCTTCAGAACTTCGGAGTGCAGGCCCAGCTGGCCAGGGTCACGCCCGGGCCGGTGGTCACCATGTTTGAGGTGCGGCCCGACCCCGGCGTCAAGGCCAGCCGAATCGCCTCCCTGGCCCCGGATCTGGCCATGTCGCTCAAGGCCGTCGCCGTGCGCATCCAGGCGCCCATTCCCGGCACGGACACCGTGGGGGTGGAAATTCCCAACGAAAAGCGGGCCACGGTCAGTTTTCGGGAAATTGTGCAAAGCGACAGCTTCCGCGATTCGCCCTCGCTGCTGACCATGGCCCTGGGCAAGGACATCGGGGGCCGCCCGGTGACCGACGACCTGGCCAAAATGCCCCACCTGCTGGTGGCCGGGGCCACCGGCGCCGGCAAAAGCGTGTGCCTCAACGCCATTATTCTCAGTCTGCTGTACAAGGCACGGCCCGATGAGGTGCAGATGCTGCTCATCGACCCCAAGCGGGTGGAACTGGCCATGTTCGCCGATTTGCCGCATCTGGTGCACCCCGTGGTCACTGACATGGATCTGGCCAAAAACGCCCTGCTCTGGGCCATTGGGGAAATGGATCGCCGCTATGAGCTGTTCAAGCGCACGGGGGTGCGCAATATCACGGGCTACAACGCCAAACTGGCCCGCGCGGCCGAAGCCGGCACCCCCCTGACACACGGCGACACGGACGAGGCTCTGGAGCCCCTGCCCTTTCTTGTCATCATTGTGGATGAACTGGCCGACCTCATGATGAGCAAGGGCAAGGAGGTGGAAAGCAGCCTCGTGCGTCTGGCCCAGCTGGCGCGCGCGGCGGGCATCCACCTGATTATCGCCACCCAGCGTCCCAGCGTGGATATCGTGACCGGGCTTATCAAGATCAACTTTCCCTGCCGGATCGCCTTTCAGGTGACCAGCCATCACGATTCGCGCACCATTCTGGACAGCATCGGGGCCGAAGCCCTGCTCGGCAAGGGGGATATGCTGTTCAAGCCCAGCGGAGGCAAGCTTCAGCGCCTGCACGGGGCCTTTGTCAGCGATGACGAGGTCAACGCCGTGGTAAGCTATTGGAAAAAATTGCAAAAACCAGCCTACACGGTGGATTTTGCCGACTTTGGCGCCGAGGCCGAAGACCCCGCCCCCGAAGGCGACGGCAGGGCGGGCCCGGACAAGAACGATGTGCTGGACGACCCCATATACCACGAAGCCGTGCGGTTTGTGCGCGAACAGGGCAGGGTGTCCATTTCCCTGCTGCAACGGCGCTTTCGGGTAGGTTTCAACCGGGCGGCCCGCTTTGTGGAACAGATGGAACGCGACGGCCTGGTCTCCCCCGGTGACAGCAGCAAGCCCCGCAATGTGGTCAAATTCTGACACCCGGGCCGCTTTGGACACCCACCAAAAAAATGCAAGCGAGGATCCCTATGCTGATTCTGGACGGCAAGACCACGGCTGCAAGCCTGCGGGCGACCCTGAAGAAGGAAATCAACTCCCTGCTGCCCGACGCGGAGCGCGCGCCCAATCTGGCCGTGCTGCTGGTGGGTGACGATCCGGCCTCACAGGTGTATGTGCGCAACAAGGAACGCGCCTGTGCCGAAGTGGGCATTGAGACCATCACCTATCGCCTGCCCGCCCATGCCAAACAGATGGATGTGACGCACCTCATCTCCCAGCTCAATGTGGATGACGGGGTGGACGGCATTCTGCTCCAGCTGCCTCTGCCCGCGCCCATCAAGGCGCAGCCCTGCCTGGAGGCCATCAATCCGCACAAGGATGTGGACGGCCTGCACCCCGAAAATCAGGGAAACCTGTCCCTGGGCCTGCCCGGCCTGCGCCCCTGCACGCCCGCCGGGGTCATCGCCCTTTTGCGCCACTACAAGCTGTCTGTGGACGGCAAAAAGGCCGTGGTGGTGGGCCGGAGCAATCTGGTGGGCCGTCCGCTGGCCCTGATGCTCGGCTCACGCGACAACAACGCCACCGTCACCATGTGCCATTCCGGCACCAGAAATCTGGCCGAAGAGTGCCGCCAGGCGGATTTTCTGTTCACCGCCGTGGGTGAGCCCCGCTTCATCACCGCCGATATGGTCAGGGAAGGGGCGGTTGTCGTCGATATCGGCATCACCAGGCAGGAAAACGGCCTGTGCGGCGATGTGGATTTTGAGGCCGTATCCCGCAAGGCCTCGGCCCTGACCCCTGTGCCGGGGGGCATTGGCCCCATGACCATTTCCCAGCTGCTCGCCAATACCGTCAAAGCCTGGAAACGCAGGAACGGACTGCTCTGAGCGGGCCGGCGCCCCGCGCGTCGCCGCACCCCGAATTCGGACACGGCGCAAGGCCTGTGCCGGCCAGGCCGGCTTGTCCCTCCGTGCCGCCGGGATGAGCCCCGAGCCGGCTTTCGCGCACATACGCAGTAAAAGCTCCGCCGGACGGCCGTCCGGCGGAGCTTTCAAGGCATCAGAGCGCGACGGCCTCAAAACTGGCCAGAGGCCTGCCGTCCTGGCTCAGCTCAAGCACCGAGCCGTGTATGGCCCAGGCGTCGACGCCCGCGAGGGCATTCTTAAAGGCCGCGGCCTGCTCGGCGCCCTGGGGGCACAGCATAAGCGTCGTGCCCCCGGGCTGAAAACTCAGCGAGGAGCCCGACGCTGTCCACTGCATGAAAAAATTGTTGCAGCCGTCAGAGCCGGCGGCCTGCCCGTCGTCACGCAGAATGAGGTGAGGTTCGGCCTGATTCGGGAAGGCCCGGGCGGGCTGCCCGTTCAGGGTCATGAGCCGCCAGTAGGTTCCGGTGAGCGGCGACGAGGCGTAGGGCGCGGCGCACAGCGTGCCCGGCCGGACATCCACAAAGCGGACAACGTCAAGCGCGGGGAGCTCGTCCCCGGCTCCCGCGGTTCCGCCGGAGCCGATGCGCGGCACCAGGCCGCGGTGCCGCACCGTGACCTCGCACTCCACCGGCAGGGCGTCGCCCACCCTGCCTTCGCCTGCCTCATAGGCCGCGCGCAGGGCCGAAAAATCCGCGCTTTCGGGCCGCACCACGCAATCAAGCCCGGAGGCGCATTCCGTCAGCACGGCGCGGCCGTCCTTCAGGCGGAACATGCCCAGCACACGAAAAGGCTGCTCGGGCAGGGCCTGCACCGTGGGGCGCAATTCCACCTCGCCCCGGGAGGCGTCCGGCGTGGTCAGCAGCAGGCTCCCCTCGGGCCGCAGGGCGGCCGACAGGGGCCGGGCCGTCCCCCGCGCAAGCTGGATGGTCTGATTGCGGTCAATCTGCCGCCAGCGCCCGACGCTCACACGGCCCTCTCCCGCGGACGAGGCGTTGCGGGTATGCAGCAGGTAGAGGTCGCCGGGCTCCAGATACAGCGTCACGCTCAGCGTTCCCCCGGCTCCCTCAGCCGTGCCGTGAAACTGGGCGGGCACAGCCACGGGCGCGGGCTCGCCCTCGCCCGGCAGGGTTCGCTGAAGCAGAAGTTCAGGCGACTGATCAAGCCGCACCGGCACCGGTGACGGCGTGGCAAAAAGGCTTTCGCTCCCGTAAAAAAGAGCAGCCCCCAGCAGGGCTTCTTCCGCCCCGGCCATATCCCTGGCCAGATAGTGCAGCCGGAAGGGCAAGGCCCCCTGGCCGGATTCCACGGACAGCGCCGAGGCTATGGGCAGTTCGGAGCCTCGCGGATAGAGCCTTGCCGCCACCACCACCGAGGGAGGCAGCGCCATGCGCTCGCGATAGGTGACCGTCCCGTTCAGGCGGCCCACAGCGTCCCGGCTTTTATGCCAGACCAGCGGCGCCCCGCCCGGCGCGCGCAGTTCCAGCCGGGAGGCTTCCACCCGCGTCAGGCCGAAGCGCTCTTCCAGCGGCTGCCCGCCGGGGCTGTCCAGCGTGCGCAGAATCAGCACGTCACCCAGAAGAGACCAGTTCAGGCCCGAGCGCCCGGTCTGACCCGGCAGACCGAGCACGCCGTCCGCATCCAGGCAGAAATGACGCCCCCGGGCATCCTGCCACACGCCCGCCAGAGCCTCGCGGGACACCGGTGAATTCAGCCGGACGGCCCCGGATGGCGTTCCCGCCGTCTGAGGGGCACAGGCGGCCAGCAGGGAGCAGAGCGTGAAAACCAGTGCAGTGCGTCGCATGACGTTTCCTTTTCTTATGGGGTGAACCATGTTTTCCATTCCGATCCGCACGGGCGAAAAAACCGTTATGCGTGCGCGGGCCGGCCCTTCCATGGCCGGCGTCTTCCCTCATGTCAGCGCGTCCCGCCCGGCGTCAGGCCAAAGCCACCAGGTCGTAGTCTCTGGCTTCCACAATATCGGCATCCACCAGCGCGCCCCGGGTCACCCCCGGCCCGCTGACGTAGGTGACGCCGTCCACTTCGGGCGCCTGAAACCAGACCCGGCCGGTATACAGGCCGGGCCATTCGCCGTGGGGGGCATCCACCAGAACGGACAGGCGCTCGCCTTCATACCTGCTCAAAATATCTTCGCTGATGCCGTTCTGAAGGGACATCAGCGCGTCGCGCCGGGCCTCCCTGACGCGAACCGGCACCTGATCATCCATGGCCGCGGCGGGGGTGCCTTCCTCGGCCTGGTAGGCGAAAACCCCCAGATGATGGAAGCGGCCGCGCTCCACAAAATCCATGAGCGTCTGGAAATGCTGATCCGTTTCCCCCGGAAAGCCCACTATCATGGTGGTGCGCAGGGCCGCCTGCGGAAAGTGGGCGCGGATGCGATCCACCACGGCCTGGGGATCAGCCGCGAAGGGGCGCCCCATGCGGCCGAGCACATCGGGGTGGGCGTGCTGAAGCGGAACATCGAAATAGGGGACAAAGGGCGGGCCCGCCCGGGCCAGATAGTCCAGGAGTTCGCCGTTCAGTCCGGCAGGGTACAGATACATAAGGCGCAGACGGGCCAGACCGGGCAGGGGCAGGAGCTCATCGAGCAAAAAGCGCAGATCCTGTCCCCTGTCTTCGCCCCATGCCGTGACATCCTGGCCCACCAGCACCAGCTCGCGCACGCCGTCGGCCAGCAGGGCGCGGGCCTCATCCGCCAGTGCCCCGGCCGGCGCGGAGCGGTGCGGGCCCCGGATGGAGGGAATGGTGCAGAACGAACAATGATGGCGGCAGCCTTCGCTGATTTTGAGCCAGGCGTAAGAAGGCCCGGTGCTCAACAGGCGTCCGGGCGCGGGCGCGCCCCGCTTCAGCGCGGCGGCCACACGCCGCGGCCAGCTGTCGAGATCGCCCGAATGCAGCCACAGATCCACTTCCGGCACTTCGCGGGCCAGTTCGGCCAGACCGTAGCGGCCGGGCAGGCATCCTCCCACGGCCAGCAGCGGCCGTGGCTCCAGGCCGTCCAGATCAGCGGCCATCTGCACCACGGCCCGGACAGACTCTTCCACCGCCGGCTGAATGAAGGCGCAGGTGTTGATGAACACCAGATCGGCCTCTTCCGGCTCTGTCACGGTCACGACATCCGGCCCGAGGGAACCGAGCAGGCGCTCCGTATCCACCCGGTTTTTCGGGCAGCCCAGGCTTTGGGAATAGACACGCACCATACCAAGCACCACGCATTGACTGAAGTATACGCCCCGCCTGTCAGGCTGTCCATGAAAAGCGGCGGCACGCAGGCGGCGGAGGGACTTGCCATCCGGGCCGTCCCACAGTACAGCTTTGTGCCACGAAACGACGCCGCCCGCAAGGACAAAGCTCTCGGCAAGGAGGTTCCATGTCCCTTCTCCCTTTGGTGCTTGCCACCCGAAATCCCGGCAAGGTGCGGGAACTGGCCGCGCCCCTCGCCCTGCGGGGCTTTGCCGTGCAATCGCTCCCGGACGCCATGCCCGATGTGGAAGAAAGCGGAAGCAGCTTTGAGGAAAACGCCCTGCTCAAGGCCCGCGCCGCCGCGGCCTTTACCGGCCTGCCCGCCCTGGCGGACGATTCCGGTCTGGAAGTGGACGCCCTGGGCGGAGCGCCCGGCGTGCGCTCGGCCCGCTACGCGGACGACGCGCCGGACGCCCGGCCGGACGACGCGCGCGCCGTGCGCGATGAACGCAACAACCGCAAACTGCTGAGGGCACTGGCGGATCCCGCCCTGCCCCGCGCCGCCCGCTTCCGCTGCTGCATGGCTCTGGTCTGGCCCGGCGGAACACGCGCGGATATCGTGACCCACGGCGCCTGGGAGGGAAGCATCACTCATGCGCCCCGTGGCGGCAACGGCTTTGGCTACGACCCCGTCTTTCTGGATCCGGCCTCGGGCCGCACGGGAGCCGAGCTGACGCTTGAGGAAAAAAAGGCCCGCAGCCACCGGGGCAAGGCCCTGGCCCGGCTGCTCGAAGAAATGGACAGGGCGCAGGCGCGCAATCTGCGATAACGCGCCCAAAGCGGAACCGTGACAGGCAAGCCAGGAGAACGCAGCTTGCAGACGCCGCTCACCCGCGGCTGCCTGCCTGCCCGGGCAGGATGAAGCGGCGGTAGTCGATGGCGTACTTCTTCAGTTTGTACTGGAAAATGCGGTAGGTCACCCTCAAATCGCGCGCGGCCTGGTGGATATTGCCCCGCGCGTGCTTGAGCGCGTCCACCAGAAGTTCCTGCTCCACCTTGGCCACGGTTTCCGTAAAGCCCAGGCGCAGGGCGTCCAGGGTATCGCTGCTGCCGGCGGTCTGGAGGGAAAGGGAGAGATGGTGCGCGCGGATAACTGCCTCGTCGCAGACCAGAACGGCGCGCTCCAGAACATTCTTCAGTTCCCGGATATTGCCCGGCCAGTGATACTGGAGCAAAAGGTCAATGGCCGGTGTGGAGACGCGGCGCACGGGCCGCTTGTATTCCGCGGCGAAGATTCCCAGAAAGTAATCGCACAGCGGCAGGATATCATCCCGGCGCTCGCGCAGCGGCGGAATGAACATGGGGAACACGTTGATGCGGTAATAGAGATCCGCCCGGAAGCGCCCTTCTTCCACCAGCTGCTCCAGGGGCTGGTGCGTGGCGCAGATCAGCCGCACATCCACCGGCACGGAACGCTCCCCCCCCAGATTGCGGATTTCCCGATCCTGAATGGCCCGGAGCACCTTGGCCTGCGCGGGCAGGGACAGATCGCCGATTTCGTCCAGAAAAAGCGTGCCCGTGTCGGCCTGTTCGAAAAGCCCCCTGTGATGATCCCGTGCCCCGGTAAAGGCTCCCCTGTTCCATCCGAACAGTTCCCCTTCCACCAGATCGGCGGGCAGGGCCGCGCAGTTCAGCCTTACGAAGGGCTTGTCCCGGCGCGGGCTGAAGCGGTGAATGGCTTCCGCCAAAAGTTCCTTGCCCGTGCCCGATTCTCCCCGCAAGAGGGCCGTGGCCCGGCTTGGCCCCACCTTGGCCGCCTGCGCCAGCACCCCGCGCATGCTTTTGGACACGCTGACAATGGTCGGCATGTCGGGCAGCTCCACGCTGTCGCTCTCGCTCTGGAAATGCTGGCGCGCCATTTCCTCCTGCAGGTAGGCGACCTGCCGGCCCACCAGCAGGGCCACGGCTTCCAGAAAACGGCAGCGCAGGCGCAGGACGGCGGGCGGAGCCAGCGGGGTATCCGCGCTCAGGGTGCCGATGATTTCCGCGGCGTCCCCGGCCGCGTCCTCTCCGCGCGCGGGCCCCTGTCCGGAAGAGGGCAGCGCGCCGCTCCCATACCCGGAGCCGGAGCGCACCGGCACGCAGAGAAAGGCAAGATTCTCCATTTCCTGCCGGGATCGGCCGAACAAACGGTTGCGGAACTCGGGATGATCCGCCATGCGCTCCACAATACAGGCGCTTCCGCTGGAAAAAACCTGCCCGGTGACACCCGTGCCCGGGGCATAGGCCGCGTCGGCCGCGCCCTGATCGCCCGCCTCCCGGCCATAGGCCAGGGAAAGCCGGAGATTGCCGCTTTCCGGATCAAGCACCACAATATGCGGCCGCTGAAAATGCAGGTGCTCGGCCAGCGCGGCCAGCATCTCCCGCAGTGCCCCCTGAAAGGGCCGGCGGGGAGACAGCCCCTCGGTCACGCGGCACAGGGTTTCCAGATAGGGGTCAAGCAGGGACTCCAGGCCGTGCCCGCCTGCCTCTCCCGTCCGTTCCCTCGCTTCACCAGCGCGCGGCATCAGTCCATCCCCGTATACAAATTGCCATAGGGCCGCCCCGACGCGGGCCGGATGCGGCTGAACGGCACAGCCAGCGCGGCGTCGCTGTCCCGGCCGAAGGCGTCGGCCCAGGCGCGCACCTGGGTTTCAATCAGCGCCAGATCCTCCCCGTCCGCTCTGTCCACCAGCAGCCCGTCACCGAGCAGCTCCGGCGGCACCTGCCCCCGCACGAAGATACGGCCGCCATGCATCCCGGTGCCCAGGCGCCGGCCTGCCAGGGGCGCCGCCGGGTACTGGGTGTCGAGTCCGAGAAGGATGATCACGCCGCCCGCCATGTATTCGCCCAAAAAGGCCCCGGCCTTCCCGCCGATGACGATGATCGGCAGGCGGTCGGCGTAGGCTTTCATATGAATGCCCACCCGGTAGCCCACATCACCGCGGATCAGGATGCGGCCGCCGCGCATGGCGTATCCCAGCACATCTCCGGCATGGCCGTTGATCCGGATTTCGCCGTCGTCCATGGTATTGCCCACCCCGTCCTGAGCGTTGCCCCGCACCAGAATACGCGGGCCGCGCATGAACGCGCCCAGGTTCTGGCCCGGCGTGCCGTGCAGCGTGATATCCACAGGACTGTCAAGGGCGTCGGCGAGGTAACGATGGCCGCAGATATTGCGGATGTCAACAGCTCCCGCCCCTTCGGCAAGGCAGCGGCGCACCCGCGCGTTGAGCTCCCTGGATTCAAGCCCTTCCGCGTCAAGTCTGACCTCCGGCCCGGCAGCGGCCATATCGCCGGACTTGCCGGCGTGCTGAACAACGCCTGTCATCTGATTCTCCTCATCCTTGAATCGTCTCCTGAAGCCCGCATGAGGCCCCCGTTCACAAAGCGGCGCCACCCGGCGAACACGGGGGCCGTTCCCGCGCCATGCATCCCCATCACAGTGTTTCCGCCGCCGGACGGGGCGAATCCAGATCGACCATGACCGGCTCGCCGGCGCGGGGCGTCCAGACGCGCGTCACGTCAGGGCAGACCCGGCGGATGGCGCTCTCCTCGCTGGACATGTACACGGTATCCCCGTGCTCGCCCACCACCAGCGGCCGCAGCTTCATGCGATCATTGAGACCCATGAGGCCCCGCCCGTCCGAGACGAGAATGGCGAAGGGCCCGCCCAGCATGGCCGATCCGTACACCGTGCGCAGCGCCGTGAAGTGCTCGCGCCGCTCGCGCGGCATGGCGTCGATTTCCTCCCACAGGGGCGGCGCGAAAACCTGGGCGGCGATCTCCCGGCTCAGGCCATGCCGGCGGATCAGAAGATCCAGCAGGTAGGCCACCACTTCCGTGTCGGTCTGCAGCACGCACTCGTAGCCGTGTTCCGCCAGATAGCGCCGGTTGATGCCGTAGGAGGAGATTTCGCCGTTGTGGACAATGCCGGTATCCAGCAGGCAGAAGGGATGCGCTCCGCCCCACCAGCCCGGCGTGTTGGTGGGAAAACGGTTGTGGGCCGTCCAGATATACGCCTTGTATTCGTCAAGCCGGTAAAATTCGGCCATGTCCTCCGGATAGCCCACCCCCTTGAAGGCCCCCATGTTCTTGCCGCTGGAGGCGACAAAAACCCCGGGCACGCGGGCATTGATGAACATGACGGCGTTGACCACATAATCGTCATCACTGGCAAAGGCCCAGCGCGTCCGCACCTCCTTGGGCTTGACAAAAAAGCGCCGCAGAAGGGGCGCGTCGCCCACGCGCGCCACCTTGCGCGTGGGAACGGGCTCGCTGTGGTGGATGTCGAAATGCTCGGCCAGCGTGCGCGCGCCCCGTTCCAGGGCGTCCTCGTCGTCACACATGAGATGAAAGGCATACAAATGCGCAAATTCGGGGTAAATGCCATAGGCGGCAAAGCCCCCGCCAAGCCCGTTGCCCCGATCCCGCATGAGGCGCATGGCCTCCACCGGCACCGTGCCGGGAATCAGGGCGCGGCTGCGGCTGATCACCCCAAAGACGCCGCAGCCCGAGATATCCTTCTGCCAGTCAAAATGTCCGGAAGGCCATACGCTTGTCAGCGGCGTTCCGCAGGCTGCGGCCTTTTCCGATCTTTCTGTGTGCATGCGCTTTCTCCCCCGGCTCACAGCCCGGCATGTTTCACGCCGAGAATATCCAGTTCCAGGCGGCTCAGGCCGACGCCGCGCAGTTTGTCCCGGTTGCCGCGCAACCCTTCAATGGCGTTCAGGCCCATGCCGCCCAGCATTTCCTCCATCTCGTGGCCCCAGGCCCGAACCAGGTTCACCAGACGCCGGGCCACTTCGGCCGGCTTCTGGCGCTTTTTCAGCTCGGGCTGATTGGTGGCGATGCCCCAGGGGCATTTACCGGTGTAGCAGTGGCCGCACAGGGTGCAGCCGCAGGCGATGAGCGCCGCCGAACCAATGGCCACGGCATCCGCCCCCAGGGCGATGGCCTTCAGGGCGTCGGCGCTGCACCGGATGCCGCCCGACGCCACAATGGACGCGCGATGCCGGATGCCCTCCTCGCGCAGGCGGTTGTCGGCCGCGGCCAGCGCCAGTTCAATGGGAATGCCCACGTTGTCGCGGATCATGGCGGGGGCGGCGCCGGTTCCGCCCCGGAAACCGTCAATGACCACCATATCCGCACCGGCCCGCACAATGCCGGAAACAATGGCCGCGATATTGTGCACGGCCGCCACCTTGACACTTACCGGCTTGCTGTCCTCGGTGGCCTCCTTCAGCGTGCGGATCAGCTGCAAAAGATCCTCAATGGAATAAATGTCGTGATGCGGAGCGGGTGACAGGGCGTCCGACCCTTCAGGGATCATGCGCGTGCGCGATACCTCGGCGTCAATTTTTGCCCCGGGCAGGTGCCCGCCGATGCCGGGCTTGGCGCCCTGCCCGATCTTGATTTCCATGGCCGCCCCGGCCCGCAGGTAATCCCGGTGCACCCCAAAGCGCCCCGACGCCACCTGCACAATGATGCGATCGCCATAGGCGTACAGATCAGGATGCAGCCCGCCTTCACCGGTATTGGCATAAATGCCCAGTTCCGCGGCGGCGCGGGCCATGCCCTCATGGATGTTGTAGCTGATAGCCCCAAAGCTCATGGCCGCGAAAAGAATGGGGTATTCGCTCACCAGAACCGGAGAATCCAGAGACCGGATGCGTCCCTCTGGCCCAGCTTCCAGCCGATCCGGCCGCGCCCCCAGCACGGTGCGCAGCTCCATAGGCTCGCGCAGGGGATCCATGGGCGGATTGGTCACCTGGCTGGCGTCGAGCAGCAGGCGATCCCAGTACGACGGCTTGGGCACGGGCGAGCCCGCGCCCGACAGCAAAACCCCGCCCGATTCAGCCTGCCTGCCTATGGCGCGAAGAATTTCCGGCGTCCACAGCGCGTTGGGGCGAAAACCGGGATCAGGCCGGCGGATGCTCAGGCAATGGGCCGGGCACAGGGCCGCGCAGCGGTGGCAGCCCACGCACAGGCGCGAATCGCGCGTCATCCGCCGCGCCGCCTCGTCCCAGGCATGCACCCCGTACGAGCACTGCCGCTCGCAGGCGCGGCAGCGCGTGCAGCGGGCCTCGTCACACTCCACAAAAAAGTCGGAAAACTGAAAAGACGGCACGCCAACTCTCCCGAATCGCATGGTTTTTTTGTTGATGTTTCTGTTCCTGTCCCGTCCGCTCCCGCGCATACGCCCGCCGGAAGAATCGTTTATCGCGCCTCCAGAACGGCGGCAAGATGGAGCTCCCCGGTAAAGACCGTGATCGCTCTGCCGGAAAGCAGGGGCCTGTCCCCATCCTCAGCGTCGCGGATGCGGATGCCCAAAATCTCCCCGCCGGACGTGACCAGCCGCGCATCCGGCCCGGTCAGTCCCTGCCGGAAGGCGCAATACGCCGTGGCGGCCGCGCCGGTGCCGCAGGCGAGCGTTTCGCCCTCCACCCCGCGCTCGTAGGTGCGCAGCCGGAGGACAGAAGGCGCTGCCAGCGCGGCGAAATTGACGTTGACGCCAGCCGGGGCAAAACGCGGATGAAAGCGGATGGCCGCGCCCGCGCGCTGAACATCCACAGCCTCCACCTCGGCCTCGGAATGCAGAAAAATGACGGCATGGGGCACCCCGGTATCGGCATGCAGCACATCAAAAGACCTGCCTTCCACATCCAGCGAAACAGCGGGACGCGCGTCGCGCACCGGAGGCAGTTCCACCTCCGCCGTACTGTCCTGCTGATTGACCGAGGCCCGCACCAGCCCAACATCCGTGCCCAGCACATGCTCGGGGCCGGCCAGCCCAAGCCGCAGCGACAGAAGCGCGGCACAGCGCGAGGCATTGCCGCACATACCGGCCCGGGAGCCGTCCGCATTGTAGAAGTGCCAGACATAATCGGGCTCGGCGTCCGGCCTGCCCGCCCTTTTCAGACTCTCCGAACCAGAATCCGCGCCGCCATGGCGCGCTTTCCAGGCGGCGGAAACAAGCTCCAGAAAAACCAGCCCGTCCGCGCCCACACCCGTATGCGGCCGGCAGACAGCCCGCGCCCAATGGGCCATATCCTCCTCGGGCACCCTGGCTATACGGTTGTCAATGAACACAAAATCGTTGCCGCAGCCATGCATTTTGTAAAAGGGCACCTGCCCGGCATACCGGTTCACAACACGCCTCCGGCGCCCGCCGCCCCATTCATCGCCTGAACCCGCGCAAGCCGGGACATGGCCTCTTCCAGACGGGCCGTGGGCACGGTCAGCGAAATGCGGAACCAGCCTTCTCCGGCCGCGCCAAACCCGGTGCCGGGGGTGAGCACCACGCCCGTTTCATTGAGCACGCGGGAAACAAAGGATTCCGACGTGAATCCGTCGGGAACGCGCGCCCACACATAAAGCGCGCCGCGCGGTTCGTAAAAGCGCAGACCAAAACGCCTCAACGCCGCGCATACCGTATCCCGCCGGCCGCGGTACATGCGGCGCAATTCCCGGCAAAAGGCGTCCCCCCCGCGCAGCGCGGCCATGGCCGCCTCCTGCACGGCCTGAAAGGTGCCGGAGTCCATATTCTCCTTGATCACGCCCAGCCCGCGCACCAGTTCCGCGTTGCCCACCGCCATGCCCACGCGCCAGCCCGTCATATTATAGGTCTTGGACAGGGACTGGAACTCAATGGCCACATCCCTCGCGCCGGGCACGCTGAACACGGACAGGGGCTTGTCCGCATCATCATAATAAATTTCCGAATAGGCCGAATCGTGCGCAAGGATCACATGGTGACGGCGGCAGAGGCTCACCAGACGCCCGTAAAAGTCCAAGGAGGCCATGCTGCCCGTGGGGTTGTTGGGCGAATTGAGCCAGATGATTTTGGCCCGATCCCACACGGCCTCATCAATGGCGTCCAGATTGGGCAAAAAGCCGTTCTCCTCGGTGAGCGGGAGGGGCAAAACCTCAGCGCCGGCAAAGCGGGCGGCAATGGCATACACGGGATAGCCCGGCGACGGCACCAGCACCAGATCACCCGGGTTGACCCACGCGAAGGGAAAATGCCCTATGGCTTCCTTGGAGCCGATGGTGCACAGAATTTCACGATCCGGATCCAGATCATCCACGCCAAAGCGCGCGGCATACCAGTCGGCCACGGCCCGCCGGAACGCCGGCATGCCTTCATAGGAAGGATAGCGATGATTGTCCGGCCGCCCCGCCGCGCCGCGCAGAGCCTCGATGATGAAATCCGGCGTGGGCGTATCCGGATCGCCGATGCCCAGACTGATGATATCCAGCCCCCGGGCCTCGGCCTCGGCCCGGGCACGATCGATGCCCGCAAACAGATAGGGTGGCAACGCGGCCACCCGGTCGGCCGGAACAAAAGACGTCCGCTCATTCATGGGCGCATCTCCTTATGAACAGGGCTTCCCCCAGTTTTCCCCAGGCAAAACGCGGGATTGGGGGAAGAACCCAAATATCCCGGCCTTGGAGTATAACAAATTTTGTCAAAGAATCCACATAATTATTTGATACAATCCTGTGCTGTTGATACAAAATTGCACCGCGCCCGCAAGCTGCGGAAAAAGAAGGGACAAAACCCCGCTGTCCTGTTTCATGCGCGCCCCTGAATGCCTTGCGGCCCTTATCTTCACACGCGGCACGGAAGGCATGCGCGCCGTGCGGCAGCCCGCACAGCGGCTTTGGAATAAAAATGAACCGCGCCTGTGGAGCGCCGCCCACCCCAAAATTTTATTAACCAATTGAAATAAAATATTATTACCACAACAGGCACACGACATGCTTTTCCGCATCGGTGCGGTGCGCCGCACATTCCGCCGCCCGCTTCCGGAGCAAGCCTCCCCGGCGGCACCTTGAGCCCTCCTTCAGGGATCGCCTTCCTTAAGGAAGCTCTCTGAAGCGGGGCATTCCCCCTTTATCGCGCAAAGGAAGAGAACCATGTCCGCCAAAACGCCCACCGAAGTATTCGGAGAAAATGTTTTCAGCGATGCCGTCATGCGGGAGCGCCTTCCCAAGGCCGTGTATGCCTCCCTGCGGCGCACCATTGACCACAGGCAGCCCCTGGATCCCACGGCGGCCGATGTCGTCGCCACAGCCATGAAGGACTGGGCCATCGCCAAGGGGGCCACGCACTTTACCCATATTTTTTACCCGCTGACCGGCCTGACCGCGGAAAAACACGACAGTTTCCTCAAACCGGACGGACACGGCAGGGCCATTGCCGCCTTCAGCGGTGATATGCTCATCCAGAGCGAGCCGGACGCCTCAAGCTTTCCTTCCGGGGGTCTGCGCTCCACCTTCGAGGCGCGGGGCTACACAGCCTGGGACGTGACCAGCCCCGCCTATGTGCTCCAGGCCCCGCACGGCACGGTGCTGTGCATTCCCTCGGTGTTTATTTCCTGGTCGGGCGAGGCGCTGGACAAAAAAACGCCGCTTCTGCGCAGTCTTGTGGCCCTTGATGCCCAGGCCCGGCGCGTGCTGGACTTTTTCGGCACCCGCACAAGCCTGCCGGTGCTCTCCAGTGTGGGCCCGGAGCAGGAGTACTTCCTCATTGACCGCAAATACGCGCTGGCCCGGCCCGATCTGCTTGTGGCCGGACGCACGCTGTTTGGCGCAAAACCGGCCAAGGGCCAGGAATTTGAGGACCAGTACTTTGGGGCCATTCCCGCCCGCGTGCTGGAATTCATGAGCGACGTGGACGAAGAGCTGTGCAGGCTCGGCGTGCCCGTCAAAACCAGGCACAACGAGGTGGCGCCCAGCCAGTACGAAATTGCCCCCATCCACGAGGCCGCCAACCCCGCCACGGATCACAACCAGCTTGTCATGCAGATTCTGAAAAGTGTGGCGGAGCGCCACGATCTCTTCTGCATCCTGCACGAAAAGCCCTTTGCCGGCATCAACGGATCGGGCAAGCACCTCAACTACTCCATCGGCAACAAGGAACTGGGCAGCCTGTTCGAGCCCGGAGAAACACCGGAAAAAAACGCGCAGTTCCTGATCTTCTGCGCGGCGGCCATACGCGCCATGCACAAGTACGGCGGCCTGCTGCGCTCCACCGTGGCCTCGGCCTCCAACGATCACCGGCTGGGCGCCAATGAGGCCCCGCCCGCCATCATGTCCGTGTACCTTGGGGATCAGCTTTCCGACATTCTTGAGCGGATCGCCACCGGCGGTGCGGGCAAAAGCAAAACCAAAAAGACCATGCACATCGGCGTGGATACCCTGCCCGACCTGTCCCGCGATCCCGGCGACCGCAACCGCACCAGCCCCTTCGCCTTCACCGGCAACCGCTTTGAATTCCGCGCCGTGGGGTCAAGCATGTCCATTGCCGGGCCGCAGGTGGCCCTCAACACCATGATGGCGGACTCTCTGGACTGTCTGGCCAGCGCCCTGGAAGCGGCCATGAAAGGAAAGCCCGCCACGCCGGAAAACCGCAACGCGGCGGTGCAGTCCGTGCTGCGCGACATCCTCGGCAAGCACGGAGCCGTGGTCTTCAACGGCGACGGCTATGCCGACGCCTGGAAGGAAGAGGCGGCGCGGCGCGGTCTGCCCAATCTGGTAAACACGCCAGACGCGCTGCCCATCCTGGAATCTCCGGAAGTCATGGATCTGTTCACCCGCTACGGCGTCTTTGACAAGGCGGAGCTGCTCTCCCGGCAGGACATCTATCTGGAGCAGTACAGCAAGACCATCCGCACCGAGGCAAAGCTTGTGATCAGCATGGCCCGCACGCTGATCCTGCCCGCCGCGCTCAAGTACCAGGACAGGCTGAGCTCCGGCGCCGCGGCCAGGGCCGCCGCGCCCGGTTCCTACCGCGCCCGCCTTGCGGGCGAACTGGAAGAACAGATCAATGCCCTGGCTCTGGCTGTGGACAGCCTGGAGCGCCTGCTTGAGGAAGAAAGCGCCGATGCCCTGAGCGAAGCCAGGCGGCTGTGCGCGGCCGCCCTGCCGCTCATGGACGAAGCGCGATCCCACGCGGACGCGCTGGAATGCCGCGTTTCCGCTGAGCTCTGGCCCCTGCCCGGCTATCAGGAAATGCTCTTTATCAAGTAGAACAAAATCTGATTGAAGCTGCCCAATCATGACAAAACACAAGGGGCCGCACAGGCGCGGCCCCTTGTGTTTTCATCGTATCCTTTATGGATCAGCGGCGCTCACGGCTGCCGCCCCGGCGGCCCCCGCGGTCACCCCGGTCAGCGCGGGGCGGGCGGGCCGTGTCCTCCGGCTTCCATTCCACGCCCTGTTCTTCCAGCAGAACGGCCTTGCGGCTGGCGCGGATGCGATCGCCGTTGATCTCGATAACCTTGACCACCATATCCTCGCCCAGGCGGGCCACGTCTTCCACCTTTTCCACCCGGCTGGTATCCAGCTGGGAGATATGCACCAGGGCCTCCAGGTTGGGCAAAAGCTCCACAATGGCTCCGATTTCCAGAATGCGGCGCACCTTGGCGGTATAATTCTTGCCCAGTTCGGCGTGCTGGTCGTAGTACAGAACCATTTCCTTGGCCTGCCGCATGGCTTCCTGCGTGGGCGCGAACACCGAAACGCGGCCCGAATCGTCAATGTCGATGGACGCGCCGGTGGCCGAGGTAATGGCCTTGATGTTCTTGCCGCCAGGGCCGATGATCATGCGGATGACCTCGGGGTTGACGTACACTTCCTCATGCTGGGGCGCATAGGGCGACAGGCTTTCACGATAGGCAGGCAGGGCCCGGGTCATAATTCCCAGAATATGCAGGCGGGCTTCTTTGGCCTGCTGCATGGCCCGCGCCATGACTTCCGTGGGCAGACCATTAATCTTGATGTCCATCTGCACGGCGGTCACGCCGTCGGCCGTGCCCGCAATCTTGAAGTCCATATCGCCCAGGGCGTCTTCGTCACCCAAGATATCGGTCAGCACCAGGTACTCATCGCCTTCCTTGATCAGGCCCATGGCCACACCGGCCACCGGGGCCGAAATGGGCACGCCCGCGTCCATCAGGGACAGGCAGCCGCCGCACACCGCGGCCATGGACGAGGAACCGTTGGATTCCACGGTTTCGGACACCACGCGCACGGTATAGGGGAAACTTTCAGGCGAAGGAATAATGGGCCTCAGCGCGCGCTCGGCCAGGGCTCCGTGTCCGATTTCGCGGCGGGAAACACGGGGCGCCTTGACCTCTCCCACCGAGAAGGGCGGGAAGTTGTAGTGCAGCATAAAACGCCTGGTTTCGTCTCCCACCAGAGAATCCACGCGCTGCTCATCGGTGGAGCTGCCCAGCGTGGTCACCACCAGCGCCTTGGTTTCACCGCGGGCAAACAGCACTGAGCCATGGGCGCGGGGCAGAACGCCGGTTTCGATTTCAATGGGCCGCACCGTTTTGGTATCGCGGTTATCCATGCGGGTGCCTTCCGTCAGAATACGGCGGCGCACCAGTTTTTTCTCCAGATGCTCCAGTATCGCGCCCACTTCGCGCTGGGCTTCCTCGTTTTCGGCCCACGCGGGGTCGGCGGCCAGCATGTCCCTGACCCTGGTCTTCACGGCCTTGCGGGCTTCCTTGCGCTCCAGCTTGTCAGGGATGCGCAGGGCGTCTTCCATGCCCGCTTCCAGAGCCAGTTTTTCCACATGGGCGTAAATTTCAGGGTCATCTTCCTTGGGTGTGAAGGGCGCCTTGGGCTTGCCCGCCAGACGCACCAGCTCTTCCTGCGCGTCGAGCAGGGGCTGGATGGCCTTGTGGCCCCACTCCAGCGCTTCGATGATCACGGCTTCGGGCGCAAACCGGGCCTCGCCCTCCACCATGACCACGGCGTCGCGGGACGCGGCGAACACAATGTTCAGCTCGCTGCGCTCCAGCTCCTGCCGGGTGGGATTGATGACAAAGCGCCCGTCCACACGGCCCAGGCGCGCCCCGGCAATGGGGCCGGCAAAGGGCGTGGACGACAGGCACACCGCGGCGGACGCGCCGGTAATGCACAGCACATCGGGCAGATTGTCCGGGTCGGCGGAAATGACGCTGGCCAGCACCTGCACTTCATTGCCGTAGCCCTTGGGAAACAGGGGGCGGATGGGACGGTCGATAAGGCGCGCCACCAGGGTTTCGTTGTCAGCGGGGCGGCCGATTTCGCGCCGGAAAAAGTTCCCGGGAATGCGGCCGGCGGCATACATTTTTTCGGAATATTCCACGGTCAGCGGAAAAAAGTCCCTGGGCGTGTCCAGAGGCTGTTCGCACACCGTGACCAGAGCCACCGTGCCGCCGCACTGAATCCATACCGCGCCCCCGGCCTGCCGGGCCACGCGGCCTGTTTCCAGAAGAATCTCCTTGCCGCCCACGGTGGCGCTCACGCGCGTTCCTTTCAACAAACTGCTCATAGACTTCTCCCGGAAGGAGACTCCGTGAAAAAGACCGAGAGTGTTTCGGCCCTTTGCGCGGATGCTCCTTCCTTGCATAAAGATTAAAGGGTTAAAATATCCGTCGCGGAAAAGATGCGGGGCGGGACTTTTGCCCAGGCCCGCCCCGCAGGGTCATCGCCGCGCTTACTTGCGCAGGCCGAGTTTTTCAATCAGGGCGCGGTAGCGCTGAATATCCGTATTCTTCAGATAGTTCAGCAGCTTGCGGCGCTGACCGACCAGCTTGAGCAGGCCGGTGCGGGAATGAAAGTCTTTTTTGTGAACCTTGAAGTGATCAGCCAGCCCTTCGATGCGGGCGGTCAGAAGAGCGATTTGCACTTCCGGCGAGCCGGTATCGCCTTCGTGTTTGGCGTGGGCGGCAATAACGGCCTTTTTCTGGGCGGTATCCATGACCACAGCGTTATCCTCCTGTCCCTGAACGGCGTTCAGGGGGTTGATGGGGTAAAAAGCCCCCGCAGCACGGCCCAGACGGGCTTTCCGGCCTGTTCACGCGCTTCGGCCAGGGCCAGCGGCTCGCCGTCCGCGCCGCGCAGCACGGCGCGGGTGCCCTCCACAAAGGGGCCGAATTCCGGCCTGTGGGGGGCGGGTATGCCGTTGCGCAGATCCGCCGCGGCGCGGGCGTCCACAGAGAACGCGGACCAGCCGGGCAAAGCGGCGTCAACAGGCAGCACCCATTGCGGGAGCCTTTCCGGCTCGGCCAGCACATCGTCCAGGCGGTGGGCGATATCCAGACCAAACGGGTGGCTGTATTCCCGGGTCAGTTCCGTGAGCGTGGCTCCGCACCCCAGGCGCATCCCCAAGCTGTGGGCCAGGGACCGTATGTAGGAACCGGAACTGCAAGTCACCCGGAATCGCACATCCGGCAGGTTCACCCATTGAACCTGGGCGTGCGAAACATGAATATGCTTCACCTTGGCCGGAACATCCTTTCCGGCCCGGGCCAGTTTGTAAAGCGGCTGACCCTGGTGTTTGGCGGCGGAATAGGGGGGAACGGGCTGTTCCCGCACGTTCAGCCAGGCGTCCACCTCGCGGCGCACAGCCGCTTCCAGCGGCAGACCGGCCCACGATGAGCCCTCGGGGCCGTATGCATGGAGCGGAAATTCCGAAACAGGCGCGCCGTCCTTATCCCACGTTTCCGTGGTCAGGCCCAGACGCAGCGTGCCGGCATAGCGCTTGCCCCCCCCTTCAAGCAGGTAGCCTGAAAGCTTGGTGGCCTGCCCCAGAAGCACGAGCAGAACCCCCGTGGCCATGGGATCCAGTGTGCCGGCGTGACCAATCTTCTTCTGGCCCAGGCGCTTGAGGCGCGCCACACATTGGGCCGAACTGAGCCCTCCGGGCTTGTCGATCACCAAAATTCCGTGTTGCTGTTCCATGCAAGGGATGTTTCATAGCCTCAAACGCCCCGTTCGTCCAGCGGAAAAGCCCGCCGGCGATGACAAACCCAAAAAATATTAAATTTTTCGCGGATGGCCGGGGAGCAGGGGCACAAAATCGTACCCATGGCGATCAAACACACAACAAGGCGGATGAAGAAATTTTGGCCGAATTTGAACTCGCTGGAGTTCGACAGGATTCATCGACAGACGCATTGATGATG
>JAFLSV010000049.1 GCA_022510785.1 Desulfovibrionaceae bacterium | reverse complement strand
GGGCGCGGCCTTGGGCTCTGGCGCCGGAGCGGCGGGCGCGGCTGCCGGAGCGGGCGTCTTGGCCGCCGGAGCCGGAACGGACGCGGCGGGGGCGGGTTCGGCGGGAGCGGGCGCGGGCGCAGGCTCTGCGGGGGAGGCCGCTCCGGCAAGCGTCTTTTCCACGTCATCGCCAAGAATGCTGAGTTCCTGCTGCAGGAGATCCAGCATAAGCCCAAAGTCCATATCGCTCTTGCGAGCCTGATCCACCAGCCCGGCCAGACGTTCGGCGTCCACCCTGGGCAGTTCGAAGCCCATGAACGACGAGGAGTTCTGAATGGCAACCAGACAGCGGTAGAGGGCATCCTGCTTGTCCTTGCGCGTGGAATCCTCGCGCAGGGCAGTCATGGCTTCCTCAATGATGGCCTGCTGCTGACGCACAGCGGTCTTGAACATGTCCAGATCGTCTTCGTTGCGGTCAGCTCCGGCGGCCTGCAAGGGCTGATCGGCAGCCGCATCGGCCGCGGGCTTTTCCGGCGCGGCTTCTTCCACCGTCGCGGTGCTCATCAGGCTGGCTGGCAGGGCGATGGGGCCGCCCGCCACGGCCTGCTGCAACTGAGCCAGCAATTCGCCGGCATCAAGGGGCGTGGCCGTACCCGCGGCGGGATCTATGGCATCAATGAGGGAGTCCATGGCGTCCACAACCACCAGAAGCAGATCCACCAGCTCGTGCGTTACTTCAAGCTCGCCCTGGCGCGCCCGGTTGAGCAGGGTTTCCGCCTCGTGGGTCAGGCCGTTGAGCTCCTTATAGTCGATAATGCCGCTGTTTCCCTTCATGTTGTGGAAATAGCGGAACAGGTCGTTGACCAGCTCCTTGTTCCCCGAGGGATTGCGTTCCAGCTCCAGAAGCCCGGAGTTAAGATTTTCGGTGTTCTCGTGCGCCTCGTCGATGAAATCCTTGAGATGCCCCTCGCCGAAGGCCGTCAGGGTCACGGTCTCCTTTCGCGGCAGGGCGGCGATCCAGTCGCTGAACGACAGGGATGAGGCCCGAACCGGACGTTCCGTGGCCGCAGGCGCGGCCGGAGCGGCCGGCTGGGGCGCGGGGGCCGGCGCCGTTTCGGGCGCGGGGGCCGGTTCTGGCTCTGGCGCGGGCTCCGGCTCTGGCGCGGGGGCCGGTTCTGGCGCGGGGGCCGGCGCCGCTTCGGGGGCGGGAGCGGCGCCCGCGCTTTCGCCGCGCATGATGGCTTCGATCTGTTCAATAATGGGCTCGGTGGCGACATCGCCCTCGGAGCCCGTGGTTTCCAGGTTTTCTATCATCTGGCGCAGCGCGTCGGTAGACGCCAGAATGACGTCCATAATCTCCGACGTGACCGTCATGCTGCCCTTGCGCAACTCGTCCAGGATATTTTCCGACTTGTGAGCGAGCTGATTGATACGATTCAGCGCAAGAAAGCCCGACGCCCCCTTGAGCGAGTGCATGGGACGAAAAATTTCGTTGAGCAGGGCCAGATTGCCGGGGTCTTTTTCCAACTCCAGCAAATTGGGCTCGATAGTTTCCAGATGTTCTTTGGATTCAAGAATAAAATCTGTAACCAATTCCGGATCGAGAAAATCCTGACTCATAACCGCTCACCTTTCGCCGCGCCCTGTCGAGTCGCGTTGCATGAACTGGAAAAGCCGAAGCTCAGTTCGCCTGTCCCGAACCGGCGCGGCGTTATGCTTGTATCCAAACCATAAAGCGGGCCGGGCATCAAAACACACGGTTGCGGCTCCTAACGCCGCAAAGGCGAAGCGCCGTCATGCGCCTGCCCTACCCGCCTTATCGGTCAACCGAGCAGCATCTTTATATTGCGAACCATTTTCTCCGGCTGGGCCGGCTTCACCATGTACAGGTTGGCTCCCAGCCGTATTCCTTTCTGAATATCCTTCTCGTCGCCTTCGGTGGACAGAATGATAATCGGGATATCCTTGTAGATTTCCTGCTCGCGGACAGCAATGATGAAGGAAAAACCATCCATGCGGGGCATGTTGATATCGGTCAGAATGAGATCGACCTCGGACATGGAATACAGCTTTTCCAGACCGTCCAGCCCATCCTCCGCCGTGGTAACCTTGATGCCCTCTGCCTTCAGGATAAAGGCCACCAGGTTGCGAACCGTTTTGGAGTCATCGACAATGAGAACATTCTTGCTCATGGCGGCTTGTCCTATGCTTCTAGAAGTTTATCCACTATGCGCTCGACGGACACAATGCCCAGCAGCTTTTCGCCTGTTTCCAGCAGGCCGCACAGCAGCTCCGCGCTGGGGCCGAGGTGAGCCTCGGCGTTCCAGTTGAGATCGCGCTGCCCGGCTTTAAACATGGTGTGCAGTTTGTCGATAAGCAGCCCGATCTGCATGCCCCGCGCCTCACAGATAATAATCAGGCCGTCCTGACCGTTTGAGGGATCGGCGGCCGCAGCCGCCTTGCGCCGTCCTTCCAGAATGAGCAGATCGGCAAGCCGTATCACCGGCAGGATATGGCCGCGAAGATTGACCACACCGGGCATAAAGGAAGGAGCCTTGGGCAATTTGTACGGTTCCTCGTAGCGAATGACCTCGTGCACGGCGTCGATGGGAACCACAAAGATATCACCCGCGGCATAAAAGCCCACCAGAGTCACCAGTTCCTGCCCCTGAAGCGAGGCATCCAGAGACGGCTGGGCGGACAGTTCCGGCGCGGGCTTCAGCGCGGCAGCCGCGGCGGCCGGCTGCGCCCTTTTCGCAGGCGCAGGGACGGGTTCCGCCGCTTTTTCAGGCGAAGGGGCCGGCGAGGCCGGCGCGGTGGGGGCCGCCGTCTGCTGAGCGGCGGGCATGGTCACCACGGGCTTTCCTTCCACCGGTGGCACAGCCGCCACAGCGGAAGGATCGTCAAGACCGAGATATTTTTTCAGAAACGCGCGCTCCGCGGGACTGATATCCTGCCCGGACGCATTGCTCATGGAAAAATCCTGTTCCTGAAAATATTCCATGGGCGATTTTACCATAGCGCAGCCACCTCTTCGGCCAGAGCGGTATACCCTCTGGCACCCTTGCAGTACGGATCAATGTCGTAGATGACCTTGCCGAGCGCGCTGGCCTCACGGAAGCGTGTGTCCATGCTGATGATGGTTTCAAACATGGCGGAGCCCAGCTTTTGGGTAAGCATGTCCAGCACCCGGGTGCAGGCCCTGGCCCGGCGGTCGTACATGGTCGCAAAAGCCCGGTAGCGAATGGGAACGGGCAGTGCCTTGTTGAGAGTGCGAACGGTGTCAAACAGCAGCATAAGCCCATGCAACGCCAAAAAATCGGTCTGAATGGGGATGATCAAAAGATCGGACGCCACCAGCGCGTTGGCCATGATCAAACCCATGTGGGGCGGGCAGTCCAGCAGAATGAAGTCGTAAAGCCCGCGGCGGCCGGCCAGCGCGTCCTTGAGGATAAGTCCCTTGCCCCGGCGATCCCTGAGGTCGCTTTCCAGCTCGGACATGCGGATGCTGCCCGGCACAAAGTCACATATCTGCCCCTCCTGGCGGGCGACAAGCCGCGGCCACAGAGCGTCCCAGTCCCCGGGATCGGCCTGGAACAGTTCCAGCACGGTATGCCTGGTTTCGTCCGGAAAAAAGCGCATGTGCACCGAAGCGCAGATGTGCGGATCGAGATCGACAAGCAGAACGCGGCGGCCCGCCCTGGCCAGAGCCACACCCAAAGACAGGGCCGTTGTGGTTTTGCCCACACCTCCCTTCTGG
Organism: Desulfovibrionaceae bacterium; assembly: GCA_022510785.1. GTDB lineage: Bacteria > Desulfobacterota > Desulfovibrionia > Desulfovibrionales > Desulfovibrionaceae > Mailhella. Next base: position 4,208 of record JAFLSV010000049.1, on the reverse strand, counting down.
TTGGCTATGGCGAGAACCCTGGCGGACATGGGTCAGCTCTGTTTGCAGTACACGATGGAACCGGCGTAATGTTCGGGTTTGAAGGCACGGCTGATGTCGTGCAGGGACTCGGAATGCCCGATGATCAGATACCCCCCTGGCAGCAGATTGTCATAAAAGGCATTGATGACACCCTTTTTCATTTCATCATCAAAATAGATGATCACGTTGCGGCAGAACACAATTTGCGAGTGTTCCACCTTTTGCAGCTGTTCCTTGTCCTTAAGGTTAATCTGGCCGAAGCTGACCAGCTTTTGCAGCCTGGGATCAATGCGGTACAGGTTGCCTTCCTTGGTAAAGTAGCGGGCCAGAATGTCTTCCGGTGTGGTGCGTATAGCATAATCGTTATACAGCCCGCGCCTGGCCGAGGACAGCACGGCCAGGGAAAGATCGTTGGCCGTAATTTTTATGTCCCAGTTGCTGATGTCCTGCCGGAGCACCTCATACAGAATGATGGCCAGAGTGTAGGGTTCTTCCCCGCTGGAGCAGCCAGCCGACCAGATGCGCAGCTTCTTTTGCCCCCTGGCCTTTTGCGCGTTCAATGTCGGAATCAGCACCTTGTCACGGAAGACATCCAGCTGCGGGATGTTGCGGAAGAAGCTGGTTTCGTTGGTGGTCATGCTCTCGAAGAGCTTGTTCATTTCGGCCGCGCGGCCCTCGTCGTAACGCAGGTAGTTGTAATACTCGCTGAAACTGCGCAGCCCAAGTTCGCGCAGACGTGACGAGAGCCGGTTTTCCATCAGATACTTGCGGTTTTCGGCAACGAAAATACCACTCTGCTGGTAAAGAAAATCACGCAGCTGGACAAATTCCTCATCCGACACCTTGATGTCGTGCCGTCCTGCTGACCCCTTGAAGGGAGCCGCCGGAGCGGAATCCTTGCGCGGAAAGAGCGGCGCGCGGGCCTGACCGGCGGCCGGAGCCGCGCCGCCCGCCGCCGGAGCGGCAGGACGCGGAGGGAAAAGAGGAGCCCGGGGCGCGTCGCTTTTGGGCGGAAACAGGGGAGCCCGGGGCGCGTCCGCGCGCGGGGGAAAGAGGGGAGCCCGGGGAGCCGAAGCTGGCGCGGCCCCGGTTCCCGCCGCGGGGCTTGTCCTGGACGGAAAAAGCGGAGGCCGAACCTGCCCCGCCGCAGGGGCGGTTCCCGGACTTTGAGCCGCGCCGCGCGGAGAAAGCGGAGCCTTGGGCGCTTCTTTCTGGGTAAACAGGGAGGGACGGGGCGCATCCACCCGGGGGCCGGCCGCTGGAGCCGCGGGCTGCCCGAAAGCAGGCCGGGGCTGCGCTCCGGTTGTCGCATCCCGACGCTCCAGGGACGAGATCCCGGACGTGTCGCCGCGACGCTCGTCCTTATCACCCTTATCGGCGCGCGAAAAAGGCGTTTTGCCGGAAAAAAGATTACTCATGGGCAGCGCCCTCCTCTTCCTGGCGGACATAGGCGACCGCTTCGGCCGCCGCAGCCTGCACTTCGGGCGAATCGCAGGACATAAATTCAAGCAGTGCCTGGAAGGCCACATCGCCGCCAATATAGCCCAAGGCCTCGACAATTTTGAGCTGAACAAACAGGCTTGACTCTTTCATCATGCTGACCAGAACCGGAGCGGCGTCGAGTATGCGGTTCTGACCCAGCGCCTCTATGGCGCGCACACGCACCCAGTCGTCCGTATCCTTCAAGGCCTCGAGCAGCACGGGCACCACGGTTTCATCCACATAATGACCCAGCTGCTCCACCGCGACAAGCCGTACCTCGCGGCTTTCGTCCTTAATATAATATTCGAGTATGGCCAGCTTTTCCGGCGAATGGGGCCAGCCGTACCCTATGGCCTCCAGCGCCGCCTTGCGCACGTCGGGCGAGGGATCCTGCACGGCCTGCGCCAGATTTTCGGCGAATACCGCGGCATTGACCACGCCCATGGTGTACACGGCCATCCGGCGCATGACCGGATCCTCGTCCGCCGCATGAGCCACAATGGCGTTCACCGTGTCCTCATCCTCCAGGGCCAGGCAGGCTTCCAGGGCCGCATCCTTCACGATTTCGGAAGGATGGGTCAAAAGCTCCAGCATGCGGGGCCCCGATTCCAGATGATGCACATTGGTGCCCAGAAAGAGCAGGGCGGGCCGCAGCACGAGCGGATCTTCCGTGGAACTCAGGTGGTTGCTGAAAAACGGAATGTCGCGATCGTCGCCGTATTGGGCCAGAAGCTCCATGGCCTGCTGGCGGATTTCGGGGTGCAGCTCGTCAAAATGGCGCTTGAGGGCATATCGGCCCGCGCGGCCGGGTATCTGCCCGCAGGCATTGACGGCCATGGTATGCACCATCTTGTTTTCGTCAAGCAGGGCCTCTTCCAGCGCCTCGTTGTAGCCAATGCCCATAACGCACTGGAATTCGTGCTGGGCCAGATCCGGCTGCTTGTCGGGATCGGTGGCGGCCGCAAGCCTGAACACCGCGCGGGTGGCCGCGGGGTTCACTCCGGTGCTGGCCAGCCCGGTGAGCACCACCTTCACGGTGTCCTCATCCTCATCATCCAGGGCCGCCAGCATATAGGTCTGAAGCTTGTCAAGCTCCCTGCCGCCCAGAAGTGACAGGGAATTGGGGCCCAGAATCTGGATAATGGCCTTCAGCGCCTTGATGCGCAGGGGGCCTTCGGCCTTGTCCAGGTAGGTCAGAAGCAGGGGCGCCGCCTTGACGTTGTTGATATCGCCCAGAGCGTCGATGACCGTGGACGCCACCAGGGGAGAACAGGTGTCGAGGGCCTGAATGAGGATATCGACGCAGGAGCCGTCCTTGATTTTGGCCAGGGCCTCCATGACAGCGTACTGCACCCATTCCTCATCGTGAATGGCCTGGCGCAGGGCTTCGGCCGCTTCAGGATTGCGAAGCTCGCCCAGACTGACGGCCGCCTGATAGCGGACGTTGACTTCGGGATCGTGCAGCAGCACATCGCACAAAGGGGCAAGAGCCATGGAGCTGTTGGTGGAGCCCAGAATATCGGAAATAAAAATGCGGATATCGGGGTCGTCGTCATAGAGCAGTTCGGTCAGGGTGGTCATGTCGTCCGAGCCGATTTCACGCAGCACATCCATGGCGATATTGCGCACCACCGTATCCTCGGAACGCAGGAGGGGCGACACGGCCTGAACCGTGGTGGCACCCCGGATCCTGCGAAGGGATCGCTCGGCGGCCTCCTGCACGCCCACGCTGCTGTGAGCGAAATGCTCAACCAGCGGCACAACGGCGCTTTGCAGGCCCATATCTCCGGCATCGAACGCGGCCTGCCGCACTACGGACGGATCGTCGCTTTCCAGGCGTCGAAGGATATCCTGTTCCCTGTCCATCGTATCCGCTTCATTCATCATAATTATGCTCCGCTGTCGCTGGGGACGACTAACGATACAGGGCGTTCTGGATGGAGTTGGCCAGCTGATCCAAATCCACCACCTCGTCAGCCAGACCGGCGTCAACCACGGCCTTGGGCATGCCATACACCACGCAGCTCGGCTCGTTCTGGGCAATAAGCCAGCCGCCCTTTTCCTTCAGCACCTTGGAACCCTCCACGCCGTCGCTGCCCATGCCGGTCATGGTGACGCCCACCGCGCGCCGCCCGTAGCTGTGGCCCACGCTCTCCATGATTACGTTGGCCGAAGGCTTGTACAGGGCGCTTGTGGGTTCCGGCGTGATGACAATGGCCGGCAGAGGGCCGTGCATATCCACGCGCAGATGCTGGCCCCCCGGGCACACATAGGCCAGGCCGGGGCCGATTTTATCGCCGCTTTTGGCTTCGGCCACATGGATTTTACACACCGCGTCCAGGCGTTTGGCAAAGGGGCCGGTAAAGGTGGCGGGCATGTGCTGGGCAATGACGATGCAGGCCGGAAAATCGGCGGGCAGCGCGGCCAGCACCTTCTGCACGGCTGGCGGGCCGCCCGTGGACACGCCGATGGCCACCATGTCGCGGGTGATATGGCCTGTGCGGTGCACAACCGGAACATGGGGAATATGGCTGAAAGGACTGGCATGCCCGGGCTGCGGGGCCGCAGGCTGCTGCGGGCGGGACAGGGAAGACAGCGTGCCCAGAGGCCGGGCCGGGGCCGTGTGGGGTGCGGCGGGGTGCGGCGCGGCCGGATGCGTGGACGGATGCGTGGACGGATGCGTGGACGGATGCGTGGACGGATGC
>JAFLSV010000048.1 GCA_022510785.1 Desulfovibrionaceae bacterium | reverse complement strand
CCCCCCCCCGCCCCATGGTCATCTCTCCGCGCCGCCGGGTGCCGCGCGAAAAACGGCCTCCGCTCCGTTCAGGGCCGCGTCACCTTAAAGAGGGCGCAGACATCCTCGTCCCCTATGCCCTCGGCATGGCCCTGCCTGAGATATTCCAAGGTCTGGGTCATGAGTCTGGGCGTGTAGCCCCAGTCCCTGGCCATGGTGCAGCCCAGGCGCAGATCCTTGGCGGCGATGTCAATGCTGAAGCGCGCCGTAAAATCCTCCTCCAGCATCCAGGGGCCGCGGGTCTGCATCTGGAAGCTGGCGCAGCCCGTATCCAGAAGCAGGTCCAGAAGCCGGCGGCCGTCCATGCCGGCCAGCTGCCCGATGCGCAGGCCTTCCGCCACCAGGGCCACATTGGACATGCCGATGAGATTGCTGATCAGCTTGACCGCGCAGGCCGCATCCACGCTTTTCAAATCCTGCGGTTTGCCGATTTTCTCCAGCACGGGCATGAGTCTCTTTACGTCGTCCGGCGTGCCGCCCACAAAGAGTGGAGCCTCTCCCCTGGCCGCCACTTCCGGCGTCTTGCTCACCGTGGCCTGCACATAGCCGATGCCCCTGGCGGCCGCGGCCGCCGCAAGGGATCTGGCCGTCGCCGGATCAAGCGTGCTGAACTCCAGATGGACGGCCCCCGGGGACATGGCGGCGTACAGCCCCTGCTCGCCCAGCACAGCCTCTTCCACATGCCGCGGCAGGGGCAGGCAGGTGCACAGCACATCGCAGTCCGCAAGATCCGCCACGGTCCCGGCGACCCGCGCGCCGGCCCGGGAAAACGCCCCGGCGCAATCCGCGCGCCGGCTGTAAATCCGCACATCTTCCCCGGCCTTCACCAGATTCATGGCCAGGGGAAAACCCATATTGCCCACACCCAGAAAGGAAAAACGCATCGCCGGACTCCTTGAATGCTGTGAATATCGAGGCGTGCAACGCGGACGCCGCCGGCGGCGCGGCGTGAACAAACTGTCCGCCGGCTCCTCATGCGACCGGACACCTTAGAAGGAACCGCGCACGGCTCGTGCCATGCGCGGTTCGTTTTTCTCATCCGATCAGGATTTCCACCGCTTCGCGCAGGGTATTTTCCTCACCCACATTGCCCGGGAAAATCACATAGGGAATCCCCGGAAACTTGCTTTGGCTGTCTGTCTGCCAGACGGGAATGCCCGGGCGGATCTGGCCCATGACATTGGCGCGCCGGACTTTCAGCGCCTTCACGCCCACATCGCTTGAGGTGATGCCGCCCTTGGCGATCACGAAGGCGGGTTTAACCGTAAGGCCGCCCACCAGGCTCTGCACCGCGTCCGAAATTTTGACCGAACGGACCAGGGCGTCCTGCCCGCTGTCCGTGGCCAGGCTTATGAGGGTGCGTTTGGTGTAGCACACGGGCGTGATGCCCTGCTCAATAAGCTTTTCGCTTTCGGCCACCACGCGCCTGACTTCGTTCCGCAGGGCCTCGTCGCTTTCCAGCACAAGATCGGAGTTGAACTCTATGCCCCGCACCCCGGGCAGGTCGAGGAGCCTGTTCAGCTGGGCGGTGGTCTTCCGGGTATGGGAGCCGACCACAATCATGCCGCCCCGGCCCGTGGTCTCGCCCACCATCTGATCCCGCGTCAGCAGGGGAATGGTGGAAATGCCGCCCAGAACCTTCACCAGCGCCGCCGCCGTGCGGAAGACAAAATGCCCGCCCCGGGCCATGGCGCGGTAAAGGGGAATGCAGAAGGCCTTGACATCACTGTAGTCAACGGCGTTGACGACGATTTTCTGGAAATCATGGGCGCCAAGCAGCTGTTTTTCGATTTTGTCAAAGGCGCAGGCCCGCAGGTCATCCAGGCTGACGCAGATGACATCGCGGGCCGGGTAGCGGCCCCCGGTCTTTTCCTCCACATAGTCGCAGAGGTTTGACTTGGTATAGCCAAAGGTCTTGTCTCTGGCGAACTCCGTCTCGCCGGCGGGCACAAGGTCGTCGCCGTAGCGCACATAGTGGACATTGTCCAGGGTATAGCGGCCACCCTCCTTGAAGAAAGGGCACAGAATCTCACCGTCCACCCTGACGCCGCTTTTCTCGATCTCGTCGCGCAAAAGCTCCGTTTCCAGCGGATAGTGCCCGCGCAGGGTGGAGTCCGAGCGGCTCATGATGAGCCAGGGGCGCTTTTTCCGGGCGGCCACGGCGGCCACCCGGGCGGCAATGTCGCGGTGAATCCGCGTGGTTTCGTCCTGAGTGAGTCCGCGGGAATTGGTCAGGATATAAAAGACCTTGACGGACTCGTCAAAACCCTGTTCGATGCTCTCCGGCGTCCAGTCCGTGAACACGGAAATGTCATGAACCGTCTGAACGCCGGTGGGATCGTCATCCAGCACCACAATCTTGTGCGGATCGGCGGCTATCTCCCTGTCCAGCAGGCGGTCAAGCTCCGCCTCGTCATAGGGCGGAAACGAGTCCAGCCTGGAAGCGTGTACATGTTCCATTCAGGTCACCTCACAGCAGGGGCAGGCCGACGCCGGCATGCAGCCAGTTCAGGACGAGAATGACAATAAAGGCCGTGAAGCCCGCGATGGTGCCGCCCGCTGTCCAGGTCCGGAGGGTATCCTGCACGCTCAGGCCGCTGAAGCGGGACAGCACCCAGAAGCCGGAGTCGTTGGGCATGGACAGGCCGATGCCGCCGGCGCAGATGGCAAGGCCCACGAGCACCGGAGACGCGCCCGTGCCCACGATGGCCGGCCCGAGGATGGACGAGGTGGTGACCAGGGCCACTGTGGTGGAACCCTGCGAGAGGCGGAGCACCGCGCTCAGCACAAAGCCGAGGACCACAACCGGAATGCTCAGGTCGCTCATGGAATCCACCAGATACTGGCCGATGCCGCTGGCGTTGATGATACTGCCGAAGGCGCCGCCGGCGCCGGTGATGAGCACGATGAGTCCGGCGGAGTCAGCCGCTTCCACAACAAGCTGTGAGAAGGGCTTGGCGATGTGCGGGCGCAGCAGGAAGTAGGCGCCCATGACGCCCACGAGCAGGGCCACGTTCTTGTCGCCGATGAAGGTGAAGATGCCCGCGGCCATGGAGCCTTTTTCCAGGGAGACGAGGAGAATATTGGAAATCAGGATGAGAAGAATGGGGAAGAGCAGGCAGAAAAGGGAAAGGCCGAAGCTCGGCCCGCCCTGGGCGGCTTCGCGGGGATTTTCCTCGGGAACGGGCGCCGCGTCGGCCGTTATGGCGGCCTTGCCTCTGCCGGTATCAAAAGCCTTGCCATAGAGCCAGCCGCCCATGACGATGGCGACGCCGCCCGCCAGGATCGAGTACAGAATGAACGCGGCCACCGGCGCGTTCATGTTGCTGGCGACGGTCAGGGGACCGGGGGTGGGGATGACCAGGGCATGCCCCACGATGGTGCCCACGCCGAGCGCGCAGACAAAGACCTTGAGGTCGCGCTTCGTCACATCCGCCACATACTTCACGATGGGCATCATGATCACAAAGGCGGCGTCCATGTAGACGGGAATGGAAATGAGGAAGCCCGCCGCCGTCACGGCCAGGGCCGCGTTCCGCACTCCGGTTCTCTCCAGCAGGCCCTCGGCGATGGACGTGGTGGCCCCGGCTTCGGACAGAATCTGCCCGAAAATGATGCCCAGGCCGATGACGATGCCTATGCCGGCCAGGGTGCCGCCAAAGCCGGACGACAGGGTGGAGGAAATTTTGCCGATGGGCATGCCCACCAGAAAGGCGGTGATGATGCTCGTTATGAGCAGCGCCAGGAAGGGGTTCAGATGGAAGCGGATGATGGAAACCAGAAGAATGAGAATGGCGGCGACAAAGACAACAAGCAGCATGGAACCTGTGAGCATGGGCGACCTCCTTATGACTTTCCGGTGACTTCCACGGCGGCGTTCCGCTCAAAAAACTTCACTATGGCGCTGTGATCCTCGTCCATGTGGCCGCCCACTTTCAAAGCCTGGAGGATTTCAAAGAGCACGGAGGAGAGGAAGACCGGGGCATCTATGGCATGGGCCGACGCAAGGACATTCTTGATATCCTTGTGATTGATGGAAATTTTGCCGCCCGGCCTGAAATCGCGCCTGATCATCATGGGGACCTTGGCGTCCAGCACCGCGCTGCCCGCCAGTCCGCCGCGAATGGCCTCGTAGACCTTTTGCGGATCCGCGCCGGCCTTGACGGCCAGGGTAAAGGCCTCGGACACCGAGGCGATGGTCAGGTTGACGATCATCTGGTTGGCCAGCTTGGTGACGCTGCCGCTGCCCGAGGGGCCGACCAGAATGGCGGACGAACCCATGATGTCAAAGTAGGGGCGCAGGGCGTCAAAATCCTTCTGGTCGCCGCCGGCCATGAAGGCCAGCGTGCCGTTTATGGCTCCGGGTTCGCCGCCGCTGACCGGGGCGTCCACAAAGCCTACGCCCATGCCGCCGAGCTTTTCATGGCACTGGCGCGACTCCTGCGGAGTGACGGAACTCATGTCGCAGACGATGGCGCCCCTGGCGATTTTCGCGCTCACGCCGCCAGGGCCGAAAAGGACGGACTGCACAATGGGTCCGTTGGGCAGGATGGTGAAAATGACAGGGCAGGACGCGCCAATCTCTTCCGGGCCGGCCTTTTTGGCGCCCTGGGCGACCAGTTCCGCCACAGCCCCTTCATTGAGGTCATGAACCAGAAGATCCATTCCGCCCGCCAGCAGATTTTTGGCCATGGGCTTGCCCATGATGCCCAGTCCGATAAAGCCTGTTTTCGCCATGACAGCCTCCCCAGGTAGTGAAGCATGGATAGTGAAGCATGAAACCTGAAGCGCCCATAGTGCATATTGTATCATGCACGTTATCAAAATGACACTGGCAGTCAAGCATTCCGCGCCGTGCCCGAGATTCAGAGCGTATGGGCGGAACCAAAGAACCGGATTTTTTCCCGAATTGTCCTGGCCACCGCTTCCGTGCCGGGCGCGAGGACTTTCTGGAGCGTGCGGCCCCCGGGTTCGAGATCCCGGCCTGACGCGAAATATTCCTTTGTGGCCTCGGCAAAGGCCAGCTGGCATTCCGTATTGACATTGATCTTGCAGATGCCGAGTCCGATGGACTCCCTGACCATGGCGTCCGGTATGCCGCTGCCGCCGTGCAGCACCAGGGGCAGGCCCTTGACCGCCGCCCGGATTTCCCGCAGCAGCGCGAGGTCCAGCCCCGGCCAGCCGGCGGGGTATTCCCCGTGGATGTTGCCGATGGCCGCGGCCAGCGAGCTGATGCCGCTCCGAGCGAGTTCGGCGCACTGCGAGGGCAGGGCCTTGTCGCCGGAACCCGAGATGCCGTCCTCCTCCCCGGCGGGCGAACCCAGCTCGGCCTCCAGCGAAACGCCCCGGTCCCGGCAGATGGCCGCAAGCTTTGCGCAGACGCGCAAATTTTCCGCAAAGGGCAGTTTGGAGCCGTCGAACATGACGGACGAAAAACCCGCGCCAATGGCCTGGAGGCACATGTCCTCGCCGGCGTGGTCCAGGTGCAGGGCCATGGGCAGATCGTCGCGGGCGCCCGCCATGCCCTCCACCAGCGCCCGCACCGCGCGCAGGCCGCCCATGTACGCGCAGGCGGATTCCGTCACGCCCAGAATGACGGGCGCCTCCATGTCCCGGGCGGCGCTCATGGCGGCCCTGATCCATTCCAGATTGTTGATGTTGAACTGCCCGACGGCGTATCCGCCCCGGGCGGCCCTGGTCAGCATGGACTGTGTTGAGACAAGCATGGCAGATCCCCTTCGCGCGGCGTTTTCCGCGACCTTCGCGCGCCTGACGCACATTGGGGCGCACACCAGCGGCGGCCCTCGCGCACCGGGCAGGCGGCCCGCTCCAGACGCCCCGCTGTGTGCTTTCACGCTTTCCCCGGCGGCGCGCACCGCGCGGCTCTCCGCATCAATGCCCCGCGCGCGTATTTTTACGCAAAGAGTATTCCGCACGCCGAAAAGTGACAAGGAGAGAAACAGGGCGCGGCCCGGAAGCACGGTGCAATTCCGGACAGTGCATTTTTGCACAGATTTAAAAAAATACAGACAAATCAATAAAATAACGCGCAAACAATGCACGAATGCACTCCATGGCCGTGCGCGCGCCCTTCCCAGTACAGGAATACTATCAATTAAAACAAAATATTGGGTAATTTTTCCGCTTGGCACAGGACATGCAGGTCATGCGGACAGAAGAGCGCTATCCCCCTTCTCTATCAACACAACCTTGTACCATTACAGGAGTCTTGTCATGAGCCAAGCCGCATGCTGCTGTCTTTCTCCCCAGGAAGACCGCGTCATCAACAAAACCACCAACAAGAAAGGCCGCGAACGGGTCTACAAGATCCTTGACCGCAATCAGTTCACCATTCCCCATGTGGACGTGGAACGCGCCAAGTATTTCACCGAATCCATGCGCCAGACCGAGGGCGAGCTGCTCACGCTGCGCTGGGCCAAGGCCCTGAAAAACGTGGCGGAAAAGATCACCGTGTGGATTACACCCGACCAGCTTCTCGCCGGCCGCGTGGGCCAGCTTGGCCGCTACGGCATCCTGTACCCCGAAATCGACGGCGACTTCTACCGCGAAGTGCTGGCCGACCTCGAACACCGCGACAAGAGCCCCTTCCAGATTTCCAAGGAAGACATCAAGACCGTCATGGAAGACATCGCCCCCTACTGGGAAGGCAAAACCTACCATGAACACCTCAACAGGGTCATTCCGGCGGAAATCCGCGGCGTCACCTATGACGACGAACGCGGCCTGAAGTCCAAGTTCGTGGTGAGCGAAACCTCGTCCTACCGCTCCGCCCTCCAGTGGGTGCCGGACTATGAAAAGGTCATCACCCGCGGCTTTATCGACATCCAGAACGAGGCCAGGGCCAAACTGGCCGGGCTCGATCTGAACAATTCCGTGGACCTGTGGGACAAAAAGCCCTTCCTCGAAGCCATGATCATCGTGTGCGACGCCATCATGATCTGGGCCAAACGCCATGTGCAGCTTGCCCGCGACCTCGCCGCGCAGGAAAAGGACGCCAAACGCAAGGCCGAGCTTCTGGAAATCGCCGAAATTTGCGAACGCGTGCCCGCCTATCCGGCCCGCACCTTCCGCGAAGCCATGCAGTGCCAGTGGTTCGTGCAGATGTTCTCCCGCATCGAGCAGAAGGCCAGCGCCATCATCTCCAACGGCCGCATGGACCAGTACCTGTACCCCTTCTACAAGAAGGACCTGGAGGAAGGCCGCCTCACCCGGGAACAGGCCAAGGAACTTCTGGAATGCATGTGGGTGGACATGGCCCAGTTCATCGACCTGTACATCAACCCCACCGGGGTGGAATTCCAGGAAGGCTACGCCCACTGGGAGGCCGTGACCATTGGCGGCCAGACCCGCGAAGGCGAGGACGCCACCAACGACCTGTCGTACCTGTTCCTCGAATCCAAGCGCGAGTTCCCGCTGAACTACCCCGACCTCGCGGCCCGCATCCATTCCCGCACGCCGGAACGCTTCCTGCATGAAATCGCCCTGACCATCAAGGACGGCTCGGGCTTCCCCAAGCTGATCAACGACGAGGAAGTCATTCCGCTGAACACCATCAAGGGCTGCCCCATGGACGAGGCGCTGGACTACGCGGTTTCCGGCTGCACGGAAACCCGCATGCCCAACCGCGACACCTACACCTCCGGCTGCGTGTACGTGAACTTCGCCACCGCGCTGGAAATGCTGATGTACAACGGCCGCATGCTGCACTACGGCGACGAGCTCATCGGTCTGGAAACCGGCGACCCGACCACGTTCAAGACCTGGGAAGAGTTCTACGACGCCTACAAGGCCCAGCATCTCAATCTGCTGCGCAAGGCCTTCCAGCAGCAGCACCTGGTGGACAAGCTGCGCCCGCAGCACTTCGCCGCGCCGCTGTCCTCCTGCCTGCACGACCTGTGCATGAAGAACCTGATCGACCTGCACACCGAAAAGATTCCCGGCGGTGTGGATTACTCCTACTTTGAATTCCTGGGCTACGGCACGGTGGTGGACTCGCTGGCCGCCATCAAGAAGCTGGTGTTCGAAGACAAAAAGCTGACCATGAAGGAAGTTCTGGACGCCTGCCGGGCGGACTTCAAGGGCCATGAATCCGTGCGCGAAATGCTGCGCAACGCGCCCTGCTACGGCAACGACGACCCCTATGTGGACAGCATCGCCAAGGACATCGACCGCTTCACCCAGGTCGAGGCCAAAAAGAGCACCGAGGAACGCGGCGTGCATGTGGACGTGCGCTATGTGCCCATCACCTCCCATGTGCCCTTCGGCAAGGTGGTGTCCGCCACGCCCAACGGCCGCCATGCCTGGA
>JAFLSV010000047.1 GCA_022510785.1 Desulfovibrionaceae bacterium | reverse complement strand
TTGATGCGGGCAATCCGGGCGCGCGAAAGATAAAAAAGTTCCTTTATTGTCCCCTGCTGGAGCCAGCAATGAGAACTTTTTGAGCCTTTGGCAATTAATGAGTCCTGAGCCTAGATGCGCCGGCCCTGGGCAGGCATGCCCGATGCTGGATCTTGCCCCATGAAGTCGCTATAGTGCTCAGGCGACCCATGTGAGGTCGTGTGTTCACCTTTTCCGGAAGATCCCCGCGCGGGGACGGGAGCCAGTTATGAAATACCTCATCGTGGAAGATTTTTCAGGCCAGCCGGTGTGCTTTTTGTTTCCCCGCCGCGTGGATCACGGCGATATGCGCAATCAGCTGCCCTACGGCAAGGTGATTTCGGCGGGCTTTGCCGAACTGGACAAGGATCGCTTTGTGTGCTCCGGCGGCTCCCAGGAACTGGAAGTCACGGCCCGCTCCGACGAAGACGCGGCCCTGCTGGCCGAATGCCTGCGCCACCGTCCTGGTCATTGATTATCCTGGCATGACCCATTCCTGCCCCGAGCGGCTTTCCCGGGCACGGGAGAGGCACGGAATGGCGGCCCCCGCCCGGCTTCCTGCCGTTGAGATATCGGATCAAGGTTCCCCGCAGCGTATGGATGCTCTTCTCGTCAGCCGGGCCGAAGCCGGACAGAAACTGCTCAATTTTCTGACGCGCCGGGTGGAGGCCGCTCACGGAGATCTGCACCGATGGATCCGCAGCGGCCAGGTTCGGGTGAACGGCGGCCGAACCAAGGCTTTTGCGCGCGTGAATGAGGGCGACGCCGTGCGCGTGCCGCCCTTTGCCGCTCTGCGCCGGGTGGATGACGCCCCCGGCATTTCAGCCGCCGATCGTTCCGAAAAGAAGACGCCGCAAGGCACCGGCCCCGGCGGCCGCTTTCCGGTCAAGGACAAAAAACTGCCCGGTCTGCCCATTGTCTTTGAAGACGATGAGCTGCTGGTTCTGGACAAGCCCGCCGGCCTGCCCAGCCAGAGCGGCAGCGGGCACAGCGACAGCGTGGCGTCCCGGCTGAGGGCGGCCTATGCCCGCGCCCCCTTCGTGCCCGCCCTGGTTCACCGCCTCGACAAGGACACCTCGGGGCTGCTTGTGGCGGGCAAAACCTACGCCGCCGTGCGCCGGCTCAGCGACGCCCTGGCCGGTCGGCGCGGCGAAGCGCCCGTCAAGGAATACCTGGCCTGGGTGTGGGGTCGATGGCCGCACAGCGCCGAGCGGGAACTGCATGACCGTCTGGCCAGGGACGCCCGCAGGATACGGGCCACAGCGGAACAGGGCCGCGACGCCCTGTGCCTGGCCGCGCCCCTGACCATCCGCGAAACGAGGGACTGTGGGCCGGTGAGCCTGCTTGTGGTGCGCCTTATCACCGGTCGTACGCATCAAATCCGTGTCCAGCTCGCCTCGCGGGCTTTTCCCGTGGTGGGAGATCCGCTGTACGGCGATGCGGAACGCGACGCCCGCAGCGGGGGAACGGGCCTCAGGCTCCACGCCTGCCGCGTCGTTCTGCCCGCCCCCTGGAACCTGCCCCTGAAAGCCGTGCCGGACTGGCCCGCCCCCTGGGCCGTGCGGGACATTCCTCCCTATCCCTCCGCCCAATCCTGAACGCCGGGCCCGGACTTTTCCCCGGCAGGCTCCGTGTCCGCCGGCGGCGGGACGGGACGCGCGTCCATCCGGCAGCACAACGGCGGCCTGTGTGATCACGCCGCCGTCCGCATCACGCCGGAAAACCCGGCGATTTCCGTCTGTTTATAAAATCTAGAACATGCCGGGCAGGTGAATGCCGCCGGTCAGATTGCCCATTTCACGTTCCAGGTCGGCCCTGGTGATGCGCACGGCCTCATTGACCGCGCTGAGCACCAGATCCTGCAACATTTCCACATCGCCGCCCTCCAGCGCCTTGGGATCGATGGTCAGGCTCTGGATTTCCTGACGGCCGTTCATGACCACTTTGACCATGCCGCCGCCCGCGGAACTTTCCACGGTGCGCCCGGCCATGGTCTGCTGAAGCTTGCCGATTTTGTTCTGCATAACCTGGGCCTGTCGCAACAAATCGTTCATATTCTTCACGGAATCGTCTCCTCGTCAGACGCGGGGATCAGCCCCGCCGGGGTTAACGGTTTTCGTCCACCGGAGCGCAGCGCAGCAGGGTGGCATCGTAAAGCGCCCCCAAGGTCTGCACCACGGGGTGTTCCAGCATTTCGGCCCGCCATTCGGCCTCGGTTTTATGCTCCCGGGAGGGGGGCAGAAACAGGGCCTTCAATGGACGCCCCGCCCAATCGGCTGCAGCTTTTTGCAGCGCCGCGGCGAGGGGCGGGCGCTGTATCTGGTTGAACATAACCTGCGAGCTGGTTCGCAGCACCAGGGTATCCCCCCTCACCACACCGGCAAACTGGTGCAGCAAAGGCGCGGGCACTTCATCGCGTTCCTTGCAGAAAGCCAGAAAATCCGCCCAGGGCAGAGCGGGATCCACCGGCGTTCTTTCCAGATCGGCCAGATCCGCGGAGGCTGGACGCGAAGCCGCGGCCCCGCCGGCACGCGGCGCGGCAGACTTACGGCCGGAAGCGGCCCCAGAGGCAGCGCGGGAAGTCCCTTTGCCGGGCGCGGGCATGGTTTTCAGGCCCGGCCCATCCTCACCCGGCGCGGTTTCAGGCCCGGCATCAGCGCCCGGCATATCCAAAAACGTGGCGGCGTCCGCAGGCGGCCCGTCAGGTTCGGGCAGGGGCGCGTTGTCATCCAGCAGATACGCCGGCACCCCGCCCGGATCTCTGGCCGCTTCCACCGAGGGTGATCCGGGCCGCCCGGCGAATCCGCCTGAAGGAGGAACGGCGGAAGAGTCGTCCCGCCGGAGGGGCGCCGTCATGGCCGGAGCCTGGTTCGCCCTTTCCGCGGGCCTGGGCGGCGCGGTCTCAGCGGATTTGCCAGACGCGGGAGATGACGGGAAAGAGCCCCCTCTCATACCCGCAGGCGATGTCTGCGCCCCTGGCGCCGGGCCGGCGGCCGATCCGGCGGGCATAACCCCGGAGGGACTGAGTTCGGCCAGGGGCAGCAAACGGGGCAACAGCGCCAGATTGAGCAAGAGAAGTTCCAGCCCGGCGGCGGGCTCCAGACTGGTGAGAATGCGGCGCTGACCATCCAGGGTCATCTGCCAGGCGGCGTGGATATAGGTCAGCGAAAAACGTCCGGCCATGTCTGCCAGGCGGCGCACATCAGCTTCCGGCAAGGACAGGTCGGCAGACACGGCCTGCCCGGCCTGGTGAAGAAGAAAGAGCGTGCGCCACAGGCTGCCGAGCTCGCGCAGGAAAAAGCCCATATCCACGCCCTGAAGCAGCAGCTCGCGCACCAGCGCGGTCACGCCCGCCGCATCGTGGGCGGCCAGAACGCCCAGCAGACGCTCCATGACTTCCTGTCCCGCCAGGCCCAGCACATCACGGGTCTGGGCCGCCGTCAGCGGCTCAGTACCGCCCGGGCCAGCAGCGCCCAGGGCCAGCACCTGCCCCAGCAGAGACATGGCGTCACGCACGCTGCCCGCCGCCCGCCGCGCGATGAGTCTGGCGGCCTCGGGCTCAAAAGCCCGGCCCTCGCGCTCCAGCACGGACACAATATGCGCTTCCAGAGTGGCTTCCGGAATCTGGCGGAACACAAAATGCTGGCAGCGGCTGACAATGGTGACCGGAAACTTGTGCTGCTCCGTGGTGGCCAGAATGAAGGTCACGCGCGGAGGCGGCTCCTCCAGCGTCTTGAGCAGGGCGTTGAAGGCCTCCTTGGTGAGCATGTGCGCTTCGTCAATGATAAAAACCTTGTAGCGTCCCTCCAAAGGCGCATAGCCCACGGCGTCACGCAGGCGGCGCACATCATCAATGCCGCGGTTGGAGGCGCCGTCAATTTCCACCACATCCACAAAACCGCCCTGAGTGATGCGGCGGCAGGCCTCACACTCGTTGCAGGGCTCAGCCGCGGGAGCGTGGACGCAATTGAGCGCCTTGGCGAAAATGCGGGCTATAGTGGTCTTGCCCACTCCGCGCGTGCCGCTGAGCAGATAGGCCGGAGCCACCCGGTCTTCCTGCGCGGCGCGCGACAGGATGGATTTCACCATGTCCTGCCCGACCACCTGAGCGAAAGTCTGCGGCCTGTACAAGGCCGCCAGCGAAGCGTTGGCCATGCGGTCACCGAATTCAACGTGGCGCGGGTCAGTCCGGCGCGGGCCGAACCAATGCGCGGGTCAGGCGGAGCCGGAATATCCGCCCCGCCCGCATCCTTTAAAAGGAATAGTGGGCCAGCCAGTCGGCATACTTGGCGCTGGAGCCATCCACCACCTGGAAAAAGGCCCGCTGGATGGACTTGGTCACCGAACCGGCGTGTCCTTCACCGATGATGCGGTTATCCACCTCGCGTATGGGGGTCACTTCCGCCGCTGTGCCGCAGAAGAAGGCCTCGTCCGCGCAGTACAGCTCATCGCGGGTAAACAGCTGTTCTTCCACCGTGTAGCCCATATCACGCGCCAGCTTGATAATGGAATCGCGGCTGATGCCTTCGAGAACCGAAGTCAGGGGCGTGGTCTTGAGCGTATTGCCGCGCACGATAAAAATATTTTCTCCCGAGGCTTCGGACACAAAGCCCTGCACGTCGAGCATCAGGGCCTCGTCGTAGCCGCACTTCACGGCCTCCACCTTGGCCAGCACCGAATTGACATAATTGCCCCCGGCCTTGGCCTTGCTCATCAGGGTATTGGGATGAATGCGGCTGAACGAGCTGGTCTTGACCCGCACGCCCTTATCCATGCCTTCCGCGCCCAGGTAGGCTCCCCAGGACCACACGGCAATGATGACGTCAAGCGGCGCTTCCGGGGGCAGCACGCCCATGCTGCCGTACCCGACAAAGGCCAGGGGACGGATGTACGCGGTTTCCATCTTGTTGGCCGTCAGGGTGTCAATCACGGCCTTTTCCAGATCGGCCTGACTCCAGGGACAGGGCAGCCCCAGAATTTTTCCGGAATTCACAAAGCGGCGCATGTGATCCTTAAGCCGGAACACGGCGGATCCGCCCGTCGGGCAGCGATAGGCGCGGATACCTTCAAAATAGCTGGTGCCATAGTGCAGGGCATGGCTGAGAACATGCACCTGGGCTTCGTTCCAGGGCACAAGCTTACCATTAAACCAGATAAAGGGGGTGGGTTCCAAGGCGGGCATGGCTGAATCTCCGTATTAAAGGCCGAGATACATTCACACTGACAGAAGGGATGACGATACTTCCCGGCGCACAGCAGGTCAAGCCGCAAGCGAACGGAACAGGCGGCGCGGCGCAAAGCCCGCTTCCGCTCAAAACGGCGCGCGGCTCTTCACCCTGTTGACGCCCCACAGGCGGAAGGTTAGAACGTGGCAGGACGTCCCTCTTTGTCAGCCCTGCCGGAGCCTGTCTGTGTTCACTCGCCTTTTTCGCCTCGGGGCGGCCTGTGTGGCCGCTTGCCACCTGACCGCCGCGGCCGCCTCGGCCGCCGGGCCCGAGTTCACCGTGACCGAACTGGGCCAGGGCTCGCCTGTTCTGCTGGTGGTGGGCGGCATCCAGGGCGACGAACCCGGCGGTTTTTCCGCCGCCGCGCTTTTGGCCACCCGGTACCGCTTCAGCCAGGGCACCCTGCGCATTGTGCCCAACCTCAATTTTCCGGCCATCATCCAGCGCTCGCGCGGGCCGCACGGCGACATGAACCGCAAGTTCGCCGCCCTCAGCCCCAAGGATCCGGAATATGCCACCGTGCGCCGCATCCAGGCACTGATTACCGAACCCGACGTGGATCTCATCCTCAATCTGCACGACGGCAGCGGCTTTTACCGCCCCACGCGCGAATCAGCCACACGCAATCCTGACCGCTGGGGGCAGAGCGTCATCATCGACCAGACCGAATGCCCCGGCCTGCGCTTCGGTCAGCTTGAGGAACTGGCGATCGGCGTTGCGTCCGACGCCAACCGCCATGTGCTGGAAGCGGATCATGTTCTGCATGTCAAAAATACCCGCACCGGCGAGGGTGACGCGGAAATGGCCAAAAGCCTCACCTGGTTCGCCCTCAATCACGGCAAGGCGGCCTTCGGGCTGGAAGTGAGCAAGGATTTTGGCGTGGCCAAGCGCGCCTACTACCACCTGAACATGATCGAATCCTTCCTGAACCGTACGGGCGTGCGGTTTGAACGGGACTTTCCGCTGACGCCGGAGGGCATAACCCGCGCCCTGGGCAGCGACGTCTATGTGGGCTTTGTGAATAACCGCGTCGTCCTGCCCCTGGATAACGCCCGGCCCCTGCAGGCGGGCAGCCTGCCTCTGCCCCGCGGGGCGGAAAACGCCATCGATTCCAGCATGCCCATTGTCGCCGTGACCTCGCGCAAAAACCTGCTGCAGGTTCACTACGGCAACAATACCGTCACAGCCTTCCGGCCGGACTGGCTGGACACGGACGACGGCATCGACTCCGTCAGGGTGGAGGTGGACGGCCAGCCGCGCGAAGTACGCTTCGGCGACATGCTCCACGCCGCCAAAAGCTTCCGCGTGGATCCCATCCCCGGTTACCGGGTCAACGCCATCGGTGCGGACAAGGGCCGGGACGAAAGCAACATCACCCTGCGCCGCCGGGACTTCATGCCCCGCTATTCCGTGGACAAGGCGGGAACCACCTTTCGGGTGGAAGTCTACAAGGATACGTTGTATGCGGGCACCTTCATGGTGCGTTTCGGCGCGCCCTCCGTGTCCGTCACCACTCCCCTGCCGCCCACTCTGCCCGCGGTCAGGGGCAAGGAATCCACCCTGGGCTGGTAGCCTTTCTTCTCCTTTCCCGCATAAAGGACTGTGTGTGCAACGCCTTCCCTCACCGCTTGAAGCCCTGGTCGATCAACTGGCGCGCCTGCCCGGCCTGGGCCCCAAATCGGCGCTGCGCGCGGCCATGGTTCTGCTCAAATGGCCCGAAGCCGAAGTGCGCCGCCTGGGCAAAAACGTCTACGAGCTGCGCGACAAACTTCACCTGTGCGGCCGCTGCGGCGCGTTGTCCGACAGTGACCCCTGCCCGGTCTGCGCCGACCCCGAACGCGCCCACGACACGCTGTGCCTGGTGGCCGAATGGGACAGCATGCTCACCCTGGAGGAAGGCGGCTTTTACAAGGGGCAATATCTGATCCTGGGCGGTCTGCTGGCGCCCCTGGATCACAGCCCGGCCGAAGCACTTGAGATGGATCGCCTGCTGGCCCGCCTGGACGAGGGCGAAGTGCGCGAACTCATCCTGGCCCTGGGGGCCACAGCCGAAGCCGAGGCCACAGCCAGCTATGTCCGCGAGGCGGTGCAGCGCCGCCGCCCCGATGTGCGCATCACCCGCCTGGCCCAGGGCATTCCCCTGGGCGCGGAAGTCAAATTCATGGATCGCGAAACCCTGCGCCAGTCCCTGCGGTACCGGCAGGATCTGTAGCGCGGCCGGCACTTGCGCAAAGCGGAAACTGGTGGCATATTTTACTGAGGGGCGGAACATGCGTCCGCCTCGTCATGCTTTTGGATGACGCAAGGCGTACCCGCGTGAGGAGATGCGATGGGCTTTTTTTCTGCGGCGCGGCAGGCGCGCACCACGTTGCGCTGTCCCGACTGCGGCCAGGCTCTGGATATCCGGCGCAGCTGCCACGAGGCCTATATGCAGTGTTCCGGCTGCCACAGGGAGTTTCCGCTGGCGCCCTTTATCCCGCACATGGATGACGCCATGGAAGCCTTTCTTGAACAGCTTTTCGCGGATCGGATATAACACGGTTGCGGTGTTCCGGAACATTTCACCCTCAGTGACTGATACAGCGGCCATGAACTCCGATTCCTCCAGCCAGACCCCGCAAACCGCCGCGCACAGCGCCGCGTTTCGCAGAATGGGGGTGTACCGCTTTCTCGCCATCCTGATCCTGCCCATTTTGCTGCTTCTGTGCGGAACCTGCTTTCTTCTCGTATCCCAGCTGGCGGACATTGAACAGGTGGCCGACGATATCAATCAGGAACATCTGCCGGGTATTCTTTCCAGTCAGCGGACACTGATCAACATCGAAAACATACGCCGCGAAATCTTCATACTCTATACCGCCAACAATCCCGTCATGCGCCGGAACGCACGCATCAGCGCGCTGGCTCTGGCCTCCGAGTCCGTGGTTGACCCCGAGTCGGCCCTTGCGGGCACTGCCGGCAGGGTCGACGCCCTTATCCGCAACCTGGGCGAGGCCACAACACGCAGCCATCGCATCGCCGACACCCTGCATACGGAAGAACTGAACTTTGCTCATTTATATGAGCAGCTGCGGGTGCGGGCCGGTGTGCCCAGCTCCCTGGACAGTCTCCACAACGTCTATCACCTGTCGCCGGAAGACGAAATCGGACAGAGCGAACCCCGCCTCGCGGAAGCGCGCGCCCTCCTGGAACCCATCCAGGAACTTTGCCGTAACAGCCCTTCCCATAACGAAAAAATCCAGCACGACTGCCGCCGCTTTCAAGACAGCTGGGATACTCTGACTGCCTCCTGGCAGGATTATGTCAGCTCCGACGCCGAGGCGCGCGCCCTGTGGACCGAACTGGACGCCCTGCTGCGCAAACTGAGCGATGACGCTTCATCCATTGAGGCCGGACTGACATACAGCAATATGGAACATATCCGGGCCGAGGCGCAAAAGGCCCGTATTTCCCTCATCATTGCCCTTCTGCTGCTTATTGGCGGGCAGATTGCCTTTGTGGCCGTCGTTCATCACTTCATCCTGTCGCCCATTGCGCTGGCGTCGCGAACCTTGCGCAAAATATACTACGGCCTGTCCGCAAACGCCGTTCCCCCCGTGCGCATACGCGAGCTTCAGGATCTGCTTGATTTGCTGCCCAGCCTGAGTCACCACCTCGCTGAACTGAACGCCCGCTCCGGCCTGATGGAAAAAGAAAAGGAACGATACGCCAGCCTCAGCATGCACGACGCCCTGACCGGAGTGTACAACCGCCGCAGCTTTGATGAAGAGCTGGCACGGGCAAAGCACAGCGGAGCCCTGGCGCTGCTCATGCTGGATGTGGACTTTTTCAAGCTGTATAATGACACATGCGGTCATCAGGCCGGCGACGCCGCCCTTGTGGCTGTAGCTCATGCCATGGAACGCTCACTCCTGCGCGGCACAGACAAGGTCTTCCGCTACGGCGGCGAGGAGTTCGCCGTATTGCTCCCCAACACCACCGAACAGGCGGCCGAGACCGTGGCCGAACGCATCCGCCGCAACGTGCGGGCCCTGGCGCTGCCTCACCCGAAATCATCCACGGATTCCATCCTGACAGTCAGCATCGGCGTGGCTCTGCGCTCCTGTGACGACAGCATGGATGAGGCCGCCCTGATCAGGCATGCGGACGAAGCCCTGTACCACGCCAAGAGCCATGGCCGGGATCAGGTGTGCCTGTACCGACCGGAAGGCGGACAAGCGCCTCAGGCCTGACAGCCGTCATCTCCCTCTCACATTGCCTGGCTCGCCGGGCAGTGCCCAGCGTATTCCGGCAGTGCCTCTCCAGCGCCCTGTGCCTGGTTCCCGGCAGATTCTCCCCATACCCACCCCGCGAGCATCTTTCCGACCCGCAGGTCACCTGGTCAATCTCTGCCGTGGAATGCTCCGCCCCGGGCAAAATTCCCCGTGCTTCAGCATTAAAATA
>JAFLSV010000046.1 GCA_022510785.1 Desulfovibrionaceae bacterium | reverse complement strand
TTCACCTGACCGGTGGTCAGGTGAGCGATTATAAAGGCGCTGCCATCCTGCTCAACCATTACCTCCGGCCAAGGAACTTTTGGCGGATCGCGGGCATGACGCTGACTGGTTTCGCCGTGCTTTGCGAGACAAGGGGATCACACCCTGCATTCCAGGCAGGCAGCACCGGAAGGAGCCCGTGCCCTATGATTCTGTCATTCTCAATTTGCGTGACGAACGGGCCAGAAAGACGGCCTGCGTTCTCAAACCCTTCTCGCGGTCATTTTTTGGAGACGGTCAAGCACCAGGGCCGCATCAGTCAGGGAAGAGTCAAGCATCGGTCGTGACGGACGCAGACCATCCCTCATTCTCGGTTGCCGTGAGGCCCTATACTTGACAAAAGCACGATTTTCAGCCTACAAGGAGCCGCACCGTTGCCAGCTTAGCTCAGTTGGTAGAGCAACTGATTCGTAATCAGTAGGTCTGGAGTTCAAGTCTCCAAGCTGGCTCCAGAAAAAAACAGGCCCTTGCGCGTCGCCGCGCAAGGGCCTTTCCGCTGGCATCCGGATGCTGGCCTGCCGGAAAACGGCGTGCGCAGTCCCGGCATGCCGGATTCCTCATGGCACCAGCGGGGCAAAGTCCAGCCCCGCCGAAAGCGGCAGGCCGCACATCAGGTTGGCGTTGGCCACCGCCTGCCCGGAAGCCCCGCGGCACAGATTGTCAATGGCCGTGGTGATGATCAGCCGCTTTGTGCGCGGATCCACCGTCACGGCCATGTCACAGAACATGGTGCCGCGCACGCCGCGCGTTTCCGGCAGCTGCCCGGCGGGCAGAACCCGGATCCATGGCGCTTCCGCCCAGGTTTGTTCATATGCGGCCTGTGCCTCGTCCTGTGTCAACGGCTTTGTCAGACGGGTGTATATGGTGGCCAGAATTCCCCGATGAACGGGCAAAAGATGCGGATTGAAGGACACGGCAAGGCGTTTGCCCGCCAGCCGTGACAGTTCCTGCTCGATTTCCGGAGTATGGCGGTGCCTTCCCAGATTATAGGGCCGGAAAGAATCGGCTACCTCGCAGTACAGCATGGCGGTGGCTGCCTTGCGGCCCGCTCCGGTGGCTCCGGACTTGGCGTCGATGACGATGCCGTCGGTTTCAATGAGCGTATGCCTGAGCGCGGCGTACAGCCCCAGAATGGACGCCGTGGGGTAGCAGCCGGGGTTGGCCACCAGCCGCGTTTGCCGCACTTCGTCCGCGTAAAGTTCCGGCAACCCGTACACGGCGCGAGCCAGATGCCCGGGGCGGGTATGCGCGGTGTGGTACCACTCTTCAAACACGGCTGTGTCGCGCAGGCGGAAATCAGCCGACAAGTCCACAACCCGCGTTCCGGCATCGTACAGGGCCGCGCCCATGTCCATAGCCACGCCGTGCGGTACGGCCAGAAACACCACGTCGCAGGCCGCGGCCAGAGCCTGAGGATCCGGCTCGCTCACCACAACGTCGCCGCCAGGCAGGCCCCGCAAAAACGGATAGATATCGTCCAGACGGCGCCCGGCCTCCTGCCGCGAGGTGGCCGCCACAAGCCGCATGGATGGATGTCCGGCCAGAATGCGGGCCAGCTCCATGCCCGTATATCCCGTCACCCCGACCAGACCGGCGCGCAGAGATATGGCTTGATCCTTTGATTTTTTCACAGATTTGCCTCCCTCCGGGAGGGTCGCCTCCAATCAGGCTTTTCATCCCGGCAGACGCGCCCCATCCGGCGGTCAGGCAGCCGGATGGGGCGCGGGCTGAACGTTCAATTTCGGCTTGAAAACCCGCGGTCACGAATTGTGAACCACAAATTTCATGCGCAGTTCGTACAGAACATCCTTCAGCAAGTGCTTTTCGTCAGGGGTGAGGCCGTTGCTTGTCTTGTCCTCCAGCATGCTCAGCACGTCAATGGTATTGCGGGCCAGAGCCGGATCGCGGACATGCTCGCCCGTGTCAGGATCAGGCACTTCGCCCAGCTGAACCAGCGCCGAAGACGCCAGGGAAAGCACGAAGGTTGAAAAGGTCACTTCGGGCAAGACGCCCGTGCCTGTTTGAGGGGCGGATTTCTGATCAGCGTTCATACATACCTGCCTGCCGTGGACGGGCCGGCCCGTCAGGAAAGGCTCCCGGGGCGGCCCGCCTGGCCGTCAAAAATCCCGTGCCTGCGTCGCGCCGCTGTTCAGGGGATACAGGGTCACCAGGTTGCGGATTTTGCTCATCCCAAGAGTACCAGGGTAACTGTTGACATTGACCGTCAAATCCAGCACGCCGTCGTTGTCCGCATCGGCCACAACAAGATCGGCCACAGTACCCTTGATGCGGCGCGTTTTCCACAAGAGATCCATGCCTATGCCGTCCCACAGAAGAGCGTGAATCTCACCCTGGGGATAGGTGCGGTAATTGTGGAATATCATGGCGGCCGCTGAAATGGGTTTGTTGAGCACAAGTTCGGTGCGGCCATCCTTATCCAGATCTTCAGCGATCATGCGCATGGGGATATAATAGAACTGGTAGTCGTCATCGTCGTTGGAAGAGCCCATGCCGGGCATGGTTCTGTCAAAGGGAATACCGACCCCAGACCCGGAAAACTTGTCGTCCGACTTGGCCAGCCGGTTGCCCTTGCCGTCAAAGGTCAGGAGATTCTCCTGCTCGTTCAGCACGGCCAGATAATCGCCGCCTGAATTGGCATTGCCGGGAATCCAGGTAAAATTGAACACATTGGCTTCCTTGGGCAGATTGGGCACTTTGGCGCCCTTTTCCAGGCGATCGCCCTGAACCGACATTTCAAACACGGGGCCGCGCACAATGCGGGTGCGCTCGCCGCCCTGCCCGATAATGGCAGGCTCGTACAGCGGCGGCAGAGGCACCACATTGAGAAAGTACGGCGCGCGGGCGACCACGGGCCTGAGCGCGCCGCCCGAGAACGAGAGAATACTGCTCACGGGATCGTTGGACGAGTTGTCAAAACCGGTCAGCACAATGAGGGTGCGGCCGTTCTGCCGGATGGTGCGCACCAGCAGAGGGTCGATCATGGAGGGCAGGCGATATTCGGCCAGCTTGACCAGCCGCCCGTTTTCCCAGCGGTAGGCATACAGGTTCATGGACTCCAGCAGCAGAATTTCGTTCCTGCCGTCGCCGTCAATGTCGGCCACCGCCATGCCGTGGGATTCAAAGTCAAGCATCTGGCTGCGCAGCCGCTCGGCCTCTCCTCCCTGATAGCGGATTTGCGGATTCATGTATGCCACGGCCGCATCGCTTTCGTTCATGACAAAATCAGGGTTCATGGGGGTGACAGTCCGCCCGGAGCCTGCGGTCTGGGCCGTGGCCGCCACCGGACGCCCGAAGACATCGCTGTTAATGGCGTCAGCCGTGCTTTGCAAGGCGCCAATCAGATTATTCACCGCCGTTTTGGAGGCGCGTTGCCAGCTTTTGCCCGTGCCGTCCATGACACTGATATCCAGGCTGGCCTCATCCCCCAGCACGGTCACGCTGCCCCAGATCACATAGTCGGCCTTATGGGTTCCGCGCAGCGAGTCCGCCGCATCCTTGCTTTTCGGCGCGGCACCCTGCAAAGCCGCATCCTGCCCGGCTGCGGGCTCAAATTTGCCCTGCCAGAACAAGCGGGAGCTCAGCATGGGAGGAACGGCCTTTTCCAGATAGGAATAGCCAGCCGGGCCATTGACCTGAAACGGTGCCACCACATAGCTTGCGGGCTGATCCTGAGCCGCCGCTTGCATCGGAAAGAGCAGCAGGGTACATGCCCACAGGAAGGGCAGAAAACGTCGTTGCATGGAGAACTCCTTAAAAAACTTTGTGAGTATCCTACCCTTTCTTGTTCCGACCCGCAAGAATCTGAATTGTTCCTTTTCTTACAACCGTCAGCCCTGCCGCCCGCCATGCCTACCTTCCGCCGCTCCTTCCGTCTGGTCTGCTCCCCCGCCGATGAGCCCATTGTCGAGGCCATGCTGCGCGCCCAGGGCTATGCGTTCGAGGCCGATCCCTTTTTTGCCCCGGCCCGCCGCCTCACGGCCGAACCCATGCCGCTGGGTTCCAGTCTGGCCGCTTTTTTCGGGCTTCTCTATATCCAGGATCGGGCTTCCATGCTGCCCCCCCTGGCACTGAATCCGGAACCTGGCGCGGCCGTGCTGGACATGTGCGCCAGCCCAGGCAGCAAAACAGGGCAGCTGGCGGGGCTGGTGGGAGCACA
This sequence comes from Desulfovibrionaceae bacterium, assembly GCA_022510785.1. Lineage (GTDB taxonomy): Bacteria > Desulfobacterota > Desulfovibrionia > Desulfovibrionales > Desulfovibrionaceae > Mailhella. The sequence continues at coordinate 9,475 of JAFLSV010000046.1, read as the reverse complement.
GGGCCTGGTGCTGGGCAACGAGCCTTCCCCCCCTCGCCTGAGCACCCTGCGCCGCAATCTTGCGGTGAGCGGCCTGGCCAATGTCATCACCTGCTGCTATCCCGGTGAGGAGCTTCCCATGGCCTCGGCCTCGTGGGACTTCATTCAGCTGGATCCGCCCTGCTCGGGCTGGGGCACGGTGGAACGCCACCCCAAAGTGCGTGACATCTGGAAAGACGATAAAACCACTCCCCTCATACGGCTTCAGCGCGCCCTGCTGACCGAGGCCGAGCGCCTGCTGCGGCCCGGCGGCTCGCTGGTGTATTCCACCTGCACCACCAACGATGAGGAAAACGAGGCGCACATCCGCTTCGCCAGGGATGAGCTGGGCCTGCTGCCCGAGGCCTTGCCCGATCTGCCCGGCTTCACGCTGGAAGCTCCCCGGCAGGGCTGCGAGGGCGTCTGGCGCCTGGAACCCCGCCCAGGCGACACCCAGGGCTTTTTTGTGGCGCGCCTGCGCAAGGCGCCGGGACGCACCGCCCCCGGCACGCCGACCGGCTGCCCGCACTATGAAACCGTGCCGGATGCGCGACTGCTGGCCGAGGGCGTTGACCCCGCCCTGCTGCCCGGCCCGGTGGGAGTCTTCAACGGCAATCTGCATGTGCTGCCCCGATCTGGCCTGGGGCTCCTGCCCGCTGGCTTGCGCTGGCAGGGACTCTATATGGGAAAAGTGGCCCGCAACGGCGACCTTCACCTGTCGCCGCGCCTGCGCCAGGACGGCCCCGGCCCGACGCTGGATCTGGAAGGAAAACAGGGCCTCAGCACCCTGGCGGCCCTTGTGCAGGGCCGCAGCGTGACAGCGGCTGAGCTGCCCCCGGCGCGCGGCGGCACGCATGTTCTTCTGCGCTGGAACGGGCTCAAACTCGGCCGCGCCACACTCAAAAAGACGCGCCTGCTCTGGGCCGAGCGCTGAAGGACTTGCCGGGCCGGCGCATCAACTGAAATACCGCGGCCCAACGCAGCTCTTTCGCCGGGAACACAGAAAAGTTTATATCGAAAATACGATATGCCACCTCCAGTCTTCCCCCGGGCGCCGGAAAAATCGCCAGGGCGGTTTGTGAACACTGGGGTATCGAATACTGTCCTCTGGAGCCTGAAGGTGGTCTGGCAGGAAGACGCCCGCAGCGTTAAAACGGATAATTCACTGAAAAGGCTAGCAATTCTTTGCGGGATTGGCTTCAATCCCGCCAGTACGCACTGCTGAGGGGTGGGGCACAAAAAAGGCGCAACTCGGATCTATCCTGTCACAGGGCTTCACCGAGCGCCGCTTCATCAAAATTTGGATGCGCCGGCCCTGACGGAAAACGGGAAACGCTTGTGCTCATGGGCATTATTTGTTATGGGAAAAACCCCGTTCGCCAAGGGCGGGAAAATCTGTGTGTGAGGTCTGGAGGATCCGGTATGGCAACTGCCAAAGAAACCATGGAAAACCAAGTTGACGCGGAAATGAACTTCGAGAGCGCACTCGAAAATTATCTCTCTTCTGACATGGGCGACCTGGAAGAAGGCTCCATTGTCAAGGGCGAGATTGTGCGCGTGGACGACGACAACGTTCTGGTGGACGTCAATTTCAAGTCCGAAGGTCAGATTCCCGCCGAAGAATTTCGCGATGCGCAGGGGAACATCTCCGTCAAGGTCGGTGATCGGGTGGATGTGTATGTGGCCCGCAAGAACGAAGTGGACGGCACCATCACGCTTTCGTTCGACAAGGCCAAGCGTATGCAGCTCTTTGATCAGCTTGAGGATGTGCTGGACAAGAACAGCACCATCAAGGGCACCATTACCCGGCGCATCAAGGGCGGTTACACCGTGGATCTTGGCGGCGTGGAAGCCTTTTTGCCCGGTTCCCATGTGGATTTGCGCCCCGTGCCGGACATGGATGCCCTGGTGAATCAGGAATTTGAATTCCGGGTTCTCAAAATCAACCGCCGGCGCAGCAATGTCATCGTGTCGCGCCGCGTGCTCCTGGAAGAGGAGCGCGACACCAAGCGCGCCGCCCTGCTCCAGACCCTGGCCGAAGGGCAGATTGTCAAGGGCAAGGCCAAAAATATCACCGAATACGGCGTGTTTGTCGATCTGGGCGGTCTGGACGGCCTGCTGCACATCACCGACATGTCCTGGAAGCGTGTCCGGCATCCGCGCGAAATGGTCACCATGGGCCAGGAGCTGGAACTCAAGGTGCTGTCCTTTGACAAGGAAAACCAGAAGGTCTCCCTGGGTCTCAAGCAGCTCGTGCCCGACCCCTGGCAGGACATCACCGCCCGCTTCCCCGAAAATTCGCGCCACACCGGCAAGGTCACCAACCTGGTGGACTACGGCGTGTTTGTGGAGCTGGAACCCGGTGTGGAAGGCCTGGTGCACATCTCCGAAATGTCCTGGACGCGCAAGCTGCGCCATCCTTCCCAGATGGTGCATCAGGGCGACGAGGTGGAAGTGGTCATCCTTGGCGTGGACAGCGAAAAGAAGCGCATCTCCCTGGGGATGAAGCAGGTTCGGCCCAACCCGTGGGATCTGGTGGGCGAACGCTTCCCCGAAGGCACCGTGCTTGAAGGCGTGATCAAGAACATCACGGAATTCGGCATGTTTATCGGTATTGAGGACGGCATTGACGGCCTCATCCATGTGTCCGACATTTCCTGGACCAAAAAGCTGCATCACCCCGGCGAAGTGTACAAGGTGGGTGACACGGTTCAGGCCAAAGTGCTCACCGTGGATCAGGAAAACGAAAAGTTCACGCTGGGCATGAAGCAACTGACCGAAGACCCGTGGAGCTCGGTGCCTGTCCGCTACCCCGTGGGCAACGTGATTTCCGGCACCGTGACCAATGTGACCGACTTCGGCCTGTTTGTGGAAGTGGAAGAGGGTATCGAGGGCCTCATCCATGTGACTGAACTGGGCAAGAAGGTGAAGTCGCCCTCCGAGCTGTACAAGGAAGGCGACGTGGTTCAGGCCAAGATCATCCATGTGAGCGCGGACGAACGGCGCCTGGGACTGTCTGTCAAGCAGCTCAAGGAAGAGGAAGAACGCCGCAAACCCAAGGATTACCATGCGGGTTCGGCGGAAGTCGGGCAGACCCTTGGCGATCTGCTCAAGCAGAAGTTTGAGGGCGACGGCGAATAAGCCCCGCCCATGAGGGGACGCCACGGATCTGCGACCCCGGAGCTTTTCATAGATCCTGAACGGGGCGGGAATCTGGGTTCCCGCCCCGCTTGCGTTATGTGGCATGACAGGGCGGCCTCGTGCAGCACGGCACGCCGCGAAAGTGTGGCCGCCCTGGCTGCGTGGGAACGCCTTTTGGAAAAGCCGCGGGAGCAGCAGCGGCATGGAATCGAAAAAGGACGCGCTATGGCTTTTCAGCAGGAGATAGAGCGCAAGTTTCTGGTTGCCGGAGACGGCTGGCGGGGCAGAGCCCCCGGCGTGCTGTACCGCCAGGGCTACCTTGCCCGCACCCAGGATCGCGTGGTGCGGATTCGCGTTGCCGGCGACAGGGGTTTTCTGACCGTGAAAATCCGATCCCGGGCCGGATTCGCCCGGGCGGAGTTTGAATACCCCGTGCCGTTCGAGGAGGCGCAGGCCATGCTGAACAGTCTGGCCCCCGGCGAAATTATTGAAAAGTGGCGCTACACGTTTTCCGAGGGGAATGACGTGTGGGAGATTGATGAATTTCTGGGAGCCAATCAGGGTCTGGTGATAGCGGAAATAGAGCTGAACAGCGAAGATCAGGCATTTGACCGCCCGGACTGGCTGGGTGAGGAAGTGAGCCGCGTTTCGCGCTATCTCAATGTGGAGCTGGCCCAGGCCCCGTACCGCACATGGGCCGACCATAAGGGGAAGAATCCGGAGGCGTCCTGACGGCCCGGCGGAGGGGAACAAATGCCCCAATCCGGCGCTTGGCGCCGCGATGCGCTTGACGCCCGCAGGTATATCATGAGAGCGGGCAATGCCCTGACAGCCGCCAGGGATCAGGTCGCCCCGCGCTGCGCAAGGCCCTGACACAGGCCCGCTTCCGGCAAGGCGGCTTTTCTTTCCGGCCTGGCCTGCCACCCGTTCACGCTCGGTACCGCAAGCACCGGGATGAGCAGTGAAAGCGCTTCCGCCCTGGATTTTCCGGGCGTCGCTTGCATCAAGAGGAAAGGCGCGCCCTGCTTGCAGAGAGATAAAATATATTGCATTAATAAAGAGTTTTTGGTAAAGAGAAATGCATGCTGTCATTGGAAAAATTCTTGGTGACGGCTATTAACCCCTTTATATTGTATGGGAATTTTGTTCCCCTACCAGGAGGCCTTGTGATGCGCAGAAGAATGCTTGCCATGGTCATCGCGCTTTGTTTTTCTCTGGGAACTGTCGCCCAGGCATGCGCCGCTGAAAAACTGATTCTGTACACTTCCATGAAAGAATCACTGATCGGCGCAATCGCGGACGCCTTCACAAAAAAATACCCTGATGTCGCCATCGACTACCAATCCGCCGGAGCCGGCAAGCTGATGGCCAAAATCGCGGCCGAACGCCAGTCGGGCCAGGTTCTGGCCGATGTTCTGTGGACTAGCGAAGTTCCCGATTTTTACAATCTGAAAGAAGAAGGGATGCTTGAGCCCTATACGCCCAGCAACTTTAACGAGCTGGTCAACCCCTTCAAGAATGATTATGACGGCAGCTTCACCGCCGCCCGCCTCGGCACGCTGGGTATTGTCTACAACACCCAGCAGGTGAAAAATAAGCCTGAACAATGGAGTGACATCTTCAAGCCGGAATTCAAGGGCGCCTTCGGCGTCGCCGATCCGGCCCTTTCCGGAACCTCGTACATGTCCATTTCGCTGCTGGTCAACCAGTTTGGCTGGGAATTCGCTGAAAAAATGGCCGCCAACGACTCCAAAATCGGCAAAGGTTCCGGCCAGGTTGTGGATGACACCGCTTCGGGCGAGCTCGCCGGGTGCATTGCGGTGGATTACATAACCCTTGACAAGATCAAAAAGGGCGCGAAGCTCGCCTATGTGTTCCCGCAGGAAATTCTTGTGGTTCCGAGCCCCGTCGCGATTATCAAGGGAACGCCGAATCTTTCCGCCGCGAAAAAATTTGTGGATTTCCTCCTTTCCAAGGAAGCCCAAATAATCGTCTCCGAGGGTGGCACGCTTCCCGTGCGCACCGATGTGGCGCTGAATCCCGGCATTCCCGTGAGTTCACTGGATGAAGCCGTTCAGCGCTCCATCCCCATCGACTATGTGTCCATTCTGGCTGAAAAGGAAAACACCATCGACAAGTTTAAGAAGATTATCCAGAAAAAGTAGCCGCCTGACGTGAAGATATCCGGCGAAACCGGGTGCTCCGGTTTCGCCGGATTTGGTTATGCCGTTTCCGCACGATCGGGGCGGCAGCGTGGAACAAAGCGGAAGACCCCGCCCGCGATTGCCCGGCGTCTGTCCGTTCAAGGCATCGTCTTACGGTAGTCTGACCCCTTGGAGAGAGTGCCCTATGGCTACAATTACCTTGAATTCGGTCAGTAAGGCCTATGATACCAATGTGGTTCTTCAGGATCTTAACCTGACGGTTGCCCATGGGGAGTGCTTTACGCTCCTTGGGCCTTCGGGCTGCGGCAAAACAGTGCTGCTCCGGCTGATCGCCGGTTTCGAAACCCCCGATGCCGGTTCCATAGTAATCGGGGATACCCCGGTCGCCCGGGCGGGGGAAGACACCATTCCTCCTGACCGGCGCGATCTTGGCGTGGTTTTCCAGGAATATGCGGTCTGGCCGCACATGACCGTTTTTCAGAATGTTTCCTACCCGCTCAAGCTGGCCAAGGTGCCGGACGCCGAACTGACGGAAAAAACCATGCACGCCATTTCGCTGGTCAACATGGTCGGCCTTGAAAAACGGCTTCCTTCGGAACTTTCAGGAGGGCAGCAGCAGCGTGTGGCGCTGGCCCGCGCCCTGGTGGCCCGCCCTTCCATCATGCTGCTGGACGAACCCCTTTCCAACCTGGACGCCAATCTGCGCGAGGAAATGCGCTTTGAGATAAAAGAGCTGCAACGCACTCTCGATATTACCGTGTTCTATGTGACGCACGATCAGGAAATTGCCCTGGCCATATCCGACCGCATGGCGATCATGGATAAGAACGGAAAAATCCGCCAAATCGGTTCCCCTGTGGACATTTATGAAAAACCCAACGACCTTTTCGTGTTCAACTTCATGGGGGTCGCCAATTTCCTGCATGTCAACGAAAGCGGAGGCGTGCTGCGCGCCGGCACCGGGGAACAGCCGGTGCCCTGGCCCATGCCGGAAAGCTTTGCCCATGAGTGGGTCGGCGGCTGCCGCCCGTCAGACGTCATCATCGAGCGGCCCGGCAAAGGTGCCGGCGTCCTGAAGGGAACCATCAAGCGGGCCAGCTTCCTCGGGGCCATGATGGATTATCTGGTCGATATCGACGGCACATTCATCCGGACTGAAATTGAAACACATCGCGCCGTTTCCCAGGATCTCGTCTTTGCGGAAGGCGAAACATGCGACATCGCATTCCATAACCTGCACTGGTTCAACGCGAAGCAGCTGGAGGAGGCAACGGAATGAGCATTGCGATCAAAAAAGAAAGCGGTTTCGGAACCGCCCAGATAATTCTGACCCTGTCCATCGGCATTCTGGTGGTCTTTGTGGCCTTCCCTGTTCTGCTGATTTTTTGGAACGCTTTTTTCGACAGCAACGGCAGCTTCAACATCACAGATGTCGTTAAGGTTCTGAGCCATCCCGAAACCTACCAGGCCCTGCTGAATTCCGTCATCATCGCTCTGGGAACAACCACCGGCAGCACCATAGTCGGCACCTTCTTCGCCTGGCTGGTGACCCGCACAGACCTTCCGTATAAAAAATTCATGAAGGGGATGTTTCTTGTGCCCTTCATGCTGCCGTCCTTTATCGGCGCTCTGGCCTGGAAGATGCTCCTTTCCCCGAGAGCGGGATATATTAACAGATTTTTCATGGACAGCCTGGGCTTCGACGGGCCGATTTTCAATATATACAGTTATGCCGGTATCGTTCTGGTCGAAATCATGTACCTTTTCCCCTTCGTGTTTATTCAGGTGTGCGGCGCGCTGGAGCGCATGGATCCGACCCTGGAGGAATCCGCGCGCATCTCCGGCGCCGGGCTTGGCACCATCACCCGGAAGATAACCATTCCTCTGGTGCTGCCGAGCATCCTTTCCGGTGCGCTCCTCATCATGCTCTACTCCATGGCCCACTTCGGCACCGTAGCCGTGCTGGGAATTGAAAACGGCATTTTCAATATCCCCACCTTGATTTATGAACGCATCCATCAGAGCGCGGGAAGCTTTGAATCCATCCGCACCGGGACGGTGCTCGCAACGGTTCTGGTTTTTTCCGCCGCCTTCATCATCTGGATGCAGAACAAAATTTTGGGAAAAGGACGCTATCAGATAATCGCGGGCAAGAGTTTCCGCCCCATGGAACTTAAATTGCGCGGCCTCAAGTACCCCCTGCTGATTTTGTGTCTGGCCTATATAGGTTTCACCATTATCCTGCCCACAGTGGTTATCTTCCTCGTCGGCGCCCTGCCGACCTATGGGCTGCCCTTCACCTGGGAAAACCTGTCGCTCGAGAACTACAAGTTCATCCTCTTTGAACACAAGCTCACCAAGGACGCTATCTTCAACTCGGTGACCCTGGGCCTTTCCGCCGCCCTGATCACCATGTTCGCTGGGGTGATGATCTCCTACGTCATTGTCAAAATGAAGGTTCGCGGCAAAGGAATTCTCGAATTCCTCGGCATGCTGCCCTTCTCGGTGCCGGGCTCGGTTATCGCCCTGGGGGTTATCCTCGCCTGGAGCGGCAAATTCGGCATCAACCTCTATAACACCGTCTGGATCATCCTTGTGGCCTATATCGCCCGGTACATGGCCTTCTCCCTCAAGGCCAACTCCGCGGCGCTGGAGCAGGTGCATGATTCGCTGGTTGAAGCGGCCCGCGCCTGTGGCGCCACCATGTGGCAGGCCCTCAAGGATATTGTTATTCCGCTGGTTCGCCCTGGCATGTTTGCGGCCTTCTTTCTGATTTTCCTTCCCTCGCTGCGGGAGCTGACGGTTTCCATCATGCTCTACGCGCCAACCACACGGACCATAGGCGTTGCCATATACACCCTGAACGAAGACGGCGAGACGGTAACCTCGGCTGCCCTGGCGGGTATAGCGCTCATTCTGATCATCGTGGGGCAAACGCTTATCAACCGTTTTTCCGCCAAGTACACGAACAAGAGGTAGCCCATGTCCTACGTAAAGCTCATCGATGTAACGAAACGCTTTGGACAGGTAACGGCGGTCGATCGTTTGAACCTTGAGATCGAAAGGGGCGAGTGCTTCTCTATGCTCGGCCCTTCCGGCTGCGGTAAGACAACAACATTGCGCATGGTCGCGGGTTTTGAGGATCTTGATGACGGTGAAATTCATGTGGGCGATCGCCTGCTTTCCTCAAAACGCCGCGGTTATTACCTGCCTCCGGAAAAGCGTGATTTTGGGATGGTGTTTCAGGCATTCGCCGTTTGGCCGCATCTTTCCGTGTATGAAAACGTTGCCTTTCCCCTGCGCATCAAAAAAGTGGCCGCCGGGGAAATAGAACGAAGAACAAAGGATGCTCTGGCCTCCACCAATTTGCTGAATATGGCTCAAAAAAGCCCGGAAGATCTTTCCGGCGGCGGCAAACAGCGCGTTGCCCTGGCCCGTGCGCTGGCCATTAATCCGGATGTGATGCTGCTTGATGAACCTCTCTCCAGCCTGGATCCCCACCTTCGCGAGGAGATGCGTTTCGAGATCAAGGATCTCCAGCGGCAATACGGCTTTTCCATTATCTATGTGACGCACGATCAGGCTGAGGCCATGGCCCTTTCAGACCGCATCCTGGTCATGAAACTCGGGGTGGTGCAGCAGATAGACACGCCCATGAACGTGTACACCAATCCGGCCAATAAGTTCGTGTTCAGCTTTATCGGACTTTCCAACATGCTTGAGGTGGAGGGACAAAACGGATCCTGCAAAGTCCGCGGCGGCGAAGCTCTGAAAGCTGTCGCTCCCCCTCCGGAAAGCCTGTGGCAGCATGCCAGGCTGTCGCTTGCGAGCCGCCCCTCAGAAATAGACTTTGTTGAGAGCGGCGGTGTGGGCGGCATGGTCATGCGCAAATCTTTCCTCGGGGAAATTGTGGACTACCAGATTCAGGTGGGGGAACAATCCCTCCGGGTACAGAAGGGAAGACGCGACCCGGGGCCAGAGGTTGGTGAAAATTGCCATGTGCAGTTTTTGCGCCCGGTTTGGTACCCCTTTGAGGACTAGGCTCAGGACTCGTTCATTGCCAAAGGCTCAAAAAGTTTGCATTGTTGGCTCCAGAAGGGGACAATAAAGGAACTTTTTTATCTTTCGCGCGCCCGGATTGCCCGCATCAA
>JAFLSV010000045.1 GCA_022510785.1 Desulfovibrionaceae bacterium | reverse complement strand
CGTTGGTCACGGTGGACACCGCGCCGTTTTCCGCAATGGCGAAGTTGCAGCCGCTGATGCCCATGTCGGCCGCGATGAACTTGCGGCGCAGCTGGACACGGGCCACCTTGACCAGGCGCTGAACATCCTCCGCGTCCTGCTTGACCCCCGTTTCCTTCGTGAAGTCTTCGGCCACCTGATAGCGCGAAAGGTGGATGGCGGGCATGACCATGTGGGACGGCCCCTCGTGGCGCAGCTGGATGATCCACTCGCCAAGGTCGGTCTCGTCCACAATGAGGCCTTCTTTTTCCAGATAGGGGTTGAGCTGGATTTCCTCGGCGGTCATGGACTTGGACTTGACCACCCGCTTGACGTTGTTTTCCTTGGCGATGCGGGCGATGATGGCGTTGGCTTCCTCGGCCGTGGCGGCGCGGTGGACGTGCACGCCGCGCTTTTCCGCCTGTTCCTTGAACTTCGCGTACAGCTCTTCCATATGCCGGCGGGCGTCGTCCTTGGCGTCGGCGATCTGCGCGATAAGGCCGCGTTCGTCCACTTCCCTGAAGACGCTTTCGCGGTTGCCGCGGTAGGCCACGGCAAAGGTGTCCAGCGTGGCGCGCAGGAACTTGTCCTCCAGGGCCTCGTCAAGCTGCTTGTGGTATTCCGAGCTGTTTTTCGGCGCGCTGTGCATGACCTAAGCCTCCAGAAGAAGAATGTGCAGTTCCAGCGGGCCGTGGACGCCCACGGCGGGCACCCGTTCGATGTCCGCCGTGCGGCTGGGCCCGGTGATGAACGTGGTATAGGTGGGCGCGCCGTCGCCCATGCGCGCGCGCAGCTTGTCCGCCACGGCGGGCAGATGGGGATGGATGTCCGACTTTTTGAGGGCGATGACGCTGATTTCAGCAATCATGCCCGCCAGACGCCCCTCTTCGGAATCGGTGTTCACCATGCAGGTGCCGCTGGCGGCCACGCCCAGTTCCGCCACGGAAAAGCCCACGTCGATGCCGGCCAGGTGCCTGCGCAGCCCGTCCCTGACGCAGGCAAAGCCTTTGGCTTCGCAAGCGGCGGAGAGCGCGTCATAGCTTTTGTCGTCAAGGCCCGGCGCGGCCACAATGCGCTTCACGCGGGTGGGCACGCCGTTGGGGCCAAGGGGGCCCTGTTCGGCGTCGGGCTCGTCGGCCAGCATTTCGCAGGGCGCCTTGGCCTCGCAGACGTCCACCACATACCGGAGCGCCTCGTCGAGGTTCGCGGCGTCGCGCACCACGGCGTTGACGTCCTGGGCTTTGGCCCTGAATTCGTCCACAAGAGCCTGATTGATGTCTGGCATATCCCCTCCAAAAAAGGCGGCTTCAGCCTCTTGAATGAGGCGTTTCAGCTATTTCAGGGTTTCCGCATACAATTCCACGGGGTGCTTCACCACAATGTCGTCGTGGTTATGCGACAGCACATCCTCCAGCTGCATCATGCAGGCCGGACAGCCCGTGGCCACGATCTTCGCGCCGGACGCGGCCACGTTGTCACGCTTGCGCTGCCCGATTTTGCGGGAATAATCGTAGTGGAAGAGGTTGAAAGAGCCCCCGCAGCCGCAGCAGCGGTCGGCCTCGCGCATTTCCGTGAGCGCATAGGCCGGGTTGGCGGCGATGACGGCGCGCGGCTGGGCGCGCACACCCAGCGCCTTGGCGAGGTGACAGGGGTCATGGCAGGTGACGGCGACGGCGTTTTCCGCCGGGGCCGCCGCCCGCACTCCGAGGACATCCACCAGAAATTCATGGATGTCCATGGTTTTGGCGGCGAGGTCGTCGGCCAATTTTTTCATGCCCGCGCCGAGCCTGTCGGCGTACATGGGCCAGAATTCCCTGATGGTGGCGGTGCAGGAGCCGCAGGGCGTGACCAGCCAGTCAAAATTGCCCTGCTCGAGGAGCCCGAGGTTGATCTTCATCTGCGCCGTCATGCCCCTGGCGTCGCCCGACGAAAGCGCCGGAATGCCGCAGCAGGCAAGCCCCCGGGGCATATAGACGGCCACCTTGTGGTGGCGCAGTGCCTTCAGGCAGGCTTCGGCCATGTCCACATACATCTTGTCGCCCATGCAGCCGGGGTAGAAGGCCACCTTGAGCCCGCCCGCCGCGCGGGGCTCGTCCACATGGCCGTAGCGGGCGTGCAGGGGCGTGCGCGCCATTTTGCGGATATGCCGGTCGCCCAGCATGAAATTGAGCATGGGCGCGCACACGGTGTTCTGGGCGTCCCCGCTTTTTTTGAACACGACGCTCTGGGCCGGGGCTCCCATGCGCATGGCCAGATTGAACAGGCCCGGGCGGGCCATGATGCCCCGGAAAATGAGCTTCTTGACCGGCGAAAGGCCGATGTATTCATACACCAGCTCGCGCGCGGCCAGAAAGACTTCCATGATTTTCACGCCGGAGGGGCAGGCCGCCTCGCACGATCCGCACAGAAGGCAGCGCCCCAGCTTGTCGGCCACGGCCCCGGGGTCGCGGATCATGTCGTGGGCGAGGTTGCCCACCAGGGCCAGCTTGCCGCGGGCCACATCGGCTTCCATCATGGTGGAGCCGAACATGGGGCAGACCTGCTGGCAGAAGCCGCACTTCATGCAGGCGACGATACGGTCGTCCAGGGCCATGAGCCGCCGGGCGAGAGCTTGCAAATCGTTCATGCCGCGCCTTCCTTAGATGCCCACAAGCTTGGTGGGATTGAGCAGGCCCTTGGGATCGAGGGCGCGGCGCAGACGCTGCGAAAAGAGGATGGTGCCGCGCGAGGTTTCCTTTTCCATCCATTTTGCCTTGGCGGTGCCGATGCCGTGCTCGCCGGACAGGGTGCCGTGCAGCCTGAGGGCCACGTCGAACATTTCGTCCACGGCTTCTTCCACCCGGTGGAATTCTTCCTTGTCGCGCCTGTCGCACAGGAAGGTGGGGTGCAGGTTGCCGTCCCCGGCATGGCCGAAGGTGCCCACTTCCAGTTTGTATTTGGCCGCGATTTCGTTGATGGCCTTCATCATGGCCGGAATCTGCGAGCGCGGCACGGTGGCGTCTTCCAGCACGGTGGTGGGCTTGCAGCGGGCCAGCACGGGCAGAGCCATGCGCCGGGCCTCCCACAGCTTGTTCTTTTCCGCCGCGTCGTGGGCCACATGCACGGCCACGGCCCTGTTTTCCTTCAGCACCTTTTCCACCACGGCGGCCTCGTCCTCCACCTGCGCGGGGTGGCCGTCCACCTCAATGAGCAGAATGGCGGCGGCGTCGCGGGGGAGGCCGGCTTTGGTGAAGTCATCCACGCGGACAATGGTGTTGTTGTCCAGAAATTCCAGCGTGCAGGGCACCACATGGGCGGCGATGATGCCGGCCACGGCTTCGGCCGCTTTCTGGATGTCGTCAAACACGGCCATGAGGGCCTTGGACGCTTTGGGCGGCGGCACCAGCTTGAGCACCGCCGTGGAAATGACGCCCAGCGTGCCCTCGGACTGCGTCATCATGCCGGCCAGGTTGTAGCCGGTGACGCACTTCACGGTGCGGGAGCCGGACTTCACCAGGGCGCCGGTGGCGTCAAAGAACTCCACCCCCATGACATAGTCCTTGGTGACGCCGTATTTCAGGCCGCGCAGGCCGCCCGCGTTTTCCGCGATGTTGCCGCCGATGGTGGACACGCTCTGCGAGCCCGGATCAGGCGGATACAGAAGATTCCTGGCGGCCACGGCGTTCGCGAAGTCGGCCGTGACCACGCCGCATTCCACCACGGCGTACAGGTCGCTTTCGTTGATTTCAAGGATGCGGTTCAGCCCGTTGGTCAGAATGACCACGGTCTCGCTCCTGTCCGGGATGGTGCCGCCGGACAGGTTGGTGCCCGCGCCGCGCACGGTCATGGGAATGCCGTTTTCATACAGCTTGGCGACGCACTGCCCCAGCTGCTCGGTGCTGGTGGGACGCACCACAAAGGCCGGCACCACGGGGTCGAGCACGGCGGAATCGTAGGAATAGCTCTGACAGTCCGCCTCGGAGCTGAAAACATTGTCCTTGCCAAGCAGTTTTTCAAATTCCTTGATGAGAGCCTGACTTGCCATGCTGCCTCCTTGGGCGACGTAAAAATCGGGCACAAGCGCTGAAAATCGGAGAACCTCTGGAATTTTTCTGACAGCATAGCACAGTCCATGACGGCGAGACAAGAAAAAAAGTCTGCTCTTTCTTTCACAACGCCGTGCGCCGCCATCCCCTTTTTCAGCGTTCCCTTCGCCTGGTTTCCCCCCTTGCTCTGCCTTCCCTGTCCTTTAATTTTTCCTGCCGCTCAGCTGGTTCTCCGGTCAGCCTTTCCTCCCGCTCAACCGTATCCTCCCGTTCAGTCCCCCCCGTTCAGCCTTTCCTCTCCCTGACGGCGGCGGGGATGCCCGGCCGAGGCCTTGTGCAGGGTCTGAAGCGCTTCCCGGGCCTCTTCCCAGGCGGGTTCGGCAAACAGGGCGGCGCGGCGGGGCTTCACCTGTACCACGCGGGCTTCGCCGTCGCTTCCGGCGGGCGTGACCCGCACTCCCGTCCTGCCGTCGCCCGCTTCAGCGGCCCGGCAGGCCTTGGGCGAATACGAGGCCACCAAGGCCGCGGCCTCCAGGCTGGCGTCTTCCGTCCAGGGCGCGCGCCCCTGGGCCGCGCTGCGGCCCAGGGCCAGCGGGCCGGGAAAGCCCGCCACCTTGAACAGCCGGTCGCCGGGCCGTGCCAGGGCAAGCAGGGCCTCGTTGTCGGCCTGATGGCGTCCTATGCACAGCCACCAGTCGCCGTGCCAGAGCTGGCGGCCCACATTGGCCAGCCGGTAGTCGGCCGCGCCGGGTCTGTCCAGATGAGTGAGCAGGGGCCAGTAGCGCCTTGCGTTTTCCTTCTCCGTGAGCATGCAGCCCCCGCCCGGGGTGGGAATCTCCGTGATGCCCATGCGGGCGGCCAGTTCCATCTGCTCGGTTCGCCCCCGGCCGGAAATGCCGAGAAGGCGCGAGCGATCCACCAGGCCGGAGGTCTCGGCCGGCGAGGGCTCAAGGTGCAGGGCGCACAGCGGGCGCAGGAGCACATCCTGCACACCGGCATCCCGGCGGATGATATTCAGCGTGTCGCGCCGCTGGGACATGGGGCGCTGGCCCAGCACCTCGCCTGACGCCATGAAGCGGGCGCCGCAGCTCTCCATGATGTTCCGCGCCCGGCGCATCATGAGAATTTTGCAGTCCACGCAGGGGTTCAGCACGCTGCCGTAGCCGTATACCGGCCCGTCCGCCAGCAGATCCGCGTACTCGTCCGCCACGTCCACGACTTCGATATCCAGGCCGTAAATTTTGCGCCAATGCCCGACGCGGGCGGGCTTGCCGAAAAAGGGCGAGACAAAGTGCAGGCACCTGATGCGCAGCCCCTGCTCCATGAGCAGACGGGCGCACAAAAGACTGTCCAGTCCGCCGGAAAAAAGAGCGATGCCGTCGTATTCTTTCATAGACCTGTGATAGCCGTTCGGCACGCCCGGGGCAAGAGGAAACAGCCGCCGGAGGCACTCCTCCGGAGACATGCCCCCTCAGTCGCTGGAAGATATTTTTATCCTGCCGGCACACTTCCCTCGTGCGGGTTGCCGGGAGATGAGGAAAAATCTGAGCAGGGAGAGTTTGCTGACATACAATCTGTCAACGAACCCGGGCTATTGAATAGCAAAATTTCAGAAAAAATCCCATTTGTGCAAAAAGAGTGGTGGAGAATTACGTCAATTTTTGTGTATTATAAACATCGTATTAATGGATACATTATTATTTCACATGAAATGTATAAATTTATATGAATTATGAATAAGATATTCATATTTTTGAAATTTTTTTATTTATAATCCATAAAATTTCAACATCAAAGAGGTACAACTATGAACTATAATATTTCCTCGCTATTAAATAAATTCCCAAAAAGAAGAAATCCATTGCCGCTTGAGTATCATAATGAATACGCATTATAGTAAGCTTTTTTTTAGTGCCACAGAAAAATCTTTAATTAATTTTGCGAAGGTATTGATATGTCAAATTTAATGTATAATAATATTGCTGATGAATTGGGTTGCGATATGCTTCTTTTCAGGGATCTCAAGGGGAAATTTTCCTGTCAGTTCAGGCAGATAAAAAATATCCATCCCTGATGGGGCGAACGTTTCGGCGGCGGGCGTCTCTTGCCCCGGCGCCTGCCTTTTGCTAAACTCCCCCCATTCCATTTGCAGGGAGTTTAACATGGCGAAAAAGCCTGTTTCCACACCGGAAGATGCCCGCCGCGAAGCGCTGAAAACCGCCCTCAGCACCATCGAGCGCAAATATGGCCAGGGCGCGGTCATGAAGCTTTCCGACGAGGCTCATGTGCATGTGCCGGTTATTCCCACGGGCTCCATCGGCCTTGACCTGGCCCTTGGCATTGGCGGCATTCCGCGCGGCCGCGTGACGGAAATTTACGGCCCGGAATCGTCGGGCAAAACCACCCTGACGCTCCATATCATTGCCGAATGTCAGAAGCTTGGCGGCACGGCGGCCTTTGTGGACGCCGAACACGCCCTGGATATCAGCTACGCCGCGCGCCTGGGCGTCAAGACTGACGAGCTGCTCATTTCCCAGCCCGATCACGGCGAGCAGGCCCTGGACATCGCGGACATGCTGGTTCGCTCCGGGGCGGTGGATCTGGTGGTGGTGGACTCCGTGGCGGCCCTCATTCCCCAGTCCGAACTGGAAGGCGCCATGGGCGAAGCCCAGGTGGGCGGCCACGCCCGCCTGATGTCCCACGCCATGCGCAAGCTCACCGGCACCATCCACAAGTCGCGCACCTCGGTTATCTTCATCAACCAGATTCGCATGAAAATCGGCCAGATGGGCTACGGCAGCCCCGAGACCACCACCGGCGGCAACGCCCTTAAGTTTTACAGCTCGGTGCGCATGGATATCCGCCGCATCCAGACCCTCAAGGACAAGGACGAGGCTTACGGCTCCCTGACCAGGGTCAAGGTGGTCAAGAACAAGATGGCCCCCCCCTTCCGCGAAGCCAAGTTCGATATCATATGGGGCACGGGCATTTCCCGCTCCGGCGAAGTGCTGGATCTGGCCGTGGAGGCGGGCATTGTCGACAAGAGCGGCGCCTGGTTCGCCTACGGGTCGGAAAAGCTGGGCATGGGCCGCGAAAACGTGCGCGCCATGCTGACCGAAAATGCGGAATTGCGCGAGGAAATCGAGCGCAAGGTCATTGAGCATCTCGGCATGGACGGCGGCGCCCGCCCCCTGTCCGACACGTCCGACGGCTTCCCTGACGACGGAGACCTGCCCGACGCCGGAGAACAGGACTTCTAGACAGCCTTGTCCTAACAGCCAGCGGACGCCCTGCCTGGGGCGTCCGCGTTTCATACCGGGCGCCGGGCGCTTTGTGCGCCTCATTGTGCTTTGTGCCCCGCCGTCACTTTCAGGAGATACCATGCTCAGCGCCAAGGAAATCCGCCGCCGCTTTCTGGAATTTTTCAGGCAGAACGGCCATACCGTTGTTCCCTCGTCGTCCCTGGTGCCCCGCGACGACCCTTCCCTGCTCTTCACCAACGCGGGCATGGTTCAGTTCAAAAAGCTCTATCAGGGGCTGGAAAAGCGCGCCTACACGCGGGCGGCCACGTCGCAGAAGTGCCTGCGCGTGAGCGGCAAGCACAACGACCTCGAAAACGTGGGCCGCACCGCGCGGCATCACACCTTTTTCGAAATGCTGGGCAACTTTTCCTTTGGCGACTATTTCAAGGAAGACGCCATCCGCCTGGCCTGGACCTTCATCACGAAGGAGCTGAAGCTGCCGCCGGAGCGCCTCTACGTCACCGTGTTCCGCGATGACGACGAGGCGGCGGCCCTGTGGCGGAAAGTGGCGGGCCTGTCGCCCGATCGCATTTTCCGCATGGGCGAGAAGGACAACTTCTGGACCATGGGCGATACCGGCCCCTGCGGCCCCTGTTCGGAAATTTATGTGGATCAGGGCGAAGACATGGCCTGCGGCCCCGACTGCGGCATCGGCCGCTGCGACTGCGACCGCTTTCTGGAAATCTGGAACCTGGTGTTCACCCAGTATGACCAGCAGCCCGACGGCACCCGTCTGCCCCTGGAACACCCCAACATCGACACCGGCATGGGCCTTGAGCGCGTGGCCGCCGTGTGCCAGGGCCGGCGCTCCAATTTTGACGGCGATCTTTTCCTGGACATCATTCATTATACCGCCTCGGTGGCCGGCGTGACTTACAGCCACAGCGCCCCCGATACCAACGACGTGGACACGGCCCTGCGCGTCATCGCCGACCACAGCCGGGCGGCGGCCTTCCTCATTGCCGACGGCATCCTGCCCTCCAACGAGGGCCGGGGCTATGTGCTGCGCCGCCTTATCCGGCGCGCCCTGCGCTTCGGAACGCTCATGGGCCTGCACGAGGCCTTTCTGTACAAGAGCGTGGGCAAGGTCATCGGGGTCATGGGCGAGGATTACCCCGAGCTCGCCGCCCGGGCCGATTTCATCACCCGCGTGGTGCGCGAGGAGGAAGAGCGCTTCCGCCTGACCCTGGACAAGGGCCTGGCCCTGTTGGAAGAGGAGCTTACCCGGCTTGCCGCCGCCGGCCGCGGCGTCGTGCCCGGCGAGGTGGCCTTCCGCCTGTACGACACCTACGGCTTTCCGCTGGACATCGTCACCGACGTGGCGGGCAGGCGCGGCTTCAGCGTGGACGAGGCGGGCTTCGCCGACCACATGGGCCGGCAGAAGGAGCGGGCCCGGGCCGCCTGGAAGGGATCGGGCGAAAAGGATCTGGCCTCCCGCTTTCAGGCCTTGTTGGAGGAAGGCATCCGGTCGGAATTTTTCGGGTACGAGTGCCTGCGCGGACACAGCCGGGTAGTGGCCCTGCTGGACGCCGACGCCCTGCCCGTGGACAGGCTGGCCGCGGGGGACACGGGCTTTGTGGTCACGGGCCGCACGCCCTTTTACGGCGCCTCCGGCGGGCAGACCGGTGATACCGGCCTTCTGGAGGCCCCGGCGGGTCGGGCCGAGGTCGTGGATACCCTGAAGCCTTCGCCCGATCTCATCGTGCACCAGATCAAGGTCACGGAAGGCGGCATATTGCCCGACCAGGAAGTCGGCCTCACCGTGACCGAGGGCGCGCGCAGCGCGTCGGCCCGCAACCACACGTCCACGCATCTTTTGCACGCCGCCCTGCGCAAGGTGCTGGGCGGCCATGTGCGCCAGGCGGGCTCGCTGGTGGCGCCGGATCGCCTGCGCTTTGACTTCACGCACTTCGCGCCCATGACACCCGACGAGCTGCACACGGTGGAAACCGAGGTCAACCGCCTTATTCTGGCCGATTTTCCGGTGAGCGCGCGGGAAATGGAGCGCGATGCCGCCGTGGCGTCGGGGGCCATGGCCCTGTTTGATGAAAAATACGGCGATATGGTGCGCGTGGTGTCGGTCGGCCAGGAGGGGGAAGAGCCCCAGTCCGTGGAATTGTGCGGCGGAACCCATCTGTCCCGCACCGGCCAGGCGGGCAGCTTTGTCATTCTGTCCGAAGCGGGCGTGGCTGCCGGGGTGCGGCGCATCGAGGCCGCCACGGGCTGGAACGCGCTTTCCGTGCTCACGGCTCAGCGGGCCGAACTGGCCGATCTGGCGGGCCGGCTCAAGGCCCGGCCCGGAGAACTGGCCGCCCGCGTGGACGCCCTGCACAAGGAAGTCAGGGCCCTGCGCAGGGAACTGGACAAGGCGCAGGCCGGAGCCGGGCAGGAAAACCTTATGGCCCGGGTGAGCGATGCGGGCGGCGTGCCCCTGCTGGCCGCCGCGGTGGGCGGCATGAGCGTCAAGGCCCTGCGCGAGCTCATGGACGACGTGCGCTCCAAACTGCCTTCGGGCGTGGCCTGCCTGGCCGCCGAAGACAACGGCAAGGTGCAGCTCATCCTGTATGTGTCCAGGGATCTGCATGGGCGCTTCACCGCGCCCGACCTCATCCGCGCCATCGCTCCCGCCGTGGGCGGATCGGGCGGCGGCCGGCCGGATTTGGCCCAGGCCGGCGGCAGCAACCCCACCGGGCTGGACGAGGCTTTTCGCCTTTTGCGCGAGCGCCTGGAGAACTGACGACCGCCGGTATTTTTCCACCGGCCGGAAGGATTTTTCCGCCGCAGGCCCGGGGGGTTCAGCCCGTGAGCAGCGGGGCCAGGGCCGCCAGATCCGGCACGCAGGCCAGGCGGGTGACCGGGCGGGACGGCAGGGCGCAGCCGGCGTCCACCAGACGCTGCGGGTCTATGGGAACCATGCCTGCGGAAGCCGGATTTTCCGCACGCTGATCCGCCTCCGTCCGCTCCTCGCCGGGCGGAGTCTCGTCAGTCAGGGCTTCAGCGGAACTTTGAGCGGGCGCGGGCAGGCCCAGGTTTTCCGCTGCGCGTGAGCCGTGGCCGGTGCGCGCCAGAAAGGCGGCGGCCATCCCCGCGTTGATGCCGAACAGCAGATCGTCCGGCTTGTCGCCCACCATGACACAGCGGGCGGGATCGAGATTCCAGGCGCCGCGCGCCCGCTCCCACATGCCGGTGCGGGGCTTGCGGCAGGCGCAGTGGTCTTCCGGCCCGTGGGGGCACATGTATACAGCGGCAAACGACGCCCCCCAGGGGCGCAGCAGTTCCTCCAGGCGGGACTGGCAGGCCCGGAAGTCCGCTTCCGAAAAATAGCCGCGCCCTATGCCCGACTGGTTGGTGACCAGAAAGAGGCGGACGCCCGCCCGCGCCAGACGGCCCAGGGCCTCGCCCGCGCCCGGCAGCAGAACCACGCCGCCGGGATCGCGCAAATAGTGCCGATCCTCGATAATCGTGCCGTCGCGATCCAGAAACAGGGCCTGCGGCGGGGCCGGAAGCAAGGCGTGGCGGAGGGGGGATGGCATGGGCGAACTCCTGATCGGTCTGCCGGGTATGAGGCGCCATGCCCGAACATAGCCGGCCGCGCGATTTACGGCAAGCGGGGCGGCAAGCTGGGCGGCAAGCGGCGGGCATCGCTTGACGCGGCCTCCGCTTTTTCACATGGTGGGTCATGCTTCTGTATATCCACGTTCCTTTTTGCCGCGGCAAGTGCCGATACTGCGCCTTTTACTCCGAGCCCCTGGCGGGCTCCGCGCCGGGTCGCGGGCAGGAGCGCATGCAGCTGTGGGTCGATACCCTGCTTATGGAAATGGCGCAGTGGGCGGATCGGCTGGAGCGACCCGCCGTGCGCACGGTCTTTTTCGGCGGCGGCACCCCCAGCCTTGTGCCTCCGGACATCCTGAGCGCTGTCCTGAACCGCGTCCGCCGTTCCTTCCGTCTGGAGCCCGGCGCCGAAATCAGTATGGAGGCCAATCCCGAATCCCTGACCAGAGCCTCGGCCAGGGGCTATGCGCGGGCGGGGATTAATCGCGTGTCGCTTGGGGTGCAGGCCCTGAATGATGACCTGCTGGCCTTTCTGGGGCGGCCGCATACGGTGAAGGATGTCATGCAGGCCTATAACGCCCTGCGCGCGGCCAACTGCCATAATATCAGCCTGGATCTCATTTGGGGGCTGCCCGGTCAGAGCGTGACCGCCTGGCTGGGGCAGCTGGGCGAAGTGGTACGCCTGCGGCCGGAACATGTCTCCTGTTACGGGCTCAGCGTGGAGCCCGGCACCCCGCTGGCCGCCATGCGCGATATTGACGCCTTCACCCTGCCCCTGGAACGGGAACAGGCCACCATGTACATGCGCGGAGCGGAAATTCTGGAAGAAGCCGGCCTGCTTCAGTACGAAATTTCCAATTTTTCCCGCATGGGCTACCAGTGCCGCCATAACACGGGGTACTGGGAAGGTGAGGATTATCTGGGCCTGGGGCCCGGGGCCACGTCCACCCTGGGGGGCCGCCGCTGGACAAACCCCGCCGATATCGCCGCCTGGGCCGATGTGGTGCGCCGCCATGCCGGGGCGGCTGACGCCGAGGAACTGACCCTGACCGATCGCGTGCTGGAACTCGTCATGCTGCGTCTGCGCACCGCGCGCGGCCTGCGGGTCAAGGCCTACCGCGCGCTGACCGGGCGGGATCTTCTGCGCGATCACAAGGAGCTCATCCACGCCCTGCACCGGCACGGCCTTATCCGCATCCGCCACGGATATCTGTGGCTGACGCGCAGCGGAATGCTGGTTTCCAACAGTATTCTGGAACGCTTTTTTGACTCCGTGCGGGAAAGCCTGACGGAAGGCGGGCCCGCCCGGCCTCCGGCCGTGGCCCAGGCCCCGGACACAGCCCCGGGCGCGGAGATCCCGGATACAGCGGTTCCGGACACAAAGGCGCGCGCGCAAAAGACGCGGAAGGAGGACGACGAGTGCTGAGGCCTCTGCGCGGGCGTCTGGCCCCCAGCCCCACGGGTCTGCTGCATCTGGGCAATGCCTGGGCTTTCCTGCTGGCCTGGCTGGCGGCCAGGGCCGAAGGCGGCAGGGTCATTCTGCGCATGGAAGACATCGATCCGGCCCGCTCCCGTCCGGAATGGGCGGAGGGCATTCTCCGCGATCTGCGCTGGCTGGGGCTGGACTGGGACGAGGGGCCCGGCGTTCACGCGGGATCATCCATGGCGGAAAGCGGCCCGCACGCTCCGTATGAGCAGAGCCGGGCGGGGGCGCTGTACCAGCGGGCTTTTGCCGCGCTTGAGGCGGCGGGCCTTGTCTATCCCTGTTACTGCACGCGCCGGGAGCTGCGCGGCCTGGCCGGCGCCCCGCACGGGGCCGCCGACGGTCTGGGCGATGCCGGCGCCTTCTATCCCGGCACCTGCCGCCACCTGAGCCCGGCCGAACGGCGGCAGCGCGAGCGGGCCGGCCGCCATTCAGCCTGGCGCCTGGCCTGTCCCGAAGGCGCGGCGGAAAGCTTCGATGACGCGGTGCTCGGGCCGCAGTCCCTGACCCTGGCCCAATGCGGCGGCGATTTTGCCCTGCGCCGTTCCGACGGAGTCTGGGCCTATCAGCTGGCCGTGGTGGTGGACGATGCCCGCATGGGGGTGACCCAGGTGGTGCGCGGCGAGGATATTTTGCTGTCCACCCCGCGCCAGTTGCTGCTCTTTCGTCTGCTGGGCGAAAGTCCGCCGCGCTACGCCCATATTCCCCTGCTGCGCGACGGGGCGGGCGAGCGCCTGGCCAAGCGTCACCACAGCCTCAGCCTCAGCGCGTTGCGCGACGCCGGGGTACGGCCGGAAGCGGTGACTGACTGGCTGGCCCGCGCGGCGGGCCTGGGGGGCGGCACTCCGGCCGAAGTCGCCGCCCGGCTGCGGCGGGAAGGCACAGCTTCCCCCGTTTTTCCGTGGCCGCGCCTGCCCCGCGGCGGCCTGCGCCTGCCGGACACGCTGCCCGATGATCTGCGCCGGGGCGTCGCGCCCTTGCCGGAACCCCTGTCCGCGTGATACCAAAGGCGTATTGTGAAAAAAACGCAAGACTTGCCCGGCAAGCCCGGCTTGCGTTCCGTCAGTGCCCGCCCATCATCTGATGCCGGCTCTTTCCAGTTCCAGGAGTCTCGTATGCCGAACCTTGCCGTCGTCTTTTCCCCGGAGTGCCTGACCGAACTGTTCCCGCCGGAACGGACGGATGCTTTTTTTGACGCGCTGTTCGGCGGGGCCGAGGAGGGCGCGTACAACATCCGCCTGGCCCTGACCCGCGCCACGGATCGCCGGCTGGATTTCGCGTTTGAGCTGCATCAGCGGGGCAACGCCTGCCTGGCCTGCAATCTTACCCACGGCCTGCCCCAGGTTTTTGCCCGTCACCCCGTTATCGGGGCCGCCAGTCTGGCCGCCCGCCTGGCTGCTCTGGCGGGATGGCCCGAAGGCGCCCACCACTGGGAACTGGAGCGCACCGAAGAGCTGTCCGACGCCCTGCATGTGGTTCCCTTTATCATCACCCGCACGGACTAAGGCCAGGGATACTCAGGGATACATGCGCCGCCTGAACAGCGCGCTTCCCCGGGGCCGGGCTCTTGCCCCACACCCCATGGAGCGCCTGTTTCATCGTCAGCTCTAGTGTTGATGAATCTTTCTCTTACTCTACCTGCATCCGTGCCTTTTGG
>JAFLSV010000044.1 GCA_022510785.1 Desulfovibrionaceae bacterium | reverse complement strand
GCCTCCAGCTCCTCCAGCCGCGCCTCGGCCTCATCCACCCGGGCCACAATGCCGGGCTTTTCCGCTTCCATGGCCTCCATCCGGCCCTCGAGGCCGGCGGCGCTGTCCGCCGCGGCGTCAGCCGCGCTCCGCGCCGTGGCGACGGCGGCTTCCACCGTGTCCATGCCCCGTTCCAGCGTCTCCATGCCTGCCTCCAGCCCTTCCACCCGCCCGGTCAGCGCGGTGATTTCCGCGGCGCCGAGGGCCGCGAGCCTTGTTTCCACATCGCTGCCGTCAGCGGTCTTCACCTGGCCCGCCGTGGTTTCCAGGTTGATCCTGTACAGCTCATCCCCCACCCGCTCATACAGGGGGCTGTTGATTTCGGTGATACTCATGTCGCGCGCTCCTCCTATAGTCTCACCCGCTTGGCGCAGGGCATGAACCATGTCGTCCCCGGATTTCCGCCGCCTCCCGCGCTTGCCGCGTCCCCGGAGCCCGGCGCGGGGTCAGGAAAGGGCGGCGCGACGAGGTAAAAGCCATCCACTTCGGGAATGGCCTCCACGCTCTCCACCGGGGTCAGGGTGCGCCCGCGGCCCAGGGCTGCGGCCCAGCGGGCGGCCTTCAGCGCCGAGAAGCCCGCCGCCTCGGCCTGCTCCGTGGCTTCCTGCGCGGCATTCTGGGCTACGGCGCGCGCGATCCGCGCCTGTTCCGCCAGCTCCTGTGTGCGCGCCTCGGCCTCTTCCACCTGCCGGGCCACGTTGGAAGCCGCCACCCAGGCGCGCATGACCGTGCCCGCCGGAAGGCCGATGCGCATGCGCACGGCAAAGGACAGGCTGTCTTCCCCGCCCGTTTCCTCATACTGCGGCCCCCGGTACAGCTCCACGCCGTCACAGCCGAGATGCAGCACGTTGCGGCCCGGAAAATAGCCCACGGGCAAATCCAGCGCATCGCCGGCGCTCACGGGCTCATCCAGCCTCCACACGGCCTCCAGATTGTCCACGCCCCGGGCCAGGACAATGGCCTGCGCCGCCCGCTCGGCCCTGTCCGCCGACGAGACGGCCTTGTCGCGCGCGGTGATGAGCTGACTGAACAGCTCTTCCGGCGACCCGGCGCTGTCCGCCGGCATGACCACGGCCCGGCCCACCTTTTCCAGCAGCTGCTGCCGCTCCGCCGCGGCGCGATCCAGAGCCTCCTCGATGACCGCGGGGTCAAAGCGCGTGCCGCTGATGAGCCGGATGCCCTGCACAAAGGGCATATTGCGCAGGATAACCAGACTGTGCCCGGCGGGCAGGGGCTGGCCGCCAGGGGCGTAACGCACCGTGCCGCCGGAGTCCGACAGGCGTACCGCGCACTCCGCCGTCACGTCCCGGATAAGGCCGTCCCGGCCCGTGGCCATGACCATGAGTTCCGCCGCGTCCCATACCCGGAAGCTGAAGGGAAACTCCACGGCCGCGCCGTTGCCCGTGAACACGGCCTTGCTGAGAGAAGATTCCAGACTCACCACGCCCTCCTTGCCTGAAGCCAGGCGTCGCGATTCGGAGCTTCCCGCCCTTCGGCGGCGTCCTGGCCCGTGGCTTTGGGCAGGGCCATGCGATAGAGCTGTTCCAGCTCCTGAAGCTTGCCCGGATTGTTTTTCAAAAGAGGAATGGCGATGAGGCAGGCCAGGCGCCGGGCCATGGCCATGACAAAAAGTTCTGACCACAGGCTCACGTCGGGCGTGTCAAACACGCCTTCCAGCCAGGCCTGCCCCTCATCGCTCAGGATGAACGCCCCCTGCCCGTCGCCGCGCAGACGAAAAGGGCCGCCCCGCCCCACCCGCAAAGCCCTGAGGCACAGGTCGGGCAGGGCGTAGCAGTGCCGCCACTCCCCGGCCCATGCCTCGGGCAGGGGTTTTTCCGCCAGACGCGCGCGGCGGGTGGCGAAGTTCCACGGATAGTCCTCCAGAGCCGCCCGCCGCGCCCTGTCCCAGAACAGGCCGCACTGCACGGCCTCCGGCGTGTTTTCGGTCAGCGACGCGATGCCGCGCGAGCCGATGAAGCCAAGGGCCATGTTGCAGATATCCAGTTTTCCCGCCGTGGAACTCATGGGGGCCGCCGCCTTTACCCGGCCGCCCGGCCGGCGTTTTTGTACATGCCATGGCTGTAGGGCTGCGCGTCCTCGCGGGTCAGGGCCGCGAAAATCTTCCCGGAGCTGAAGCTGCCCGAGGGCGTGACCGTGAGCCTGATCCAGCCCTTCGTCACAGCGTGGGGCAGGTGCCGCCAGCCGACGCGCGCGCCGGGCTTGAGCTCCGCCGCCGGCACGCTGAGGGTCGCGACCTCGCTGAACCCGCCGTCCGCGCTGTCCGCCTCTTCCAGCTTCAGTTCCAGGCTGTCCCCGCCCGTGGCCTCTTCGCTGACCATGATGACCAGGGGAATGTGGCCGTGACTGGTTCCGGGCCGGAACAGGGCGTTCAGGGCCACGGGCCCGCTGGCCGCGGTCTCCGTCAGGGCCGCGCCGTCCAGAAACACGAGATTGTCGTCCAGAATCATGACAGGCCTCCTTACGCCGTCGCCAGGGCGGCTTCATGGGTGGAAATGACGTCGCACTGCCGGATGGGCCGGCCGTGCAGCACGGGCACGGATTTGGAGTCAAAATACTCCCCGTAGGTCAGATGCACGTTGCCCTTGTCAACGGACTGCATTTCCAGGGCGGTCATGACCTCGTCATTGCAGTACCAGATGGCGCGGTTGCGCATGGTGACGGGCATCTTGTTCTTGGCCCGGATGGTCAGGGCCTGAAGGTCGATGTACCCCGTCTTGCCGGCGGCGACGGTCAATTTTTCCACGTCGATATTTCCGATGCGCACCACGGCGCGCCAGTCGCGCACGGCCAGGCCGCAGTCCCAGTTGTAGCGGTCGGTGACCACCTCAAACTTGCAGCCGTCGCTGTCCGTGGTGGTGCTTTCGCCCAGATCCTTCGAGCGCAGGCCGCCCGTGGAACCCTTGGGATAGATGCCGTGCACGGTGTTGGAATCCCAGCAGACGAGCCACATGGAGGTGAGACTGTCCCCGCTGCCGCCGGCGTCGATGACGTTGGGCGACGTGGCCGACGGGTAGCGCATGGAGAGCCCGTTGAACTCGTCGGGATTGACGTTGCTGTCGCCGTAGAAGAGGGTGGAGGCCACCTTCTGCCGCATGGACTCGGCAAAGGCCTTGCCCTCGCTGAGGCGGAAGGCGCGGGCCTTGTCGCCGTAAAGTTCCAGCTCCTTGATGTCCAGTTCCATGCGGGCCTCGAGCATGCCGGTGGCCTCGCGCACCTGCGCCCACTGGCTCTTGGAGGGCGGCGTGCCCCGGTAGAGCCTGCGCCAGTACACTTCGGGCAGGCCGGTGCGGATGCGGGTCAGGTGCCCGTCCGTGTGGTTGGATTCCATCCAGCGCACGTCGGACAGGATGTCGTTGGTCATGTTCATCAGCTCGAGGATGTCCCCGGCCGGCTGCCCCTTGTAGAAGTCTTCCAGTTCCGCCAGTGTCGCCACCAGCCCCTTGAGATACGCCATGTGTCTGCTCCCTGATAAAAATTAAAGGTTACCTCTTCCCTGACCGGCGGAGTCGCGAGCGCAGCGGGCCTTGAGCGACGCCCCCCCGCCGTGTGGAACACGGGCTGCCTTGGCGGCGCGACGGGCGCCGCCAGACTTTCGCGCGGGGAACACCGGTCGCATGCCCCGTGCCTGCCGCCGGCGCGTAAACTAAAACTTCATGTTCGGATACATCCGCTCTTCCAGCGGCTTCTCCTGCCTGCCCGCGCCGCCCTGGCCCACAAAGCCGTGCTCGCCTAATGCCCGGCCCACCCGCGCGGCCACGCGGATGACGTCGGGGTTGAACTGCCAGCGGCTCTCGCGCAGAAAGGCCCTGAGCTTCCCGTCCGGGTCAAAGGCCGCAAGTGCCCGGCGGGCGTCGGCCACCGTGGCCTTGTAGTTGCTTCCGCCAAAGTCCGCGTCGGCCAGAATTTCCGTCCGCCAGCCGTCCAGCACCCGGGCTTCCTCCTGAGCCGCAAGGCCCTGGCCTTCCGTGAAGCGCTCCCTGTGCCAGTCCAGAATTTTCTCCGCCTGCTCCCGGCTCAGGCCGGCCTCGCGGCAGGCCTTGGAAAAGGAGGCGAGATTGTCCTCCGGAATGGGGAAGCCGTCCGGGGCTTTGAGGTCATACGCTTCCGGAGCCTTGGCCTTTTCCCCGTCAGCCTTTTTCTCCCCGGCCTTGTCGCCGTCAGCGCCGTCGGCAATGCCGTCGGCCTTCGCGGGCTCGTCGGCAATGCCGCCGGCTTCCGCGCCAGCCCCGTCGCCCTTGGCCCCGCCGTCCCCGGCCTTGCCTTCATCCGCGATGCCGCCGCTTTCGCCGCCCGCGCCGCCCGTTCCGGCGTCACCCGGCCCGGCCCCCGCGCGTTCCTCCGCCTGTGTCCCGTCGGCTATGCCAACGCCTGTGTCTTCGCTCATGCTGTCTCCTTGCTCAGCAATATGTCCGCGCACTTCTCGTTCACGCACAGTTCCAGAATTTGCAGGCCGAAGGCCCGCCGCCCCGCCTCCCAGGCCGTGGCCCGGTCGTCGCGGGGAAAGCCCTGCCGGAACACCCCGCACTCGGCCATGCACCAGCGCAGAAAGACCTGCCCGTCCCGGCTGTCCGCGAGCTTCCGCACCACGGCTCCCAGGGCCGGAGCCATACTCCCGCGCCCGTCCTTTCCTTCCCCGCTCATACGGCCCCCAGTCCGCCCACAAGCGTATCCATGAGGCTCCGCCCGTCCGCCCCCGCCGGGGTCTGGCCCAGATTCCTGGCCGCGGCCGAAAGATCCGTCATCTGCTGAACCGCCGCCTGGGCCTCGGCCTGCCGCTGCGCCCGCGCCTGGGCTTCGGCCCGCCGCGCCCGCAGATCCGCAATGTCGCTCTCATCCCGCACGCAGGCCCCGGGCAGGCCGATGCGCTCCAGATAGGCCCGGCCCATGGCGTCAAAGTCCAGCAAGTCCAGCACGTCGGGGTTGACCTGGGCCGACTGCGCCATGAAGGCCAGCCCCTGCTCAATGGCGCTGGTGGCCGTCAGCTTCTGGGCCTGGGCCAGCACGGACTCAAAGCTCACATCCAGCTCGGCCGCGCCCTCCGTCAGGCCTTCCGGCGGCTCCGGCAGGGCCCCCCACTCGCGCATGAGAGCGAAAGTCCGCGCGATGAGCGGCTCCAGCAGTTCCTTGTGCAGGCGCTCCACCACCGGGCCGATGAGGATCATCTTTTCCTGCTGCCGGGCCTGGATTTCCGTGGCCGTAATCTGCCGCCGGTCGTCATCCAGGAGCATGCGGAACAGGTCGCTGTACAGCCCGTCCTGAATGACGCGCTCCACGTCCCGGATGCCCTGCATGGTGAAGCTGAGGGCCGCCGGCTCCGGCTGCTGGATGGGCGTTACCGGATTGCCGGCCTGGGCCAGGGTGGCCATGTCCACAAAGGTGAGGCTGCCCGGATCAAGATCCACGCCGTATTGCCGCAGGCTCGCGTCCGCCACCGCGGGCGGGTCGGCAATCTTGTGCTGCATGCGGCGCATGGTGGCGGTCATGGCCTGGAGCATCTTGCAGTCCGGGGTCACGTCCATGGCCGGCGAACGGCCATACACCGCGCCGGCGGAAAGATCCCAGCGGGGCGCGAAGGCCGGGAACATGTCAAAGCCCCCTTCCGAGAGCACGGCGGGCCCGCCTCCCTCGCCGCCGGCTCCTCCGGGGCCTTCGCAGAAGTACACGCTCGCAAAGGGCTTGGCCCGCGGCCCCAGGGCCGCCCCGGGCGCGAGATCCGCACGCGGAAAAACCCCGTGGATGACGCTGAAGCGTGTGATTCCGCCCTGGCCCGCGTTCGCTGCGGCCGCCTCGCGTATGGCCGGGGGCACCTTGCCGCCGTCGCCCCACAAATCCACGATCTGCCGGGCCGTCATGCCGATGCGGCGAAAGAAGGTATCCACCTCGCCCCGGCCGTTGACGTCCAGCACATAGTCCCCGGCCCGCACCAGATGAAAGCTGAGCCCGTCCGCGTCGGCGGTTTCCACCATAAGGCCCGTGCCAAAGGTGCCAAGGTCGGCATAGAGCCCGTGAACCGCATTGTAGAAATTGGACTGATGGAGCGCGGCATGCATGGCCCCGGTCACCTCGTCCAGCCAGGCTCCCATCTCCCCGCCCGCATCTCCCCGGTTCCCGGAGTTTTTGAGCACCAGCCGGAACCAGGGCCGCACCGGGCTGGTCATGCCGCCCTGCATGCCCGCGGCCAGGGTGCGCATGGCCAGAACCCCCGCGCTGTTGACCAGGCGGGAATTGAGCCCCGGCCCCTGATGCGCGCTCTCGTCCGTGTCCGCCCTCCAGCGCCCGGGCAGAAAAAGCTCCGCCAGGGCCGACCAGGCCGTGTCCCAGCCGGAGCGCTCGCTCCTGAGCGCCTGATAACGCCGCTGTATGCGCGCCATGTCCAGAGTGCTGTCCATGTCCGCGCCTCACCCCAGGGTGCTGCTGCCGTCGGACGTGCTGACAAGCCCGCCCGATCCGTTGCGCCTGGTCAGGATGGAGGCCGTGAGCCCCCGGTTTTTCCGCTGCTTTTCCCGCTGCGCCTCGGCCGCCGCAGCGGCCCCCGCGCTCAGGCTCTTGGTCGCCTGCTTTTCCGGTACGGGCTCCACTTCCGGAGCCGAATATCCACCGCCAAATCCCATAATTATACCTCCTCTCCATGACGCTCACCCGCACGTCCTGTGCGGGATTCGCTCCGCCTCGCGTTTTGCGCGGAAAACGCTTCGGCGGCGCTGCGCGGCTCCACGTCTTCCTGACGTGGCTCCATGCTTTCCCTGACCGTTTCCGGGGTCGCCAGCAGCAAAACCCCGTCCACAAATTTCCGCTTTCTCGCGTGCCAGCACATGCCCGGAATGCGCCCCAGCTCGCGAAAACCCACGCTTTCGGCCATGCGCAGAATGTGCCGGTTGGGCGCGGCCACCCGGCCCACCAGGCTCACGCAGTCCAGATGCTCAAAGGCCCAGAGAAAGCCCTCCCGCGAAAGCCGCGCCGCCCATGGAAACCAGGGCCGCAGCGCCGTCACCCCCGCCTCGCCGCACTGCGTCCGCCCCATAAAGGGACGCACGCTGAGAAGGCCGGCCAGCGCGTTCCCGGCAAATCCCCCCAGCAGCAGCACCGGCCCGCTCTCGGGAAGCGCGGTTCCCGCCGTCCTGGCGGGGTACCCGCCCATCATCTCCCGCCACTGCTCAAGGCTCACGCTTTCCAGCTCCGGGAACAGCGCCCACAAAAGGCCCTGCTCCGCAAGCCGGGCGTAGGCGTCATCCAGCTCGTCACTGGTCAGCACGCGATAGGTTATGTCGTCCATACTCATTCCCTCACCACGCCAGCGGGTCATAATGGCTCTTCGCCCGCTTCGGCGGCGGGGCCGTCACCCCCACCGGCGCCGCGAAGGTCAGGGCCAGGGCGTCGGCCAGGTCGGTGGAACGCTTGAGGCGATCCCGAATCTCGTCCTTGGGCTCCAGTCTGATGCGGCCCGCCGCGTCAAAGCTGTAGGTGGGCGCGGTAAGCTCGGCCAGCAGGGCCTCGCTTTTCACCAGCCGCCCGCCGGCCCGCAGCCACTCGCGCACGGCGTACCACATCTCGGCCCGGCGGTTGGCAAAGCGCGTGTCATGAAGCGCCCTGCCCCCGAAGGGCACCTCCGTCACCCGGTGCCCCATGTGCCGCAGCCGGTCGATGACCCCCTGCCCCTGCCCGGCGTCGATGAACACCGCGTCCGGCCGCTGCTCCGCAATGGCCGCCGCCACCCGGTCGGCCAGATCCATGTTGTCCAGCCCCCGGAAGACCACGGGCGGCAGCCCCTGCAAGCCCCGCCGGCAGAAGATGGCCGAGGCGTCCGACCCGAAGCGGGCCACGTCCACCCCCATGATGAGCGGCAGCCCCCGCGTGTCCGCGTCCGTTCCCGCCCGTCCCCCTCCATTCATGGCCGCCGTCACCTCGTCCAGGCTGATGAGCGTGTCGTCCGTCGAGGCCGTGAAGTCGCACAGCATCTCCTGCCGGAACACGGTGCCGGACTGCTCGGCCCGCAGGCGCTCCACCTCCTCCGGCGGCAGGGCGCTGGTCTCCGTCACCGGAAAGCGCATGGCCGCCCAGTCGTCCCTGCCTTCGGCCTGAAAACGCGCGGCCTGTTCGTAGAGCTCGGAAAAAAGGTTGACGCCCTTGGGCGTGCCGATGAACACGGCCCAGCCGCCCCGGTCGGCCAGCGCGGGCTGCACCACCTCTTCCCACACATCGCGCTTCATCTGCGCCACCTCGTCCAGCACCACGCCGTCAAAGTACAGGCCGCGCAGGGCATCGGGGTTGTCCGCCCCGAAAATGCGGATGCGCGACCCGCCCCCGTTGGACGGCACGCTGACGCACAGCTCGCTCTCGTTGACCACCCGGCCGGGAATGACGGCGGAGTAATGCTTGAGATAGTCCCAGGCCACCACCTTGGCCTGATTGCGCAAGGGCCCCACATAGGCGAAGCTGCCCCGCTCCCGCCCGCACAGCAGCGCGGATTTCAGCAGATGATTGATGACCAGCACCGTCTTGCCGAAGCGCCGGTGCGCCACCAAAACCACAAAGCGCCGCGACTCCAGCGTGTCGTGAATGCCCGGATAACGCGGCGTGTAGGGGATGGTGAGCTCGGTCAGAAGCTCCGCCATGGGAGCGCGCCGGCTCCGCCGTGTTTCCCCGTCGCCGCATGTGCCGCGCTCCCGGCGTCCGCCGGCCGCTCCGGCCGGCCCGTTCCGGGACTTCCCCGCATCCGCGCGTTTCCTTACTTCCGCCATGTAACCACCATGTCGCCGGATCGTAGTGTTTCCGTTTCACCGCTCATGCCCCAGGCCCGACGTTCGCACTCCTGCCGGATCTTGAGGGTTTCCGCCACAAGCTTGGCCAGTTTCGCCGTGTCCATGTCGCCGCTGTTCAGAGCATCCTCCATCAGACGCCGATGCTGTTCCCACTCCGCGCGCTGCCGCGCCATGACCGCGGCCCTGCCCGCCGCGTCCCGCGCCTTTGCGGCGGGAGCCGATGCGGCGGACGCCGGCCTGTCACAAGGCGCCGTTGTTCCCGCGCTGTCCCTGTCGTCCGGCCTGTCCGTCGCGCTCATCTGTCCTCTCCTGGCCATCCGCGGGCCGCCTTCGGCCGGTTCCGCATCCCTGCCCCCCGCCGTCGGGGCAAGTTTAACCCGGCTTCCGGGCCGGGAACGGCTTTTGCGCGCAAAGCCGGCCAGCGCGCGCGAAAAGAGGGCTTGACGCCCCAAAAACACGGGGACGGGCTTCCCACAGCGGCTGTCTTGCCAGAATTGTGTTTTCGGGGTAGGGAAAATCAGGCGTTTGCCGTCCGTGTGCCGGCTGGCGGGCGACGGCTGGCGACCTTGCGACGCCCGCGCGGCCGGCTTTGCCGGGTTTTGTTCCGCGTCCGGAGCGCAGGCGGGGCGCGCGGGTCATCCGGCACGGGCCGCCGGGCGCGCGCCCATGGGCATGGCCGCCGGCACCGAATTTTTCACGGCCATCAACAAGACCAGCGACAATCCCTGATATCTGTGCCGGGGCTTCATGGACGGCGGCGCCATGTTCCATTTCACCATGCATGGGGCGCCGGAACATCCCGGGAATCTTCCGCGCCAGGCCGGGTACACGCAGGGGCGGATGGATCGGATGGCGCCGCATCAGGCCGGCGGGCGGCTCGCCAGCGCCGCGGCTCTCACGGAGCGATTGAGGACGAAGCGCAATGAGTATCCAGGAATTTCTTGAGGAACTTCAGGGTATTTTGCAAAGGGAGGAAGCCCTGAGCGGGGATGAGGAGCTCAAGGATCTGGAGGAATGGGATTCCATAGCCATCATGACCTGCGTGGTCTGGTTTGAAAGCCGGCTGGGCATCAGGCAACCCTACCAGTTCTTTCAGGCGCAGAAGACCGTGCGGGATCTGATCCGGGCCGGCGAAGGCAAAATCGCGTGACACTCTTTCAGCATGGGCGGCGGGCCTTGAGGAAAAGGCGGCGGGCCGCTCTCGCGCGAAAGCCGGTTATTGCCAAAGCCCGGGCCTTGATGTATTAATTTTCCACCATTCGCCGGCACTGTCTGCCGCTGAAAGAAGTGCCGGGATCGCCCGGAGCTCCCCCGGGGGTGGCGCCGGTCATCGTTGCCCGGAAGGGCTCCCCCGGGAGCGGCGCCCGAAGGGCATCGCCTGGCGGGTTCGGGCGCGGGAAAGCGCGTACCGGTAAGGGAGAAGCATGTTTCACACCTTGCATCATGTTCGCATCGTGGGTGTGCGATCGGCTGTCCCCACAGAGGAGGTTCGTCTTGAGGACGAGCTTGCCTTTTATGGCGGCAACGCCAAAAAGGTGGCGCGGCTGCGCGCGACGCTCGGGATGGATCGACGGCGCATATGCCCCGCGGACGTGACCGCTTCCGACCTGTGCGCCCATGCGGCCGGCGCCCTGCTGGGGGCGCACCCCGAAGCGCGGGACGAGATAGACGCCCTTGTTTTTGTCAGCCAAACCCCGGACTGGACGCAGCCGACAAACGCCTGCGAATTGCAGCAGCGGCTGGGGCTTTCGCGGCGGTGCGCCGCGTTTGACGTCAACCAGGGCTGCTCCGGCTACATTTACGGACTGTGGATAGGCAGCGCGCTCATTGCCTCGGGCGCGGCGCGGCAAGTTTTGCTGCTGGCGGGGGACGTGAACCTCGTCGGACGGGACACGCGCAACCGGATCACCACGCCCATTTTTGGCGACGGCGGCAGCGCCACCCTGCTGGCCTGGGACGAGGGGGCCAGCCCCCTGCGCTTCGGGATGGGCACGGACGGGCGCGAGTTTGAAGCCATCATCAGGCCCGGCGGCGGCGCGCGCATTCCGCTTTTGCCCGACCCCGCGGACAACGAAGCGCTTTTCCGGGATCTGACGGATCCTCACGGCAATCCCTGGAGACTTCTGAACACCTACATGGACGGGGGGGCCATTTTTAATTTCACTCTGGATGTTGTGCCGGGGCATCTGCGCGAAGCGCTGGCGCACGCCCATCTGACAGAGCGCGATGTCGACTGGCTCATTCTGCACCAGGCCAACAGGCAGATAGTGGACAGTGTCGCCTCCAAGGCCGGCTTTCCGCCGGAAAAGGCGCCTTCGGCCTCGTTCGGCAAATACGGCAACCTGGCGTCGGCCTCCATTCCCGTGGCGCTGTGCGACAACTTTGGCGGCACGGGGCGGAAGCCGGGAAGGATGCTTCTGTGCGGCTATGGCACCGGGCTTTCGTGGGGATCGTGCCTGTGCGAGGTGGCGGCGTGGGACTGCGCCGCGCCCCTTGAGTACGAGGCCGATCCCGGCCGCCCCACGCGGCGGCAGCGCGTGGAGCGCTGGGAGCGCATTCTGCGGGAGGAGCGATCCCGCCACGACTGAGGCATGTCCTTTGGAACTTCGGGCGCAGCTTCGGGCAATGCCGCGCAGGCGCTTCCCCGCGCGGGAAAAGGCGCCCGGACAACGCGGAAAATATCTGGAAAAGAGGCCTCCATGGAAAAAAAAGTGCTGGATATGCTCAAGGAACTGCAACCAACCTGCGATTTTGCGGAGGGTGTGGATTTCATTGACGCGGGCTATCTGGACAGTTTTGATATAGTCACGCTGATTTCAGAGCTGGAAAAAACATTTTCTGTCTCCATTTCCGCCCTGGATATTGTGCCGGAAAACTTTGCGTCGGTGCAAAGCATCTGTGATCTGGTGCGGCGGAGCAAAAAAGTCACCTTTTGATGCGCCAGGAACGGACAGGGAATGAAAGCGACTCTGCGCGGTGTGAAAATTCGGGGCATATGCGCCACTGTACCCCGGCAGACCTATTATTTTGAGGATGAACTGAAGTTCTTTCCCTTTCCGGAAAAGTCATCACGGCGGCTGGGGCGGGTTATGGGCTTCAACGAGCACCGCATTGCGGATCCGCAAACCACCCCCTGCGATTTGGCGTCCTATACCATGAATTATGTGTTTCACCGGGGCTGGCTGCGCAAGGAAGCCGTGCAGGCCCTGGTGGTGGTGGCGCAGATGCAGGATCACCCCATTCCGGGCAACAGCAAGGTGATTCATGGCCAGCTGGGCCTGCCCGTCGAGGCCTTCTGCACGGATCTGTACGAAAACTGCATCGGGTTTGTGTCCGGGCTGTATACGGCCTGCTGCCATGTGGCGTCGGGCGCCGTGGACGAGGTGGCCCTGATTACCACGGACGGGGCCTCCTGCCATGCCAACAAGCAGGACAGGAACACCTACCCCCTGTGCGGCGACGCGGCGGCGGTCACCCTGATCAGCCGCAGTGACGACCCCGACGACGTGATCCACTTTGTCTTCCGCAACGACGGAAGCCGGCGCGAGGCCCTGCTGGTTCCGGCCGGCGGGTGCCGGATGCCCGCGACGGCGGAAACCGCCAGACTCATCAGGGACGAGATGGGAAACTACCGCTCGCTGAACAGCATGCACATGGACGGCACGGCGGTTTTTCAGTTCGTGATGGAGTGCGTGCCGCCCCTGATAGACGAGGCCTGCCGCTACGCGGGCGTGGACAAGGGCGAAATCCGCTATCACCTGACCCACCAGCCCAACCGCTTTATGCTGGAAAAGCTGGCCGATCTCATGCGGGTGCCACGCGAAATCCTGTTCAACAATATTGTCGAGCACTTTGGCAATTCGTCCTGCGTCACCATTCCGGTGAACATCGCCTACAACCTTGGCGAAAAAATGCTGCGCGAAAAGGCGCGGGTCTGCCTTTCCGCCTTTGGGGCGGGGCTTTCGCTGGCGGCGGCCATATGCCGGCTTGGCAACCTGGACTTTTGCGAGCTCATCGAACACCCTGGCAACGGAACAACCGCATATCCGCATAACCACACATCATGAAAGGAAACCTCGCATGAACACACAGGAAAAACTGGCTGTGCTCGAAGACATCATGGAACTGGACGAAGGCACGCTGAAGCCGGAAACACGTCTTGACGATGTGGAAGAGTGGGATTCTCTGGCCGCGCTCTCCTTTGTCGTGCTGCTGGGCGATGAATTCAACAGAAAAATCAGCGGCAAGGATATCCGCGCCTTTGAACGTGTTCAGGACATGCTGGATGTCATGGAGCCGGAGGGATAGTTGTGGCCTTTCTGCATTTTGACAATATAGGCATTGCCGCGCTGGCCGGAGCCTTGCCGGAGCATGTTCAGAAGATTGATCTTGATCCGCAGCATCCTCGTGCCGCGTACATTGCAAATTTTGTCAAGCAGACCGGCATCAGACAACGGCATATTTCCATTACGGAACAAACCGCCACGGATTTGGGCTATACCGCTCTGTGCCGGGCGCTGGATCGGGCGGGCTGGGCTCCGGAGAGCCTTGACGCGCTCATCTTCATGTCCCAGACGCCGGATTTCAATCCAGCCACAGGCAATGCCCATGTGCTGCACAATCATATGCGGCTTGGCGAGCAGGTGCTGGCCTTTGACATTACGCTGGGCTGCTCCAGTTTTCCGTATGGTCTTTCGGTATGCGCCTCTCTGCTGCAGCAGGCTTCCATTAACCGTATCGCCATGGTATCGGGCGATACCGTCTGGCCCCGCTACCGCTCGGTGAAAAAACTTCTGGAAGACCCCGTCTTCCTCAATGGCGAAGGCTCAACCGCCCTGCTGCTGGAAAAACGCGAGGCCTCGCCCGTGGATATTTCGCTGCACAGCGACGGCGCCGGCTACTGCTTCCTGTACGAGCCCTGGATCGGCGCGCGCAACGCCTGGAGACGCCGCCCCGGGCGCATGCCCAATGGCGAAACCTACGACGGCGGCGGCTACATGGACGGCATGGAAATCACGGCCTTTTCCACCATGCGGGTTGTGGACAGCATCAGGGCCTTCGTGGAGCATCTGGGCGCCAGTATCCAGGACTATGACGGAGTGGTTCTGCACCAGGCCAATCTGCAAATTGTCAAAACCATGGCCCGGCGGCTCAAGGTGGACAAGGCCAGGGTGCCCACCACCCTGGAGCGCTTTGGCAACACCAACGGCGCCTCCGCCACCCTGACCATGGCGGACGCGTATGCGGGTTCGCCCCAATCGCCGCTGCGGCTCCTGATCAGCGCCTTTGGCATCGGCCTTTCCTGGGGGGTGGTCAGCCTGTCGCTGGATCCGGCCGTCATCGCGCCCATGGTAACCTGTTCCAACCGCTTTGAGGATGACTTTCTCAAACCGCTGTCCGCCGGCTGACAG
>JAFLSV010000043.1 GCA_022510785.1 Desulfovibrionaceae bacterium | reverse complement strand
ACTTTAAGTTTTTTTGAACCTCCCGCCTAGCGGGAGGTTTTCGGATCACAAAAAAAGGGGTTACATGACCGTAACCCCTTGAAATATCTGGTGCCGAGGGACAGGATTGAACTGCCCACACGGGGATTTTCAGTCCCCTGCTCTACCAACTGAGCTACCTCGGCACGGCGTAAATATTTAGACGAAATGGGACGCCTTGGCAAGCCTTTTTTTCCACTTTTTCCCTCGCCATCCCAGGGTGATCATCAGCATAACCATCCTGCCGGCTTTGCCATTACGCTGCTGGCATTGCGGAACCCCCAAAACGGCATCAGAATCATCGCGCCGGGTTCACGGCCTCCGGCAAGGCCGCCCCGACAACCCGCACACTGAAATCCGAGGCCGCTTCCGGCGGATTATAAAAAACCAGCATAAACGGTACGGTACCGCCTGGCGGAACATTGGTGTTATTGGCCAGAATATCCAGCTTGTTGTTGCCCAAGGCGTTTTCCAGTTCCTGCTCGCTCAAAACCTGAAGCTGAAACAGGGAAACCATGGAACCGGCGAGCTGATTTTTGGAAATCAGCAGGGTACCGGCGTCATCGTATAATGAGGCCTCCACACGAATAAAGCTGCGAGGCTGATCAAAGCCGTTGATGATTTTGCCCTCAATGACCGAAATATTCCCGTCGATTTTATCGTTATGCACCAGGTAGGGGCGCACATCCCGCAATTCCAGCTTTCCCACCAGATCCGCCAGCCGGGCCGCCCGTTCGGCCTCAGTCAATTCTTTGGGCGCGCTTTTCACAAGCCCCAGGGTATTTTTGAGTGGATCGAGCAGCGTCGTATATTGCCACAATAAACCCGTGGCGGCCAAAAGAACGAAAAGCACCATGACAACCATGCTTAACTTCCGGCTTTTCTTTTTGGGGCGCGCCGTGGATTCGATACTGAGAGAGGTTCCCTGCCCTGTTCCGGAATCCCGCGCGGAAGATGCGGCCCCGGAGATGTCCCCGGAGGGCGTGGACTCGGAAGAATCAGGCAGCACAAACACCTGGCGGCATACGGTGCACCGCAATTTGGCGCCTGGCCGGGCCTTGTCGTCGGCGAGGTTGTAGGTAGTCTTGCAATTGGGGCAGGTGACGGTCATGGAAGACTCTCCCAACAAAACGAGTCGATTCCGGGTGAAGCCACGCTTCCCCGGGGCAGAACTGTCGCCGCCTGCTCATTCTCCGCACGGGATTTCGTACAGAGCCGGCAGTGCGCGAAAGTGTTCCGCGTAATCCAAGCCATATCCTACAATAAACCCTGCCGGCAAGGCAAATCCCACAAAGTGGGCGAAAACCGGAACCTCCCGGCGCTCCTTCTTGTCCAGCAGGGCAGCCAGACGCAGACTGCGCGGCCCACGGGCGGACAGCTGCCTGAGCAAAAAATCCATCGTGCGGCCGCTGTCCACGATATCCTCTATCACCAGCACATGTCTGTCCGTCAGCGGGCTCTCCACATCCTTGGTAAACGACACGCTCCGGCTGCTGGTCGTCTGGCTGCCATAGCTGGACAGGCGGACAAAATCCAGTTCCGGCGAAATTGTGAGATTTTTGACCAGATCGCTGAAAAACATAAACGCGCCTTTCAATACGCAGATCATCACCAGAGGCTCGTCTTTGTACAAGGCGTCAATTTCCGCCGCCAGTTCCCGTACCCGCCGGGCGATGCTGTCCGCGTCATACAGCAGGCGCATGCGGTGCGCATTCCGCAGAATGGGATCATCCATGGCATCTTCCTTACGAATCCCTGTCCAGGACATCACGCAACAAAGCCGCCAGCTCGTCCCCGGGCAGGTAGCCAGGCTGGTTGTACGCCATGCGGCCCTGGCGATCGTAAACAATATTGTGGGGTATGGCGGATATCCGAAAGGCGTAGCCCAGTTCCTGTCCGCCATAGTACACGGGATAGTTGAAATCGTACTTCCGGATAAAATTTTCCATGTCCTCCAGGCTGTTGTCCACGGAAATGCCGATAATTTCCACCTCGCCTGGCGAAAACCGGGAACGAAGTTCCATGAGCCCCGGAATTTCCAGGCGGCAGGGTGGACAGAACGAGGCAAAAAAGTTGAGAACCACCACTTTGCCCCGGGCAGCCGCGACCAAATCCAGCAAAGGGGTGGTGCCAATGCCCTGTCCCTGCGCCGTGGCGGCAGTTGGGCCCTGCAGTATCACGGCGCAGAGCGCAAGAGCTGACAGCATTTTTCTCATGGATTATTCCCCTCCCCCGGCTTCGCCGGACAGTAAACGGGCAGCCACACGCACAGCTTCCACCGCATCAGCGGCATAGCCGTGCGCGCCAATGCTCGCGGCGTATTCCGGGGTTACCACGGCGCCGCCCACCATCACCCGGCAGGCCAGATTGCGTTGCCGCACCAGCTTTACCGTATCTTCCATGCGGGGCATGGTGGTGGTCATCAGGGCCGATAGCCCGATAACGGATGCCCCGCACCGGGATGCTTCGTCCACAATGCGGGAGGCCGTCACATCCTTGCCCAGATCGACCACGTCATACCCGTGATTGCCCAAGAGCAGCGCCACAATATTCTTGCCGATGTCATGAATATCGCCTTCCACTGTGGCCAGCACAATGACCGGGCGCTCCGGGTCGTCCCGCCGCTCTTCGAGCAGCGGCCTGACCCTGGCGAAGGCGGCCTGCATGGTTTCCGCCGAGCGCAACAGCTGGGGCAAAAAATATTCCTTGCGCTCATAGCGGCCCCCCACTTCAGTGATGGCGGGAATCAGGCGCTCCCGCACCAGGGCGAAGGGGTCGGCCCCGGCGGCGAGTTCAGCCTCGACCAGTCGCACGACGGAATCCTTATCGCCCCGAATAACGGCGTCCTCCAGGCCAAGAGACTCTTCCCTTGTTTTCCCGGCATCCGCAGCGGCCGACGCAGGCGCGGACGCTTTCCAGTCCGCATAGCGCGCTATGAAGCGATCTGCCTGAGGATCGCGTCCCAGAAGCACATTGGCCGTGTCCAGGGCTTCGCGCAAACGCGCGTTGCCGGGGTTGCCAATGCAGGAACTCAGGCCCGCGGCCGCCGCCATCAGCAGAAAACCCGAATTGACCAGGTCACGGGCCGGCAGGCCGAATGAAATATTCGACAGCCCCATGGTGGTGGGAAGTCCGTTGTCCACGCACCAGCGTATGGTGTCAAGACAGGCGCGGGGAGCGTTCGCATCCGAGGCCGCCGTCAAGACCAGCACATCCACAAGAATCAAATGGCGTGGAATATGGAGCGCTTCGGCCCTGGCCAGCAGGTTTTCCAGCACAGCCACCCGCTCATGGGCCGAGGCGGGCAGGCGGCGTCCCTCCAGGGGAAGAAGGACAAAGGGAGAGCCCCACAGACGGCACAGCGGCCCCAATTTTTCCATCCGGCCCGGTTCGCCGCTGATGGAATTGACCAGGGCCGAACCGGGGTGCCAGGGCACGGAACGAATCAGAGCATCCACATTGGAAGAATCCAGGCACAGCGGCGTGCCATGCCGGGCCACCAGCTTGCGAACCAGGGCGGGCAAAAATGTCTCTTCAGGCACACCGGGCGCCCCGACATTGACATCCAGGACAGGCGTGCCGGACTCCACCTGCTCCGCGGCATAGCGCAGAGCCAAATCATGTTTTCCTGCCTGAAATTCGGCGCTGAGAAGCTTTTTGCCCGTGGGGTTCACGCGCTCCCCGATGAGAACCAGCGGGTTGTCCCCTCCCATGCGCACCAGGGATGACCGCGACGTCAACCCTATTCCGCCGGGAGCGGGGCGTGGAATGCCGTGCGCTGTTTCGCCAAAGCCAAGCACGGCCTGGCGCAGTGCGGTAATATGCTCGGGGGTGGTGCCGCAGCAGCCCCCCAGGATCTGGACACCACGCTCGGCGAACAGGGCTGTTTTTTCGGCGAATGGCGCGGGCCCAAGACGGAATACGGTTTCACCGTTCACCAGTTCCGGCAGTCCGGCATTGGGCTCGGCGAACACCGGCAGATCGCATGCGGCCAGCAGTCTTTCAGCCACCAGCAGCATCTGCTCCGGGCCTGCCCCGCAATTGACCCCCACCGCGT
Organism: Desulfovibrionaceae bacterium; assembly: GCA_022510785.1. GTDB lineage: Bacteria > Desulfobacterota > Desulfovibrionia > Desulfovibrionales > Desulfovibrionaceae > Mailhella. Next base: position 10,374 of record JAFLSV010000043.1, on the reverse strand, counting down.
CCACGCCCATATTGCTCATGGTGACGGCGAAAATTTCCGGGGAAGAGCCCGTCAGGCTGACACCGTCCTCAAAAGTCATGGATGCGAACACCGGCAGGTCACATTCCTGATGGGCCGCGGCCACAATGGCCCTGACTTCGGCCAAATCGAACTGGGTTTCGACAAACAGCAGGTCAACCCCGCCCTTGACCAGACCGCGTACCTGCTCGCGGAATGCGCCAAGCAGCTCTTCGGGCTCAAGATCCCCGAGGGGCTTGATAAAATGTCCGGATGGCCCCATATCTCCGGCCACAAACAGGGGGCGGCCCAGCCTTTCAGCCATTTCGTCCGCCACGGCCCGCGCCTGCCGGGCCATGGTCATATTAAAAGCAACAGGGTCAAGATCCGGCGGCAATTTATAGGATGAACCGCCAAAGGTGGCTGTCAGCAAAATATCGGCTCCGGCCTCGGCATAGGCCCGATGCATATCGCGTACCACATCGGGGCGCTCCAGGCAGAACCTGGCCGGGTTTATGCCGGCGGGCATACCCAGGGCCTGCAGCATGGTACCGGTGGCACCGTCGACAAATAAGCGCCGTTTTTCTTTTAACAAGTGCCGAATCATACTCATGGGGTCGCTCCTGAAACTCTTAGGGCGCATATTGTCTATAAATTGCCAAACACCTACGATACGCTTATGCCGCGGGTGACGGAGAAGTACCGCCCCGCTCCGATTTCGCGGGCCTTCCCCAGGAGCGGATCTTATGCTGACACGGGCATTACCCGCACCGGCAACCGACGGAAGCCATGCCCCCGCTTCCCCTTGGTATACTGAAAATCGTTGAAAACGCCAACCTTAAACTATAGCATACGTTTTGCGAAGCAGGCGTATGACCTCTCTCGGGCGAAACGCCATAACGCACCCGGTACACAGGTATGAAAAAAATCAAGGCCCGCGCAACTTCATCCCCGCAAGGCTCTGCCAGCCACAATTCCAGCCATGGGCAGGAGCCCGCGGCACCTGACACCGCGAGAAAGAATACGGACGACCCGCACGCCCGCCCCGTGGATCAGGCGCCCCCCAAGGCGGATATCGCCGGCCTTGCCGATCCGGATGAAGAGGATGAGGAAGAGCTGAGCGAACCGGAAATACTGCCTGTCGCGCCTGACGAGCTCGATACTGAAGGCTCCGTGCCGTCGCCGGACTTTGACCCCCTGTGCGACCCCGATGAGGTCATCGATATCAACCCTGAAGCCGACTCCCTGCCGATACCCGCTTCACCGCATCTGCCATCGGTGCACACCAGGGATAATCTCCAGCTTTATCTGCGGGAAGTCAGCCGCTTTCCGCTGCTCGCCCCAGAGGAAGAAGTGGAACTGGCCCGCCGTGTGCGCGATCACGGGGACAGCGACGCCGCTTTTCGCATTATTTCCTCGCACTTGCGCCTGGTGGTCAAAATCGCCATGGATTTTCAGCGCCGCTGGATGCAGAATGTGCTCGACCTGATTCAGGAAGGAAACGTGGGCCTCATGCGGGCGGTCAACAAATTTGATCCCGACAAGGGCATCAAGTTTTCCTATTACGCCACCTTCTGGATCAAGGCATATATCCTCAAATTCATCATGGACAACTGGCGCATGGTCAAAATCGGCACGACACAGGCTCAGCGCAAGTTATTCTATAACCTGAATAAAGAACGCCAAAAATTGCTGGCGCAAGGTTTTGATCCCGATGCCGCCATGCTGTCCGAGCGCCTGGGCGTGACCGAGGAACAGGTTATGGAAATGCAGCAGCGACTTGACGCGGGCGATGTTTCGCTTGATATTCCTGTCGGGGACGATAGTGGAAGCTCTTCCCGCCTGGACTTTTTGCCCGCCCTCGGCCCTGGGATAGAGGCCAGTTACGCCGATTCGGAAATCGCCGAACTGGTGCGCGACGGCATACGCGAGCTTATACCTTCTCTTTCCGAAAAAGAGACCTATATTCTCGAGCACCGTCTTCTCACCGACGATCCTGTGACCTTGCGGGAAATCGGGGATCGCTATCATGTAACGCGGGAACGTATCCGCCAGCTGGAAGCGCGGCTGCTTACCAAACTGCGCACCCACCTGGGGTCGGAAATTAAGGACTTTTCGGAAGACTGGATCAACCCGTAACTTTTCTCGGGTATGCCGCGCCCGAAGAGAAGCGCGTCAATCCTTCAGTACCTGTGCGGCCCGTCTGGATATTCCATGCCCCTGCTTCGCCAACTCTTCCTCCCCCTGCTGATCCCGGCGCTGCTTACCGGCTGCGTCGCAGCATCACCTGCCGACATTCCGCCATCCCCCGTGTGCGCCGCACAACCCGGCGCCAGGGCCGATGTGACATACGCCTATCTGCAGCTGGAACAGGCCATGCGGCGTGACGATGCAGCGGGTGTGCAGGAAGCTGTCCAGACACTGCTTCTGACCGATCCACAGCCCCGCCCCCTGGCGGACGCCGCGGGATGGCTGCTGGGCAATCGGTATTCCGGGCAGGCCCGTGAGCTGCTGGAAACAGCCGTGACCGTTCTTCCCGATGATTTACAGCTGCGCATCATTCTGGCCGAAATCATGCTGGATGAAGACGACATGGACGGCGCTGTATCCGTGCTGCAAGCCTTTGCCGATGCCCATCCGGAAAATGCCTCGGCCCGCATGGAACTGGCCCTGCTGTATCTCAAAGCTGACCGCTCCGCCGAAGCCCTGACCCTGTTCGGGCAGCTGCCTGCCTCCGAGTGCAATCCCACCGTGCGCTACTACCATGCCCAGGCTCTGAAATCCGTCGGGCGCCTTGCCGACGCCGCGGCCATGCTGCGCGGCGCCCTGAACGAAGCCCCTGATTTTCTGGAAGCCATTCTGGAACTGGCTCTCATTGAAGAGCAAAGGGGGCGGTACAGCACGGCCCGTTCCCTGTACGAGACGCTGCTCACCTACGATGAAGGGAATCAGGATATTCTGCTCCGGCTGGTGGGGCTGTGCCTCAAGGAGGGCAACCCGGATCGGGCATACAGTATTGCTTCCGGTGTGCCGGATTCCCTTGGTTTTGTGTTAACCGCGACCTCTCAGTTCATGGACGAGGGGCGCTCTGATCTGGCTGCCGCGCTGCTGGCCAGGCTGGCAAAAAATACGGAAACGCCGCCTGAAATCGCCCTGTATCAGGCCGCCGTGGCCTATGAAAATGAAAAAAACGCCAAAAAGGCTCTTAAATTTCTGGAACGTATTCCTCCGGACAATCGCCACTATTCCAAAGCATTAAAACTGAAAATGCAGATTCTGTTTGAAAGCGGCCAGCTGGACGAAGCCCTGACCACCGTTGCCCAGGCTGAAGATCTGTACCCCGGCGATCAGGAGCTGCGCTACGCGCACATGGAAATGCTGATGCGGCATACCCGTTTTGACGAGGCAGAGGCTGTAGCCCGGCAGGCCATGGAGCAGTGGCCGGACGATGCGAATTTGGCGTTTCAGCGGGCGTATCTGGTGGATGCGGCGGGTGACAAGACACGCGGTCTGGATTTGATGGAAAGCGTCATCGAGCGCTGGCCCGACAACGCGCAGGCTCTCAACTATGTGGGGTACACTCTGGCGGATGATAACCGCGATTTGCTCCGGGCCCTGGATCTTTTAAACCGGGCCGTGGAACTCTCGCCCGAAACGGACTACATGCTTGATTCCCTGGCCTGGGTCAACTATCGGCTGGGCCATTATCAGGAGGCCTGGGAACATATCCGCCACGCAGTTTCCCTGCTGCCCCCGGATAAACCGCAGGACGCCACCATGTGGGAACATTACGGCGATATCGCCCATGCCCTCAAACTCAAGGACGAGGCACACAAGGGCTGGAAACGGGCTCTGGAACTGAAGCCGGCTGATACGGACAGCATCCGGCGCAAATTGGAGCAGATATGAGGCGATTTCTTGTCGCGGCGCTGTGCCTGGCCTGTCTGAGCGCCTGCAGCGGCCGCACTGCCCTTCCCCCGGTGCCGGAAAGCGAAGCCGAAAGCCGCTGGCAATCCTTTGAGCGCCTGTCCTCCCGCCCGGCCGGGCCGTCTGTGCTGAGCGGCAGTCTGCGCTTTGGCACGGTCACCGATACCCGGCGTGTGACCTATCTGTTGTGGAGCAATGGCCGCCCTCCCGTCAGGCTGGATGTCCAAGCCGGTGCGGGCCCCACCGTGGCCAAGGTTCTGGCGGTCAACGGCCAGCTTCTTCTCTTTTTGCCCGAAGATCACAAGGCGTATACAGGGGAGGATGACCCGGACAAGGCCCTGCTTCGTCTGGGCCTTCCTCTGCCGCTTGGACTGGCCGACATGGCCGCTTTCCTTGACGGACACTATGCCGGGGCCATGGGAAATCCGCAGGTAGAGGCTTGCCATGCCGCAGCGGACAACCCGGGACATGTGGTCTACCAGGTGCGCTCCAGCCGGGGCCGCAGCGACATTACCCTGTCACCGCAGGCCCTGCCCGTGCGCTGGACGCAGACCCCCGGCTGGGATGTGCGCCTGGATTTCGATGAGCATACCCGTCTGCCCCGCAAGGTGGAAGCCCTGTTGCCAGGAGGAAGCGATACGGTGCGTTCAGAAAGGGATGCCTGCCGCATCGTGCTTTTGATCAAAGAACGGCGACAGTCAGAACACTTTTCCCCGCAGGAGCTTCTGCTGGCTCTGCCGGACGGGGTCATCCCGCGTTCGCTGGACGCAGACTGAAATGGCACGGAGCATGGTATGGAAGACGCCCTGACTCCCATGACGGCGGCCCGTATCCTGATCCTGGGATGCTATGTGCTTGCCGGTGAATTGCACTGGTTTGCCAGAAAAGCTGTGGCCCGCCTGGCCGGCGGCGACCATCAGGCGCTGAACGCCTGGCGGAAAAACCAAATTGACACGCGCAGGCGGCGCTTCTCACTGGCGTAGGCTGTCCTGCAAGGAGAAACTTTGATGAGTATCGTGTATATGGCCTCAGATCATGCGGGGATTCAGCTCAAAGCCTTTCTTGTGAAGCATCTGGGGGATAAGGGGCACGAAGTTCACGACCTCGGGCCCGATTCCGAAATCAGCTGCGATTATCCCGACAGCGCCCGAACCCTGACCGACGCTCTGCTTCAGCGCGAAGCCGCGTTTGGCATTCTGATCTGCGGAACCGGCATCGGCATGAGCATGGCGGCCAACCGCGTCCACGGCATACGGGCCGCTCTGGCGACCTGCGAATTTCATGCCCGCGCCTGTCGGGCGCACAATAACGCCAATGTGCTGTGCCTGGGGGCACGGGTCACCGGGCAGGGTCTGGCCGCCGATCTGGCCGATATTTTTCTGTCCACGCCGTTTGAAGGCGGTCGCCATCTGCGCCGTGTCCAGAAGTTCGATTGAGTTGCGCCATGCCCGCCAAGACCAGGGAAGTCTATGTGTGCAGTGCCTGCGGGGCACAAACGCCGCAATGGAAGGGCCAGTGTCCGGCCTGCAAGGAATGGAACACGCTGGAACCCATGACCGTATCGGCCAGGCCCGCCGGCAATACCCGCCGATCCGAGCCGCGAAGCCCGGTGCGCCCTCAACCCCTGGCGCGAGTGGAGGATCTGGGACATCGCCCCTACGGTACCGGGCTGGCCGCCTTGGATCGCGTGCTGGGCAAAGGGCTCATGCCCGGCGGAGCTGTTCTGGTGGGCGGCGAGCCTGGCATCGGCAAATCGACACTGCTTTTGCAAATGGCCGGAGCCATCGCGGCCGAGGGCCGCGTGGTTCTCTACGCCAGCGGAGAGGAATCGCTCCCCCAGATAAAGAGTCGGGCCGACCGCCTGGGTGTGCTGCACGATAACCTGCTGGCTGTGGCCACCAGCCGGGTGGAAGATTTGTTTCCTCTGCTGGATCCGGATAATGCCCCGGGCCTGATGGTGGTCGATTCGGTTCAGACTCTGGGCTCGGATCAGGCCGAGGGTCTGCCCGGCAACGTGAGTCAGGTTCGCGCCGTGGCTACGGAACTGGTGGAACGCTGCAAGCGGACTCACACCACCCTGATCCTGGTGGGCCATGTCACCAAGGATGGCACTCTGGCCGGGCCCCGCCTGCTGGAGCATCTGGTGGACACGGTCATTTCCCTGGAAGGTGACAGGCGGGAAATGTTTCGCCTGTTGCGGGTATTGAAAAACCGCTTCGGCCCCAACCAGGAACTTCTGGTATTCCGCATGCTCCAGCAGGGACTGGAAGTGGTGGAAGACCCTTCCACCTTTTTTCTTGGCGCGAGAGACGCCTCGCTCAGCGGCACTGCCGTGGTCATGGCCGTGGACGGCCAGCGCCCTTTTGCCGTGGAAATCCAGGCCCTGGCTACCCGCAGCTATTTGGCCATTCCCCGCCGCACCGGCCTGGGTTTTGACGTCAACCGCCTGCACCTGCTGCTGGCCGTGCTGGAAAAACGGCTGCGGCTCAATTTCGGCCAGGTGGATATTTACGCCAAGGTGGGCGGCGGCATGCGCCTGCAGGAACCGGGCCTGGATCTGGCCCTGGTGGCGGCTCTGCTTTCCTCGTTTTATGATATTCCCCTGCCGGAGCGGGCCGTCCTGTGGGGCGAAGTGGATTTGAACGGTCAGGTGCGCCCTGTGTCAGGTCAGGATATACGCCTGGCCCAGGCCAGGCGCCTGGGCTACAGGCCGGTCTTCTGCCCGCTGTCGGATGGAGACAGGGGCGAGGGCCTTGCCACCGTCATGGAACTCCAAAACCGCCTATTCCGGAAAAAATAGGCTCCGGCGGCGGGCTTTCCCGCGCACTCCGACTGTGCAAAGCCACGGTTCCCGCGCATTGAGCACGCATGCCCCCCCTGCCCAATCCCGGGCTTGCCGGCATCAAACGATATATCCATCTCCGATCGAAATTCACGCATGAACAGAAAGGAGGCACGCCCTGACTCAGCACACTCTGGACGAACAGACCTGCATGCCATGGAACAAACTTCAAGTAATACTCAAAGAAATAGCGCCAACCGGTCATTTCGCCCTGGCGTATTCAGGCGGTGTGGACAGCCGCTTTGCAGCCCATGCGGCGCAAAAAATGGGCTTTGCCCCTCTGCTGCTCCATGTGCAGGGGCCGCACATTCCCCAGTCAGAAAGCGCCTATGCCCGACGCTGGGCCGCGGCACGCGGCCTGTCCTTGCGAGAACTTGTGGTCAGCCCGATGGATTTGCCCGCCGTGGCGGCTGGAACACGGGAACGCTGCTATGCGTGCAAGCATAGGCTGTTTTCCCGCTTACGGGATGTGGCCGATGGACTTCCCCTGTGTGACGGTACCCATGCCTCGGATACGCAAGGCTACCGCCCCGGCCGTAAGGCACTGAAAGAGCTGAATATTTACTCTCCCCTGGCTTTGGCGAGGCTCAGCAAGGCCGATATCCGCCAGCTGGGACGCATGACGGGCCTGGATGACCCCGATCAAAGCGCCCGGCCCTGCCTGCTGACCCGATTGAATTACGGACTGGCGCCCAGCCCTGAACTCCTGACCATGATCGCAAACGGCGAACAGGCCGCAGCCGATGTTTTGCGCACGGCATTTGGGGAACGTACGCCGGATTTCCGCCTGCGGCTCACCGCGCCGGATCGCTGGGAACTGCATTTGCGGTCGCGGGATGACACACGCGAAGTACCGCCGTCAGTGCAGCACGACCTGACCCAGGCCCTGCGGAAGCGTGCCCATGTACCTGTGGCATGCATTGCCGTTATGGATACGCTCAGCGGTTACTTTGATCAAAAAAATTACGCTGATCCGCAGGGCCGGCGCATCTAAGTTTTAATGAAGTGGCGCTCAGGGAACATCTGTGACAGGATAGATCTGAGTTGTGCCTTTTTTGTGGTCATCCCCTCTGAAGTACGATGCTTGGCGGGATTGAAGCCGATTTGGCAAAGAATTACCAGATTTTTCGGTGAGTTGTCCTCTTTTTTTGATGATGCGGGCGTCCTCATGGTAGACCACATCCAGGCTCCGGTGGAGAGTATTTTCGATTCTCCAGTGTTCACAGACTGCCCTGGCAATTTTTTCGGTGTCCAGGGGAAGACTGGAAATGAAATATCGTGTTTCTGATATAGACTTTCCTGTGACGCAGCCATGCCTTGCGCTCCGGGTATATGTGGGTTAACACGGCAAGCAGGCCGGAGACGATCATGCGCGAGCCCCCTTCCTTTTCCCCTTCAAAACCTTACCCGCAGGGCACTGCGGGGCAGCATGATGAGGCGCAGGCTGGAGCAAGACGACGGCTCACGCAAAGCTGAGCCCGCCATATCCTTGTCAGACAGCCGCCGGGCAGCAGGCGGCCCCTTACGGAATCCCCCCGATATGAACACTCTGTTGGATATACACGACCTCAGCATCGCCTTTGGGGCCTGCCGCGTCGTCCGCCGCCTCACCTTGCAGCTGCGGCATGGGCGCACATTCTGCCTGGTGGGAGAATCCGGCTCAGGCAAAAGCATGACGGCGCTTTCCATCCTGCGCTTGGTGCCGCATCCCGGCCGCATTGTGAGCGGTACCCTGCTGTATGAGGGAAACGACCTGCTGAGCTTGGATGAATCGGCCATGTGCCGCCTGCGCGGGCGCAGCATTGCCATGATTTTCCAGGAACCCATGACCTCCCTCAACCCCGTGCTGCGCATCGGCGATCAGGTAGCCGAACCCCTACGAATTCACCTGGGACAGTCACGGCAGGAATCCCTTGACCATGCGCACAAGCTTCTGAATCAGGTGGGTATTCCCTCCGCGGCAGCCCGCCTGCGGGACTATCCGCACCAGTTATCCGGCGGTATGCGCCAGCGGGTGATGATTGCCATGGCCCTGGCCTGCTCTCCCAGCCTCCTGCTGGCAGACGAGCCCACCACAGCCCTGGATGTCACTATTCAAGGGCAAATTCTCCGCCTCTTGAAAACACTGGCCGAAGAAAAAAATATGGGACTCCTGCTTATCACTCATGATCTGGGGGTGGTCGCCGAAACGGCGGACGATGTGGGGGTTATGTACGCGGGGGAACTTGTCGAACAGGCGTCGGCACACATGTTTTTCGAGCGCCCGCTCCATCCATACGCGCACGGGCTCATGGCCTGTGCCCCCACGGTAGATACCCGCATGCAACGCCGCCTGACCACTATCAGCGGTTCCGTCCCCCCCCCTGCCCATCTGCCGGAAGGGTGCGCTTTCCGCCCGCGTTGCCCACGTGCCTTTGAGCGCTGCCGCCACATTCCCCCTGTTGTCGAGGCGGAAAACGGGCATCTTGTCCGTTGCTGGCTGTACGCCTAAAAAATTTTCTCGCCGCCTAAAAAAGACTTGCCAAAAAAAACGATATACCGTAGGTATCTTTCTCACGCCGAAGTGGTGGAATTGGTAGACACGCTAGGTTCAGGGTCTAGTTCTCGCAAGGGAGTGGGAGTTCGAGTCTCCCCTTCGGCACCACGAAAGAGTCCAAAAAAGTCCCGCAAGGTTCAAAAAGCCTTGCGGGACTTAGCTTTTTGGCCGATACTCTGTCCAACAAGGTGTCGAGAAATCCGGGGACAACGCGCAAAAATGACGGTATTGAGTACGGTATGCGCCAATTTGGAGGAAGTCCGTCCAGAAAAATACCGTCCTCCCTCAATGAGTTTGCGGTTGGTGTCCATTTTTTTTCAGCCTACCCCAAGTCGTATCGAAACCTGCTGAACGCTCTTCGCAAAGAAGCGGACGCCTGCACCATCGTCAAAGCCTGATTTTCCGCTCCATTTTCCCGCAATACCGCATTTTCCCGTCTTTTTCCCGCCAAATTCCCTCACAGGAAACTTTTTTCGTGTGTCAGACCATCCTGAAGACCAACAACCTTCAGGAGGTTTTTTTATGACTCACCACAAAGCGTCATTGCCCGAATTCGGCTTTGTCCGTCTGCCCCAGATTCTGGCCTGTATTCCTGTCTGTCCAAGTGCATGGTGGGATGGTTGCCGTACCGGCCGTTTTCCCAAACCTGTGAAACTCGACCCCCGCACCACAGCCTGGCGGGTTGAGGACATCAGGGAACTCATCGAACGCCTGAGCAACGGCGAAGGCAATACCTGGTAACGGAAAACCGCGTGGGTGGAGCGGGCAAAAGCGGGCACAACCAGTGTCTGCCGCGCCCGCCCTGCCCGTTCAAAAACGCCAGTGGAAAGGACAGACTCTATGGAACAGACCTACGGCTATATCCGCGTATCCAGCGTGGATCAGAATGAAAGCCGCCAGCGCATCGCCCTTGAACAGCAGGCCATCGCGCCAGACCGCATCTTTATGGACAAGATGTCGGGCAAGGATTTTCAGCGCCCGCAGTATCAGGCCATGATCAAAAAACTCAGGGCGGGTGACCTGCTCTGCATCACCAGCATTGATCGCCTGGGCAGAAACTATGAGGAAATTC
>JAFLSV010000042.1 GCA_022510785.1 Desulfovibrionaceae bacterium | reverse complement strand
TATATATATATATGATTTCCTCTATGGCCTGTGTGCGCTCAATACGGATGAGCAGTGTGGCAACCCCGGCGTTTCCGGCCAGTTTTTCTTGAGGCACACGGCCGGCATCCAGCATAAAATACTGCTGTCGCGCACGCCGTGCCGCCGTTGTAGAGTACAGGCGGGAACACCGACGGCAGTTTGTCGCCCTTCAGGGTATCGGCTTGCAGTTCGTCCAGATAGTCGGCCCAGCGCTGGAGGAGTTCTCTCCATTGCTGGCAAGGGGTTGCAGGTGACGGTATTTTTCTGGCCGTGTTTTCTCCTCATCGGCAAATGCCGTTCAAAATATCGTCATTGGTGCGACCTTTCCCTGGATTTTGCGATACCTTGCCGGATGGAGCATCCTCCAAAAAAGTCAAGTCCCGCAAGGTGTTGTGAACCTTGCGGGACTTTGGCGGACTTTTTTGTGGCGCGCCAGGAGAGATTCGAACTCCCGGCCTACAGGTTCGTAGCCTGTTGCTCTATCCAGCTGAGCTACTGGCGCACGCCGGAGAAAATGAATAGCGGAAGTGCCCGCCCCCGTCAATCATTTTTTGCGGTTTTCAGGGGTTTTTCTTCACCGTGGCGTTGTTCTTCGGCCTCCGCTATCCAGCGGCGCACGCGGCCTTCCATGTCGGCGCGCATGGCGGCCAGGCGTTCCGGGCTGTCCGCCTCAAAGCGCAGAATCAGCGCCTGGGAGGTGTTGGAGGCGCGTACCAGACCCCAGCCGCCTTCAAAGCTGACACGCGCGCCGTCCATGTCCACGATGGGGTGGCGCTGCCTGTACCAGTCCACGGCGCGATTCGCCACCGCAAATTTGATTGCATCGGGGCAGGGCATGGCTGTTTCGGGCGTGGCATGAACGGGTGGCCAGCCGGGCAGGCGCTCCAAAGGCTCGTCCAGGCGATCCAGCACCGTCAGCAGGCGGGCCGCGCAGTAAATGGCGTCGTCGAAGCCGTACCAGTTTTCGGCGTGGAAGATGTGGCCGGACAGCTCGCCCGCCAGCAGGCCGCCTTCTTCCCGCAGCCGGGCCTTGGCAATGGAATGGCCCGAGCGGCACATTTCGGCCCTGCCGCCCCTGGCCCGTATATCCTCAAACAGGCGCTGCGAGCATTTGACATCGGCCAGGATCAGCGCACCGGGGTGACGCGCCAGAAGGTCGCGGGCATACAGGGCCAGCAGTTCGTCGCCGTTCAGCAGGCGGCCCCGGCGATCCACCACGCCGATGCGGTCGCCGTCTCCGTCAAGGCCCACGCCCAGATCCGCGCGCTCTTCGCGCACGGCCCGGGCCAGGGCCCTCATGTTTTCGGGCCGGGTGGGATCGGGGGGATGATGCACAAAGCGGCCGTCCGGCTCGCAAAACAGGGGGATGACCTCCGCGCCCATGCGCCGCAGCGTCTCCACGCACAGCGGGCCCGCCGCGCCGCTGCCCCCGTCCACCACCACGCGGCGGGGCGAACAGGGGCCGAGCCTGGCGACAATCTCGCTCACATAGTCCGGCCTTATGTCCACATGGGAGAGCAGCGCGCCCTGTCCCGTCTTTTCCTCGCCCTCCCGGGTGTCTGCGTCGGGCTCCCCGTCCCCGGCCAGCATCAGGCGGCCGATGTCCCGGATGCCGTCGTCGTGCAGGGTGCCTTCTCCCAGCCATATTTTGAAGCCGTTGTCTTCGGCGGGGTTGTGGCTGGCCGTCACCATGACCCCGGCCTTGCGGCCCAGATACTGGACAGCGTAATACAGGCATGGGGTGGGGATCATGCCCGCCCGCAGCACGTCCACCCCGGCGGAGAGCATGCCCCGGGCCAGAGCGTCGGCAAGGGCGGGGGACGACAGGCGGCAGTCCTGCCCCAGGACGGCCGAGCGGCATCCCTCGGCCCGAAAGCGCAGGCCGCAGGCCCGGCCCAGACGCTGCGCCCAGGCTTCGTCAAAGTCCCTTCCGGCCTTGCCGCGTATGTCGTAGGCCCGGAAAACGGGTGAAAGCTGATCCATGCGCATTCCTCACGGTGCGGGGTGTCCGGCGACATGGCGGCGGACGCCGGGCGGGGAGAATTTTTTGGGGCGCTCATGGTTCCGCTGAACTGGCGGTACGCGCGCCGGGTTCAACTGACGGTAGTCCGCTTTGAGCATCACGGCAAGTCTGCCTTGACCGGCGCCTGGTCTTGTCCTACTGTTAGAAGGAATGAATACGCCGTGCCGGATATTGCGCCTGCGGGCGGGCTTTGGTTCTGTCCGGCCTTGTGATATTCCCGGGCTGCGGCCACTGCGGCCGCATGCCTGACATCCATGCCGCGCGCTCCTCGCCGGGGCCGTGTGAAAAAGGAAACAGATTCTCATGAACTGGGATTGGGATAAACTTCAGCAAAGGCGGAACAACCAGCCGGGGCGGCCCGCCCCGGACAAAGACCGCCATAATGAGCCGGATCCGCAGGGCGAGCCCGGCGGAGGGTCGCCCGGGCCCCGCAGAGGCGGGCAGGAGCGCAACCCCTTTGATCATCTGAAAGAGGTGCGCCTTTCCGGCTTTAAGTGGGTGTTTCTGGCCGTGGTGGTCGTGTGGGTTCTGACCGGCATCTATATTGTCCAGCCCGACGAGCAGGGTGTGGTGCTGCGCTTTGGCCGCTATGTGCGCACCGTGGGCGCGGGGCCGCATTATCATCTGCCCTATCCGGTGGAGCAGGTCTACAGGCCCAAGGTCAGCCAGGTGCGTCAGGCCGAGGTGGGCTACCGTTCCCAGTCCACGGGCGGCGTGTTCCAGCAGGGGCGCGTGCAGCCGGTGGATGAGGAATCCGCCATGCTCACCGGGGACGAGAACATTATCAATGTTCAGTTCAACATTCAGTATCACATTAAGCCCGACGGCGCGGTGGACTATCTGTTCAACGTCACCCAGCCCGACGCCGTGGTCAAGAAGGCGGCGGAGGCCGCCATGCGCGAGGTCATCGGCAAGACCACCCTTGACGCCGCCCTGACCGGCGGCCGCGTCAAGATTCAGGACGACGTGACCCGGCTGCTCCAGAATATTCTCGATCGCTATCAGGTGGGCGTGCAGGTGGTGGCCGTGCAGATGCAGGATGTGCAGCCCCCGCGCGACGTGAGCGACGCCTTCAAGGATGTGGCCAGCGCGCGCGAGGACAAGCAGCGTCTGACCAATCAGGCCGAGGCCTACCGCCGCGACATACTGCCGAAGGCCCAGGGCCAGGCGGCCGAAATCGTCAATCAGGCCGAGGCGTACCGCCAGACCCGCGTGCGTGCGGCCGAAGGCGAGGCCCAGCGTTTTCTGGCCGTGCTTGAAGAATACAGCAAGGCGCAGGATGTTACCCGAAAGCGCCTGCTTTACGAAACCCTGGAAGAGATCATGAGCCGGCCCGGCATGGAAAAGCTGGTGCTGCCCGCGGGCGTCGGTGACCATGTGCTGCCCCTGCTGCCCCTTGATCCGGGCAGAGGCCAGGGCAGAGAACTGGCCCCTGCCGGGGACGGGAAGGCCGCGGCTTCATCTGGCGCGTCCGGCGTGTCCGCGGCGGCGGCGGCCGACCAGTCGGCGCGGCAGGCCCCGGCCTATGTGCGGCCCGGCAGCCAGAGCAGGGGAGGGGAACGATGAAAGCAAAAGCCGCAATTCTTCTGTTCCTGGCTCTGGTCTTGGCGCTGCTCGGCAGCCAGTGCCTGTTTGTGGTTCAGCAGACGCAGCAGGCGCTGGTGCTCCAGCTCGGCAATCCCAAGGATGTCGTGTACGGCCCCGGCCTGCATTTCAAGCTGCCCCTCATCCAGAATGTCGAATACTTTGACGCGCGCATCCTCGACTATGACGCCCGCCCCGCCGAGGCGCTGACCAGCGACCTCAAGACCATTGTGCTCGACAACTACGCCCGCTGGAAGATCGTGGATCCGCTGCTCTTTTACCGCACGGTTCGCACCATTCCCAACGCCCAGGCCAAACTGGACGCGGTGGTTTATTCTCAGATGAGGGCCCATGTGGGCCGCCATACCCTGACCCAGGTGGTGGCCGACGAGCGCACGCCCATCATGGATTCTGTCACAAGGCAGGCTTCGGCCCAGATGAAGGAATTCGGCATAGAGGTTGTGGACGCGCGCATCAAGCGCACGGATTTGCCCGCTGAAAACCAGCGCGCCATTTTTGAGCGCATGAGGGCCGAGCGCGAGCGGCAGGCCACCCAGTACCGATCCGAAGGCATGGAAGAATCTACCAAGATCCGCTCCGGCGCGGACAAGGAACGTGCGCTTATCCTGGCCGAGGCCAATAAGCAGGCCCAGGTCATGCGCGGCGAGGGCGACGCCGAGGCTGCCCGCATCTTTGCCGGGGCCTTTTCCCGCTCGCCGGAATTTTTTGAATTTCAGCGCGGGTTGGAAGCCGCCCGTAAAGCGTTGAACAATAACACACGTGTTATTCTGACGCCGGACAACCCTTTGCTGCGTCCGCTGCAGGAAAACGCGGGAGGGCTATGAGTTACTTTGATGAAATGTATGAGCGGATCAGCTTTGCCACCAATGCACGAACCCAGGTGGAGCTGGCCAACATGCTGGGTATCCGGCAGTCCAGCATTTCCGATGCCAGGCGGCGCCGTTCCATCCCCACGGAATGGTATATCAAGCTGTATGACAAGTTCGGGCTCAGCCTTGACTGGCTGCGCTGGGGGTCGGGTTCCATGTACAGCAAGGACAAGGCGGCCTGCCTTGATGGGGACAGCGGCGACACACCCCCTGTTGACGGTCTGAGTGAAGGCCCCGCCCCGGCCATATCCTCAGCCCGGGGAGTGCTGTCCCGCGTGCTGGATACGGCCTGCGATTACACGGAGGGCGATGCCCTGCCCGAATTTGCCGTGCATGATCACATGATTTTGCCCCAATCTCTGATGGGGGACGGCGTGCTGGCCTTTTTCGTGCGCATCGGCGGCATGGAACCCACCCTGCGCAAGGGGGCCGTGGCGGGCGTGGACTCACAGCGGCGGCAGCTCATTTCGGGTGAGGTGTACGCCCTGTTTTTGCCGCACGAGGGAGTGACGTTCCGGCGCATTGTGCAGGACAGCGAAAACGGCCTTTTTCTGTTGTGCTTTGATCAGGCTGGATTGCCGCCTACCCGGATGCCGGTGAAAACCTTGCAAAACCGTATTCTGGGCAAGACGGTGTGGACCCTGCAGCCGGTGTAGGCCGCCCCGCGGCCGGAGCGGGCCGTGGTGGAACGCGCCAGGACATATCATGGATCGGGCCACCGGCCATGGAAGAATGGGCAGCCACGCCTTCGTGTCATGGCACGCCGCGCCGCCCGGAAATCCGACTGCGCCGGACGGTCAGCCTGTCCCTCATGCCGGAAAGGAAGAATGGAGTGAATATATGAGCCGCGCCTCCTGGTTTCGACTTCTGCTGGTTTTGCCGGTCTGTCTGATGATGGGCTCCTGTTCGCGCGCCGAGCAGGGCGCTCCGGCCGGGCTTCTGATGACCGAGGTCTCCGGCCCCGAACCGGACGCGCCCGAGCTGCTGGAGTTGTCCGAAAATCTGGCGGTAGCCGAGGTGTGGAAGCCCGTGCTGGATCGGCTGCGCCGGGACGGGCTGGACAGTCAGGAAATAACCTATCTTTTTGCCCGGCTGGGCGACAGCCCCCTGCCGGATCCCATGGGGCGCAAGGTTCAGGAACTGTACACGGGAAAATTTTTTCCCCGACCCAAATCCGCCGCATCCAAGGGCGGGGCGCCGTCAGCCGGGGGCATTCCCCGGCCGTGGTACAAGGGCGTGGTCACGGACGCCAACGCGCGTCGCTGCCGCGGCTTCATCAATACCCATCTGGAGGCTTTTAAGGCGGCGGAGCGAAATTATGGCGTGCCCACCGAAGTGGCGGCCGCTCTGCTTTTTGTTGAAACCCGCCTGGGTGATTATCTGGGCGAACAGAATGCCTTTGTCACCCTGGCCAGCATGGCGGCCTCGCGCAGTCCCGATACCATTTCGGACTGGCTGCTCAGGCTGCCCGACGTGGAAAAGCGCATGGACTGGGTGAGCGCGCGCATGAAAGACAAGGCGGACTGGGCCTATGCCGAGCTTCGGGCGCTTTTGGAATACAGCGTGGCCAACGGTGTGGATCCCTTCGAAATTCCCGGTTCCAGCTATGGTGCTGTGGGTTTGTGCCAGTTTATGCCGTCCAACCTGCCGCGCTACGCCGTGGATGGCGATGGCGACGGCATTGTGGATCTGTTTGATCCGGCCGACGCCGTGGCCAGCCTCAGCAACTATCTGGCCCGGCACGGCTGGAAAAGGAACCTGAACGTGGCCGGGCAGATCGCTGTTCTGCGGCGCTACAACAACCTGGCCATTTACGCCAATACCATCCTGGCTCTGGCCGAGAAAATCCGGGAAGTTCCCGGCCGCCCCTCGGTCAACCGGCCTTTGCCGAAAGCTTCCAGGCGGCAGTCGTTAGCCGCGGAACGGGGCAAGAGCGGCGCCATGATTTCACGGAACTGACATGCGTTCCTTAGGTTCGCTTCCCTTCTGTCTGCCGGCGCCGGTTCTGCTGGTGGGCGTGTACGACGCCGGGGGCCGGCCCAACGTTATGACCGCCGTGGCGGCGGGGTTGTGCGCCTCCCAGCCTCCTTGCCTTGGCCTTTCCCTGCGCCGTGGCGGCTGGACGCACGAGCTTTTGCCCGGCCGCGGGGCCTTTACCGTGAGTATTCCTCCCCGCGCGCTGGTGGCGCGGGTGGATTTCGCGGGCCTCATGTCGGGCCGGGCCGGAAACAAGTTTGAGGCCACCGGCCTGACCCCCGTGCCGGGCGAGCATGTGGACGCGCCCTATGTGGCGGAGTGTCCGGCGGTATTGGAACTGGCCCTGCGTCACAGTCTGGAGCTGGGTTCCCATACCCTGTTTGTGGGCGAAATCATGGATGTGAAGCTGGACGAGGGCTGCCTGCGGCCTGACGGCCTGCCCGATCCCGCCCGCATCGACGCTCTGTGCTTCGCGCCCCTGACGCATGAATACTACGCCACCGGCGGCTTTGTGGCCCGTGCCTACGCCGTGGGCAAAACCCTGCGGCGCCCGGCCCAGGCGTAAGCGGCCAAAGATTCCGGCCGGCGGGGCCGCTTCTTCCAGGGCCTGGCGCGCCGCGCGCGGGTTCCGCCGCACATTCCGGAGCTTGGCCGGCGCAGAGTTCCGCGCGCCGGCCGCCCTGCCGTCAGGCCTTGCCGTCCTTCGGGCCTTCGGCGGGCGCGTCCTTTTGCATGTCCCTGACCTTGCGGAAGATGGTGGATCTGTCCACGCCCACATGGCGGGCCACTTCGCTGATGGTTCCGAAGCGGGCGAGCAGCGTTTTGAGCAGGCCGTTCTCCAGTTCCCTCATGAGATCCTTGTAGCTTTTTCCTTCCAGATCAAGGGTCTCGGGCAGGAAGGGCGCGGCCTGAAGGCCGTCCTTCCCGGTTCTGGCGATGGGGATGGGCAGGGATGAGACGTCGATGACGTCCTTCTTGCCGGTGACCACCAGCCCCTGAATAAGATTTTCCAGCTCGCGCACGTTGCCGGGCCAGGCGTAGGTGAGCAGCGCGGCTTCCGCCTCGCTGGAAAGGCGCATGGCCTTGTGGTACTTGGCGCTGTAATAGTTGAGAAAGCTTCTGGCCAGGGGCTGGATGTCGGCCTTGCGCTGGCGCAGGGCGGGAATTTTGAGTACCGCCACCTTCAGGCGGTAATAGAGGTCGCTGCGGAAATTGCCGTGCGCCACCTCCCGTTCCAGATCCTTGTTGGTGGCGGCGATGAAGCGCACGTCCATCTTTTTGGCTCTGGTCGCCCCTACGCGCATGATTTCGCCGTCCTGAAGCACGCGCAGCAGGCGGGACTGCATGAGCATGGGCAGCTCGCCGATTTCGTCCAGAAACAGCGTGCCCCCGGCGGCGGCCTCGATGAGGCCGGCCTTGCCGTTTTTGCTCGCGCCGGAAAAGGTGCCCGCCTCGTAGCCGAACAGTTCCGTCTCGATGAGATTTTTGGGGATGCTTCCGCAGTCGACCTTGATGAAGGCCTGCTTGGCCCGTCTGCTCATGCTGTGGATGCCCCGGGCCAGCACGTCCTTGCCCACGCCGGTTTCGCCAAGCAGCAGCACCGTGGCGTCGGTGTTCGCAATGGCGTCCATATCCGCATACAGGGCGCGCATGGCGGCGCTGTGCACCTCGTGCGGGTAGCAGGGCAGCTCGACGGCATGGCTGAGCTGCTGGAAGGTGTCCAGAAGCTCGCGCTGGGCGGTGAGCTGTTCGCGCAGCTTGGACAGGGTGGTCACGTCGCGGATGAAGGTCAGGCAGTAGATGGTAAGCCCCCCTTCGTCCACAATGGGGTGCGCCTCCACAATGAGCTGGCGTCCGTCCGCCGTATGCTGGACTCTGGAGCTGCTCTGGCCGCTGCGGATCACCTCGGGGTTGAGAATGACGTCAAAAAAGCCCTGCTCCTTCATTTTCAGCAGGGACTTGCCGACAATGTCTTCCCTGGCGATGCCGTAGATTTCCGTATAGCGCCTGTTGATCAGTTCCACGACGCCGTCGCGGTCGGAAATGCAGATGGCGTCCTGGAAAGCGTCGCACAGCTGCTCGATATGATGTTCCAGCATAATGAAGCAAGGGTACACGAAAACGTGTACCCTTGCAAAGCGTGAAGCGCGGGAAAAAGCGCGGAAATCAGAGCCCGTAGCCCAGGAATCTGGGCAGCCAGGTGGCGATGGCGGGGAAGAGGGTGATAAGCAGCACGCACAGGGTCAGCGTGCCCACATAGGGCAGAACGGCCACGGCGTTTCGCTCCACCGAAATACCCGCAATGCGCGAGGAGACGAAAATATTCACCCCCAGGGGCGGCGTCAGCAGCGCGGTTTCATTGGTGAGTACCAGAATGATCCCGAAGTGGATGGGATCGATGCCCAGCTGGATGATGACCGGCAGAATGACCGGAACCAGGATGATCAGGGTGGAGAGGGTTTCCATGAACATGCCCAGCACATAGAGCACGGCGATGATGAGCAGCAGCACCACAGTGGGATTGCTGGTGAAGGTCAGCACCATCTGGGCGAGCTTTTGCGGGGCCTGTTCGTAGGTGAGGATTTTGCCGAACAGGGTGGAGGCCCCCACGATGATCAGCACCGCGCCGCAGGTCATGACGCCTTCCTGCAGGGCGAGGTAGAGGTGTTTGGGCTTCAGGGCGCGGTTGACCACAAAGCCCACGAACAGCGACCACATGATGGCCACCACCGAGGCCTCCACCGGAGTGGCGAAGCCGGAATAGATGGAGCCGAGAATGAGCACCGGGGTCAGCAGCGCGAAGGTGCTCTTGCCGCAGGTGCGGACAAAGAGGGGCAGGCTGAAGGGCGGGGTGTCCTCGTCGCCCTTGAAGCCCTTGCGCCGCGCGATGAGGTAGGCGGTGGTCATCATGGAAAAGGCCACCAGAGCGCCCGGCACAAAGCCCGCCGTGAACATGGCGGTCACCGACAGGTTGCCGAGGATGGCATAGATGATCATGGGGTTGGACGGCGGGATCATGATGCCGATGGTGCCGCCGGAGGACGCGGCGGCGGCCGCGTAGTCGCGGGAGTAGCCGCTGCGGATCATGGCGGGAACCATAATGGCGCCCACGGCGGCCACTGTGCCCGGCCCCGAGCCGGAAATGGCGGCGAAGAAGGTGCAGGCCAGAATGGTGGTGATGCCCAGGCCGCCATACATGCGGCCCACAAGCATTTTCGCCACCTCAATGATTTGCCTGGTGATATTGCCGTATTCCATCAGCGCCCCGGCCACCACAAAGCAGGGAATGGCCAGCAGGGTGAAGATGTTGATGCCTTCAAACAGCGAATTGTGAATGACGGAAAGCGGCAGCATGCTGTCGCCCAAAAGCAGCGCCGCGGACGAGGCGACAATGAGCGACATGAAAATGGGCATGCCGAGTAGTATGCCCACCGCCAGGGTGATGAGGGCAATTTCCATCGTGGACATCAGACATCCTCCTCAAAGCGGACCAGCGTGCGCAGCGTGCCTTTTTTCCAGCGCGCGTAGTAATCGGCGACCACGCGCCAGGCGATGAGCGCAAAACTGAAGGGGATGACGCATTCCACCCAGGCCTTGGCAAAGTGCATGGTGGGCGACACTTCAGGAAATTCAAAGCCTTCCTCGATGACGGGCAGAATATTCCAGGCGATGAACAAAAGCGCGCATACCCAGATGCCGTCGGCCAGAACGCGGAAGAACAGACGCCCGGCATCGTTCAGTTTAAGAAACTGGGCCGTGACGCGCACATGCGCGCATTTTTTGGCGACCAGCGCCGCGCCCAGATACACGGTCCACAAAAAGGAGTAGCGCGAAAGCTCCTCGGTCCAGGCGATGGAGGAACCCAGCGTCATGCGGATGACGACCTGCGCGGAAAGGCACAGGATCATCACGCTCAGCATGATGGTGCACATCCCTTCTTCAAAGTAATCGTAAATTTTTTTCAGTATGGACATGGCGATATCCGGCGATGGAGGGAGGCTGTCAGCCCGGGCGGCCTTCTGGCCGCCCGGGCGCGTTGTTTCGGAAAGGCTGCCTTTATTTCGCCATGATGGCGAGGGCCTTGTCGATCAGCTCCTTGCCGCCGACCTTGTCATAGAAGTTGGGCCACACGCCGCGGGCGGCTTCCATCCAGGCGGGTTCGTCGGTGAGCTGGTCAATGACCATGCCGTGGTCGATGCAGTCCTGCCGGGCAATGGCGTCCTGTTCGTCGGACCAGGCCCATTCGGTCTGCACCGCTTCGGCCGCGGCCTTGTCCACCAGGGCCTTGGTGTCGGGGTCAAGCTTGCTGTACCAGCGTTCGCTGACCAGGATGGGGCCGACCCACAGGAGGTAGTGGTTTTCGGTGACGTACTTCTGCACTTCCCAGAACTTCTGGTCGCGGTTGACGGTATGGGGGTTTTCCTGCCCGTCGATCACGCCCTGCTGGAGGCCGTTGAAGGTTTCGGACCAGGCCAGGGGATGGGGTTCAACGCCCCAGGAGCGGAAGGCGGCAAGCTGCAGTTCCACGGCGGGCACGCGGATTTTGAGCCCCTTCATGTCTTCCATCTTGGTGATGGGGTGCTTGGAGTTGGTGATGTGGCGATAGCCGCCGATGAGCCAGCCTAAGGGGCGGGTTCTGCTTTCCTTCACGATGGCCGCGGCCAGGGTGTCCGTGAATTCCTTGTTGGTGAACAGCTTTTTGGCGTCGTCAAGAGAGGCGAACTCATAGGGCAGGTAGACCGC
This sequence comes from Desulfovibrionaceae bacterium, assembly GCA_022510785.1. Lineage (GTDB taxonomy): Bacteria > Desulfobacterota > Desulfovibrionia > Desulfovibrionales > Desulfovibrionaceae > Mailhella. The sequence goes on along the minus strand of JAFLSV010000042.1, from coordinate 3,604 downwards.
GCCGGCCGAGGGGGCGAGCGGGGTCGCGTTGCCGCAGGCCACAACGGTCAGATCAAGCTCGCCGTCGCGGCACTGTTTCACGTTGGCCTGTTCGTCGCCCAGCGCGCCGCCGTAGAAGGTCTGAACCGTAATGGCCCCGTTGGATTCGCTTTCCACCACTTCCTTGAATTTTTCGATGGCGGTGACGTGGAGCGAGCCCTGCGGGTTGGCCGTGGCGGCACGGATGGTCATTTTTTTGTAGTCCGCGCCCTGCGCGACGCTGACGCACAGCAGGAGAGAAAGGACGCTGCCCAGTGCCAGAAGACGTTTCATGGAAGACTCCGTTGCGGCGGGTTAGATGCTCGGCGGGAGGGGCCGTTCCCTGGACCGTCGGCGCTGTTCATCGCGTTTCCGGTGACGGTTGGGCGCGATGTGTGTTCAAAGTTCAGGGTCAGAAGGTTTCCTTATGTGAAAAAACGAATTTTCCAGGCGTCATCCCCGGCAGCCGCGCCAGGCCGTTTTTTCAAAGCGTGCGCGCCCGGGCGGGACAGCCCGTGTGCCGGAGACTTCTTCCCTCCTCACTCTTCCCTCCCTCTTGCAAATTTTATACCTGATATTTTCCTGAAGGATGCGTTTTTTGGGGCTGAGGAATTTTTAATAAAAATAATAAAATAAATATATTAGAGTGCAAGCCTGGAACTGCGCGTGGGAAGGAGGAGCCCCCTTTATGAAATTATCAGGATTATTTCCTGATTTGTTGCAAAAAGGCAACAATGCTGATTTTCAGGAAAAAGCGGTGATATTTCAGTGGATTCGCGTGCCGAAAGGATGCGTATGTTGTGAGAATGCATAGCGCCTCATACTCTGTGTGCAGATACGCAAGAATGCGAGGGCCAAAAGACGACGCTTTTGCTTCCATGGGGGACTGAAAGGCCGTAAAGGGCCGTGGGGGGGGCATGACGCTCCATGACGGCCGGATTCCGCGGCGGACGCATGGCCGCTCCGGCATGCTCCCCGGAAAGGGGGGAAGAGGAAGGGGAAACAGCGCTCCCCCAGACCCGTTCCCCCCTTTTTCCCTGAAAGAAAGGGAAAGTGCCGGCTCCCGGCGCGCCGTCAGCGGGGCAGCGTGCCCAGCAGCTTTTCCGCATTGCCGTGGAAGAACTTTTCCTTGATCTCCTCGGAAAGGCCAAAGCGATCAATGTCCCGCACCGCCTGCGCCATGTTGTAGCAGGGATAGGCCGAGCCGAAGAGGATGCGCTCGCCGTTCAGCCAGCGCATGGCGTCGCCGTACATCTGGTTGCCGGGCGCGGTGGGGTTGAGCATGTACAGATCGGGCAGGAGCCAGATATTCTTCTGAATAAGGCACAGGTTCACCACATGCAGCAGCCAGGGGTAGCAGGCGTGCGCCAGGATGAGCTGCAGGTTCGGAAAGTCCTGCGCCACGCGCTGCACGGCCACCGGATCGGAGTAATCCAGATTGCCCTGGAAGAAGCTTAAGGTCAGCATGACCGGAATGCCGGCCTTTTCGCAGCGCGCGTAAATGGGGTAGAGCACGTTGGCGTCGGCGTAGCGGGGCGGCTGGCAATAGGCGGGCTCCATGCCCATGCCCCTGACACCAAGCTCAAGGCAGCGCTCCAGCTCGTCCATGGCGGCAGACACGCCGCGCGAGACATCCAGACCGCCGAACGCCACGATTTTGTCCGGAAATTCGCGGGCCATGCCGATAATGTCGTCGTTGGGGACGGAGGCCGAGTCGTCCGGCATCTGGCGGCCGATGACCACCCCGCCGGAAATGCCGGCCTCGTCCATTTCCTTCCAGAACAGATCGAGAGATTTTTCTTCCGCCGCGCGGCTGGGTTCGGCGTGCCATTTTTGCGGGGCGGCCTCGTTGCACACCGGACTGTAAAGACCAAGCTTGGCGTAGCCCTTGTAGGGCGGACGCAGACGGAAATCGAAAATTTTCATGGCGTGTCCTTGAGAGTTAAGGGAGAGAGTCAGGGAGAGCAGCCGGGCCGGCCCGGGGCCATCCGGCTGAAATCTGGACCGGAGCGCGGCATATCCGGGTCACATCTGCCGCCCTGCCGTGCGCGGGAGCGTCCGCCGCAAGGCGCGGCGGCGGAGTGCCCTGATACGCGCCGCGCGCCTCAGAGGGGCTTTGGCTCGGCCGTGAAGCGGGAGGGAATGCCCACCAGGGACTTCAGGCGCTCCATCTTGATTTCATCCAGTTTGACCCCTTCCAGTTCATAGCGGCGGCCGAGGTACTCATACTTGGGCTGGCCCATGCGGTGGTAGGGCAAAAGCTCATAGCGCACATTGGCCTGTTTGGGCAGGAAGTTGAAAATGGCGAGGATGTCCTCTTCGCTGTCGTTGAACCCGGGGATGACCGGCGTGCGCGCGGTGATGGGCAGATCGGGAAAATCCCGGCACAGGCGGGTGAAGTTGCGCAGAATGAGCTCGTTGTCCACACCCGTGAATTTTTTGTGCTTTTCCGCGTCAAAGCACTTGATGTCATACATCAGGCCGTCAAGGTGTCTGGCCGCTTCCTCCAGGTGTTCATAGGCATAGCAGCCGCAGGTTTCCAAAGCGGTGTTGAGACGCCGGGCGTGAGCCTCGCGCAGCAGGCCGCAGGCAAATTCCGGCTGCATCAGGGCTTCGCCTCCGCTCAGGGTGAGGCCGCCGCCCGAGCGGGCGTAAAACGCGCCGTCGCGTTCCACCTGATTGAGAATGGCGTCCACGCTTTTTTCTTCCCCGTACAGGGTCTGCGCCCCGGAGGGACAGGCCCGCGTGCACTCCAGACAGTTCACGCAGCGGGAACGGTCGTTGAGCAGCATGCCGTTTTCCACGCGGATGGCTCCGTGCGGGCAGGCTTTGGCGCAGCGGCCGCAGACTTCCGCGGTGATGCAGCGCATGGGGTTGAAGGCCTTTTCCGGTTTGGGATTCTGTGATTCGGGGTTGCTGCACCACTGGCAGCGCAGGGGGCATCCTTTGAGAAAAACCAGGGTCCGGATGCCTTCGCCATCGTGGACGCTGAATTTTTGCATATTGAAAATGATGCCGGTTCTATCCTTGTCCAGCATGGCGAACCTCGCGCGGGGAAAAAGAGCGAAAACGGGAAGGCATCGGCCAAAAGCCGCCGCGCGCGCCCGGGCGCGAAGCCCGGGCGCATGCGGCGACTGTTGCGAGGTTACACGCTTTCGTGTTCCGTACGGTCGATGATGTCGTTCTGCAGGTCGCGGGACAGGTCGCAGAAGTAGGCGCTGTACCCGGCGATGCGCACCAGAAGGCTCCGGTAGTTGTCCGGCGTCTTCTGCGCTTCAAGCAGGGTCTGCTTGTTCACGATGTTGAACTGCAGATGCCACAGCTTGAGGTCGCACCAGGTGCGGATGAGGTTGATGATCTTGCGGGTGCCTTCGTTGCCTTCCACGCACTTGGGCGAAAGCTTGATGTTCAGAAGGCGCGAGGCGCGGTTGATCATGCCGTAGTTCTTGGAATGGTAGTTGGACAGAAGCACGGCGGTGGGGCCGTTCTTGTCCGCGCCATGGGAGGCCGAGGAGCCGTCGGACAGGGCCGTCCAGGCATGGCGGCCGTTGGGCGTGGCGGACACCACCTTGCCGAAGGGCACATG
>JAFLSV010000041.1 GCA_022510785.1 Desulfovibrionaceae bacterium | reverse complement strand
CTTTAAGTTTTTTTGAACCTCCCGCCTAGCGGGAGGTTTTCGGATCACAAAAAAGACTGCCGGTGAGGAGCCGGCAGTCACAAGGAAGCTGAGTCAACATTTCTCTTAAGGAAGGCATTTTTCTTTAAGCAAAAGCTGTGCCATGGACAGGGCAGTCTTACAAAAATCCAACAAAATCAATATGATATGATACTATTCTCTTTTTCAAAAGGTGCCGGCGCGGCAGGAAAGATGTATCTTTTTTTGAACCCGGCCTCACGCAGAACCGTTCTTTGCAGGCCGCGCGTCAAAAATTTGGACAGAAAGCCTTCCCTGCCTCATCAAAATATTGACTTGCGCTCTGAACTTGCGTAACGGTCGTTGGTTCCAAGCACCTGAACGGACACAAGCATGTTTGACAGCCTGACCGACCGACTTTCCGGCGTTTTCCGCACTTTGAGAGGACGCGCGCAGCTCACCGAGGCGAACATTCAGGACGCCCTGCGTGAGGTGCGCCTTGCCCTGCTGGAAGCGGACGTCAATTTTAAGGTGGTCAGGGAATTTATCGACCGCGTGCGCGAGGCCGCCCCGGGCGTGGAGGTGACCAAGGGCGTCACTCCGGCCCAGCAGCTGGTGCAGGTGGTTCACGACGAACTGGTCGCGCTGCTCGGCGGTGAGGACAGCGGCCTGCATCTTCAGGGCCGTCAGCCCGCCGTCATTCTCATGGTCGGCCTTCAGGGGTCGGGCAAGACCACCTCGTCGGGCAAGCTGGCTCTTCTTTTGCGCAAGCAGAAGCTGAAACCCTACCTGGTTCCCGCCGACGTCTACCGCCCGGCCGCCATTGAGCAGCTGCGCACGCTGGCCCGGCAGATCGACATGCCCTGTTTCGAGTCCACGCCGGACATGAACCCCGTGGACATCGCGCGCGCCGCCGTCGAAGACGCCAAGGCCCGGCAGTGCACCGTGGTCATTCTGGACACGGCGGGCCGCCTGCATGTGGATGAAGCCCTCATGCGGGAGCTGGAGGCCATCAAGGCGGCGGTGAACCCGCAGGAAATTCTGTTTGTGGCCGACGCCATGACCGGCCAGGACGCCGTGACCGTTGCCGAATCATTCAATGAGCATCTGGGCATCAGCGGCGTGATCCTCACCAAGATGGACGGCGACGCCCGCGGCGGGGCGGCCCTGTCCATCAAGTCGGTGACGGGCGCTCCGGTCAAATTTGTGGGCATGGGCGAAAAACTCTCCGAAATGGAGGTCTTTCACCCTGACCGCGTGGCGGGCCGCATTCTGGGCATGGGCGACGTGCTCACCCTGCTGGAGAAGGCCAAGGCCGATATTGAGGCCGACGAGGCCGAAGCCCTGGCCCGCAAAATGCAAAAGGCCAAATTTGACCTTGAGGACTTCCGCGCCCAGATGCGCCGTATGCGCACAATGGGTTCGTTCGAGTCCATCCTCAAGCTTATTCCCGGCCTGGGAGGGCTGGCCGGCCAGCTGAGCCAGCTTGGCGACCACGAAAAAGAGATGAACCGCGCCGAGGCCATCATCAACTCCATGACCATGAAGGAGCGGCGCAACCCCGACATTATCAACGGGAGCCGCCGCGCGCGCATCGCCAAGGGCTCCGGCACCCGCGTGCAGGATGTCAATCACCTTCTCAGGCAATTTGAGCAGATGCGCAAGATGATGCAGTCGGTCATGCAGCCCGGCAAACGCATGCCCCGCCTGCCGGGCCTGGGCTCCATGGGGGGGCTGGGCGGCGGTCTGCCAGGCATGGGAGGTCTGCCCGGCATGGGCGGTCTGCCAGGCGCGGGACTGCCAGGGATGGGCGGCCACGGTACGGGCAAATCCGCGGCCAGGAAAAAACGCGACAAGCAAAAACGAAAGAACAAAAAAAGGTAGCGCTCCGCGCGGCCTTCACCCTACAGGAGTATCGTATGTCTGTTAAAGTGAGACTCACCCGCTCAGGATCCAAGAAGCATCCCTTTTACCGCGTTGTCGCCATCAACAGCGACAGCCGGCGCGACGGCCGTCCGCTGGAATTCCTGGGACACTACAATCCCAATACCAACCCTGCCGAAGTCAGCATCGACGCCGAAAAGATCAAAAAATGGGTCGCCACGGGCGCGGAAATGTCCCCCACCGTGCGCTCACTGCTGAAGAAACAGGCCCAGTAGCCCGGCCCCCTGTTTCAGAAGGCCGCGTCCCACCTGCCGCATGCGCGGTTGGTGGGTTTTGTGGCTTAATCATTTGCGCGGCGCAAAGCACGAACACCCGTTCTGTTATGCCGTGTGCCACCATGGGAAAACACAAGAATACTGTGAAGGCCCTGTAATTTTTTTAATAGAAATTTCTTGTATGATTTTATTCTGCGTATCAAGCCAGATATAAAAACTCTCATGCGTCCTGGTTTTAAATGAAAAATAGATCATAATGCGCAAAAAATAGTCTTCAATCAGTATGATGCCCTGGTTCAGGCTGTTGACGCCAGGGCACGGCGATGCTACAGTTCATGACATAACGCTCAAGTTCCCACTGTGTCGGGATAAGCCGCACCAAAACAGAGGAAGTAACCCCATGCAGCACAAAGAACTCGTCCAGTTCATCGCCCAATCTCTCGTGGACAGCCCGGAAAACGTTGAGGTGCGGGAGGTGGAAGGGGAGCAGACATCCGTTCTGGAGCTTTCCGTCGCCAAGGAAGACCTGGGCAAGGTCATCGGCAAGCAGGGGCGCACGGCCAGGGCCATCCGCACCCTTCTGGGCGCGGTGTCCGCCAAGGCCAGAAAGCGCGTCGTTCTGGAAATACTCGAATAATGTCCGCGCAGCAGCCAGTCCTTCTGGGCCGCCTGGCCAGGCCCCATTCCATCAGGGGGGAAATCCGCGTGGATTACTACGCGGATTCTCCCCTGCTGCTGGACAAGCCCCTGCTCCTGCGGGCGGGCGAAGGGGCCGCCCGGCCTGTGCGCGTGGCCTCGTGGCGCACCTGGCGCGATCAACTCATTATCCGGCTTGAAGGCGTCACCGACCGCGGCGCGGCCGAAATGCTGCGCGGGCAGGAACTGCTCATTGACGCGGCTCATCTGCCGGAAACCGACCCTGACGAACCCTATCTGCACGATATCCTGGGGTTGCCCGTGCTGCTCACCGCCACGGGGGAATCTGTGGGCGTGCTGGACAATGTGCTCTTTCCGGCCGGTCAGGAGGTGTGGAGCATCCGGAACGCCGAGGGCCATGAAATTCTGTTCCCGGCCGTGCCCGAATTTGTGGACAGGATTGATATTGAGGCAGGGCAGATCCTGATCACGCCTCCCGAAGGACTGTTTGATCTGTACCTTCCCGCCGGCGGCAAGGCCGCTCCGCTTTCCGCCGGCGGCGCCAGCGCGGCTCCCCATGCCGCCGCGCCCGCACCGGACACGCGCCCTCCCGCCGCGCGGGCCTGAGCGTCCATGTCTGCCGCCCATCTTCCGCCAGCACAGTGACCCGGGCATGTTGTATACATTTGTCACCCTTTTCCCCGAATGGTTCGCCTCGCCCCTGTCCACCGGCCTGATGGCCAGGGCGCGTGAGGCGGGCATTGTGGATTTCGCCTTTGTCAACCCGCGGGACATGACCCATGACCGGCACCGCACGGTGGATGACCGGCCCTATGGCGGCGGGCCGGGCATGGTGCTCATGCTTGAGCCGCTGGTGGAAGCCTTGCGCGCCCTGCCCCGCCCCGGCCGCATGCTGGCCCTGAGCCCCGACGGCCGGCCCCTCACCCAGGCCCTGGCCCGCGAACTGGCGGCCGAGCCCGCGCTGACCCTTATTTGCGGCCGCTATGAGGGTTTTGACGCCCGTCTCTTTGACCTTTTGCCCATAGAGCGCGTGGCCGTGGGCGACGCCGTGCTCAACGGAGGCGAAGCGGCGGCTCTGGCCCTTGTGGAAGCCACCGCCCGGCTTCAGCCCGGATTCATGGGCAAGGACGAATCCGGCGACGAGGAAAGTTTCAGCCGCGGCCTGCTGGAATATCCCCACTACACCCGCCCCGAAATTTTTGAAGGCCACGCCGTGCCGGAAGAGCTGCTGTCCGGGGATCACGCGCGTGTGGCGCAGTGGCGGCGGCGGCAGGCCCTGCTGCATACGCTGCGCAGCAGGCCCGAACTGCTCGATCATGCCGCGCTGAGCGCCCGTGATCGCGAATGGCTGGCCGCGCAGGCTCGCTTTCGCCCCGGAAAAAACCTCTATACGGCGCTGTTGCACCATCCCGTGCGTCTCAGGGAAAATTTGACCGGCACAACGTCTTTGACAAATCTTGACGTTCACGATATAGCACGCATTTCCCGCACCTATGGATTGGGCGGCGTGTTTGTGGTGACTCCGCTGGAGGATCAGCGGCGCCTGCTGAATACCCTGCTTGACCATTGGCTGGACGGCGCTGGAGCGCGCTCCAACCCGGATCGCGCCGAAGCCCTGCGCCTGGTGTGCCCGGCTCCGTCCCTGGATGCCGCGGTGAACGCCGTGAGCGAGCGGTGCGGAACGCCCCCCTGCGTGGTGGGCACCAGCGCCAGCCCGGCGCTGGACAGAAAGGGGCGCGAAAAACGCCCGGCCGCCACCTTTGACGAGGTGCGGCAACGGCTCGGCCATGGTTCGGTGCTGCTTGTGCTGGGCACGGGCCATGGACTTGCGCCCGAGGCGCTGGATCGCTGCGACGCGGTTCTGCCGCCCCTGCGCTGGATGGATGCGTACAATCACCTGCCCGTGCGCGCCGCCGCAGCCATCCTGCTGGACAGACTGCTCGGCGACCGGGGCTGAAATTCCTCCCCAGGAGAGGCTCGGAAGGAGAGACTCGTATGAATATCATGACCAAGATCGAACGCGAACAGATGCGCACCGATATCCCCGCCTTCAAATCCGGCGATACCGTCAAGGTTCACCTGCGCATCGTGGAAGGTGAAAAGGAACGCATCCAAGTGTTCCAGGGCAATGTGATCCGCATCCAGCGCGGCACCACCGGCGCCACCTTCACCGTGCGCAAAATTTCCGACGGCGTGGGTGTGGAACGCATTCTGCCGCTGCACTCGCCCTTCATCGACCACATCGAAGTGGTGTCCGAAGGCCGCGTGCGCCGTTCCCGCCTGTACTACCTGCGCAATCTGCGCGGCAAGGCGGCCCGCATCAAGCCCCGCAGCCGGTACTGATATGACGGAAAGAGGACGCGCGGGGAGCCTGACGCCCCCGCCCGCGTTTTCCCCGCGTTCTCTCTTCCGGAATTTTTCAGAGTGGGCCCCCTTCCGGATATCCGGCAGGGGATTTTTGCGTTTTCACGCCCTCCGCTCCCCGGCAAAGGATCCGCCATGCCGTATCAGCCATCCCGCCGCACCGTGGAAGACCAGGGCCTGCTGTTGCCCCCCAGAGCTGAAGATTCGACGCTGACGGCGGGCATTGACGAGGCCGGACGGGGCTGTCTGGCTGGTCCCGTGGTGGCCGCCGCCGTGGTTTTTGCCGAGGGCTTTGATATTGTGGGTCTGGACGACTCCAAGCTTCTCAAGGAGACCGAGCGCGAACGCCTGGCCGGAGAAATCCGTGCTCTGGCCCTCGGCTGGGGCCTGGGGCTGGCCTGGATGGACGAAATCGCGCGGCTCAATATCCTGCAGGCCACGCTGCTGGCCATGGCCAGGGCCGTGGCCGCCCTGCGCCTGCGCATGGGCGCGGGCCGCACCCTGCCGCGCGACGCCGCGCTGCCCGCCACAATCCTCATCGACGGCACCCAACGCATAGCGCCGCCCTTTTTCCGCCGGTACGGCATTCCCCTGCCCGAACAGCGGGCCATTGTGGACGGGGACGCGCTGGTACCCTCCATTTCCGCCGCGTCGGTGCTGGCCAAGACCTTCCGGGATCGGCTGCTCACCCGTCTGGATCGGCGCTGGCCGGCCTACGGTTTTGCCCGGCACAAGGGGTACGGCACCAGGGAACACCGCGCCGCGCTGGAGGCTCACGGCCCCTGCCCCCTGCACCGGCTGGACTTTCACGGCGTTCTGCCCGGGACGCCTCAGATTCAAGGGCGCCTGTGCTGACCTTGCGCGGAAAATGCGCGCCGCGCCAGGGCACGGCGGCCGCCCGTCTCGGGCACGAGGGCGAAGAGGCCGCCGCCCGCCACCTGCGCGGTCTGGGCTGGAAGATTCTGGATCGCAACTGGCGCGGCGGGCATCTGGAACTGGATCTGGTATGCCGCGAGGGCGACACGCTGGTGTTTGTGGAGGTGAAAACCCGCGGCGCCGATGACCCGGCCCTGCCGGCCGAGGCCTTCACGCCGGTCAAGCAGCGCCGCGTTGTGCGGGCCGCGCGGGCCTGGCTGGCCGCTCATCAGGCCTGGAATTCGCCCTGCCGCTTTGATCTGGCGGGGGTCACCCGCACGGCCGACGGCCGCTATCACACGGAGCTGACACGCCATGTCATCGAACTTTCTTCCGACGCCGGGCACCCTGTGGGTGGTGGCCACACCGCTTGGCAACCCTGGTGATCTGTCGCCCCGCGCCCGCGCCTGTCTGGAACAGGCCGACGCCGTGCTGGCCGAGGACACCCGGCGCGCCGCGCTGGCCTGTTCCCGCTGGGGACTTGCCGTCAGGCGGCTGATCAGCCTGCACGATCACAACGAGGAGCGGAAAAAGGATGCCGCGCTCAGCCTGCTGCGGCAGGGGCAATGCCTGGCCCTCATGTCCGATGCGGGTATGCCCGTGCTGGCCGACCCCGGCTATGTGCTGGTGCGCGCCTGCCGCGAGGCGGGGCTGCCGGTCTCGGTGATACCGGGCCCCTGCGCCCCGGTGACGGCCCTGGCGGGCAGCGGCATCGCGCCCCAGCCCTTTGTCTTTTTCGGATTTCTGCCCCGCGGGCAGGCCGATCAGGAAGCTGTTCTGGCCCCCTATGCCTGCCTTCCCGCCACTCTGGTTTTCTTTGAGCGCAAGGATCGCCTGACCGGCACCCTGACCCTGGCGGCCCGTCTGCTGGGCCCGCGCGAAGGCTGCCTGGCCCGCGAACTGACCAAAACCCATGAGGAATACCGCCGCTTTCGCCTGGAAGACCTGACTTCCCATGGCAATTTGCCGGCCGGGTGGAGCGGCATACTCGGCGAAGTCACCGTGATTCTGGGCCCGCCGGAACGCCGGGAGCGCACGCCCCGCGCCGAGGTGGAAGCCCTCATCGCCGAGGAGGTTCCCAGGGGCGGCACGCCCCGCGAGGTGGCCCGGCGTGTTCAGGCCCGCGTCCATGGCTGGATCAGCGGAGAAATCTATTCTATGCTCCCCCGCATGGGTCGTCCGCCCCGCCATTAAGGCGGAAATGCGGATCCGAATGCCAATTTTTTGCAACAATCGCGCGCTCGTTCCCGGCCGGCGGCGTCCGCCCGGCCGGACAGAGGCTCCGGGGCCGCACAATCCGCCGCTCCGCAGTGCTGGAGAACTTTCATGGCCGACCATACCCGTCACAACGCCCGCATAGCCGAAAACCGCAAGGCCCGGCAATATTACGAATTTCTGGAATTTTTCGAGGCCGGGCTGGTTCTGACCGGGCCCGAGGTGAAAAGCCTGCGCGCCGGCCAGGTCAGTTTTGGCGACAGTTTTGTGGAATGCCGCAACGGCGAGGCCTGGCTTGTGGGAATGCGCATTGCCCCGTACGAACGCGCGGGCTATGTCCAGCAAAACCCGGATCGCGATCGCAAGCTTCTGCTGCATGCCCGCGAAATCAGAACTCTGGCCGCCCAGACCGAGCAAAAGGGGCTGACGGTGGCGCCGGTCAGGCTCTATTTCAAGCAGGGCAGGATAAAAATGGAAATCGCCCTGGCCAGGGGCCGCAAGCTTCACGACCAGCGCGAGGAACTCAAGCGCCGGGCCGAAAGCCGCGACGTGGAACGCGAGCTGGCCCGGCGCTGAGCGCCCGCTGTCCGCCCAATGTCCGCATGACGCGCGGCGGCCCTACCCCCCCAGGGGATGAACCCAATCGGGCAGCCATGTCACCAGGCGGGGCAGCAGAGCCATAAGGGCCAGGCAGAAACCAAAGGAGGGAAGAAAGGCGGCCGCCCCCCGGAACACCTGGGCGAGCGGAACCCTCGTCCCGCCCTGTCCCTCATGGCCCGACATGGCGGACACCACATAGCCCGCCACCCCCACCGGCGGGGTGATGGCTCCCATGCTGGTGATCACGATCAAAAACAGGCTGAACCACAGCGGATCCCAGCCCATTTTGTCCGCCAGGGGGAAAAAGATGGGAATGGTCACCACCAGCAGGGCCAGCGAATCCATGAGCATGCCCCCGATGAGATAGATAAGGGCAATGAGGGCCAGCACCACCCAGGACGACACGGACAGGGCCGCGATGGCATCGGCCAGCGTAAAGGGCAGCCGAGTCAGGGTAAGGAATTTGCCAAACATGGACGCCCCGGCCATGAGCAGAAAAATCATGGCCGAAATGCCCAGGCTTTCGCCGCAGGCCTGAACGCAGCCCCGCAGGTTCAGCCGCCCCACGCCAAAACCCAGCAGAGCCGCCAGAGCGGTGCCCGCGGCTCCGGCCTCGGTGGGTGTGAAGAAGCCCAGGCTCATGCCCGCAATGACCAGAGCAAAGAGAAGGCCGGCCTCCACCAGGCCGGATGAGGCCCGCCAGCGCGCGGCCCAGGCGGTCTTTTCCCCGGCCGGGGCCCAGTCCGGATGATGGCGGGCGAGCACGGCTATGGTCAGCAGAAAGGCGGCCAGAAGCACCAGGCCCGGCGTGACCCCGGCCAGAAAGAGTCGCTGGATGGACGAGGAGGTCTGCACGCCGACCACGATGGCCACCACGCTGGGGGGAATGATCACGCCCAGGGTGGTGCCCGCCGCCACCGTGCCCGTGGCCAGCACGGGATGGTACCTGTACCTGCGCATCTGCGGCAGGGCCACGGCCGACATGGTGGCCGCCGTGGCCGTGTTGGATCCGCAAATGGCCGAAAATGCCCCGCAGGCCAGCAGGGTGGCCACGGCAATGCCCCCGCGCCGGTGCCCGGCCCAGGCATGCACGGCCGTGTACAGCCGTTCGCTGAGCCCGGAGTGGTAACACAGCTGCCCCATGAGAATGAACAGGGGCACCACGGTCAGGCCATAGCCCGAAAAGGTGGCCCACACCTCGTTGCCCGTCATGCTCACGGCCCGATCCACGCCATCCAGCAGGGCATAGCCGCCGAAACCCAGCAGCCCGAGCAGCACGGCCACCGGAATGCGCACAAAAAAAACACCCAGCACCAGCAGGACAATGGCCGCCAGGGCCAGAAATTCCGGACTGACAGCCAGAGTCATGACACCATCTCCCCGGCGCGGAACATCCCGGCTGCGCGTTCACCCCGCTCCCCGGCGCGAAGCTCCCCGGCCCCGCTTTTGCCCCGCCCGATCAGGACGCGGGCCAGTTCCGCCAGCAGGACAAGGGCCTGGACGACACAGCCGGCAGCCAGGGCGAATACCAGGCCATAGTAGCTGAAATTCCAGCCGTCGATACGCTCATCCACATCCAGCACGAAAAACCCCAAAGACGCCATCTCCGTGGCCGTCACCCCCAGAAAAAACACGCAGGCCGCGGCGGTCAGTACCTGCTGCGCGCGTATCCAGGCCGCCGGAAGCCGTTCCTCCAGCAGACCCGCCGCCACATGGCAGCCCTTAAGCTGCGCCAGGGGCAGGCTGAGCCCTATGGCCGCCGCGCACAGAAAGCCGCTTATTTCCACCACGCCCCGCAGCGAATGATGAAAGAGAGTGCGCGCACCAATATTGGTCAGCGTGAGGGCCAGCATCAGAACCAGCAGCACGCCGCCGGCCGCAAACATGGCCCGGGCCGTGCCGAGAAGCAGTCTGTTCAGCCTGGTCATTGCTCGTGTTCTCCTTCTTTCAAAAGCTGGTCACGCGGCCGCCTGCGCAGCCGGTGCCGACGCGGAGCGGACGCGCCGCTCCGCGCCAGGAAGCCATGCGGTTCAGCGCCCGGCCTTGAGCTCGTCGCGCATGCGGAAGATGTCATCCAGAACGGCCTGGCCATCCAGGCCGAGGTCAGCGGCTTTGGCCTTCCACTGCTCAAGCAGCGGCGCCGTGAGTCCGGCCATGCGGGCGCGGTCGCTGTCCGGCAGATTCCGCAGCTCAAAGCCGTAGGTCTGCTCGGACCAGGCCACGGCCTGACGGCCCCAGTCATCCACATAATCCCCGGTCCAGCGGCAATGCTCGTCAGCGTAGTCGTCCAGCAGATGCTGAAGATCGGCGGGCAGCGCGTCCCAGGCTTTTTTGTTCATGACCACCACAAAGGGATAGACCGATGAATCCACGGTGAGGCCGTACCGGCACGATTCGGCAAAATTGTAGTCCTTGAGGACATCCCAGGAGGAAAACACGCCCTTGACCACCCCCTTCTGCAGGGCTTCGGGAGCTTCCGACATGGGCATGGACACCGCCTGTCCGTCCACGGTGGCAATGACATCGGACAGACTGCCCGCCGCGCGCAGGGGCAGGCCGCGCAAGTCGTCCAGAGAGCTCAGGGGAACGCTGCTCATGATCTGTGAGGGCGAGCAGGTAAACATGAGCAGCACCTTGTACGGGGCCAGTTCCTTGGGCTGATACTTCCGGTACATGGCCCAGGCGACTTCGCCCGCATCCCGCGCCGAATCAAAACCCAGGGGCAGGCCGAACAGATCGAAGAAGGGAAAGGAACCCGGGTGGTACGAGAGGCTGATGCAGCCTATATCCGCCTGCCCCCTGGCCACGCCGCGCAGGATGGAGCGCGCGTCCAGCAGGGTTCCGCCGGGGTAGGTTTCAATCTCAAGCCTGCCGCCGCTGCGTTCCCGCACAACCTCGGCCCACTTTTCCATCTGCACGCAGGGAAAGGTGGTCGCAGCCGGAAAATTGGCATAGCGCAGCCGGATGACATCCTCCGCCAGAGCCGGCCGCAGCGCGGCAAGACAAAAGACCAGCGCCCAGCCCGTCGCCGCGAGCGCCCTGATGAATCCCTTGCGGATGCGTTTGCCGCGCCGGAAAGACGAAACCATAAAAGAAACTGCCCACATGACGCGCTCCTTGAAATCCTGCCGCCGCATCCTGCTGACGCGGCGGGTTGAGAGAATGGGGAGGCGGATGCGGAGTCGCGTTTTTAAGGAAAAAGGCCACCGGCATCCGCCGGTGGCCTGAACTTGTCACATCAACGCTGTTTCAACACAAGGCACGCTTCCCGGCGATGGATACACGCCAGGGCCACCACAAACGGGCGGCGGGGGCAGACTGGCCGGAAAGCTGACAGCAATGCATCGAACACCTCAAAACAACACCAAAAACCGTGGTGCAACAGCGCACGGCCTTTCTTTACCCGAACCCGACCGCCCCGTCAAGAGGCGGATGGAGGAAATTTTTATACGGCCGCCCTCCCCTGCCTGGCCGGAAGCGGGAACAGCTTCCTCCCGGGCAGGGGAGAGCGTTGTGTTAAAGGCAAATGCCCGCCTTGTTACGCGGGATGGTTGTTGAACTTGTCAGTAAGCGCGTCGGAGCCGCTGTGACAGGGGGTGCAATCCATGTTGCCCTTCTGCATGTCGGACACCTGATCCTTGCCGTGGCAGCTGGTGCAGCCGACCACGGATTCCTGCTTGGCCAGGGCGCCCTTCCAGTCCTTGCCGCCGTCGATCTTGGCGTTCAGAATTTCCACAGCCTTCATGCACACGTCGGCCGTGATGCGCCCGCAGCGTTCGCTGCGCTCCTTGCTGTTGGCGGCCAGCTTGGTGTTGTAGCACCAGCGGGATACGGAAATATGGCAGAGGACGGAATTGGCCACGCTGCTGGGGATGTCGCCCTTGACGCCCTGGGCGGCATCGCCGGGCTGATAGAGCGGGAATGCCGTCACTTCGTACCAGCGGAACAGCTCGTTCACCATGGGCGTGGCTTCCTTGCGGGGGTAGAAGCACGAAAAGGCCGCGGCCGCGCCGTACAGGGCGCCGCAAATGGTGCCCCAGTCCGAAATGCCGCCCTTGTTGGCCTCAAACATGGTGAAGGGGAAAGCGTTGTACGGGGCGCCGTATTTTTCGGCCATGAGGCCGATAATTCCATAAAAAGTGCCATACCCGCAGGCATAGCCCTTGTACCAGTACCCCTCATAGGCCACAGCCGCGGAATAGGCGGGATCAAGCTTGTGGGGCTCCCATCCGAATTCGCCCCCGAGCTGGGCGAAGTGGCCGTTTTTGCCTTCGGACATGGTCATGGCCGGAGCCGCCGGAGCGGCAATGACATTGCCGGTCATGGCGGCAAGCGTTCCGCCGACGGCCAGGCCGCCCATAGCGCCCAACAGGGTTCTTCTGC
The DNA here is from genome assembly GCA_022510785.1 of Desulfovibrionaceae bacterium. GTDB lineage: Bacteria > Desulfobacterota > Desulfovibrionia > Desulfovibrionales > Desulfovibrionaceae > Mailhella. Next base: position 3,866 of record JAFLSV010000041.1, on the reverse strand, counting down.
TGTGATCCATGCTTCTCTCCTTACATGATAAAAATGACAAACTTCCTTGTTCCTCTTAGTCTTATCCATACCCTGATCTCCAAAAGAATGTCCAGAGCTCATCGTGTGCGGCAGATGCCTTTTGTGATCGGATATCCTTATCTTTTTGAAATACCAAGAAAAATTTTTAAGCATCAGCGCGGGGCGTGTGTTCCGGCCCCGGGGCCAGCGCATCACAGAAGGCCATCAGAGGGACGAAAACAGCAAAAATTGCCAGGGCAGTCCGTGAACACCGGGGTATCGGAAATACGCTCCGCTGAAGCCCGGATGCGGCTTGCCAGGAGAGCGCCTGCATCATCAAAAAAAAACAAGCCCCGAAAAACCTGGCGACTCTTCGCAGAATCGGCTTCAATCCCGCCAAGCCCGCACTCCAGAGGGGATGACCACAAACAAGGCGCAACTCAGATCTATCCTGTCACAGATTTTCACCGGGCGCCCCTTCATCAAAATTTCGATGCGCCGGCCCTGGAAGCGGCCCGGGGAAAGCTTGACAAGCATGGCCCATAACGCCTAATGTGACTGCCTGCACACGCGTCGCGCCTGTGCCGTGTGGGGATGTAGCTCAGCTGGGAGAGCATTGCCTTCGCAAGGCAGGGGTCGAGAGTTCAAATCTCTTCATCTCCACCAGGAATTTCAGGCACTTACTGTTGGACGGTTGGTGCCTGATTTTTTTGGGCACACAGGCTGGGCACATCCGGCAGCATTTCGACGGTGTGAGCAGTCACGAAAAATGAGAATTTTCGTCACGGAACTTGAGAACGTGCCAGGGCGGATTTATCGCTTTGGCACGTTTTTTGTATGTGCGGTGATTTTCAGCCCTCAATAATCCATCCCGCGAAGTCCCCAAACCTGAAAACCTCCACAGCATCATCCCCCAGTTCTCCGGGGTAAAGCGGACGCTGTATTCCAGACAGGGAAAGCTCTTTTCTGACCACGGCCCCCGGCTCCACGCCCTGATCCAGCTTGGATGCCCAGGTCAGCCGCGCCAGAACCGTGGCAGGATAGCCGCCGGGCGGAACCAGCTTGTCAAAAACTATGATGGCCCCGCCGGGGCGCAGGTGTTGCCGCAGGCGGGCCAGCAGCTTACGCCGGGCGGGCACGGCCAGAAACATGAACACCAGGAACGCCACGGCCACGTCAAAGGGCTTGTAGTCAAAGCGTGTTATATCGGCCTTCAGCGCCCGGCCAGGCGCGTTATACGCCGCCACCATATCAGCACATTCATCCAGTGCCGTCAGCCGCGCACAGCGGGCCTCAAGCGTGGAAGCCAGTACCCTGCCCACGTTGCCCGTGGAGGCTCCCAGGTCATACACCTTGCCGTCTTTCGGGATGTATTGCCGGGCGATAAGGCCCATTGCGGCGCTGGCAAGCTCATACCACGGCAGTTGTTCCCGCACATGGCCGTCAAACTGCCCGGCAAACCCGTGAAACGTCCAGTCGCGGCCCTGGCTCATACGTCCTCCAGAGGCAGCTTCAGTCGCACGGAAAATGCCTCAATGGCAAGCCGGGCAAGTTCCATCCGCCCATCAAAGTAAGGCAGGTTGAACTCAAATCGCAGGCTTTCGGCCAGGTCACGGGGGTGCATGGCCAGCGGCTTGCGGCAGATGGCCGTCACCATGCCGTCAGAATGGCCGGTTTCCACCTCCCCAAAGTGCCGCACCCACAGGTCGCGCCATTCCTCTGCCTCAAAGTATTTCTGCATTTTGGGGGATGCCAGGTCTCCCAGCACCACGCCCTTTTCCATGCCCACCGGGAAATTGCAGGCGCGGGAACCCCGCTCGCTCAGGGATTCGCCGTGGGTCATCCAGTGCCAGGAACTGCTTTTGGTAGCGCGGGCCGCTGCGCATACCAGGGTTTGGGGGCCGCACAAGGCCGCCACAATGCGCAAAATGTGTTCCCTGTCCTCCGGGAAGGGCACGCTGTTTAAAACGCTGGAAACAAATATGGCGCTGAATTCCGTGCCTGCCCGCACGGCGGACAGAAAAACCATAGCTGAGGCCCGGCCCTGTTCCCGGCTGACCACGTTATGCTCGGCAGGATACGGCTCAAAGGCCGTGACCTGGATGCCCTTTTTCCGGAGCATCCGGGCTTCATCCCCGTGGCCGCAGCCGAAATCCAGCACGCAATCCCCGCAGGCGGCCCGCCATTTCTTCATAAAGGCCGCGTCCAGCTTCACGTCCGACAGGCGTTTGTGCCGATAGACGGGCAGGATAAAGGCCGTGCCCAGGTAGGTGCGGCGCAGCCATTCCCGGCGGTACGCGCCATAGCGCAAAAAATCCGCGTTGCCGCCGGTAAACCTGAAATCCATGGAAAGCAGATTCAGCATGGCCCGCGCAAGTTCTGCCCGGTCGCTGTCCAGCGTGACCACGGATATTTCCGGTCGGCCTTTGCGGGCGGCGGCTTCCAGTCTGCCCACGCCATTGATAACCGTCCCGTCCGGCGTGGCCACAATGGGCAGGTTCACGCCCATCCGGGCCAGCATCCGGCCCACGTTGGCGGCATGGATCACAAAGCGCCCCACGTTCTTCCGGGCCAGAGGCAGAACATCCCGCATTTCAGCGGTCATGCAGGGGAAGAACTCCGGGCTGTCCACGGGAATATCCGGCAGCTTGTCCGCCAGCTTGCGCACGTCTGCGGCACACAGGGCCGCGTGCATATCCTGCTCTGTGGACTGAATGCCGATGTCATTGGTGGCCCGGTTGAACAGGATATTGACGCCGCGCCGCCGTTGTTCCGGCACGTCTACCCGCATGACAGGCACACGGGTTGCGCCCATGTCCACGGCCACGCTGTGCCGCTGATGCCCGGAGAGGATTTCCCCGTCCGTGGTGGCCACCAGAGGCAGCAAAAAGCCCAGCTTGCGCAGGGACAGCTTGACCAGTTCCAGACGTTCCGTGTCGGATTCGCGGGGGTTGTAGAGGGCGGGCCGCAGGGCGGAAACGGGCAGAAGCTCAATGCCGTTCGCGCCAGCCGTTGCCGAACCTGTGAGGCTTACGGATGGCGACAGCGATTTCCTTGCACTATGTGCCGAGTTACTCATTGCTGTCTTCATCCGTACCTCGCTTTGCTCGAACGGCTGAAGCATAACCAAGCCTCCGCAGGATTTCCGCCTTGATTTCCTTGTCGGTAAAGCCCGCCCTGGACATGAGCGCGGCTTCCCATTGCCGGAACGCCTCGCGTGTGACCGGGATGCGGTACGGCCCGACTATGATGATGGTTTCACTTTCCGATTTTTTCTGCGGAATAAGCATGGGATGCTCCGTTCTGGCCCTCGTATGGCTCGGAGCAGGGGCTTGTATCCCTCACATGGTTCAGCGTCCCGCAGCGGGTACACTTGATTTCCAGGTCGTGGGCGCTTCCTTTGCCCAGCAGCTTGTTGCAATGACCACAGCGGATTTCCTTCAGTTCCTTCATGGCGTTTCCAGCGGTTGCCCCATGTGTTCCGCCGTGCTAGACCTTGCCTTGTCCCCTGTGGACAAACGCAGACAGGCGGATACTCTGCAAGCGGCTTTTCCCCGCTTGTGGGGCCGTGGTGGGCTTGCCCAAGCCCGCCGGTGGGGGCGCTGCTACGCCCCCGCCTCTGTCGGTCAGCCCACCATGCCGCAAATGCCGCCATAGTGCCCGCAAACTGCGCGGGCTATGCGAAAAAAAATCCCTCTGCGATTGTCAAAGTGCTTGGCTGTGCGGGATAGGTGTCAGCTCTCGGCGTCCCCGACACCTGGTGGGAGTGGTGCGGCTGCCGCCCCCGCGCCCCGCGTGGCGCTATTTTCCACGGCCGGGCTGATGCGCCGGATTTCGTCCAGGCTTTTCGCGGCCAGCGCCAGCTT
>JAFLSV010000040.1 GCA_022510785.1 Desulfovibrionaceae bacterium | reverse complement strand
GGTGAACGTCCTGCTGGACATCATCATCAACGGCTATACCGACGTCAACCTGAAGGACGCGCAGACCGCGGCCGACTACGTGGCCCACAGCTGGAACGGCTCCCGGTACATCACCGTCCTGAACGACGCCTGGGGCCGCGCGCTGGACTACTATAACAGCAACAAATAATCCCAATATCGTAAAAAACTGTCAGATGCGCGGCGGCAGGTCCGCGGCCATCGAAGCAGAAGTACCGACCCCGCGGCCGCGCGGCCGCGCGCTTCTGGAAGAAAACCTGAATCTTTTGCACGCCATCGCGGCCGCTCTGCTGGAACGCGAAACCATCACCGGCGATGATCTTGACCTGCTCATTCAGGGCAAGCCCCTGCCCCCGTTTGAAGCGTCCCGCGCCGGGGGCGGCCCCTCCGGGCCTTCCGATCAGTCTCCTCCTCCCGACGATGGCGCCACCTTTACGCTGCACGCCGAAGACGAGGCGCCGGGGGCCGCAGACCTCCGCGATATGCCCCCGGACGGCGACAGCACGGATCGCCCCTGATGGATGAGGCGGGCGGGGCCGGCGGAACGGCTGGGGCGCGGCCGTTGTGGAGCATCCGGGGCAGAGGGGTGGATTCCGCTGCGCCTGGGCCCGGCGGGGCGCTGGCCACCAATCCCGTGGCTCCGTACTGGATATGGGGCATTGTCAACGTCACGCCCGATTCCTTTTCTGACGGCGGCCGCCACAATACGCCGGAAGCGGCCCTGGCCCACGCCCGGGCTCTGGCCGCCCAAGGCGCGGCGGTGCTGGACATAGGCGGCGCTTCGTCCCGGCCGGGCGCGTCCGAGCTGGACGCCGCCGGGGAAGCGGCCCGCGTCATGCCGGTGATCCGCGGCCTGCTGGCCGGGCGTGCCGCCGCCCGCGCCCAGGACTCCCCGTCTTCCCGTCCCCGGGGGGCGTCCATTTTTCCCCTTGTTTCCGTGGACACCTGGCGGGCCGACGTGGCCGAAGCCGCGCTGGACGCCGGGGCCGACATCATCAATGATATCTCGGCCTGCGTGTGGGAACCCCGTCTGGCCGAAGTGCTGGCGGCGCGGCGGCCCGGCTATGTGCTCATGCACTGCCAGGGGAGGCCGGGGCACATGCAGGACGCGCCGCGCTACGCGGATGTGGTGGATGAGGTCACGGCCTTTTTTGAGCGGCGCATGGCCGCCCTGGTGCGGGCCGGGCTGCCTGAAACCAATATTATTCTGGATCCCGGCATAGGTTTTGGCAAAACCCCGGAGCACAATCTGGCCCTGCTGACCCGCACCGGACGCCTGCTTGAGCTGGGGCGGCCCCTCCTGCTGGGTCTGTCCCGCAAGTCGCTGTTTGGCGATATGTTCGGGCTCAAGCCTGCCGAGCGCGACGGGATAACGGCTGTTGCCACCGCGCTCATGGCCGAGCGCGGCTATGCGCATCACCGGGTTCACGATGCGGCGGCCGCGCGGCGCGCTCTGGCCCTTGTGCGCGCCGTCGGGCCGGTATAGGATGCGTCCCATGATGGAATGGAACCAGATTCCCTTCGGCTGGCGCGAAGCGCTGGACATAACGGTGGTCACGTTTCTGCTGTACCACGTTATCCGCTTTGTGCGCGGCACGCGGGCTGTGGCCGCGCTCAGCGGGCTCTTTGTTCTGCTCGTGCTCTATGCCGTGGCGCAGATGGCAGGGCTGCTCACCCTGTCCTGGCTTCTGGAAGCCGTGTTCGGTTCCCTGTTCCTGGTCATTGTCATTCTTTTTCAGCAGGATATCCGGCAGGCCCTGTCCAGCATGAGCCTGCGCTCGCTGTTCCGCCGCCGGACCGGCGGCCACGAGGAGCTGATCGGCATCCTGGCCCGCAGCTGTTTTGATTTGGCGGGCAGGCATATCGGCGCGCTCATTGTTATTGAAATGACCATGCCCCTGGGGGACATGATGGAAAAGGGCGTCAAAATTGACGGCCTGGTCTCCGAAGATTTGCTGTCCACCATCTTTTTCCCCAAAACCGCGCTGCATGACGGCGCGGTCATTGTCAATGTGTCCGGCCGGGTGGTGGCGGCCGGCTGCGTGCTGCCCCTTGCCCAGGAGGTGGCCCGCCAGCATTTCGGCACCCGGCACAGGGCTGCCCTGGGCATTACCGAGGTCAGCGACGCGGTGGTTCTGGTGGTCTCGGAGGAACGGGGCGAGGTGACCGTGGCCCAGAACGGGCGGCTGTCCAACCCGCTCAATTATGAACGCCTGGAACGGATTTTGACCAATGTCCTCAGTCACTGAAAGCCACTGGCAAACCCTCAGGTGCATTCTGCTCGCGCTGCTGCTGGCCGTGGGCTTGCGCTATGTGGTCATCGGCAGTTCCCAGGTGGAGGCGCAGCTTGACCTGCGGGTGGATTACCGGGGCCTGCCCCGGGGGCTGGTGGTGCGTGACGGGATGATCCACCGCCTGTCCGTGCGCCTGCGCGGTTCGAGCGAGCTTCTGCGCGGCCTGTACTCACGCGACTTGTCCTATACCGTGGATTTGTCCGGGGTGAAAAAGGGGGTCAACGTGCTGCCCCTCCATGTGGATGAGCTGCTTGCCCTGCGGTCGTACGAGGTGGTGGAGGTTTCGCCCAGCCGCCTGGTGCTGGAGGTGGATACCCTCAGCGAGCGCGTGCTTCCGCTGGACGTGACCATGACGCCCCTGCCCGAGGACGCGCCGCTGCGGCTGACCAGCGTGCTGCTCGAGCCGTCCTTTGTGACGGTGAAGGGGCCGGAAAGCCAGGTCAGAACCCTGGAGCACCTGTCCGTGGCCTTTGATCCCACCCAGGACATGAGCGAGGGCACACGGGCCGCCAGCGTGGTCATTACCGGGCCGGAGCAGGTGGAAATCACCCCGCCCGTGACCACCCTGCGCTACACGCTGGCCCTTAAGACCTCAAAACTGAAACTGAGCCGCGCGGTGCAGCTGGATGACGAGGATTCGGCCCGCTATGAGCTTGCCCCCGGGGCTGTTGAGCTCGTTGTGGAAGTTCCTGAAGGGCGTCTGCACGATGCCGCCTATCAGGAGGCCATCCGGGTGGTGGTGCGGCCGCCGTCCGGCGCGGGCGGGGCTGAATCCGGGGCTGGAGCCGCCGTGCCCGTGCTGGTGATGCTGCCCGCCGGCGCGCGTCTGGCCAGCGTGGAGCCTTCCATGGTGACCGTCAGTCTGAAAACTCCGGCCGCCCCGGCAGCGGATCAGGGGGACCGGGGGCGCGTGGACAGTTCGGCCAGGCTGCCCCTGTCGCCCCGATCCGGGCCCCGGCATTGAACGTTTCCTGTGTCTGAACCCTGACTGCCCCTTGCGTGAGGAAAATCATGCCCCAGCGTCTTTTTGGCACCGACGGCCTGCGCGGCCATGTCAACACCTATCCCCTGACCGCCGACATGGCCCTGCGCCTGGGGCTGGCGGCGGGCACCCTGTTCCGGGACGGGCAGCGCCGTCACCGGGTGATCATCGGCAAGGATACGCGCCTGTCGGGCTATGTGTTTGAATCCGCGCTTACCGCCGGGCTGTGCGCGGCGGGTATGGACGTGTTTCAGGTGGGCCCGCTGCCCACTCCGGCCATTGCCTTCCTGACCCGCAATATGAGGGCCGATTTGGGCGTGGTCATTTCCGCCTCGCACAACCCCTACGACGACAACGGCATCAAGTTTTTCGACCGGGAGGGATTCAAGCTGCCGGACGAGACTGAGGATCGCATGGCCGATCTGGTGCTGGATGCCGATCACGCTTGGGAATATCCGCCTTCGGACAAGGTGGGCCGTGCCTACAAAATTGTGGACGCGCCGGGCCGCTATATCGTGTACCTCAAGAACAGCTTCCCCCAGGATCTGACCCTGGAGGGGCTGCGCGTGGTCATCGACTGCGCCAACGGGGCCAATTACAAGGTGGCCCCTCTGGCTCTGGAAGAGCTGGGGGCCGAGGTTATCCGCCTGGGCACCGCGCCTGACGGCCTCAATATCAACCGTGACTGCGGCTCGCTCCATCCCGAGGCCATGCGGGCCAGGGTGCGCGAAACCCGCGCCGACATCGGCCTGGCCCTGGACGGCGACGCCGACCGCCTCATCGTGGCCGACGAAAAGGCGCGGGTGCTGGACGGTGATCAGATTATGGCCCTGTGCGCCGATGACCTTATGCGGCAGGGCCGTCTGCGCGGCAATCTGCTGGTGTCCACGGTCATGAGCAATATGGCGCTGGAACTGTTCATGGAGGAGCGCGGCGGGCGGCTCCTCCGCACCCCGGTGGGCGACCGCCATGTGGCCGAGGCCATGCGCGCCCACGACGCCGCCCTGGGCGGGGAACAGTCCGGGCATCTCATTTTTCGCGAGTACAGCACCACCGGCGACGGCCTGCTGGCCGCGCTCCAGATTCTTCGCATCATGCGCCAGCGCGGGCGGCCCCTGTCCGAACTGGCGGATCAGCTTGTCCTTTTCCCGCAGAGTCTCATCAATGTGCGGGTGCAGCGCAAGATTCCCTTTGAGGAATGCCCGGCCCTCATGGACGCGCGGCGCGGGGTGGAAGAGGAGCTGGAGGGCCGGGGCCGGGTGCTTTTGCGCTATTCGGGCACGGAAAACCTGTGCCGCGTCATGGTGGAAGGCCAGGACGCCGACCATGTGCGCCTTCTGGCCCGGCGCCTGGCGGACGCGGCTCAGTCCGCCCTGCGTTGAAGTTCTATTTGTCCAGCATGCCAATGCCACGCAGGATGCCAATCATCCCTTCCACGGCAATATCATTAATAATTTTGCCTTCGTCATTGAAAAAGTAAAAGTTCATGACCGAGGTGGAAAACCTCCTGCCGGTGGCGGGCATGCCCAGAAATTCGCCCTTATGGGTGCCGCTCAGCGTCCAGCGTACGGCAACGGTGTTTCCTTCCGCCACCATATCCTCAAGTTTCCACTGAACATCCGGAAAAGCCTGCCGCATCCAGTCAACCACCGACACATAGCCTTCCCCTCCGTACAGGGGGGCCGGTGAGGCGGGCGTGTAGAACGGGGCGTCATCGGCGACCAGTTCCCTGGCCAGATCGTGGTCAGCCGTGTTGATCATGGTTTCAAAACGCTTCATGGCCATTTTATGAACCTGAGTCGTGTCTGCCGTATGTGTGGAACAGCCGCAGAGCAGCAGGGCCATGCAGAGCAATGGGATACAATATTTCATAGCGGTTTTTCTCCTCCGGCGCATGGCACTGTGCCGCGTGCGGGCTGTACGGCCGGCTTTTTTCAGGTGCGGCAGCCATGTTTATTTGTCTTAGTTCGGTTGCATTGGCCGGGTCAAGGGTATATGCTGTCTTCAAGACGTATTTTTGCCGTTGTCCGCGCATTTTTTCGCGGCCGTCGCGGAAAAAGACGTGGAAAAGCGCGGAAGGACAAGTCCTCAACCAGGAGCGCCCCTATGAATATTCGCAAGGTGGTCATCCCCGTGGCGGGGTGGGGAACCCGGTCGTTGCCCGCCAGCAAGAACATTCCCAAGGAAATGCTGCCCATCTACAACAAGCCGGTCATCCAGTATGTGGTGGAAGAGGCGATGGTGTCGGGCATTCAGGATGTTATTTTTGTGACCAACCGCGATAAAAGCGTGATCGAGGATCATTTCGACTACAACCTCCAGCTGGAAGGCGTGCTGGAGCGGGCCGGCAAGAAGGCGCTGCTCGAAAAGGTTCGCTTTGTGGCCGAAATGGTCAACATCATGGCCGTGCGGCAGAAAAAGCAGCTGGGCCTGGGGCACGCCGTGCTGTGCGCCGAGCATCTGGTGGCCGGCGAGCCTTTCGCCATTATGGTGGGCGATGACCTCATTTTCGGCGACGTGCCCGGCATACGTCAGCTCATGATGGTGGCCCAGACCGAGAACAAGCCCGTCATCGGCGTCATGGAGGTTCCGCCGGACAAGGTCAGCAAGTACGGCATCGTGGCCGGCCGCGAGCGCGGCGACGGCGTGTACGAAATCACCGACATGGTGGAAAAGCCCGCCGTGGGCGAGGCGCCGTCCAACCTGGCCATTATCGGCCGCTATGTGCTTACCCCCGACATCTTTGATCACATCCGCGCCGTGCCCCCCGGCCACGGCGGTGAAATTCAGCTCACCGACGCCATGCGCTCCCTGGCCCGGGAACGCGGCATGCTGGCCATCAGGATGCAGGGCGAACGCTTCGACGCGGGCGACTGGGTGGACTACCTCATCGCCAATATCCATTTCGGCCTGGAAGACGACGATTTGCAGCTCAACCTGCTGGCGCGGTTGCAGGCCGAACTGGCCGACTACGCGTAACGCCGTCCGGAAACTGTACCGGCGGCAGGCCCGCCGCGCGCTGACTCCCTCGCGCGGCGGGCCTGCCTCATGCAAAAAATTTAGCTGTCCGTTCGCAGAGATACACGCTCTTTTCCGGGCGGGCATGAGCGCCCCGCGCGTCCTGCGGGCTTGCCAGATGCGTCGATCTGTGGCATAGCAATGCTCACGTGTGTTTTTGTTCATTTTTAAGCAGCGAAGCACATTTTTTGCATAATCCCGCCAGCCTTTTGGGGAGTAACGGCGCGTATGGCCCTGGAACTCAAACAGCAACTCAAGCTCAGTCAGCAGCTGCTCATGACGCCTCAGCTTCAGCAGGCGATCAAGCTTTTGCAGCTGTCACGCCTTGAGTTGATGGAAAGCGTCCAGCGCGAGCTTCTGGAAAATCCCTTTCTGGAAGAGGTGGAAGAGGCTCCCGCCGAGCAGGGCGGGGCCGAAGTCCGCCCCGGGGACGGTGACGCCGTCTATGACAGGGATGTGGCCGCCTCGGCGGACTGGGAAGATTACCTCGGCGATCTGGCCAGCGCGCCCAGGCTGTCCAGGGCGCGGGAATACGAGCTGTCCGAGGAAATCAGCAGTCTCGAGGCCCGTCATGCCGCGGCCCCCACGCTGGAAGCCCACCTCATGTGGCAGCTCAGGCTTTCCTCCCTGTCCGAAGAGCAGAAGCGCATAGGCGAATGCGTTATCGGCAACCTGGATTCTTCCGGCTATCTGCGGGCCAGCGCCGAGGAAATCGCCAGCCTGGCCGAAGCCGCGCCAGCCCAGGTCGAGCCGGTCATCGCCGCCGTTCAGCGCTTTGACCCCGTGGGCGTGGCGGCCCGATCCCCGAAAGAGTGCCTGCTCATCCAGATTGAAGTGCTGCGCTATGATCGCGATCCCATCCTGGTGGATCTCATCAGGCATCATCTGGAAGATTTTGAAACCCACCGCTACAAGCCCCTGTTGCGCAAGTTTCATCTGGATATGGACACCCTGAAGGAATACATCGACATTATCCAGTCGCTCGATCCCATGCCGGGGGCCAGCTTTGGCGAAAGCGAGCCCGCGTACGTCAGTCCCGACGTGTATGTGTACGCCTACAACGACGATTTTGTTATTCTGCTCAACGATGACGGCCTGCCCCATCTTCAGGTGAGCTCGCTGTATAACGGCGCCGAGGCCGCCATGAGCGACAAGGACAGGGAATACGTCAATGAAAAGCTGCGCGCGGCCTCGTGGCTGATCCGCAGCCTGGAACAGCGCCAGCGCACGCTGTACAAGGTGGTGGAGAGCATCGTCAAGCATCAGCGGCCCTTTTTCGAGGAGGGCGTGACCAGGCTGAAACCGCTCATCCTCAAGGATATTGCCGAGGATATCAACATGCACGAGTCCACGGTAAGCCGCATTACCACCAATAAATATGTGGCCACGCCCCACGGCGTTTTTGAGCTCCGGTTCTTTTTCAACAGCGCGCTTGAGCTGGACGATGGCACCTCGGTCGGGTCGGAAAGCGTCAAGGCTCTGCTCAAGAAATGCATCAGTGAGGAAGACCCCAAAGATCCCCTGTCGGACGAGCGTCTGTGCGAACTGCTCAAGGAACATCTGGGCGTCAACATTGCCCGCCGCACTGTAGCCAAGTATCGGACATCACTGAATATTCCCTCGTCATCCCGACGCAGATCCCACTTTTAGCGACATGGATCAGCCCGCTGCGTTTTGACATTTTTGTATTTTCCGGCCGGGCGCTTCCGCCCGTCCCGGCCCGGGCTGCGCCATCAGACGGCGCGGCCTTTTTTATTTTTCGGGCCGGACTTGTGATTGCGCAAAATCGTAACTTTCATTAGGCTGAAGACGGTCGTCTGAAAAGGCGTCCTTCTTTTCCTTAAACCATGACCTGCGGAGGCAATGTATGAAAGTGGCACAAATATGCGCGTCAGTCGCGCTGGCCGCGCTGGCGTGCGGATTCGCCGCTCCGGCGGCCCAGGCCGCCGACCCGATCAAAATTGGCGTGTACCTGCCCCTGACCGGGCAGAATGCCTTTGGCGGCCAGCTTGAGCTGGAAGGCGTCCAGCTGGCCCAGAAGGCTCAGCCCGCCGTGCTCGGTCGGCCGGTGGAACTGGTGGTTGTGGACAACAAGTCCGACAAGGTGGAAGCCGCCAACGCCGTGACCCGCCTGACCGAGCGCGACAAGGTGGCTGTGATCATCGGCACCTACGGCTCCTCCCTCGCCCTGGCCGGGGGTGAAGTGGCCGAACGCGCGGGCGTGCCCGTCATCGGCACCTCCTGCACCAATCCTCTGGTGACCCAGGGCAAGAAGTATTATTTCCGCGCCTGCTTCATTGACCCCTATCAGGGCGCGGCCGCGGCCACCTATGCCGCCCAGAACCTGGGCTTCAAGAAGGCCGCCATCCTCATGGACGTGGCCTCGGATTACTCCGTGGGCCTGTGCAATTTCTTCAAGCGTTCCTACACCCAGCTTGGCGGCGAGGTGGTGGCCGACCTCAAGTACAGTTCCGGCGACCAGGACTTTACGGCGCAGCTGACCGAAATTATCAGCAAAAAGCCCGATTTCGTGTTCATGCCCGCCTACTTTGCCGAAGGCGCCATTATCATGAAGCAGGCCCGCGAACTGGGCGGCGAATTTGTGATCATGGGCGCGGACGCCATGGACAACCCCGATACCCTGACCATCGGCGGCAAGGCTGTGGAAGGCTTCCTCCACACCACCTTCCCCTACGATGTGACCATGCCCAACATGGGCGCCGAGGCCAAGGCCTTTACCGACGCCTGGCGCGCGGCCTATCCCGACAAGGATCCCAACGTGAACTCGGCCCTGGGCTACAACTGCTACAACATCGTGCTTGACGCCATCACCCGCGCCGGTTCCGATGATCCCGAAGCCATCACCAAGGCGCTGGCCGAAACCAGGGATCTGCCCACCGCTCTGGGCACCCTGACCATCAATGAAACCCACGACGCCGAGCTGCCCGTGGGCATCATCCAGTACAAGGACGATAAGAGGGTGTACCTCGGCGAGGTGACTCCCGCACTGTAAACCTCAAGGCTGTTTTCCCCGCCGCCCGGCTCTGGCGCGGGCGCGTGCCGTCTGTCCGCCGGAATGCGGCGGGCCTGCGGGGAAAACAGCCGCGCTCCCGCGCATGCGGGGGGGGGCGGTCTTCCCGGCCCTCAAGCGGCATCTGTGCCGCGAACCATCAAGGCGGGTTCCATGAGTTTGGATCTGTTTCTCCAGCATTTCCTCAATGCCCTGACGCTGGGGTCGCTGTACGGTCTCATCGCCATCGGCTACACGATGGTGTACGGCATCCTCCGGCTCATCAACTTCGCCCATGGCGATATTCTGATGCTGGGCGCGTATTTTGTGTTTTACGGCATCAGCACCTTTTTGCTGCCCTGGCCCCTGGCCGTGGTGGTGGCCATTCTGGGGGCCAGCCTCATGGGCGTGCTGGTGGATCGCATAGCCTACAAGCCCCTGCGCGACGCGCCCCGCATTTCGGCGCTGATCAGCGCCATCGCGGTTTCCTTCTTTCTGGAAAGCCTGGGCGTGGTGGTGTTCAGCGGTCTGCCCCGGCCCATGCACCAGCCTGAATGGCTGGTGTCCATCATCACGGTGGGCGGCACGCGCTTCATGCCCCTGACCCTCATTGTGCCCGCCGTCACCGCCCTGCTGGTGCTGCTGCTTTTGTGGGTGGTGTATCACACCAGGCCCGGGCTGGCCATGCGCGCCATTTCGCGCGACATTGAAACCACCCGGATGCTCGGGGTCTCCGTCGATAAAATCATTGCCCTCACCTTTGGCATAGGATCGGCCCTGGCCGCCGCGTCGGGCATCATGTGGGCCCTGCGCTACCCGCAAATCAACCCCTATATGGGGGTTGTCCCCGGCTTCAAGGCCTTCATCGCGGCCGTGTTCGGCGGCATAGGCTCCATCCAGGGAGCTGTGGTGGGCGGCCTTATTCTGGGCTTCATCGAAATTATGACCGTGGCCTTTCTTCCTCCCCTGTCCGGCTACCGCGACGCCTTCGCCTTCATCCTCCTGGTGGTTATCCTGCTGGTCAAGCCCACTGGCCTGTTTGGCGAAAAACAGGAGGACAAGATATGAAGCCCTCGGCCAAAACGCGCCGCGACTGGACGCTGAACGCCGTGGTTCTGGCGCTGTTCGCGCTTTTTTTGTGGTGGGGCGACGGCAGCATGGCCCGTGACATGGGCTGGAACTGGCTGCCCGCCAGGCTCAACGGCTATCAGGTGCAGATTCTGAACCTGGTGGCGGTGTACGGCATTCTGGCCCTGTCCCTCAACCTCATTTACGGCTTTACCGGCATGTTTTCCCTGGGGCACGCCGGCTTCATGGCCATCGGGGCCTATATGTCGGCCCTGTGCGTGCTGCCCGCCGCCCAGAAGGAAATCATGTGGCTCATCGAGCCCATTGCCTGGCCCTTTTCGGTGCTGCACACGCCGTTCTGGATTTCGGTGCTTCTGGGCGGCCTGGCGGCGGCCCTCATGGCGCTGGTCATCGGCTTTCCGGTGCTGCGCCTGGGCGGGGACTATCTGGGCATAGCCACCCTGGGCTTTGCGGAAATCATCCGGGTGCTCATTGTCAATCTGACGCCCATCACCAACGGCTCTCTGGGCATCAAGGGCCTGCCCGCCCACACCACGCTTCTGACCAGTTACCTGTGGCTCTTTCTGGTGCTCTTTGGCATGGTGCGCCTTTTGAACAGCAACTTCGGCAATGTGCTGAAGGCCGTGCGCGATGACGAGGTGGCGGCTCAGGTCATGGGCATCGACGTGTTCCGCAGCAAACTGTTCTCGTTCTGCCTGGGGGCCTTTCTGGCCGGCGTGGGCGGGGCGCTGCTCGGCAACCTGCTCACCACCATCGACCCCAAGATGTTCAATTTCCAGCTGACCTTCAACATCCTCATGATTGTGGTGGCCGGGGGGCTGGGCTCCCTCACCGGCAGCATCCTGGGCAGCGTCATTATCACCGTGCTGCTGGAATGGCTGCGGGTGGTGGAATCGCCCCTTGACCTTGGCGTGTTCACCATACCCGGCATTCCGGGCATGCGCATGGTGGTGTTCTCGGTGGTGCTTCTCATCATTATCCTGTACCGCCGCGAGGGCATCATGGGTATGCGCGAAATCACCTGGGACGGCATTTTCGGGCTGTGCGGCCGGCTGCGCCGCCCGCGCGGCCGGGCCGGAACCGGCACGGACACGGACGGGGAGGGCAGGGCATGAGCGCCGCCGATACCATCATTGAGGTCAGGGATGTCACCATGCGCTTTGGCGGCCTGACCGCCGTGAGTCAGCTGGACATCCGCATCCCCCGGGGGAGCATTGTGGGGCTCATCGGCCCCAACGGCGCGGGCAAGACCACGGTATTCAACGTGCTGACGGGCTTCTACACCCCGCAGGAAGGGCAGGTCATCTTCAACGGCCGGGACATCACCGGGGTCAGCCCGCACGCCATCTGCGCGGCGGGCATGGCCCGCACGTTCCAGAACATCCGCCTCTTCCACAACGAAACGGCCCGGGAAAACGTCATGATAGGCTGCCATGTGCGCCGCAAGGGCCACTGGTGGAGCGCGGTGCTGGGCCTGGCCGGCGGCGAGGAGGCCGCCATCCGCGCCCGCGCGGCCGAATTGCTGGACAGGGTAGGCCTGGGCGCCCACGCGGACGAAAAGGCTTCGGCTCTGCCCTATGGCGCGCAGCGCAGGCTGGAAATCGCCCGCGCTCTGGCCACGCAGCCCGAATTTTTGCTGCTGGACGAACCGGCGGCGGGCATGAACCCGCAGGAAAGCATGGAGCTCATGCGCTTCATCCGTCAGATTCGGGATGAATTCGGGCTGACCATCCTGCTCATCGAGCACGACATGAAGGTGGTCATGGGCGTGTGCGAGCACATCTGGGTGCTGGAATACGGGCAGATCATCGCCGACGGCGTGCCGGAGGCCATCCGCTCCAACCCGCGCGTCATTGAAGCCTACCTGGGCGAGGAGGTCGTCCATGCCTGACATCATGCTCGAAATCAAGAACCTCCACGTCCACTACGGCGGCATCCACGCCGTGAAAGGGGTGTCGCTGTCCATCCCGCGCGGCAGCATCGTCACCCTGATCGGCGCCAACGGCGCGGGCAAGAGCAGTGTCATCCGCTCCGTGGCCGGGCTGGTCAAGGGCGCCTCGGGCGAGGTCATCCTGACCCGGCGCGCGGGGGACGCGCCCCTGTCTCTGCTGGGCCAGCAGCCGGAAGACATGGTGCGCCACGGCATCGCCCTCAGTCCCGAGGGGCGGCGCATCCTTCCCCACCTGACCGTGGCCGAAAATCTGACCCTGGGGGCCTGGTGCCGCGAGGACAAGGACGGCATCGCGCGCGACATGGAGCGGGTGTACCAGCTCTTCCCTCGCCTGGCCGAACGCAGCTGGCAGAAGGGCGGCACCCTGTCCGGCGGGGAACAGCAGATGCTGGCCGTGGGCCGGGCGCTCATGAGCCAGCCCGATCTGGTCATGCTGGACGAGCCCTCTCTGGGCCTTGCCCCGCTGCTGGTTCGGGACATCTTTGGCATCATCAACCGCATCAACGCCGAGGGCCGCACCGTCTTGCTGGTGGAGCAGAACGCCTACGCCGCGCTGTCCATCGCGGACTACGCCTATATCCTCGAAGTGGGCTCCGTGGTTCTGGAAGGCCCGGGCAAGGACATGCTGGCCAACCCGAAGGTGAAGGAAGCGTACCTTGGCGGGTGAATCGCCCGTGCCTGCCGTCGCGAGATCTTTCCTCATACCGCCGCAGGCGCGAGCGTCAGCGAGCTTTGAGCGAGCCGCGAAGGCGCATCGCGGCTTTGCCGCGTGCGCATGAAGCTGAGCCGGCGAGCGGCCAAAAGCCATGTTGGCCAACCCGAAGGTGAAGGAAGCGTACCTGGGCGGGTGAGCCCTCCCTTGTCCTGCCGGAGGCTTTTCTCCTCACTCCCTGCCGTGCTCCAGTCCCCAGCGCTGAAGTTCCTTCGCCAGGCGGGCCGCGCCGGGCAGCAGTTCCTCCAGCAGGGCGTGAAAGCGCGGGCCGTGGTTCATGTGCCGCAGGTGGCACAGTTCGTGGACAATGACATAATCCACGCAGGCCAGGGGCGCGGCGGAAAGCTGGCGCGCCAGGGTCACGACGCCCCGCGCGGAGCAGCTGCCCCAGCGCCGTTTGAGGGATCGCACCCTGAGCGCCGGGCAGGGAACGCCCAGCCGCCCGGCATATCTGGCATACAGCCGGGCCAGACGGCGGCGGAAGAGCGATTCCGCCAGACTCTGCCGCCACGCTTCCACGGCGCGGCGCGCCAGATCCGGCGTCAGCGGGGCGTTCCCCGGCCGGATGACCAGCTCCCGGCCCCGCAGGAGCGCCACAGCCCCGCGGCGGCGGCCGGCCCGCCCCTGCGCGTCAAAGCGCAGGCGGAAGGATTGCCCCACATAGTACAGAATTTCACCCTCGGCCCACAGCCGGGGCGGGGGCAGGCCGCGTTCCCGGAAAAAGCGCCGTTTGGCTTCAATCCAGCCCCGTTTGCGCTGGACGGCGTCCAGCACGCTCTCCCTGCGCGCCCGGAACGGCGCTTTCACCAGAACAGCGCCGTCCGGCCGCACGGTGATGCGGATGCTGCGCCAACGGTCGCATGTCAGTTCAAGGGGCAGCGCGGGCCAGTCGGCTGTTTCCGGCAGGGTGATTCGTTCCTGGGCGACAGGGCGGGGCATGGCGAACTCCGGGCGGGCTCCGGCCTCAGGCTGTCAGCCAGCGCCTGGCCGTGGGAGTGTAAAGGCAGGCGCAGGCCGTCAGGGACAGCGCGACGCGCAGGATGCGGAACATCTGCCAGGGCAGGGGGACAAGGCCTGGTTCCAGCGCGATGAGCAGGGGCCCCAGAAGACAGGCGATTACATACAGCGGCCGGAAGACGCGCAGACCGCGGCAGCCCACCAGCCACACCAGAACCGCCAGGAGGAATGGATCCTGATGCGGGGCCCGCGCGTTATGCGCCGACGGCTCCAGCGCGGGCAGTCCCAGGGGGGATTCCGGGGCCATGGCCTCCACCAGGGGAAACAGGGCCAGAACGCAGCCCAGCGCGACAAACACGCGCACAGGCGCGGGGGCGGGGCCCTGCGGCTGCGGCGGGGGCAGCATGAGGACGGTGATTCTGTAGGAAAGCATCAGCAGGACGCACATCAGCAAGGGGCCAAGGGTTTCCAGCAGCAGGGGGAGCAGCCACGCCCGCGGGGAGCTGGAAAAGCGCGTGACAAGGGCGCTGACCGCGAAAAAGCCCGCAGCGTAGATCCCAAAGCTGATGAGCGAGGCCCGGCACGCCTCGCGCAGGCGAAAGGCGGGCGGGCGGCGCCCATCCAGCCCGGCCAGCAGTGCCGGTGGCGTAAGGATGCCCAGGCTCACGCGCAGGGCGAAATTTTCCCAGGACTCGGCAAGTCCGTATCCGTCGCGGGCTATGCCCAGAAAATCGGCGCAGGTCAGCGCCAGCCAGCAGGTCAAAGCCAGGGCCGGCCCCAGCAGCAACAGGGTCACCACGGCCCGTGCCAGGGGCCGGAACGGAGCGGGCGCGCCGGACATAGGGCATACCTCGTGCGGCCGGCAGCGCCGGAAACAGCGGCGGCCGACCCTTGGAACGTCGTGTTTACTGTAAGGGTCTGTCTCGCGGAGTCAAGGCGCCTGTCCGTTTCGGTTGCCGCGCGTTGCGGGGCGGCGCCTGACGGGCGGGGCGCCGGAACCTTTCCGCTCCGCGCCCGTGCATGCCCGGTCTGGCCTCTTCCCATACCCGTCACGATCCCCGGGGAACATCGGCCGCTTCCCGTGTGTTCCGGCTCATACCATACCCATAACATTGCAGAATCATTGGCATCACAGAGTCAGTGGAAATTTTTTTCAAAAAAATGCGCCTTCCCCCCTTTTCATCGCGAAAAGCGGGCTTATTTATCCTTCGTCGCCGGCAAGCGGGCCTGCACGCCAGACGTGTGCGGGCGAAGTTCCCGACAGCGTCCCGGTTCGCCGCGATAAAGGGCGTGTCTGTCCAGGGCCGCCCCTTTGTTTCGCCTGCGACCGGTCTTGGTAACAATTCCTAAAACTTTTTGGGAGGATATGTGGCTATGAGTTTCAAACCCCTCAACGACCGTGTGCTCGTGAAACGTCTTGAATCCGAGGAAAAGACGGCCGGCGGCCTGTTCATTCCCGACACCGCCAAGGAAAAGCCCTCGCGCGGTCAGGTGGTGGCTGTGGGCCCCGGCAAGTGCGATGACAGCGGCAAGCGCGTGGCCATGTCGGTCAAGGCCGGCGACACCGTGCTGTTCAACAAGTATGCCGGCACCGAAATCAAGCTGGACGGGGAAGAACACCTCGTCATGCGCGAAGACGACATCCTGGCCATCATCGACTAACCCCGAATTTTCAAGAGATGTGAGGAGATAGAATCATGTCCGCCAAAGAAATTCTGTTTGACGCCAAAGCCCGCGAACGTATGGCCGTGGGTGTGGACAAGCTGGCCAACGCCGTGAAAGTCACCCTCGGCCCCAAGGGCCGCAACGTGCTCATCGAAAAATCCTACGGCTCGCCCGTGATCACCAAGGACGGCGTGACCGTGGCCAAGGAAATCGAGCTGGAAGACAAGTTTGAAAACATGGGTGCCCAGCTCGTGCGCGAAGTGGCCTCCAAAACCAGCGACGCCGCCGGCGACGGCACCACCACCGCCACGGTGCTGGCCCAGGCCATTTTCCACGAAGGCGTGAAGCTGGTGGCCGCCGGCCGCAATCCCATGCCCATCAAGCGCGGCATTGACAAGGCCGTGGAAGCCGTCACCAAGGAACTGGGCGCCATTGCCAAGCCCACCCGCGACCAGAAGGAAATCGCCCAGGTCGGCACCATTTCCGCCAACTCCGACGCCACCATCGGCAACATCATTGCCGAAGCCATGAACAAGGTCGGCAAGGAAGGCGTGATCACCGTGGAAGAGGCCAAGGGCCTGGAAACCACGCTGGAAACCGTGGAAGGCATGCAGTTTGACCGCGGCTACCTCTCCCCCTATTTTGTCACCGATGCCGAAAAGCTGGTGGTGGATCTCGACAATCCCTATATTCTGCTTCAGGAAAAGAAGATTTCCGGCATGAAGGAAATGCTCCCCGTGCTGGAGCAGATCGCCAAGATGAACCGTCCGCTTCTGATCATCGCCGAAGACGTGGAAGGCGAAGCCCTGGCCACCCTGGTGGTGAACAAGCTGCGCGGCGTGCTTCAGGTGGCCGCCGTCAAGGCTCCTGGCTTTGGCGAACGCCGCAAGGCCATGCTGGAAGACATCGCCATTCTCACTGGCGGGAAGGTGGCGTCCGAAGACATGGGCGTCAAGCTGGAAAACTTCAGCCTGTCGGATCTGGGCACCGCCAAGCGCGTGCATATTGACAAGGACAACACCACCATCGTGGACGGCGCCGGCAAGACCGAAGACATCAAGGCCCGCGTGAAGCAGCTGCGCGCCCAGGTGGAAGAAACCTCGTCCGACTACGATCGCGAAAAGCTCCAGGAACGCCTGGCCAAGCTGGTGGGCGGCGTGGCCGTGATCA